>NZ_CAUDLI010000007.1:0-282350 GCF_958439105.1 Ralstonia flatus | reverse complement strand
GGAATGGAAGCAGGCCATGAACCAGTTCGCTATCCTCTATGCGGATCGATTCGTTCGACCGTCCGTGTGATTCTCAACCCCCGCCTCGAACACGGAAATACTGACACTCCCCCGCATTCGGGCCTCCGAGGGCCGTGCGCGACTGTTTGAGTGTGAGGCTCCACCCTCCGACTGTCGGAATCGAATGTTTAGGACTGAGGCACGCACCGAAAACTGCGGCGCTCGGCCGTCTGCGGGCCGACGGCGGTGCGTTAAGGGACAGGGGTGCTTCGGCAAGGCTCGATTGCCGCGCGCCGCGAAGCGGAATCCGCAAAATGCGCACCGCTGTTGAAGCCCCGAGCCTCGTGCATGGAATCGGGACGTGCAAGAAGCGGCCGCCGCTGCAATCGGCCCAGTTCACTGAAGCAAAGGCAAAAAAAACGCGGCCGAAGCCGCGCAGATCTCGCTTTCCAGAGAGAGAGGGAGCAATGCCTGGTTACTGTTGCGCCACCGTTGCAGGCTGGGCCGGGTTGGTCGGGTTGGCGGCGCTGGCCGGTGCGGCCGGCGGCAGATCACCCCAGCCACCACCCAGTGCCTTGATGAGCCCGACCGTGGAGTTCACGCGGCTGCCGGCCAGTTGCACGCCGATGCGTTCGGCGGACAGCATGTTGCGCTCGGCATCGATCACGTCCAGGTAGTTGACCGAGCCCGCGTTGTAGCGCGTGCGGGACAGCTGCGCGGCGCGCGTGGAAGCGCGCACGGCGTCGTCCTGGGCCTTGGCCTGGTCGGCCAGCAGGCGCAGTTCGGAGAGGTTGTCTTCCACCTCGCGGAAGGCGACGAGCACGCTTTCGCGGTAGTTGGCGACGTTCTCTTCATACGCGGCGCGCGCCTGCTTCACGCCAGCGCTGCGAGCGCCACCGTCGAAGATCGGCAGCGATAGCGCAGTGCCCACCAGCGGCCCGAGAATCCACGTGCGGCTGCCCCACTTGAGCAGATCGCCGATGTCGTGCGACTCGTAGCCGAAGCCGCCCGTCAGCTGCAGCTGCGGGAAGAAGGCCGCACGCGCCACGCCGATACGTGCGTTGGCCGCAGCCATCGAGCGTTCTGCAGCAGCCACATCGGGGCGGCGCTCCAGCAGGGCGGAGGGCAGGCCTGCCGGCACACGCACATCCAGCGTGGTGAGCGGTTGTGCATCCATGTTGAAATCGGCCGGTGCCTTGCCCAGCAGCGTCGCCAGGGCGTGCTCGAGCACCGCGCGACGACGTTGTACGCCGATGCGGTCAGAGCGTGCCGTGGCCAGTTCGGCATCGGCGCGGGCAACGTCCAGTTCGCCGATGTCGCCGGTGTTGAAGCGGCGCTGCACGAGCTTGAGCGCTTCTTCACGGCCGACCAGCGTGCGGGACAGCAAGGCTTCTTCCGCATCCAGCGTGCGCAGGCTGAAATACGTCTGCGCCACGTCGGCCTGCAAGGTCAGCCGTGCGGCACGGTACAGCGCTTCGACGCGCTCGGCGTCGGCACCGGCGGCATCGATGTTGTTGCGCACGCGGCCGAACAAGTCGACCTCATACGCCACGGTGGACTGCGCACGCCAGTACGTCTGCGGCTGCACGGGCGCGCCGACCGGCAAGCCGGCCGATGCCGCCGACGCCCGCTGGCGCGTCGGGCCGAAGCCCACGTCCAGTTCCGGGAACAGCGATGCACGGTTGGCCTGCACGAAGGCGCGCGCCTGCGTCACGCGGGCGGCGGCGGCGGCCAGCGTGGGGCTGGCTTCAGCGGCCTGCGCTTCGAGCTTGTCGAGCGTCGGGTCGTTGAAGATCTTCCACCACGCACCGTCGGCGGGCAGGGCGGGCTCGGCGGTCTTCCACTTGCCTTGCTCGTTTGCCGCCAGCGGTGCATCGGTCGCCTGCGCTGGCTGCGCTGCTTCCTTGAAGGCGTTGGGCGTGCCAACGTCCGGCTTCTCGTAGGTCGGGGCGAGCGAGCAGGCCGCGAGGAACAGCGCGGCGGCCAGCGCCAGCGGAGTCCAGCGGCCCGCGCGCATGGCCGGACCTGTTTGTTGTTGTGTCGACGCGTTCATAACGATGTCTTGATGAGTGTTGACCTTAGTGCTGGGTCGACGGCACGGGCAGCGCGCCGTCCAGGTCCAGATCACGATCGGGTGCGTCTTCCGAGCGCTGGCCGCGGCGAGCCGCCAGCGTGCGCAGCAGCACGTAGAACACCGGCGTGAGGAACAGGCCGAACAGCGTCACGCCCAGCATCCCCGCGAACACGGCCACGCCCATGGCATGACGCATTTCCGCGCCGGCGCCGGTCGACACCACCAGGGGCACCACGCCCATGATGAAAGCGATCGACGTCATCAGGATCGGGCGCAGACGCAGGCGGCAGGCCTCGATGGCTGCTTCCACGATGGTGCGTCCCTGCAGCTCCAGCTCGCGCGCAAACTCCACGATCAGGATGGCGTTCTTACACGCCAGCCCCACCAGCACCACCAGACCGATCTGCGTGAAGATGTTGTTGTCTCCATGCGAGACCCATACGCCCAGCATGGCGGCGAACAGGCTCATCGGCACGATCAGGATCACGGCCAGCGGCAGCGTCAGGCTTTCGTACTGTGCGGCCAGCACCAGGAACACCAGCAGCACGCAGATCGGGAAAATCCACACGGCCGAATTGCCCGCCAGGATCTGCTGATACGTCAGGTCCGTCCACTCGAAGCGCACGCCCTTGGGCAGCGTTTCATGCGCGATGCGTTCCACAGCCGCCTGCGCCTGGCCCGACGAGAAGCCCGGGGCCGGGCCGCCGTTGATGTCGGCAGCGGTGTAGCCGTTGTAGCGCACGACCATGTCCGGCCCGAAGCCTTGCGACACACGGAGCAGCGATGACAGCGGCACCATCTCGCCGGCGGTGTTGCGCGTCTTCAGCTGCAGGATGTCTTCTGCATGGGCGCGGAACGGCGCGTCTGCCTGCACCTTCACCTGGTACGTACGGCCGAAGCGGTTGAAGTCGTTCACGTACAGCGAGCCCAGATACACCTGCATGGTGTCGAACACGTCCGTGACCGGCACGCCCAGCTGCTTGGCCTTCACGCGGTCGAGGTCGGCATTCAGCTGCGGCACGTTGATCTGGTAGCTCGAGAACGACGGGCCCAGCTCAGGCGTCTGGCGTGCCTTCGCCATGAAGGCTTGCGTGGCGGCAAAGAGCTGTTCGTAGCCGACCGAACCCCGGTCTTCGATCTGCATCTTGAAGCCGCCCACCGTACCCAGGCCCTGCACCGGCGGCGGCGGGAAGACGGCAATGAAGGCGTCCTTGATCGCACCGTACTGCTGGTTCAGTTGCCCGGCGATGGCGCCGCCCGACAGGTTGGCACTCTTGCGCTGGTCAAACGGCTTGAGCGTGACGAACACGATGCCGGCGCTCGGGCTGTTGGTGAAGCCGTTGATCGACAGGCCCGGGAACGCCACGGCGCTTTCTACGCCAGGGTGCTTGAGGGCGATGTCGGACATGCGGCGGATCACGTCTTCCGTGCGGTCAAGCGAGGCACCGTCCGGCAGCTGCGCGAAGCTCACGAGGTATTGCTTGTCCTGCATCGGCACGAAGCCGCCCGGGACCTTGTTGAACAGCAGCGCGGTCGCGCCGATCAGCGCCAGGTAGATGCCCAGCATGACCGCCTTGCGGCCGATCACGCGCGACGTGCTGCGGCCATACGACTCCGATGCGGCGCCAAACACGCGGTTGAACGGACGGAAGATCCAGCCGAGGCCCTTGTCCATCGCACGCGCCAGCCAATCCTTCGGCGCGTCGTGGCTCTTGAGCAGCAGGGCGGCCAGTGCCGGCGACAGCGTGAGCGAGTTGAAGGCCGAGATGACGGTCGAGATGGAGATCGTCAGCGCGAACTGCTTGTAGAACTGACCGGTCAGGCCCGTCATGAAGGCCAGCGGCACGAACACGGCAATCAGCGTCAGGGCAATGGCGATGATCGGGCCGCTCACTTCGCGCATGGCCTTGTACGTGGCCTCGCGTGGCGATAAGCCTTCGGCAATGTTCCGCTCGACGTTTTCCACCACCACGATGGCATCGTCCACCACGATCCCGATCGCCAGCACCAGCCCGAACAGCGACAGCGCGTTGATCGAGAAGCCGAACATCAGCATCAGGCCGAACGTACCGATGATCGACACAGGCACCGCCAGCAGCGGAATGATCGACGCACGCCACGTCTGCAGGAACAGGATCACCACGAGCACCACAAGCGCCACCGCTTCCAGCAGCGTGTGCGTGACGGCTTCGATACTGGAGCGGACGAACTGCGTCGGGTCATAGACGATGCGGTAGTCGACGCCTTCGGGAAAGTCTTCCTTCAGCTCGGCCATCGTCTTGCGCACGTCATCCGAAATCTGCAGCGCGTTGGAACCCGGCGCCTGGAAGATCGGAATGGCCACCGCCTGCTTGTTGTCCAGCAGCGAGCGCAGGCCGTATTCCGACGCGGCCAGCTCGATGCGGGCCACGTCACGCAGGTAGGTGACGGCGCCGTTGGGCGAACTCTTGAGGATGATGTCGCCGAATTCCTGCTCGGTCTTCAAGCGGCCCTGAGCGTTGACGGACAGTTGCAGGTCCGTACCCGGCACCGACGGCGAGCCGCCGATCACGCCTGCCGCCACCTGCACGTTCTGGTCGCGAATGGCCTTGACGACTTCGTTGGCCGTCAGGCCGCGCTCGGCCACCTTGTTCGGGTCGAGCCACACGCGCATCGAGTAGTCACCCGAGCCGAACAGCTGCACCTGGCCCACGCCGCTGATCCGTGCAAGGCGGTCCTTCACGTTCAGCACCGCGTAGTTGCGCAGGTACGTCATGTCGTAGCGGTCGTTGGGCGACAGCAAGTGCACCACCATCGTCAGGTCGGGGCTGCTCTTGATGGTCGTCACGCCCAGGCGCTGCACCACGTCGGGCAGACGCGGCAGCGCCTGCGACACGCGGTTCTGCACGAGCTGCTGCGCCTTGTCGGGGTCGGTGCCCAGCTTGAAGGTGACCGTCGTGGTCATGTTGCCGTCGCTGTTGGCTTGCGACTGCATGTACAGCATGTTTTCGACGCCGTTGATCTGTTCTTCGAGCGGCGAGGCGACGGTCTCGGCAATCACCTTCGGGTTGGCGCCCGGGAACTGCGCGCGCACCACCACCGAAGGCGGCACGACCTCGGGGTACTCCGAGATCGGCAATCGCCAGATCGAGATGATCCCGATCAGCAGGATCAGCGTGGAAAGCACGCCCGCAAAGATCGGGCGGTCCACGAAAAATTTAGAGAAGTTCATGGCTGTGAGCGATGAGGTTCAGTCGCGATTGAGCGCAGTCGGGGCCATCAGGCGCGGTCGGCCGGAAGGCGTTGTGCGTTGGCTGCGGTCTTGGCGTTCGCGGGCTTGGTTTCGGCCTTGGCGGCAGGCGCAGCGGATGTGTCGGCTTTGGCTTCGGCGGGTGCGGCCGGGGCGTCCGGCTGTGCACCCGGCAACACCACGCGCTTGGTGACGAGGCTATCCATGGTCACTGTGTTGGGTGCCACGGCGTCGCCCGGGCGCACGCGCTGGATGCCATTCACGACGATGCGCTCGCCGGCCTTCAGGCCCGACTTGACCACGCGCAGGCCGTCGATGGAGGCGCCCAGCACGACGGGGCGATAGCTCGTCTTGTTGGCCGCATCCACCACCAGGACGAACTTCTTGTCCTGGTCGGTACCGATGGCCTTGTCGCTGATGAGGATGGCGTCGTGCGGCGCGCCGGTGCTCATGCGCACGCGGGCGTACAGGCCCGGCGTGAGGCGGCCGTCGGCGTTGTCGAGCGTGGCGCGCACGCGGATCGTGCCCGAGCGCACATCCAGCCGGTTGTCGACCGACTGGATCACGCCTTCGCGCGTGTAGCCGTCTTCATTGGCCAGCCCGATGTAGACCGGGGTCTTGGCGCCCTGGGCGGCCTTCTCGGAGTAACGCAGGTAGCTTTGTTCATCCGCATCGAACGCCACGTACATCGGCGAGACCGACACCAGCGTGGTCAACACTGGCGCAGCGCCCCCGGCAGAGACGACGTTGCCGACGGTGATTTCTGCGCGCGACACGCGGCCCGCGACCGGCGCCACGATGTGCGTGTACTCCAGGTTCAGCTTGGCGGCTTCCAGCGCGGCGGCGGCGCCTTGCAGGTTGGCTTGGGCCTCGCGTGCGGCGTTTTCCTTCTCTTCGAACTCGCGGCGCGCGATGGCGTTGTCGGCCACCAGCTTCTGCGCACGGTCCAGCTCCGACGTGGTGTAGGCCACGCGCGATTTGGCGGCCGTCAGCGCGGCTTGCGTGCGGGCCACTTCAGCCGCGTACGGGCGCGGGTCGATGGTGAACAGCGCGTCGCCCTTCTTGACGATGCTGCCGTCCTTGAAGTGGACGGCGGTGACGGTGCCGCTCACCAGCGGGCGGACTTCAACGCGTTGAACGGCTTCGATGCGGCCGGAAAACTCATCCCATTCGGAAACGTTCTTGGCAAGGACCGGCGCCACATCCACCGGCGTGGCGGCAGGCGCGGCGGCCGGCTGCTGCGAAGCGCCGGCACTGGAGACCAGACCGTAGGTGCCCACAGCTGCAACGCCGAGCACGGCGGCAACCGAAATGGCGAGTGTGCGTTTGGACAGGCTCATGATGACTCTCTCGATTTTGTTGGGTAGGCAAAGAGAAAAGACTGGATAAAAGCGCGTTGGCCGCAGCGTAGAAATACGCGGGCGGCCTCGCACTCCGTTTCTTGTTGTATGGGTTCAGCCAGGCGTCTCCCCGGTCGGGTCTATGGAGGTGCGGTCCTTGCGGTCCGCACGTGGACGGCGTTTGCGTGGTGCTGCGGTCTGGCGCGTCATGCCGAGGTGCCAGCGCAGGAAGCACGTCATCTCGTCTTGCGCCACGGCGCTCATGGCAATCGAGTCATGGCACGCTTCGTTCACGCGCACGACCTGCGTGACCACGCCCGCCTCGATCAGGCATGCGGCGTAGCGCTCGGCTTCGGTGCGCAGCAGGTCTTGCGGCGCGGTGAGCAGCAGGGCGGGGGGCAGGCCCTGCAGGCGGCGCGATTCCACCGGTGCGGCGTAGGGGTGCACGCGTTCGGTCGGGCGGGGCAGGTACTGGCGATAGCAATCGGCGCAGACTTCGGCGGAGTTGTCGGCGTTGGCCAGGTGGTCGGGGCGCACGCGGGCCATGGTCGGATCGAGCATCGGCGCGATCAGGACTTGCGCACGCAGGTGCGGGCCACCGCGGTCGCGCGCAATCATCGACAGCGCCGCAGACAGGTTGCCGCCGGCGTCATGCCCGGCCACCGCGATGCGGCGACGGTCAATACCCCATGCGGCGGCATGGTCAGCCATGCAGCACAGCGCGGCGTATACATCTTCCGGTGCAGCGGGAAACGGCGCGGCGGGCGCCAGCGAATAGCCGACCGTGACGACCACGGCCGGCAATGTGGCGGCCAGGTGGCGCGCCGGCGCATCGGCATCGTCGATGGAGCCGCGCACGAAACCACCGCCGTGCAGGTACAGCACGCCGGGGCGGCGCAGCGGCGCGGCGGCATCGTCGGCATGCATTTCGGGGCGGAACACCCGCAGGCGGATGCGGCTGGCGTAGCCCTGGGTCCAATAATCTTCGGCCATGACCTCGCGCGGCAGCGGTGCCGCGCCAGCCGTTTCGCCCGGCGTGGAAGCTTGCTCAGGCAGCGTCGATGCTGCGCCGCGCAAATTGTTATTCAGTGCAACATTGTTGGTGGCGGGCGTTGCGTACGGTCGCGCTGGACGAACAGCGGCCGAGGCCGCATCGCTGGTCAGCGATCGATCCGAAACAACGAGGCGCGGTGGAGAAGAACCCATGATGTCAGGCGGGGCTTACCTTTGCGGATAACCCGGATATCGATGGGCTGAATGATGGTGATTAGACGAACGCAGATAAATGCCTATAATCAGACATCACTATTAGTTGCAGCCGAACAATCAATATTTACGGTTGTGCTACAAAGTGTCCTAGCTCGAGGCCGATCTTGTTGCACTGCGAAAACCCGTAGTCGCCGCCATCCTGATCGCGCCTCATGCTCAGAATGCATGCGTGTTCTCGAGCATGAGCAGACCCCTTGATTCCACAGGTCCGGCGCATTGCCCGTTTTGATTCGGGCAGTGCGCCCGCCCCGTGGAGTCCGTCCCTAAGGAGCCGCAGATGGATCGCTTGCAGGCCATGCAGGTTTTCACGCGTGTCGTGGAAGCCAGCAGCTTCACCAAGGCTGCCGACAGCCTTCAGTTACCCCGCGCCACGGTGACGAACCTGGTGCAAAGCCTTGAGGCGCATCTCGGCGTGCGCCTGCTGCACCGGACCACGCGCCGGGTCAATGTCACCGCCGATGGCGCTGCGTACTACGAGCGCTGTGTGCGTCTGCTCGGCGATCTGGAAGAGACCGAGGCGGCGTTTTCGCAAAGCGCGTCGGGCGCGCGCGGCACGTTGCGCATCGATGTTCCTGCGTCGATTGGCAAACGGTTGCTCGTGCCCCGCATTCGCGATTTTCATGCGGCGTACCCCGATCTTCAGCTGGAGATCGGCATGAGCGACCGTACGGTCGACCTCGTGCAGGAGGGCGTGGATTGCGCTGTGCGCGGTGGCGAGTTGCAGGATTCCAGCCTGGTCGCGCGCCGCATCGGCCAGCTGTCGATGGTCAATTGCGCGTCGCCGGAATACCTGGCCCGTTGCGGCACGCCCAAGACGCTGGAAGACCTGCAGGACCACACGGCGGTGAATTACTTCTCTGCGCGCAACGGCCGCCGCATGGACTGGGATTTCGTGATCGACGGGCAGAAGCAGATCCACAAGGTGCGCAGCATGGTGTCCGTCAATGATGCCGAATCGGCGGTGGCGTGCGGGCTGCATGGCCTGGGGCTGCTGCAGACGTCGCGCTTCCTGGTGTACGAGCACCTGATGTCGGGCGCGCTGGTGGAGGTGCTGCCGGACTATGTCTCCGAGCCGGTGCCCATCTCGGTGGTGTATCCGCACAACCGGCATCTGTCGCCCAAGGTGCGCGTGTTTGTGGACTGGGTCGCGACGCTGTTTTCCGACCACCCGTGCCTGCAGCTCAAGGAAAATCCGCGGCTGCAGATTGTTAGCGCCGCCTGAACAGTTATTTCTGCAAAGTCGCATTTATCAGACGGGAGCAACGATCTATTCTGCCTTCCAAGCGCAACAACGAGCGCAAACGAACAAGGAATCGATCATGAACTCCCGTCTCTTCTCCGCTTTCTCCCGCCGCGCTCTCTTGGCCATGGTGGCCACCGTGTCGGCTTCCGCCGCGCTGCTGTCGCAGCCCGCAACGGCTTCCATCCAGCCCAACTTCGATGCGCCGTCAGCAACGCAGGCTGGCCGTTTCGACCCGTACACGCAGGGCGCCGACCGCCAGGCCGATACCTACGGTTATCTGTCGTGGAAGAACGATCGCTTTGACCCGTACAGCCAAGGCGCCGATCGCCAGGCTGACACGGATGGCTACCTGTCGTGGAATGGCGATGCGAGCTATCCGAACGGCGGTGCTGCATCGCGCGCATAAAGCGCAGCGACTGAATTTCTCCTCCTCCCTGTTTGCGGCGTGACTTCACCGGTCACGCCGCATTTTTATTGTTCGGGCGCTTGGTAAAACCCTTGCGGCGCCAACGTGCCAAGGCGCCCATGTTGGGTTGGGAGTATCGTGGCAGGCATGCAGACCGTCGTCCTCACGTTCGATTCCAACCTGACGCCGCTTCTTCCGCTGGCGTTGCGCGGGCATCCCGTTGCGCGCGCGTGGGCAGAGGGCGCCACGCTCAAGCACGCCATCGAGGCGCTTGGCGTGCCGCATACCGAAGTGGGGCGCGTGCTGGTGGATGGCCGGCCCATGGCGCTGGAAGCCATGCTGCCGGCCCGGGGCCATGTTGCGGTTGCCGCCGTGGAGCCTTCGCTGCCGGCGGCGCCGCTGCACTTTCTGTGCGACGCCCACCTCGGCGCCACCGCGCGCCTGCTGCGCATGGCCGGCTTTGATACCGCCTACGACAACAATTACGCCGACGCGGCCATCGAAGGGCTCGCCTACGAGGAAGACTGGATCGTGCTGTCGCGCGACCGCGAACTCCTCAAGCGACGCGGCATTCGGCGTGGCGCGTTCATCCGTGCACGCGAGCCGCAGGCGCAGATGCGCGAGATCGTCACGCGCCTGCGGCTGGCCGACGTGGCGAAGCCGTTTTCACGCTGTCTCGAATGCAATGTGCCGCTGCGCATGCTGAGCGCGGAAGAGGCGTCCGCCAGCGTGCCGCCCCGCGTGCGCGAGCGCCAGCGGCTCTTCAGCACGTGCGACGTCTGCCGGCGTATCTATTGGCCCGGTTCACACTGGGCGCGCATGAATGCCGTGCTGACCGACATGCTGTGGCCCGAGGCCGACGCATCCCCCGATGCAGCGGAGGCCGCCGAGCGGATGCCGCGCACCGGCAGCGCGGGCGCCTGACTTATTGCGAAGGCGCGTTGCGCAGATCGGCCACGAACCGCTCGCGCCAGATGGTGAGATTGGCCGCGCGCAGCCGATCCATCATGTGGGCGTAGCGCGCCTTGCGTTCTTCCAGCGGCATCGTCAACGCGCGGTTCAGCGCTTCGGCCATGCCGCGCGTGTCATATGGGTTGACGATCAGCGCGGCATCCAGCTCGCGCGCCGCGCCGGCAAAGCGCGACAGCACGAGCACGCCGGGGTCTTCGGGGTCTTGCGCGGCCACGTATTCCTTGGCGACGAGGTTCATGCCGTCACGCAGGGGCGTGACATAACCGATCTGCGCGCTGCGGAAGAGCGCCATCAATACGCGCCGTTCGTACTGCTTGTTGATGTAGCGGATGGGCGTCCAGTCCAGCTCCGAGTGCTTGCCGTTGATGCGGCCCGACTCCGCTTCGAGCCGTTGCCGGATCTGCTGATAGCTCTGCACGTCCTGGCGCGACGTGGGCGCAATCTGGATGAAGGTCACGTGCCGGCGATGGTCCGGGAAATCGTCCAGCAATTGCTCGAATGCGCGGAAGCGTTCCGGCAGGCCCTTCGAATAGTCGAGCCGATCCACGCTCATGATGAGTTTCGTGGGCGGCTGGCCTTGGCCTTGCCCCTGGGGCGCGATGCGCTCGCCGCGCACACTCGCATGCCGCATGAACGGATTGCGCCGCGCCAGCGACGCCTTCGCCTGCTGGGCGATCTCGTCCGGATGCACGCCGATCGGGTAGACCTCGGCGCGCAGCGTGTGGCCATAGGCGTGCACGGGGCCGTTCTGTTCCTTCTGTTCGATGTAGCCGCGGGCTTCGCGCTCGATGTAGTCGTAGAAGGCGACGCGATCGGTTTCGGTCTGGAAGCCGACCAGGTCGTATGCACACAGCGCACGCATGAGGTCTTCATGCGGCGGAATCGTCGTCAGGATTTCCGGCGATGGAAACGGAATGTGCAGGAAGAACCCGATGCGGTTGGTGAGCCCCAGCGCGCGGCACTCGGCGGCAAACGGGATCAGGTGATAGTCGTGTACCCAGAGAATGTCGTCGGGCTGCACCAGCGCCTTGAGCTGATGCGCGAACTGCGCGTTGACGCGCCGGTAGCCGTGGTACTCCTGGCGCTCGTAGCGCGACAGATCCACGCGGTAATGGAAGATCGGCCACAGCGTCGCGTTGGCAAAGCCGCGGTAGTACTGGTCGTAGTCTTTGCGGTTCAGGCCGACGGTGGCGTAGGTGATGTTGCCCTTGGTGACGATGTTGGGTTCGTGCGAAACGGTCGTCGCGGTTTCGCCGCTCCAGCCGAACCAGATGCCGCCGGTTTCGCGCAGCGCATCGAACACACCCACGGCCAAGCCGCCGGCCGTTCCCTGGCCTTCGGCAACGGGCGCAACGCGGTTGGAAACCACAATGAGTCGGCTCATGCGGCACCTCGCTTGGCTGGGGTGGCGAGCGTTGCCAGCCACGCTCGCAATGCCGCCGCGTCTGGCACGCGCCAGCGCGCCTGGCTTGGGCCTGCGCCCACTTTGATCGACCAGCCATCCAGCGCATTGACGGCATCGAAGGCGCTTTCATCGGTCAGGTCGTCGCCGGCAAACAGCACCGTGCGGCCCATGAACGGCGGCTCGGTCATCAGCGTGTGCACCACATCGCCCTTGCTGGCGCCGCGCGGCTTGAGTTCGACCACCATCTTGCCGGCCTGCAGGCGCACGTGATCGGCATAGCGGTGCGCCAGCCGATCCGCCAGCGTCAGCACAGCGTTCTCGGCTTCGGGCGCGTGGCGGTAGTGCAGGGCAAATGCAATGCCTTTGCTCTCCAGCACCACGCCCGAAAACTGCGTCGACAACTGCGTGAGTTCAGCGCGTAGCTCGCGCTCCAGCCGGGCGAGCGCGTCGGCGTCGGTGCTCAGGCGAACGAAGCCGCCGTCTGCATAGCGGCGCTCGGCGCCATGCACACCGGCGATGACGAGGCCGGGCAGCGACAGGCGCGATTCCAAATCGTGCACCGTGCGCCCGCTGATGATGGCCAATGCGCCGCCGCTGGCGGCATGCAGCGCGGCCAGGGTTTCGCGTAGCGGCGCAGAGACATGCACCGCATCGGGCTGCGGCGCGATATCGACCAGCGTGCCGTCAAAGTCGAGCAGGAAGGCCGTTTGCCCCAGGTCGAGCGGGGGCAGCGGCGCCGCATTGGCAGAAGACAGAGGAGAGACGTTCTTGGACAAACCGGTTCTGATGAATGTGCTTGATGCGCCTTTTCACGCAAGAACCGGGCCGACTGCGTCAGCCATTGTCATTTCGGCATTCGCAGCGGTTCGGGGGAAGGATGGGATTGTAAAAAGGAGCGCGTGATGCAAAACCTTCACATCACGCGTGCCCCAGGCATCACAGCGATGCAGCCAGGCGCGTGCCTTGGTCGATAGCGCGCTTGGCGTCCAGTTCGAGCGCCTCGTCCGCACCGCCGATGACGTGCACCTTTGCACCGCCGGCCTGCAGCGGCTCCACCAGTTCGCGCAACGGTTCCTGCCCCGCACACAGCACGATGGAATCGACTGGCAGCCACTCGGCGGCTTCGCGTTTTTCTCCGTAGCTCACGAGCAGGCCTTCGTCGCCGATGCGTTCGTAGTTGACGCCGCCGACCATGCGCACGCCCAGGTTCTTCAGGCTGGTGCGGTGGATCCAGCCGGTGGTCTTGCCCAGCCCGCCGCCGAGTTTGCCGGCGCGCCGCTGCAGCAGGACGATGTCGCGCGCGGGTGTTTGCGGTTCGGGGCGGATGCCATCCACGCCGCCGCGCACTTCGGTCGGGTCCCCAACGCCCCATTCGGCACGCCACGTCTGCAGATCGAGCGTGGGCGAATGGCCGTCGAGCGCGAGGAATTCCGCCACGTCAAAGCCGATCCCGCCTGCACCGACAATCGCCACGCGCTTGCCGACCGGCTTGCGATGGCGCAGCACATCGATGTACGACAGCACGCTTGGATGGTCCTGCCCTGGGATCTTTGGGTTGCGCGGCGACACGCCCGTCGCAATGATGATCTCGTCGTATTTGGCGGCGAGCAGCTGCTGCGCATCCACGCGCGTACCCAGGCGCAGCGTCACGCCCGTGGCTTCGACGCGGCGCGTGAAGTAGCGCAGCATCTCGTGAAATTCTTCCTTGCCTGGGATCGTCTTGGCCATGTTCAACTGGCCGCCGAGTTCCGGTGCTGCGTCGAACAGGTCCACCGCGTGCCCGCGCTCGGCCAGCGTAATGGCAGCGGACAGCCCCGCAGGTCCGGCACCCACCACCGCAAAGCGGCGCTTGGCGGGCGTCGGTCGAATGACGAGTTCGGTCTCATGGCACGCGCGCGGGTTGACGAGGCAACTCGCAATCTTGGCCTTGAACGCGTGGTCCAGGCACGCCTGGTTGCAAGCGATGCAGGTGTTGATGTCCTGCGCGCGATTCGTGGCGGCCTTGCGTACGAAATCGGCATCGGCCAGCAGCGGCCGCGCCATCGACACCATGTCGGCGCACCCGTCAGCCAGCACGGCCTCCGCCACCTCGGGCGTGTTGATGCGATTGGACGTGACGAGCGGAATGCCCACCTCGCCCTTCATCTTTTTCGTGACCCACGCAAACGCTGCGCGCGGCACGCTCGTCGCAATGGTCGGGATGCGCGCCTCGTGCCAGCCGATGCCCGTGTTGATGATGGTGGCGCCCGCGCGCTCCACGGCCTTGGCGAGCTGCACGACTTCTTCCCACGAGCTGCCGTCCGGGATCAGGTCGATCATCGACAGGCGGTAGATGATGATGAAATCGTTGCCGACTGCCTCGCGCGTGCGCTGCACGATTTCCACGGGCAAGCGCATGCGGTTGGCGTAGCTGCCGCCCCAGTCGTCCGTGCGCTTGTTGGTGTGCGTGACGAGAAACTGGTTGATGAAGTAGCCCTCGGAACCCATGATCTCGACGCCGTCGTAGCCGGCTTCGCGGGCCAGTTGCGCGCACCGCACGAAGGCGCGGATCTGGCGCTCGATACCGCGTGCGGACAACTCGCGCGGCGTGAACGGGCTGATGGGCGAGCGCAACGCCGTGGGCGCCACCGCAAGCGGGTGGTAGCCGTAGCGGCCGGTATGCAGGATCTGCAGGGCGATCTTGCCGCCTTCCTCATGCACGGCGTTGGTGACCGTGCGGTGGCGACGCGCTGCGCCATGGGTGGCCAGGCGCCCGGCGAAGGGCTTCGTCCAACCGGCAATGTTGGGCGCGAATCCGCCCGTGACCATCAGCCCGACATCGCCGCGTGCGCGCTCGGCAAAGTAGGCGGCGAGCCGGTCGAAGTGGTTGCCGTCTTCCAGCCCGGTGTGCATCGACCCCATCAGCACGCGGTTCTTGAGCGTGGTGAAGCCGAGGTCGAGCGGGCTGAGCAGATTGGGGTAAGGCGAGGAGGGCGTGGAGGCGGGCATGTCCGGCGCAGGGGAGGCGCTGCGATGATGTGGAAACGCGCCGGACGGTAGCACCCAAGCGCCCGTTGGAACAACAGGGCGGGGCTCTAGATGTGTGGACTGCGCGTCAGGATTTTCCCGACTTTTTCGCGTCGTCTTCAGCCGGCTTGCCGAGCAGCGCTTTCAGCAGCTTGTTCTGGGGAATAGCCTTGCCGCTGCCCGTGCCGGGCTTGCCGGTGCGCTGGCTGTCGCGCTTGAGGTTGTTGGCGATCTTGAGGCCCTTGAGTTTTTCGAGGTCGGTTTTCTTCACGATGAGGTCCGCAATGGGATACATGAGCTGCGTGTTACGCTCGGCAGGATACGCGAATTGCCTGACCCCCGGTTCGCCCACGCCCCGTCTTTCTGTATTTCCGCTGCCGCAGTGACCGCATTCACGCCGCCCGCCACGCCCGTTCCGGACCTGTTCCAGCCCAGCCTGCAAGACTGGACCGAGCAGCCCGCCCAAGCCTTCGAGCACTGGCTCGCCGCACGCGGCTATCGTGAATCGTCGGCGACGGTGTATCGCGCGATGTGGCGCAAGTGGCTGCGCTGGGCCGAGTCGCACCAACGCGCGTTGGCAGATTGGAGTGCCGCCGACATCGCAGCCTTTCTCGACGAATCGGGCCTGACCAAGCTGCATCGATATCGCTACGCGCGTTTGATCGAGCGCGTTTTCCACCAGATCGAGCAGCAACGCACGGGCACGCACAACCCGGCAAGCACCGCTGTCCAGCAGAAGCTGGCCGAAGGCGAGAACGACCCGACCACGTTCCTGTCAGCCGCCGAGCGCGCGGCGATCGAGGCTTCATTGGAGGTGGGCGGGCAGGCCAGCGAGGCCGCTGCGAATGCCAGTGCGTTCAAGCTGGCGCGCGACCGTGCGCTCGTGGCGGTTTGCCATGGAGCGGGGCTGAAGGTCGCGCAGGTGCAATCGCTGCTGCTCCGCCAGGTGGATGAGGCGCTGGAGACGATCACCGTCGAGCGCCCGCGGGGCCCGTCTTACCGGGCGCCTGTGCTGGAAGCTGTGCGCCCCGCGCTGGCGGCCTGGCTGGCGGTGCGCGCGCACGCAGAGGTGCCTGGCGAGCGCGTGTTCGTTGCCGACGCCAGCGGGCGCGTGATGCACGCAGCGTCGGTCTACCGGCGCGTTGAGGCCTGGCTTGCCGCGCTGCCGGCATTGCTGCACCGCAGCGAACGGCTCTCGCCGCAGACCCTGCGCAACGGATACACGGCGGCGCTGTTCGACGCTGGCGCGGACCCTGCTGAGGTGGGGTACGCGCTGGGCCTGCGCGATGCGACGTCGGCATGGCGGTTGCGCGCGGCCTATGCTGAGTGGCAGGCGGCTGCCCATCCGGACCGCCAGCCGTAGTTCCAATTTTTGTGCAACACAGGCTGCAAACCGCCCGCTAGCGGCTGGCAGGCTTTGCTATGATCGCGCTGTTTTACGCGCTGCGAAGCGGGTCGGCGCAGCGTAGAACGACGATGCCCGGTTCAAACCGGCACGCTAGCTCTCTCCTTCCTCGATACCTCGCACCCCATGACAGAAACCATTCTGCTGACCGGCGCTACCGGCTACATCGCCTCGCACACCTGGGTTGAACTGCTGGATGCGGGCTACCAGGTGATCGGTCTCGACAATCTCTGCAACAGCAGCTCGACCGTGCTGTCGCGCATCGAGCAGATCACCGCCAAGACGCCGAAGTTCGTGCAAGGCGACGTACGTGACCGCCGCCTGCTCGACGACCTCTTTGCCAGCTCGCGCATCTCTGCGGTCATCCACTTCGCGGCGCTCAAGTCGGTCGGCGAATCGGTCCAGAAGCCGCTGGCCTACTACGACAACAACATGGGCGGGCTGGTGACGCTGTGTGCCGCCATGGCGCATGCGAATGTGCGCCAGCTGGTGTTCAGCTCGTCGGCAACGGTGTATGGCAATCCGCATACCGTGCCGATCACCGAATCGTTTCCGCTCTCGGCCACCAACCCGTACGGCCAGACGAAGGTGATGGGCGAGCAAGTGCTGCGCGACTTGGAGATTTCCAATGCGGCGTGGCAAATCGCTTACCTGCGTTATTTCAATCCGGTGGGCGCGCACCACAGCGGCCTGATCGGCGAAGACCCGCGCGGCATTCCCAACAACCTGATGCCGTATGTGGCACAGGTGGCGGTGGGCAAGCGCGAGAAGCTTTCGATTTACGGCGGTGACTGGCCAACGCCTGACGGCACTGGCGTGCGCGACTACATCCACGTGGTGGACCTTGCGCGCGGGCACCTGTCGGCGCTCGACACGCTGCGTCGCGATGGCCGCGGCTTTACCGTCAACCTCGGCACGGGCCGCGGGTATTCCGTTCTGGAAGTGGTGGAGGCCTACAAGCGCGCCAGCGGCAAGCCCGTCCCGTATCAGATCGTGGACCGCCGCCCCGGCGATATTGCAGCGTGCTATGCCGATCCGGCACTGGCGGCGTCGCTGCTGGGCTGGCGCGCGCAATACGGCATCGAGCGGATGTGTGAAGACTCGTGGCGCTGGCAGAGCATGAATCCGGACGGCTTTCAAACCCGTGGCTGATTCATTGAACGGCTCGAACCCACAGGAGACGCCCTGTCGTGGATGAGGCGTTGATCGCTCACCTGGTCAATACGCTGGCGCACGCGTCGTTGCCTGCATTGCTGCCATTTGTCGTGGCCTGCGGTGCGGGCAGCTTGCTATTGCGTTTGCTCGATGACTTGCGCAGCGCTACCGCGTCGCGCACGCGCGTGCCGCTGGTCATGACAGCGCTGTTTTCCGCGATCGGGCTGTGGGCCGTGCCGCTGCTGCCGCTGCTTGCACGTTGGCCGCTGCACGAAGACACCGCCGTGCTCGTGATGACGCTGGCTTCGTTCTGCTGGAGCCTGGCCGTTGCGGCGCTGTGGTGCGTCCTCGGCGGCCGTGCGGGCATGGTGCGTGCGCTTTCGCTGGGTGTACTGCTGAGCGTGAGTGGGCCGGTGGCGGTGTTGCTGTTGGCCGGTGTAACGAGCTTCAGCACCACCGCATGGGAAGACGCAGGGCTGCTCGCTATCGTCATTGTCTTGTCGGCGGTGGCGTGCGCGGCGGCGCTGCAGTTTGCGCTGTCCGCGCGGTCAGGCGCGACGGGCGTGGCGGTGCGTCGCCCGGGCGTGAGCCTGTTTGTGAGCGTGCTGTTCGGCACCGCGCTGACGGCGGACGCGGTCTACACGGCGTCGCTTGCGGGTTCGTTTTCGACGTTCCCCGCCATGCCCGCCAATGCGCCGGCAGGGTTGCAGTTGCTGCTGGTGGTGGGGGCGGTTGCGACGGTGCTCGCGGCTTTGCTGCTGGGTTATCGGGATCGCGCCACGGGCGACACCGCGGCCGCCATCGCTGCCCGCGAAATTCGTCTGCGCAAGGAAACCGTGCAGGCGCTCAACGACCTGGAGCAGAGCTACCGCCGCCGCGAAGCCGAACTCGTTGCGCGCCATCAACTGCTGCTGGACGGTGCAGACGTCGGCCTGTGGGAGTTCGACCTGGTCACCCGTGCCGCGCAGTTCTCCACGCGCTTTGCGGCCATGCTCGGCTACACGCTCAAGGAAATCGGCCCAAGCACCAGCGAATATCTCCGACTGGTGCATCCGGATGATCTGCCCATGGTGCTCAATCGCATCCAGGCGCATGTTGACGGCAACTCGCCGGCGTACGTGGCGGAATTCCGGATGCGGCACAAGGACGGCAACTATCGCCAGATGGCTGCGCACGGTGTGGCCGTGCGCGACGCCGGCGGCAACGCCGTGCGCATGGCCGGGTCGCATATCGAGATGGCGGTCAAGGTCGTGAAGGTGGCCCAGGCAGAAGTTGCCGCGCCAGCTTCTTCAACCGTTGCGCAAGCGCCCGAAACGCTGCGTCGCCATGGCTTGTGGGAGTCGTGGTCGCCGATCGATTCTTCTGCGGCCGAGGCTGTCCCGGCTCCATCCGCGCCGACAGCTGCGCCTGCGCCGGCCAGCGGCGGCGCACTCCCAAGCATCAACCCCAACGCGTTGCGTTGAAATCTCTTTCTCTCGCCTTTTACGGTCGGCAGCGTCTTCTTGGGTACATGCCCTACTCAAGTTTTCCCCGCGCGCGTTCGATACCCCAAACAGAGCGCGTGTAATCGCGCCAGGGGAGCGCCGCGATGCACCTGTGCCTTGCGGACACAAGAAAACGCTTGGAGGGAAGGAAGATGAATCGACTCACGCTTCGTCAGAAGCTGTGGCTGCCGCTTGTCCTGAGTTGGCTGTGCCTGCTTGTCATCACATTGTGGAGTGCCTGGGGGGCGCGCACTGTGCGGATGGAGGAGCGGCAACGCGACCTCCAGAACGTCAGCGCGACGGCGTTCAGCGTCATCAAGGAATACGCCCAGCTGGCGCAGGAGGGCAAGATGACGGTGGACGAGGCCAAGGCCCAGTCCATCGCGCGCCTCAAAGACATGCGGTACGGTACCGACGGCTATTTTTCGCTGTCGAGAACCGACACCGTGTCGGTCATGCATCCGATCAAGCCCGAGATGGTCGGCAAGAACATGTCTGGCGCGACCGATCCGGAAGGCAAGCATTTGTTCGTGGACATCGCCCAGACGGCCAAGGCCGGCGGCGGGTTCGTGCGCTATCTGTGGCCCAAGCCCGGCAGCGACAAGGCTGAGCCGAAGCTGACCTACGTTTCGTACTACGAGCCGTGGGATTGGTCGATGACGACGGGGCTGTATATCGACGATGTGGATGCGGCGTTCCGCACGTCTTTGATCCAATCGCTGGGCTTGTTGTTTGGTATTGGCCTGCTGATGACCGTGGTGGTGGTGTCGGTCACGCGCGGCCTGCAACGTCAGCTGGGCGGTGAGCCGGCCTACGCCGCGGATATTGCTGCGCGCATTGCCAAAGGTGATCTGGCGTTGCGGGTGCAGACCCGTCCGGGCGATCGGGACAGCATGCTTTTCGCCATGTCCGAGATGCAGCAGCAACTGACCGGCACGATCAGCGACATCAAGAACTCGGCGGATTCCATTGCCAGTGCGACCAAGCAGATCGCTGCGGGCAATGCCGATCTGTCGCAGCGTACGGAGCAGCAGGCGTCTTCGCTGGAAGAAACGGCGTCGAGCATGGAAGAGCTGACCAGCATCGTGAAGCAGAACGCCGACAACGCGCGTCAGGCGAGCACGCTGGCCGTCAATGCCTCGGATATTGCAGTCAAGGGCGGCGAGGTGGTCGGCCGTGTGGTCGAGACCATGTCGGGCATCAACGAAAGCAGCAAGAAGATCGCCGACATCATCGGGGTGATCGAAGGCATCGCTTTCCAGACCAACATCCTCGCGCTGAACGCCGCCGTTGAAGCTGCCCGCGCTGGCGAGCAGGGCCGCGGCTTTGCCGTGGTGGCAGGCGAGGTGCGCAGCCTGGCACAGCGCTCAGCGAGCGCGGCCAAGGAGATCAAGGAGCTGATCGGTGATTCCGTGGGCCGTGTGCAGAACGGGTCGGCGCTGGTGGAAGAGGCCGGTGTGGTGATCCAGGACGTCGTGACTGCCGTGAAGCGGGTGACGGACATCATGGGCGAGATTTCTGCGGCGTCTGAAGAGCAGAGTTCCGGCATCGAGCAGGTCAACCTGGCGGTGAACCAGATGGACGAAGTCACACAGCAGAATGCCGCGCTCGTGGAACAGGCGGCGGCCGCTGCGCTGTCGCTGGAAGAGCAGGCGCAATTGCTGCGCACGGCGGTGGGGCGCTTCCAGACGTAACCGCGCGAATCTCGGCGAGGCAGCAATACAAAAGGCCGGCGAATTTGCCGGCCTTTCTTTTGTGGTTTCCGGCGCGCCTCTTTGTGCGGGCTCGGAATGCTGCGCTTGGTGGCGCAGTTCAGGCGACCAGAAAATCCTCCATCTTCCGGCCTGACGACAGCTCCTTGACCAGCCAGCCCGGACGCTTGCCACGACCCGTCCAGGTATTGCCATTGTTGTCGCGGTAACGCACCGGCACCTTGCGGCCGGCCTTCTTCGAGGCCACGGCACCCTTCGCACCAAAACCGAGGTCTTCGGCGGTCAGGCCGTATTCCACGATCTTGTGCTTGATTTCAGCGATCACCGTCGCTTGTTCATTTGCCCGGAGTTCATCGGCCTGGCGCTGCAGTTCAGAGATCTTCTGAACAATTTCCTTGTAAGTCGGCATTATGGATTCCTCAACTTTGCAATTGAAACATGGGCACGCTCCCCGTAGCCCAGGGCATTATAACGAGTTTGCAGGTGAGAAATGAATTTCGTTAAGACCTCATGTCAATAGCGTGGATTTTCTGCCCCACCACGCTTTGCGCAAACCTGTATGGGGCGTGTGTTTGCGCGAGGTGCGAAAGTCGTAAACATATGAACCATTACAAGGGCCAGGCCATTCGGCGGTATTGAAATCAATCTTGCCGCACAGCCTACGCAATCCCAACACAGTTTTTCTTATGTGACTACTTCATTGCTTCGGCAATCGCGCCTGCGCATTGCCGAAATATTTCCAAATATGAAGGTGAAAGGTTCTCGAAAGGTTCGGTTGAATGCATCAAAAAGGGGCATTTTCTGTGCCGCCTAATTCGATGTCACTTATTAGGCGTACTGCAGCCCAAGTAAACCCTGGAAATCCTTGGCCGGCAGCGGACGTGCCAGCAGATAGCCCTGAACCTGATCGCACTGCAGATTCACCAGGGCCTGCATTTGCGCTTCGGTTTCGACGCCCTCGGCCACGACGGTCATGTCCAGGGAGTGCGCCATGGCACAGATGGCGCGAATGATGGCCGCGGCCTCGGCGGGGTTGTCGTCGAGCGCCGAGACAAATGCGCGGTCGATCTTGATCTGCTGGGCGCGGAAGCGCTGCAGATAACTGAGGCTGGAATAACCGGTGCCGAAATCGTCGATGGCGACCTCAAAGCCGAGCGACTGAATCTGGCGGATGGCGGCAATGCTCTGGCCGGCGTCGCGCATGGCCGCTGTCTCGGTAATCTCAAACATCAACCGATGCGCGGCCACCTGATAGCGGTGCAGGATCTGCGACAGGCGCTGCACAAGGTCGGGCTGCTGGAATTGCCGCGGCGAGAGGTTGACGGCGATGCGCTGCGGCGGCATGCCGATGGCATCCCAATGCATGATCTGGCGGCAGACTTCTTCGACCACCCAGTCGCCCAGTTCGACGATGGTGCCGGTGCGTTCGGCCAGCGGGATGAATTCCGCCGGCGACACCGGGCCCAGTTCCGGATGGTTCCAGCGCAGAAGCGCTTCAGCGCCCGTCATGGCTCGCGTGCGTGCATCGTACTTCGGCTGGTAATACACCGAGAGTTGCCCGTTGAGCGCTGCATGCGAAAGCGCGCGTTGAATCTGCAGCACACGGTGCGCAGTGGTGTTCAGGCGCGGCTCGAAGAAGCGGTAGGCATTGCCGGTCGACTGCTTGCAGTCGAACATGGCCGTGTCGGCATGTTCGAGCAGCGCATCAGCCGTCGCGCCGTTGTGCGGATGGACGACGACGCCAATGCTGGCGGTGGCGCGCAGTCGACGGCCTTCCACTTCCACCGATTCGCGCAGGCGGAACAACAGCTTGTCGCCGATCGTCGCTGCGGCCTCGGGCAGCGCCAGGCCTTCCACGAGGATGCCGAATTCGTCGCCGCCAAGGCGCGCGACGGTGTCTTCGCCGCGAATGGTCTGACGCAGTCGCTCGGCAATGATCTGCAGCACGCGATCGCCGGCGTTGCGCCCGTATTGGTCGTTGATCTGGCCGAAGTTGTCGAGGTCCAGATAGAAGAGGGCAAACGGTCGGCCGCGCCGTGTGGACGAGAGGATTGCGGCCTCGAGCGCTTCGCGCAGATGCTGGCGGTTCGGCAGGCCGGTCAGCGTGTCGTGCAGCTGGGGCCGGGGCGTCTGATTTGCCACGCGCGCCAGCGATGCTTCCAGATGCGCCTGCGCCGAGTCGATGCGGGTTTCAAGCATCATCAGCACCGCATGCAGGCCCAGCGCGACCAGCACGCCCCCGGCGCTGAGCATGATGACGGGCACGGTCTGCGTCATCGACGCGTCGGCCGGCCATACCGCGGCACACGGCCACAATACGAGCGACAGCACGGCGGTAGTGGCCAGCACGGCGGCGGCGCGCGCGCGCAAACCCACGGCGGCGCGACGCTGCGCCGGCGGCATATGAAACGCCATGCACACCGCCAGACATACGCCTGTGCCAAGGACGAGCGTGCCGCCGCCCCAGCCCAGCAGCGTGCGGCGCAGGGACAGGGCGTCGTCATGCACCCAGGGGCGCGTCAGATACAACTCCATCGTCAACAGCCCGATGCCCAGCGCCACGGCACCCATGGCAATGCTGCGTCGTTGCGGAACCTGTGCGCCGTTGGCGGGCGACGCGTCCGGCAACACAATGGAGAAGACCGCCAGCGATGCAGCCAGCGCCGTCATGAGCGTCGCCGCAATCGGCGCGGATATGGGTGTGCCGACCTGCCGATGCAGGCCAAGCTGGCCGAGCCAAAGCCCGGACCACAGCCCAATGCCAAGAATGGCCGCGCAGGCGATGCGCCAGTTGCGGCGTTTTGCGATCGTCGAGCCCCCCGGCAGACGTGTCGCAGCGTCAAGTGCGGCAAACGTGGTCAGCCCCGTGCTGACCCACGCAAACAGCAGCAGCGCAATATGGAAATCGTTATGCATGCGAGCGCATCCGGCGCGGCCCCCCGATACGACCGGCGCCTAGTCTGTGTTTTGCGGCGAGGATAGCGCAAAAGCCTGTCGTTTCAGGCCGCGAAAAAGCGCGTTTGTTGTGCGCTATTCACAGAATGTGTCGGGATCATTCGCCGCAACCGTCTCGTATCGAGCCGGCATGACGGCGCCACGCCTCTCTAGGGAGATCGGCACAAATCGCGGAAACGTGACCCGGGTATACGCGGATGGCCCGACGCCCGTGTTTGGGCGTCGGCGTCAGGCGGGGCGGGTTGGAAAGGCGGTCGGGAGGTCCGGGGCGCGGTCAGGCATTCAAGCGGCCGCGTCGACGCGAAGCCGGCGTGGCGGCGCCCGCACGTTCCAGATCGACACTCGGCAGCAGATGCAGCAAGCGCACAAGTTCAGACTGACGATGTGTGCCGGTCTTGCGCAGAATGTCGCGGATATGTACGCGCACCGTGTGCAGCGAGAGGAATTCGCGCTCGGCAATCTCCTGCAGCGTTTCGCCCGCAGCCAGCCGGGCAGCGACGATGCATTCCTTGTTGGTCAGTCCGAAGAGCGATGCAAGCACGCCGGCGTCCATGACGGAGCGCGTCTCGGAGTTGCCGACCAGCACCAGCGCCAGCGGCGAAGCCCACGTCGAACGCATCGCATCGGAGGGGGCAAGCGGGGTGGCGATGAACGGCACCGGACGGCCATCGCGCGCCAGATACATCCACGAACCAGCCGCGCCTTGCACGCCGAGCGACCCGGCGGCGTGTTCGATGAGGTTGCGCAGCGCGGCGTTGTGCATGTGGTCAGCCGAGTGCAACATGCTGCCATCCAGCGACAAACGGTCGTCTTCTGCCGTCATCGTGCGTGCCCAGGCGTTGGCGTATTTCACGCGCATGGTGCGTTCAATGACCATCACGCCAAAGTCGAGCGCATCCAGCCCAGCCATGCCGACCGCGGCAAGTTCGTTCAGCTCGAGGTTGCGCTGCTGCATGCGCGCGGCACGCTGCAGGTGGGGCAGTACGCGCTGCAGGCGGGACTCGCGCTCCATCGCGCTGACTTCCGACGCTTCGTCGTCGCGCGTGCGCAGTCGCATCGTGACGCGCATGTCGGGCGTGTCGATGAGGGTGACGGCCGCCGAAGCGTTCTCTTCAGAGGCCTCGGCACTGATCAGTTGCGGGTCTTGGCAGAAGGCGTTGCAGTGGCCCGGCTGCGGGCAGTGCTGGCACCAGCCCGACGAAACGCCATGACGCGGCGTGTCGGTGTGCTTGTCCCAGACGAAATAATGGGCGCTTTCGGCGCCGGCGTAGACGGAGAGCAGGGCCAGGGCGATCGGCATCTGCGCAGGCTCAAGTACCGCCTCGTAAATGGTATCGACGAGTCGATGGAACTCTGCGTCATCCGATAGACGTTGCAGCATGATGGCCCCCGGTGCGTATTTGCGACAGCTCAGAGTGCAATCCCTTGCTGTCGGCGTGGTGCGGCGTGATGCCGCCGTCGCTGTAATGATTATTGTTGTTTTGCGCGACTTCTGTTGTAATCGGCAACTCTTTGGAAAAACTTAACATTCCGCTTCTGATGCTCCCAAATTCGGACGGTGCTGTATCCCCCTCCTAAGAGGGGAGTATGGGCGACTTTCAGCGCTGAAAATATAAATAATATAAAAAATTCCTACACATGTTCACGATGCCGGCGGGCGTCAGTTGAACTGGTATGTGTAGGCCGCGTTGAACCGCAGACTGCGGGAGCTTGAATTGATCGGTTTGTCGCCCACGGGGCGCGCGATCGCCAGATCCAGCGTGTAGTACTTCCGATCGGAGAAGCGCACGCCCAGCGCAATCGAACCGAGCTGGTCATGCACCAGCGTGCCGGCGTTCGAATAGACCTTTGCGGTGTCGTACAGCACGTAAGGCTGCACGGTCTTCAGATGATCCATCGAGACCTGGAACGCGCGGTTGATTTCCACCGAGGCGCCCCAGCCGCGGTCACCCGCCACTTCGCCGGCCGGATAGGCCAGGCCGAAGAAGCGTCCGCCAAAGCTGATCTGCTCCGACGACGGAAGCACCGCGCCGCTGTACTGCGCTGCCCCCGACACCACCACGCCAAAGCCCAGGGGCAAGTCGTGGGCTTCGCTGGCGGTGACGCGCGTGCGCAGGAAGCTCAGGTCGACGTTGTTGGTGGCGTTGGCCGAGGCGCCCTTGCCGGCGCCCAAGCTGTTGATGCCTTGGTACAAGCCCAACGACGCACGTCGGGTCTCGCCCGGGTTGACTTCGGTATAGAGAACCTCGGCACCAGCCACGCGGACTTTGGTATCTAACTCTGTCTGCGCAAAGCCCGGGTTTTGCGGTGTATAGCGCTGCTTGTCGTCGTTGCCGTAAAAGGTGCCCGTCAGCGTCAGGTTGCGGGTGTTCGATAGCAATACCGGATAGCTCAATGACAAACCGAGCCGCTGCGTGTCCGTCAGATAGCGCGATTGATAACCCAGTTGCTCCAGCGGCAGATTCTCGGGCATGCCGCGATAGTGCGACCACGAGAGCTTCGCCAATAGTCCATCGGTGCCGATCGGCTGTGCCCACGTGGCGGAGTAGAACGTCTCGTGATCCGACCCGCGCGGTTGCAGCGTCGACACGGTGATCTGCTCGCCCAGCGGCGTCACGCTGTTCAACGTGCCCGTGATGATGGCCCGCACACCCGGCGAGCGATATTCGACGCCCGTGCCGATGGTGTACGGCTGGCGCTTCACGTTCAACACCAGTTCGCTGGCGCCGTCGGTGGTGGTGGGCGGCTGCACGGTTGCGGTGATCTGCACACCGGGTTGCAGCGCCAGCACGCCGGTCACGCGCTCGAACGTTTCGCGGCGCAAGGGCTTTTCATTCATCAGGCGCTGCGAGATGTCGCGCAGGCGGCCTTCCAGCGGCCCGGGTGTCCCTTCGATTCGCATGCGCGCCACATAGCCTTCGACCACGGTAACGCGCACGACCCCGCCTTCAAAGGTCTGTGCGGGCACAAAGGCAAACGACAGCGGAAAACCGCGGTCGGCATACAGCTTGGTGACCTCGTTCGCGGCCTGCAGGAGTTGCGCGACGGTGATGTCGTGTCCGGCCAGCGGTGCGAAATACGCAGCGACCTCAGGAAACGGCAGCGTCTTGACGCCTTCGATCTGGAACTTGGTCGGGGTGAGATGGGTGGCGAGCAGATTCTCCAGCGCGGGATTCGGCCGCTGAACTTCGACCTGGATTTTCTGCTGGGGCGGACGGGAAGTATCGACCTTGGGAAGCGTGTCGATCGGGTTGCCTTGGGTCGGGCTGCTCTGCGCCC
This sequence comes from Ralstonia flatus, assembly GCF_958439105.1. Lineage (NCBI taxonomy): Bacteria > Pseudomonadati > Pseudomonadota > Betaproteobacteria > Burkholderiales > Burkholderiaceae > Ralstonia > Ralstonia flatus. Next base: position 255,416 of record NZ_CAUDLI010000007.1, on the reverse strand, counting down.
AGCTCAGTGCCGGGCCGGTCAGTGCTACGCCTGTGGCCAGGGCCAACCGCATGGTGGTGGTCCGCACGCCTGTCTCCTCCGTGGTATTCGTTTGTGGTGTCGCGAAGCCGTGCAGCCGCGCGTTGCATCAAACGATAACCGCGAGACATGGTGCTTTACAACAAGACACATGGAGGGAGCGTTCACGCGACGCAACGGCCAAGGTTGATACCGATGGCGCGAAGGCGCGTGCCAGCGAGCCCAATGACGATGCCGCATTGCGCGGCATCGGTCTGTTTGAAACGCGACAGCGGCGGGCCGGCGTGGTAGCCGGTCCGCCGCTGTGTGGACGCTCGATCAGTGGTGCGTGCCGCCCAGTACGCCGCCGACCGTACCCAGCAGGCCGCCCACCGCGCCAGTCACCGGCGACAGCGGCGTTGCTGCACCTGCCGACGTCAGGCCCGTGCCCACCGTGGTGACCACCGTGCCAACCGGTGCCGTGATTGCGTTGACCGGGCCCAGCGGATTGCCGGTGCCGCCTGCTGCACCGCCCAGGCCGCCCAGCAGACCGGTGACCGGAGCGAGCGGGCTGGAGCCACCTGCGCCACCCAGACCGCCGAGGGCGCCCGTGATCGGCGCGAGCGGATTGCCGCCGCCCGTTGCGCCACCGAGGCCGCCCAGCAGACCGGTGACGGGAGCGAGCGGGCTGGAGCCGCCTGCGCCACCCAGACCGCCGAGAGCGCCAGTGATCGGCGCAAGCGGATTGCCGCCGCCCGTCGCGCCGCCGAGACCACCGAGCAAGCCAGTGACCGGAGCGAGCGGGTTGGTACCGCCAGTGCCACCCAGACCGCCCAGTGCGCCGGTAATCGGAGCGAGCGGATTACCGCCGCCCGTCGCGCCACCGAGGCCGCCCAGCAGACCGGTGATCGGCGCCAGCGGGTTGCCGCCCGATGCTGTGGGCGAGTACACGACGCCGCCCAGCGCGGCAACCGTGTTGCCCGTGGCCGTGACCACGCCACCCAGACCGCTGACCACCGGAACATTCGCCGCGGTGAGCGTGGTGCCGCCCTTGGCAACGGCCCCGCCAATCGTACCCAGTAGCGTATTGACCGGCGAACCCAGACCGGTGGCCGCGCCTAGCGTCTGCGTACCGCTGGTGACCTGTGAAGTCAGCGGCACGATGGCCGTGCTCAGTTGCTGCGTAAGTTGTTCCACGGGGCCGGTCGACAGGGCCGTGCCCAGCGTGCCGCCGCCGTTGGCCACGGCTTGGCCGATCTGCGTGACCACACCTGCCAGCGGCGTCGTCACCGGGGCCAGCGGTGCCAGCGGGCCGGTGCCCAGGTTGTTGACCAGCGTGCCGGCGCTCGTGACGGTGTTTCCGGCACCGGTCACCACATTACCGAGACTGGAAACCGTGGTGCCAACCGGATTGGCGTTGCGGCCGATGCTGCCCAGCCCGTTCTGCACGCCCGTGCCCAGCGCCGAAACCGTCGCGCCGGCGTTTTCGACGACACCGCCCAAGCCGCTTTGCACACCGCTCAGTTGCGAGGGCAGCGGCGCCGTTTCGATCGTCTTGCCAAGACCGGTCACCGTCGAACCGACGCTCGTGACAATGCCGCCCGCATTGTTGAGGACTGCGCCAGTCGGTGTCAGGGGCGCAGGTGCCGGAGTCGGACTCGGGCTCGGGGAAGGCGACGGAGACGGAGACGGCGAGGGGGAAGGCGACGGCGAAGGGGAGGGGGCCGGGGAAGGCGTCGGCGTCGAACCGCCGCCGTTGTTGTTCGAGCCGCCGCCGTTTGAACCGCCCAGCGAGCTGCCGAGGTCGCCGGAGCCGGAGCTGGCGCAACCACCCAAAACCAACAGGCTTGCCATGGTGGCGGCCAGGCACTTGATGTTCTTATTCATGATGGATCTCCCGTTTTAAAAGTCCGCTTTAGTCAGCAGGAAAATGTCTCACTCTCGCTGTGAGGTGGCCGGACTCTGCAAACGGTGTGCCATGTCTTGATTATTACGCAATGCGTAATGGGGTATCAGAATTTGCCCCGGTTATCTCAATAAAAATGAAGAAACTGTGGAAACTAACCAAAATGCGTGATTTCCATACCCTACCAAAGTAGGGGTGAAACGTTTGCCTCGTGGGTTATGTCGGGAACGAATATGTTCCGTGTCACGTTACGCCGTAACGTCCGAAACACGGATTTGAATGGCGTAACACCGCGTTTTGAGGTTGGGGTAACACCTGATGCATCGCCCACAAAACCAATAAACAGGCCGCTCTCCGAAATCTGAGTCATGTTTCTAATCCACCTGGCATGCCCTTTGCAGAATGTGGCCCGCAGTCCGCAGTACCGAGCTCAGACATCAAGACACATCATTCCAAGAAGGGGACGGACCATGACTCACATTCGATACTCCATTCGCGTTGCGCCGTTGGCCTGCGCTGTTGCCGCTTTCATGTTGGCGGCTTGTTCTTCGGGAGGCTCCGGCTCGGGCAGTTCGCCCAATCCGAGCCCGAACGATACGACGGGCGTGACGCCCATCGGCAAGGTCGCAAACGGCACGGGCAACACCGTTGTGGCGACCGGCCAGGCTGTCAGCAGCCTGGGTTCGACGCTTCAGAACGCAAACATTCCGGGCCTGTCCGATCAAGCCAAGGCCGGGCTGGGCGGCACGGTGGACAACGCCGGCAAGGCCGTCAGCGATCTCGGTCTGGGCATCCAGACCGGCATTGGCAAGATGGGCCAGAACCCGAATCCGATCGGCACGACGGTGGCCAGCACCGGCAATGTCGTGACGGATCTGGGCCAGGCCACGGTGAGCGCCGGCTCGCTGGTGCAGGGCCTCGGTCAGGGCTCGGGCGCGCCGCTGGCGCCGATTACCCAGCCTGTGGGCGGCGGCGTTCAGCAGGTCGGCCAGGCGCTGATTGGCGGCGGCACGCTGCTGGGCAGCGCGCTGTCCTCGGGCGCGGTTCAGCAAGTGACGCAGCAGCTGAGCACGGCCATCGTGCCGGTCACCACGCAAGTCAGCGGGGCGACGCAGATGGTGGGCGATGCCACCGGCCTGGGCGGGGTTCTGAACAACCTGTTGGGCACGGTAGGCGGCGGTGTCGCCGGCGCCGGCAACACCATCACCGGGACGGGCGTGCCGGTGGTCTCGAACCTGGGTCCGGTCGTGACGTCGGTCGGCACGACCGTCGCCGCAATCGGCGGTGTCACCACGGCAGGCGGCTCTGCCGGCAGCAACCCGCTGGGCGGCCTGCTTGGCGGCGTGGGTGGCAGCACCGGCGGCAGCAACCCGCTCGCCCCGCTGACTGGGTTGCTGGGCGGAGCCTCTGGCGGTTCGAATCCGCTGGCACCCGTGACCGGCCTTCTGGGCGGCGCAGCCGGCGGCAGCAACCCGCTGGCCCCTGTGACCAATCTGCTGGGCGGCGCGACGAGCGCAGCCGGCGGAGCCTCGGGCGGCAGCCCGCTGGCTCCCATTACCAACTTGCTGGGCGGCGTTGGCAGCCTGGCTCACTGAGCAGTACCTGTCTGTGCTCTTGAAGGTGCGCGGGCGTGTTCCCGTCGCTCGCGCATCCTTTTTTTGTCTAGACAGAAGGGGAGCGTTCAGACCGACCCCGAGGATTAATGGGAAACCCGCCCAAATAATGAGTTTGGTCCGAGGTGCATTAGGGGATTTCCATTAGTTTTCAGAGGGTTGGCATGTCTTTAATAAAGTTAAATAGAGACTTAACTCTAATTTGTGACAAGTACCTCAGTTGAGTTATTTTGTTTGCGGCGCCGCACGCCTATAAAGTTGTTACGGGGTGTTACGTGACATACGTGACACGCCGAAAAAAAAGGATGCCCATGGGGTGGGTGTGCGGTGATCACCGGGTGTGTTCTGGGAATTACGCTCAGTGAGGCTTGAATCTCGTTCCATTAGTGGAACGACGCAGGTAGCAGAAATTTCTGCCGCTTGTGTCATCGCAGTAAATCCCCATGCGTTTTATCCGTTACTAGCAAATATGAACTGGCTAAGGTTGGAGCGCCGAAAGCTGGTCGAGATCAACACGTCCGCGGGCGAGTGCAAACAGGAGAGAGAATCATGAAAAACGCCGTTCTGAAGTTCCTTCGTGATGAACAAGGTGCCACTGCCGTTGAATACGGCATGATCGCGGGCCTCATCGCAGCAGCGATCACGGTCGCCGTCAGCAAGCTTGGCAACGAACTCACTACCGTGTTCAACAGCATCTGCGGGGCAATCAAAGGTGGTGGCGCTACCACGTGCTAGAGCGCTGGTACGGCCATGCAGATACCGCTGGCTGGGCGAGTGTCGTAGTTCTCGCAGTTCTGGCTATTACGTGGGACTTCCGCGCGCGGCGCGTGCCGAACTGGCTCGTCGCTGCGGGCGTGGTGCTGTCCATCGTGCTGATCAAGCTGGGCGGGGTCGAGGCACTTGCCTATGACTGGCAAGACTTCTGGCTTGGCGGGGTGATCGCATTCGCCTGTTTTCTGCCGCTCTATATGTTGGGCTGGATGGGCGCGGGCGACGTCAAGTTCTTCACGGTCGCCGGGTTGCTGGCCGGCTGGCACGGGCTCGTCGCAGTGTGGCTGGTCTCCAGTCTCATCGCGGGGCTGCATGGACTCGCAATCTTGATGCTGCGCCAGTTTGATGTGTCATCGCCGTCGGCCTGGCTCGCGATGCGCATGTGCCCGGCGCTGGAGCGCTGGGACGCCGCACAGGCCGGACGCCGCGGTATTCCGTATGCAGCCTATATGGCGATCGGATTGCTGAGCCTGCCTTGGGTGCCCGCCACGATGCGGATGCCCTGGTTGCCGGGCATGTAGCCGGAAGATTCAAGCGTTGAAGAAGAGCCGCAAAGCGGCCAGCCTATAAAAAGGAGTCGGCCATGCCGACATTGCGATGGGAACGGGAGGGTGCATACCTGCACCCAGATACGCGCAGGCCAGTAGCCAGCCGGCTTGCGCGACACAACAGCCGCGGTGCGGCTTCTGTTGAATTTGCCGTGGTCGTGCCGGTGCTGCTGGTGCTCATGCTGAGCATCGTGTACTACGGCGTGATTCTCGCCATGCAGCAGATGCTGACGCTGGCGGCTGAAGAGGGCGCGCGCGCCGCGCTGCGCTATCAGCCTTCCAATACCCAACGTGTCGCCGCGGCCTATGCGGCGGTTGCTTCGGTACTGCCTGCCTCGCTGAGCGCGCGGGTCCAGACCAATCAGAGCAGCACACCCCTGGTGAACTGCCAGAACGTGGCAGGCATGCAATGCCTGAGCGTGGTGCTGACCTTGCCCGTGACTTCCGGCAACACCCCCCTGCTGCCTGCGATACCCCTGCTGCCCGCACCCGCCACGCTGACGGGCTCGGCCGTCGTGCAGTTGGTAGCGGGTTCGTAAGCCCTTCCGGTTCGCTGATTCTCTTGATTGATCGCACCTGACATCGCACCCAAGATTGCCTAGACAGGCCGCCCAGATGACCAGCAAACATCTCCAGATTTTCGCCGCCGGACTCCTGCTGCTTGCCGCCATTCTTGGCGCCGTAGCGTGGAAGAGCGCGCATCGTGCGCCTGCGCCGGTGGCCGTGCAGCAAGACGGCAAGACCGTATATCCCGTTGTGATTACCGTGAAGCCGCTGGAAGCCGGCAAGGCCATCACCGCCGACCAGGTGGCCATCGAACGGTTGCCCATCAACCCGACGGATGCGTTCTCGGACGTCAGCAAGGTGGTGGGGCGCGAACCCGTCCTGCCGATTGGCGTGGGTGTGCCGTTGATCGCATCGCAACTCTCCGCCGGATTGGCTCAGCAGGTCGAGGCCGGCCAGCGCGCGGTTGCCATCAACGTGGACGAGGTGATCGGCGTGGGTAACCGCGTCATGCCTGGCGATTACGTCGACGTGTTTCTCGTGATGCGCAAGGACGGCCAGGAGATCGAAGACAGCCAGGCGCGCCTGCTGCTGCCGCATCTGCGCGTGCTGGCGTTCGGCCCGCTGGCCGTCAACGAAGGGCCGCAGAAGCAGCCGGAGAGCAACAACGTCACACGCAAGGTCGATCAAGCCAAGACGGCCGTGCTGGCCGTGCCGGTGGAGGCGGTCAACCAATTGGCGATGGCCCATCAGAGCGGCCGTCTGCTCCTGGCGCTGCGCAACCCCGGCGACGACGCCGAGCCGACCGTCAAGCCGCAGGATGCCGCATTGCTGGCAGCCGCCAACCGCAACCCGATGGACGTTGCACAAGCCGGCGTGTCGATGGCCAGCCTGACGGGTTCGGCGCGCAGGCCGGCAGTTGTGCAAGCGCCGCCGCTGCCAGCCGTTGCCGCAGCACGCACGACGGTGCGCAGCAGCACCGCCGGCACTGGTGTCGAGATCATCCGCGCAGGAAAACGTGAGGAGCAACATGACTGATGCCGCCATGGTTCGCGGTTGGATGGGCGTACTTGCGTTGGGCTACGCTGCCTTCGTGTCGACCGCATGGGCCCAGACAGAACCGACCGGCCAGACGCTTCATCTGCTGACGGGCAGCCAGCGCGAGATTCGCCTGGGCAAGCCGCTGGAGCGCATTGCGATTGGCAACCCCGAGATTGCCGATGCGCTGTTGCTCAAGGGGCGCGGCGCGGCCACGAGTGTCCTGATCATCGCCAAGAAGCCGGGCGCGGCCAACGTGATGGTCTGGACGCAGGGCGGCGTGGCGACGACTTACAACGTGCAGGTGGACGCCGCTGCGCCTGTGGCAGGCGATCCGACCGTGGTTGCGCAGGGCGATACCGCCGTCGTGTCGGGCCAGCCCAAGGATGTATACGCGTTGAGCCGCGCGCGCCGCGCCGCCGCCACGACCAGTGGCGCCGAAAAGCCGAAAGACGGCAACGTCATCGACACCACCTCGATGAACGTGCCGGGCACGGTGCAAGTCGACGTGCGGGTCGTGGAGTTCAGCAAGACGGTGCTCAAGGAAGCCGGGTTCACGTTCGGCCGTACGCGCGGCGGTTTCGATTTCCGGACATTTGCGCCGTCGTCGCTTTCCAAGGTCACGTTCGGCTCCAACGGCTTGACGACCGAATCGACCATGCCCATCGGCTCGGCGTTCAACCTGCTGGTCTCGTCGGTCAGCAGGGGGCTCTTTGCCAACCTGAGCCTGATGGAATCGAACGGCATGGCGCGTGTGCTGGCCGAGCCAAGCCTGGTGGCGTTGTCGGGCCAGAGCGCCAACTTCCTGGCGGGCGGCGAGATTCCGATTCCCGTGCCGCAGGCCCTCGGGACCACCACCATCGAATACAAGCCGTTCGGCATCGGGCTGACGGTGTCGCCGACGATCCTGTCGGAAAACCGCATTGCCCTGAAGGTCGCACCCGAAGCGAGCGACCTCGATTTCAGCCGTGGCATCACGCTCAATGGCGCGACGGTGCCGGCCATCGTCACGCGCCGGGCCGATACAACGGTGGAACTGGGCGATGGCGAGAGCTTTGTCATCGGCGGCCTGGTCAGCCGGTCAACGCTATCCAACATCGACAAGGTTCCGTTCCTGGGCGACGTGCCGATCATCGGGACGTTCTTCAAGCGACTGAATTACAACCAGGAGGAGCGGGAGCTCGTGATCATCGTTACGCCGCATTTGGTCAAGCCGATGGCACGCAATGCACCGATCGACAAGATGCTGCCGGGCCAAAGCGGCGGGCAGGATCGTGATGTCGCGGGCGAGCCGGTATGGCGGCCGTTTGCTCTGGGGGTGGCAGATCCGGCCACCATGCCCGGGTTCTCGAAGTAAGGGGCGGGCATGGATTACTTCCTTCTGCACGGCGGCGCGCGTGGCGGCATGCAGGCCGACGCCCAGTCGGCAGGCGTGCACCGCTGGCTGGCCGCGGCGATTCGGGAGCTGGGCGTGCTGGTGGCGGAGACGACGGGCCACGACGCGTTCATCGAGCAGATTGGCGCCGTGAACCCCGAGGTGGTGTTTGTGCGCTTTGCCTCGTCCCCCACGCTGATCGACGTACCGGACCAGGACCAGAAGCTGGGCGAGGGCACCGACGCAATCAACGAGGCCACGCAGCTTGTTGCGCAACTCACGCGTTTGTTTCCGGGCTTGCCGCTGGTGGCGGTGGGCTCGGCAGCCGATGGCCGCGCGATGCTCGCCGCCTTGCGCGCCGGCGTAAAGGATTTCGTCGATGTGGATGGCGCGCCGGCCGAAGCCGTGCGCGTGGTGCGTCGTTTGCTGGCCGAGCGCGCTTCAGCCGAGCCGACGCGCCGCGGGCGCGTGCTGGCCGTGTTGGGCGCGCGTCCTGGCGTGGGTGCCACCACGTTGGCCACCAACCTTGCCACCGTGGTGCGCCGCACGTCTGCCAGTGATGTGATGCTGCTCGACCTCGGCCAGCCGCTGCGCGATGGCGCGCTGTACCTCAACGTGCAGGCCAACTTCCATTTTGTTGAAGCCGTGCGCAACCTGCGCCGCTTCGACCAGGTGTTCGTGCAGACCGCGCTGTCGCGGCATCCGAACGGGCTGGCTGTGCTTCCGCTGCCCATTTCGCTTGCGGAGATGCGTGATATCTCGTTCTCCGAAGCGCTGGGCCTGCTTAACCGCTTGCGCACGTTCTTCGATCTTCAGGTGGTCGACCTGGGCGGTTTCGGCAACATCGATTTCATCGCACAGATCATCAAGGCCGCTGATGACGTGATGCTCGTGACCGAGCAGAGTGTGGGCGCCATCGTCTCGGCCGCAGAGCTGATGCAGGAACTCAAGAAGCGCGAAATTGACCGCGACCACCTGCACCTGACCATTTCAAAGTTCGACACACGCTTGTCGTTGGACGCGGCACAGATCGCGGAGCGGTTGGAGATCCCCTCGGTGCTGACCGTGCCGAACCGCCGCGAAGCGCTGGTGATTGCGTCCAACCAGGGCGCGATGCTGGCCGAAACGCACCCCACCGACGCCTACGTGCGCGCGCTTGCCCAGATCGCCCAGACGCTGGGTTATGCGCAGCAGAGCGAGCGCGCCTCAGGTGTCTCGAGTTGGGTGTCAGGTGTGAGTGCGCGACTCGGCGGGCGCTTTGGCGGACGTTCCAAGCGCAAGTCGGCAGACGCCACTGAACTGGACATCGGGACCACCGAACGGAACGCGACATGACACAACCCATCGAGTTCTCCAACCAGGCGGACGCCGGCAACGGTGTGTTTGCCGTTTCGCAGGCCTTCCAGGACATCAAGGAAGCCGCGCACGAACATCTGCTCACGCGCATCGAAGAGCTGGGTGCCGAGTTCGGCCGCTGGTCGCGCACGGCCATCCAACGGTTTGTCGATCTGGAGGTGGAAGGCTTTACGCGCATGCGCCGCATCCCCGTCAACGAAACGGAGATCCGGCAGATTGCCGAGGCGCTGACGAAGGAGCTGGCCGGCTTTGGGCCGATCGAAGACCTGCTCGCCGATCCGGCGGTGGAAGACATTCTCGTCAACGGTCATCTCGACGTTTATGTGTCGCGGCACGGCATTCTGGAACGCATTCCGGTGCGTTTTGCCGACAACAACCACCTGCTGCGCATCGTGCGCCGCATCCTCGCGCCGATCGGGCGCCGGCTGGATGAATCGAACCCGATGGTCGATGCACGGCTGCCCGACGGCGGCCGCATCAACGTGGTCATTCCGCCGCTGGCCCTTGAAGGGCCGGTCGTGTCGATCCGCAAGTTCCGGAAAGACCCGCTCAAGCCTGAAGATCTGCTGGGCCTGGGCACGATGAGTGAAGAGATTGGCGCGCTGATCGAATCCGCTGTGCGCGCGCGCTGCAACATCCTGGTCAGCGGCGGCACGAGTTCGGGCAAGACTTCATTGCTCAACGCGATGGCGTATCACATTCCGACGACCGAGCGCGTCATCACCATTGAAGACACGGCGGAACTGTCGCTCAACCACCCGCACGTGGTGCGCCTGGAAAGCAGGCCAGGCGGCTTTGAGGGCACGGGCGTCGTCACGATCCGCGAGCTGCTGCGCAACAGCCTGCGCATGCGGCCCGATCGCATCATCGTGGGCGAAGTGCGTGGTGGCGAGGTGCTGGAAATGCTCCAGGCCATGAGTACCGGCCACGACGGCTCGATGGGTACCATCCACGCCAGCAGCCCGCGCGAATGCCTCTATCGGCTCGAGATGCTTGCGGGCTTTGCCGGCTTCCAGGGCAGCGAGGTGAGCCTGCGCCGGCAGATCACCAACGCCATTGATTTCATCGTGCAGATCGGGCGGCTGTCCAACGGCAAGCGCCGCATTCTGTCCATTACGGAAGTCACGGGGTTGGGGGACAACATCATCTCGACGCAGGAGTTGTATCGTTACGAACCCTACATCGGTCCGGACGGCGAAGAAGTCGACCGCTGGACGGCGCTGGGCCTGCAGCCGCATTCGCCCAAGCTCGCCCGCCTGCGCAACAGCGAAGGGGGTGGCATGGACGGCGGCATGACTGGATTCGGCGGCGGAGGCCGTTTCCATGTCTAGCATGACGCTCTGGTTCGGTTGCCTGGCGCTGCTGCTGATGGGTGCGTCGCTCATGCTGTGGGCGGAGGCCGTGCGCCGTCGCGAGCGCGAGGCATCGCGCAGTTTCGTGCGTGCACAGACCGACCAGATCAACGCGCGCTACCAGCCGAACGTGGAGCCCGCGCCGGCCAGCGTGCCCGATTCACTCCACCGCGTGTGGAACGACGCGCTGCGCCGCGCCGATATCGAACCGACGCGTCGCTTTTACCTGTTGCTGATCGTGCCGGCCATCGTGATTGCGCTGGTCGTATGGGCGTTGTCGAGCATGATGTCGGCTGTGACGGCGCTGGGGTTGTACGTGTTGATCGTCGCGTTCCTGTTCTGGAACCGCACGCGCAAGATGAACGAGCGCCTGCTGCAACAACTGCCGGGCTTCCTGGATGGCGTGGTACGGCTGATGAGCATCGGCAGCGCCGTGCCGGCCGCGTTTCAGGCCGCAAGCGCCAATACCGAGCAACCGTTGCGCAACTGCCTGACCGCCATCACGCAGATGCAGCGTGCGGGCAAGGATCTGGACGCTGCCGTACTGACGGTCGGCCAGCAGTACCGCGTCAATGAGCTGATTCTGCTGTCGTCGGTTTTGCGCCTGGCGTTGCGCTACGGTGGGCGGGCCGACATTGTGATGGAGCGCACGGCGGCGTTCATGCGCGATCGGCAGCAGGCACAGCGGGAGCTGTTCGCATTGTCGGCAGAGACGCGGTTGTCCGCATGGATCATCGGGCTGCTGCCGATCGTGGTGGGTGGGGTGATCGTCATGTTCAACGCGGCGTACATCATGTCGATGTGGCGCGATCCGTTCGGCAAGACGTTGATTCTCACGGCCTTCGGCATGGAAGTGCTGGGTGCCGTCATGCTGGCCAGGCTGGCGAAATCGGTCTGAGGAGGGCGCGTGGACGATACCTTGATCACTCTCAGTCTGACCGCAGCGGCCGCAGGTGTGCTGGTATTCGGCGGGCTTGCGCTGCGTGCAACGCTCACGCGGCATCGCAGCGCGCGCAAGCTCGATACGGCGTTGTCCAACATGCGCGCGACGGCGGCCAACCCTGCCGCACCCGCTGCGTCGCCGGTGGTGCAGCCCGCCGCAAAACCGCGCCCGCACGGCTCGCGTGAAGCTCAGCAGCTCCAGCAGCAGATTGCCAAGGTTGGGCAACGCTGGATCGACACAGGTTTGGGCCGCCGCATCGTGACCGAGGAAGACCGCAAGCTGCTTGAAGAATGCGGTTACTACGGTGAGCACGCCCGGACGGTCTTTGGCGGTACGCGTATCTTGCTGCCGCCGCTGCTCGCCGTGTTCGGCGCATTGCATGCGTCGTCGGCCCTGTTCGTGTTCGTGTTTGGATTTGTCGGCTTTGCATTGGGCTACCTTGCGCCAAAGTGGCTGCTGGGGCGTCGCAAGGAAAGCCGTCGGCGTCGTATGGACGATGAGCTGCCGGTCATGGTCGACATGTTGCGGCTGCTGCAGGGCGTCGGCTTGTCCATTGACCAGAGCCTCCAGGTGATTGCCAACGAATTCCACAGCATGCTGCCGGTGCTTGCGGGCGAATTTGGCCGCGCCAACCAGCAGTTCGCCTCAGGCCGCCCTCGCGAGCAGACGCTACTGCGCATTGCGCGCCTGTTTGACAACGAAGACCTGAAGGGTCTCATCACGCTGCTCACGCAGGTGGACCGCTTTGGCGGCGCGGTGCAGGAGCCGCTGCGGCAGTTCGGCGGGCGCCTACAGGAGAATCGCCGCGCTCGCCTGAAGGAGCGCGTGGGCAAGCTGACGGTGCAGATGACGATGATCATGGTGATGACGCTCCTGCCTGCGCTGCTGATCATCACCGCGGGGCCGGGCTTCATGGGCGTCATGCGCGGCCTGCAACAAACCGGGGGACATTGAGATGACACGCTTCCCAAACAGCGCGCGCGCCAGCCTTGCCGTGCTGACCATCCTCGTGGCCGGCTGCGGCTCGATGGCGACGTCCGACATGAGCCTGCGCGCCGATGCCGACATTGAAATGGCCCGTCAACGCCAGAACCAGGAGAAGGCCGAAATCACGAATCCGGCCACGTATCTTTCGTTGATTCGCAAGATGCAGGAGCAGGGCCTGTATTACGCTTCGTTGGCGCATATCGATGCCTATCAGCAACGTTACGGGCGGTCACCTGAAGTGCTGCTCATGCGCGCTGATGCGCTGCGCGAAACCGACCAGCTAGCAGCGGCCGACGCCGAGTATCGCGCGGTGGTCGGCGCCACCTCTGCCATGGGCGCGGGCACGCAGGGCGCTTTGCTCAATGCGGCGGCTTGGCGTGGCTTGGGCATCGTTGCAGGCCGGCAGGGCAATTTTGTCGAGGCGGCTCGCCGGCTGCAGGTGGCAGCACAGGCCAATCCGACCGACGCCAATACCGCCAGCGATCTGGGCTACGCACTGATGCGTGCCGGCGAGGTCGAGCAAGCCCGCGTGCCGTTGATGCAGGCCCAGCAAATGGCTTTGGGTAACCCGAAAGTTGCGGGCAACCTGGTGATCTGGCTCACCGTGAACGATCGTAAGGATGACGCTGCATCGCTGGCCGCACATGCACAGCTGACAGCATCGGCGCGCAAGGCCGTCGATGACGACGTCGCGCGCGTGCGTGCCGCTTGGCGAGATCGCCGTATCGCAAGGGAGACCACGACGATGGCGCCGCGCACCGTGGCAACCGGGCCTTCTGCCGCAGCGTCTGCGGGCGTCTCGGTCGCCGCAGCGGCGACTGCAACGCGTACATCGGCACGCCCGCTGGCGTTGCAGCGCGGTCGCCTGCTTGACACCTTGGAGGTTTCGCAATGAGTTTCCGCATCCTGATGGCCGCTGGTGTGGCGGCATGGCTGACGTGCGGCGTCGCCGGCGCTCAGGGATTTTCGGGCAACGATCCGCAGAGCGCGGCGCCCAAGGTCGGCACTAACGTGGGTGATGCGACCCGAGCGCTGCTCAAGGCGCAAACCGATGGCACCTACGCGGGCGAGTTCGTGCCGTTACGCGGCGAGCAGGCTGCGCTTGCCTATCAGCGCTACCTCAATTCGTTCAATCAGGCTATGCCGACCGCGGCTCAGCAGGATTCCGGAACGCGGGCGTCGACAATCAATCTTGTCCAGCAGCCCGCGCGCTGATCCTCTGACGAATGTGCCCCGCGCTGTGACACGAGCCGCCCCCCTCCGTCTTCGCCGAGCCGTCATGCTCCGCCGCCGCCTGCGTGGCGCTGTGAGCGTGATGACGGCCACTTTCGTCGCCACGGTCGGACTGGCGGTGCTGGTGTCGATCGATATCGGTAATCTGTTCTATCAGCAGCGGGCTCTGCAACGCTCCGCCGATCTTGCAGCGATGGCGGCCGTGCAGCGGCTGGACGTGCCTACCGCCGCCCAACAGGCAGTGGTACAGAACGGACTGACGGTTGACGGCAGCAATGTCACGCTAGCAGTTGTGCCGGGCGTGTGGGATGCCAGCGCAGGCACAGCGCCCACCTATTTCACCGCGCAGGCGGCCGTTGACGGCAACACCAACGCGGCGCAGGTCACGATCACGCAGAACGTGCCGTATTTCTTCATGGTGGGCCGGCGGCAACTGACGGCGACGGCCATTGCCAAGAACACATCCATCGTGGCGTTCTCCCTCGGGTCTGGGCTCGCCTCGGTCAATAACGGACTCCTGAACCAGCTGCTTGGATACCTGCTCCACACGAACCTGAATATCGACGCCGTCTCGTACCAGGGGCTGGCTACCACCAACATCCGGCTCGCCGATCTGGCGGTCGCGCTGGGGGCGGGTTCGATGCAGCAGTTGCTGTCCCTGTCACCAAGCCTGGGAAATCTTTTCAATGCCGTGATCTCGGTCGCGTCGCAGTCCGGGCTTGCCGGCGTATCTGTGGGCGGGGCAGGCGCCAGCAACGCGCTGTCGTTCGGCAGCGATTTGAATGTGCCGATCAATATCGGCGATGGTGGAGCCTCTTCGCCGGGCTTGCTTCAGGTGCTGGCCCTGGCGGGCAATGAACAGGCGGCACTCAATGCCACCGTCAACGTGCTCGATCTTCTGACAACGGCTGCACAGATTGCCAACAGCCAGTCGGCGGTGAATGTGGCGCCCGTTACGCTGAACCTTGTTGGGTTGGGGGCGGTCACGCTGTCGCTGAAGATCATCGAGCCGCCGGCCATCGCGGTGGGGCCTCCGGGACAGTTCTTGTCAGGGCCGAACGCCGGTCAGTGGAGGACGCAAGCGCGGACAGCGCAGGTTCGGTTGGGTTTAGGCATCAATGCCAACGTGCTGGGGCTTGCCGGCATTACGTTGCCGATCGGCTTGCAAGTTGCCGGCGCGCAAGGACACGCGAAAGCGAACAACTGTGTCGTTCCTCGTCAGAACTCGACGGCCACCATCTCGGTACAGCCGCAGCCTGTTTCGCTATGTATTGCTACGGGTGCAGATACAGCAGTCAGTGGCGCGTTGAATTGCTCATCGGCAGCTCCAGCGCCTCTCGTTAGCCTGATCGGAATCGGTGCAGTGAGCATCAAGGCCAATGTGTCGCCGGCGGCCAATTCTGGTTGGACCGATGAAACGATCGCGGCCACTCAGATCGGCTTGAATCCGCAGACCGATACGAGCGGCAATTCACCGCCGCGCGTTGCGACGCAGGCGGTATTCGGCTCGATCCTGAACAGCAATCTCAATCAACTGCAATTGACAGTCCTCGGAATTCCGCTGGGGCCGATCGGTGCGGCGATTCTGGCGCCGGTATTGGCTCTGATTGGCTCGACCCTCGACGCCGTCCTCACCCCTCTACTCGAAGTCCTCGGCATCCAACTCGGCTACGCCGACATCAAACTCCTCTCCCTCGACTGCGACGCCGTCGAGCTGGTTTACTGACATGGAAGCGACGACATGAAAACCGATCGCTGGGCGTACGAAACGCTTGAGATTTTTGTCTGGGAAGGCCGTCACGACATTGCCGATCGTGTGGCGCGGTTCATGGCGCCGTTCGGGGCGGAGGTGATCCGCGCGGGTGGGATCGATTTTCAGCCGGCCGAGCCCCGGCTGAAGCCGGCAGTGGCGGTGATCAGCGCGTCGGTGGTCGAAAGCGGCGGCTTTACGGTCCTTGACTGGCAGGCCGCGCAAGGCATGCCGGTGATTTGGGTGGCGGCGGACACGCAGCATGATCCCAGCCGCTTCCCGCCCGAATACACGCACGTGCTCGGGCCGGACTTTGGCGCAACGGAACTCCGAGCACAGATCAGCAAGGTTTTGCCGTCGATGTCGTCTGCGCAGGCTCAGGCGCAGGACCAGAGCGACCTCGTGGCCGCATCGCCGGCCATGCACGGGCTGCTGGAGCAGGTCGAGACCTTTGCCGATTGCGACAGCAACGTCATGCTTTACGGCGAAACCGGTGCCGGCAAGGAGCGCATCGCGCGTCTGCTGCACGATAAGAACAGCGTCTACGGCAAAGGCCCGTTCGTGGCGGTCAACTGCGGCGCGATTCCCGATGGGCTGTTCGAATCGCAGTTCTTCGGCCATGCCAAGGGTGCGTTCACGGGCGCCATGTACGCGCACCGCGGCTACTTCGAACAGGCCAATGGCGGCACGCTGTTCCTCGATGAACTGGGCGACCTGCCGCTGTATCAGCAGGTGAAGCTGTTGCGTGTGCTCGAAGACAGCGAATGCACGCGGCTGGGGTCAACGGTGCCCGTCAAGCTGGATTTCCGCCTGGTGGCCGCCACCAACAAGAACCTGCGCGAGATGGTCGCCACCGGCAAATTCCGCGCCGATCTTTACTTCCGCCTCGCCGTGATCGAGCTGCGCATCCCCAGCCTTGAGCAGCGCGGCGCGGACGACAAGATCGCGCTGCTGCTCTCGTTCCTGCGGCATTTGCTGGGCGACAAGACCTTCGATGCCATGCCGCCGGTGCCCGAATGGGTGCGGGCGTCGGTCGCCCGGGCCTACTTTGCCGGCAATGTGCGCGAGCTGCGCAACCTGGCCGAGCGCATCGGCATCACGCTGCGTCAGTTCGGCCGCTGGGACGAAGCGCGCATCCTGCCGCTGTTCGCCGGCCTGCAGCGTGACGCCTTCGAGCGGGAGGGCGGTAATGGAGGCCATGGCGGCTATGGCGAGCGCAGCAGCGGTGGGAATGGGGGCACGGGTGGCGAAGAAGAGCGCCGCCGTATCCTCGCCGCGCTGGACGCCAACAACTGGCGCCGCCAGGACACCGCCGCCACGCTCGGCATCAGCCGCAAGGTGCTGTGGGAAAAGATGCGCAAATACCAGATCGCCGACGGCGAAGCCGAGCTGCGCGAGCTGGAGTGACGCCATACAACACCCGACTGCGCGGCGGGCGCCCCGCGCGCCACACGGGCGGCGGATCGCGTATAGTTTTCGGCTGCAACACCTGCGCAGAATCCACAGGGTCGAGATGAGAACAAAAAAACAGTCAGGGAAAGCGTCGCATCGCGCGTTTCAGAGGGGATTGGCCATCGCGGCCGCAGTCGCAGTCGTGGCCGGTACGGCCGCCTGCACATCGGCCGTGGCGCAAAGCCCCGCCGCACCGCCCACCGCCATTGCACCGATTGCTGCCGCCGCGCCTGTGCCGGCACTGACCGCCACGGTCGGCCAGCCGGCAGCGACGGCGCCCGCCGCCAGTGTGGCCGCCACGCCCGCCGGCGCAGCCCGCACCGACGGTCCGGCACCCGCCAGCGCCGTCTTCGAACTGCAACAGCGCATGCAGGCGCATGAATTGTCCGAGCTGCGCACCACCTATAACGGGGCCTACGGCGCCAGCCTGCTGTTTGCCCAGAGCGACCTGACGTACTACGTCACGCTGTTCCAGCAGAAAGACCTTTGGCGAGTCATCAAGACCACCAATGAAGCCGCTGCCGAACGTCTGTATAGCGACTTCGCCCGGCAAACCCGCACGATGGCCGATCTGGAGCTGCAGCGGATTCGCCTGGAAGCCCAGAAAGAGCGTTCCGAGCGCCAGATTGCCGCCCAGCAGGAAAGGCTGCGTGGCCTGAAGACCGACCTGGATATCCAGCGTCAGCAGCAGGCCCAGGCCCAGGAACGACAGAAGGTCGCCCGCACGGAAGCCGAGGCCTTGGATATCGAACGCCGTGCCGCCCGCGCCCGCGTCGACGAATTGCAGCGTCAGATTCGCGAACTCGAAGCCCAGGTCAACGCGCCGTTCAATTCACAGCCGCGCCGCCGCTGATCCAGCGCTTCACATCGTCCCCAGATCGGGCGGCCTACGGGTCGCCCGATTCACTTTTAGGGGGCCGTATTCAAACATGGCGAGTTTGTTTGATGCATGGCAGGGCGGCGCGTACATTGGCGGACAACCCATTTTCGCAGTCGACCGCGCATGCGTTCCGCCTCCGAGTTACCCGCCAATGCCTCGCCCGCTGCGGCGGAGCCCATCCCGCAGCCCAAGGGCTTGCCGTGGCTGGGCAACCTGCTGCAACTCCCCAAAGACCGCTTGGCCCAGACGCTTCTGGAAACCAGCCGCCAGTTCCCCCAAGGTCTCTACCAGCTCGACTTTGCCGGGCGGCGCGTGCCGTTCGTCTATTCCGCCGATCTGGTGGCCGAACTCTGCGACGAAACACGTTTTCGCAAACTGATCGGCCCGCCGCTCTCGTTCCTGCGGGCGGGGGCGGGCGATGGCCTCTTCACGGCGCATCAGGACGAGCCCAACTGGGGCAAGGCGCATCGCATTCTGCTGCCGGCTTTCAGCCAGCGTGCGATGAAGGGTTACTTCGACGTGATGCTCGAAGTCGCCAATGCGCTGGCCGACAAGTGGGCGCGCCAGGGGCCAGACGCCGATATCCCCGTGGCCGACGACATGACGCGGCTCACGCTCGACACCATCTCGTTGGCGGGTTTCGGATACCGTTTCGATTCGTTCAACACGCCGGAGCTGCATCCGTTCCTGGTGGCCATGGTGGGTGTGCTGTCCGAAGCCATGGGCAAGCTCACGCGCCTGCCGCTCAAAGACCGCTTCATGCGCGAGCACCATCGCCGGTTCGAGCAGGACGTTGCCGCCATGCATCAACTGGTGGACGAGGTGATCCGCGCGCGCCGTCAGGCAAAAGATGGCGGCATCGGCGCGAGCGACTTGCTTGGGCTGATGCTCAACGCGCGCGATCCCGTGTCGGACGAGCCGCTGGATGACACCAACATCCGCTTTCAGGTCATCACCTTCCTGATTGCCGGGCATGAAACCACGAGTGGCTTGCTGACTTTTGCGCTGTACATGCTGCTGCGCCATCCGGCCGTGCTGGCCCAGGCGTATGCCGAAGTTGACCGCGTGCTGCCGGGCGATACCGTGCCGCAGTATGCGCACCTCGCACAGCTGGATGTGATCGAGCGCGTGTTGAAGGAAACGCTGCGCCTGTGGCCAACCGCCCCGAGCTTTGGCGTGGCGCCGTATGAAGACACGCGCATTGGCGGCCGCTACGCCATCCGCAAGGACCAACGCGTGGTGACCGTGCTGCTGGCGCTGCATCGCGATCCGGCGGTGTGGGATCGCCCCGAAGTCTTCGATATCGACCGCTTCCTGCCAGAGAACGAAGCGAAGCTCCACCCGCACGCCTACAAACCCTTCGGCAACGGCGAGCGCGCCTGTATCGGCCCCCAGTTTGCGCTGACCGAAGCCAAGCTGGCGCTTGCGGTGATCCTGCAGCGCTTTGCACTGTCCGACCCGTACGACTACGGCTTCCACATCAAGGAAACGCTGACGCTCAAACCGGACGGTTTCCGCCTGCGCGCGCGGCTGCGCAATGCGCGGGAGCGGTTATCGGTCGCCACGCCTGCCCGCACCGAGGCCGTCACGCAAGACGCCGCCGAATCTGCACTTGCCGGCGGCGGTGAGCCGATGCACGTGCTGTATGGCGGCAGCCTGGGCACCTGCCAGGACATCGCCGAGCAGCTCGCAGCCACCGCATCGCGTGCCGGGTTCGACGCCAAGGTAGCGCCGCTCGACGCCATTGCCGACGCGCTGCCGCAGCAGGGCACGCTCATTGTGGTAGCCGCTACCTACAACGGCCGTGCGCCGGACAGCGCCCGCACCTTGGAGGCGCGGCTCGATGCCGCCGATGCGCTCACCCGGCAGGCAACCGGGTTGCGTTATGCCGTCCTGGGTTGCGGCAACTCGCAATGGCCCGCGTTCCAGGCGTTCCCGAAGCGGGTGGAAGCGATGCTTGCCGCAGCTGGCGCGCAAGCCATCGTGCCGCGTGGCGAGGCGGACGGAAATGCCGGTTTCGATGCTGCCGTCGGCGCCTGGACGCGCAGCCTGTGGAGCGCCCTGGGCGCCCGCCAAACCCACGCCGACGGCCCGTCCGTCCACGTCGACTACGTTGCGCCTGATGCGCTCCGGGCCGCCACGCTGCCGCCCGCCGCACGCGCGATGACGGTGCTCGCCAATGAAGAACTCGTCAGCGACGCCACCGGCCTGTGGGATTTCACGCGGGAAGCGCCGCGCGGCCCGACGCGTCATCTCACCGTGCGGTTGCCCGACGACGTGACCTATGCCTCTGGCGACCACCTCGCCGTCTACCCACGCAATGCCGATGACCGTGTCGACGCCGCCATCGCGCGGCTTGCGTTGGAGGGCGATGCGCTCGTCACCCTGACCGCGCGCCATGCGCACGTGCGGCACCTGCCGCTGAACCAGCCGGTGTCCGTGCGCCAGCTGCTACGTGATTTCGTCGAGCTGCACGACACCGCCACCGTGCGCGATATCGCCGCGCTGCACGCGGCCACACGCTGTCCGTTCACGCGCGGTCAGCTTGCCGTCTGGCTCGAAGGCGATGACGCGGCCGAGCGCTTCGACCGTGACATTCAAGTCGCGCATGTCAGCGTGCTCGACTTGTTGATCCGCTTCCCCGCGATCGAGCTGACGCTGGAGGCGTTTCTCGCGCGGCTTGGGCCGATGCGCCCGCGCTTCTATTCCATCGCGTCGTCGGCACGGGTGTCGCCGGGTGTGGCCGCGCTGACGGTGGGCACTGTGTCGGGGCCGGCATGGTCTGGCGTCGGCACGTATCGCGGGACGGCATCGAACTACCTGATGACGCTGCATGCAGGCGCCGAGATCGCTGCCGCTGTGCGCACGCCGAATCCGCCGTTCGCACCCGACGCAGACGCCAGCAAGCCGATGGTGCTGATCGGCGCAGGCACGGGCATCGCGCCGTTCCGTGGCTTCCTGGAGGAGCGCGCCGCGCAGCAGGCGGCGGGCGAGGCGGTGGCAACGTCGCTGCTGTGCTTCGGCTGCCGCCACCCCGAGCACGACTTTCTCTACCGAGACACTTTGCGTGCGTGGGAAGACGCAGGCGTGGTGCGCGTCTTTCCCGCATATTCCTGCGTGGCCGAGCATCCGCATCGCTTCGTGCAGCATGCCCTGTGGGATGCGCGCGAAGCCGTGTGGGCAGCGTTCGATGCGGGCGCCACGTTGTATGTCTGTGGCGACGGCCGTGCGATGGCGCCAGCGGTGCGCGACACGCTCATCCGCATGCACCAGGCGCGCTACGGCAGCGATCTGCCGACCGCGTCGGACTGGCTGGCGGCGCAGATGCAAGCCGGCCGCTACCGGCAGGACGTCTTCAACTGACGCTCCGATAAGGTTGTTGCTGGTGTTGTGGCGCTGCCGCATCGGCTGCCCGCTTGAACCGGGGCCGGGATGCCACATGTTACGATTTGCCCCTTGGAGTACAGCGCTTTTGGCCCAGCGACGCCCTGTCAGGCGCGTCCGGCGCAGTGGCTCCACGAGGAGAAATGAGAATGTGGCGCCGAATCAAAGCGTCCTGGATGGCGATCTTTCTGTTCACCCTGCTGGGTGTCGGGTACTTGTGGATGTACCGTTTCGAGCCGCTGCTCTCCGGTGAGGCCGGCAGCGATGTGTTTGTGTGGGACCGCTGGACCCATCGCGTCTGTGCGCTGACCGACAATGGCGAAGCCACGGAATGGCGTTGCGATAACGCCATGGAAACCGACGGCTCCAGCAGCAACACCAATTCGGATGTCTCGATCCGCAAGCGCATGCGCGACGCCGTGCAGCGCATCAATCTGTAAATCCCGACTCCCACCCACGCCCGCCGTTCGTCGCGGGCGTTTTTCTTTTTCGGTTCTTCTTATCCCTGGCTGGGTTCAGCCGCGTCCACGAGTTCTGGCGACGGCACGGGCGGCAGCTTGCGCACCTGCGCAGTCTCCATGCGGCCTTGACGCTGGAACGGCCCCAGGTTTTGCGGCTGCCCCGATTCGAGCGCGCGCTCGATGGCGGCCAGTACACGCACGTCGGCCAAGCCTTCTTCGCCGTTCGGCTCGGGCTCTCGGTTGTTGAGGATGCAATCGGAGAAATACTGCAGCTCGCCGCCGAACTGGTCGGTGGCGTCAAACGCTTGTTCGTGCGTCTTGCCATCAATGGTGGCGCGGTATTTCAGCCCCACGCCAAACATGAAGCCTGGCGAAACTTCCAGATCGCCTTTCGTCCCGAGGATGCGGTACTGGTCGATGCTGGCGCCGCTGTAGCTCACGACGAACTGGGCGACGCGGTGGTCGGCAAAGCGCAGTGTCACGCTGACGGTGTCGTCGAAGTTGAACGGGAGGTCGGGGTCACGCACGCCACAGGCGGACACCTCGACCGGCTCTTCGCCAAAGAGATTGCGCACCGCGTTGATGGGGTACACGCCCATGTCCGACACCGGCCCGGCCCAATAGCCGTGGTTGGCGCGGTGGTTGGACGGCGCCACCGATTGGCTGAAGACGGCCGAGAACGCGCGAATGCGGCCCAGCTTGCCGGTTCGCACCAGTTCAATGGCGGCCAGCGTGGCGGGCTCGAAATGCAGCCGGTAGGCAATCATCAATTTCGCATTGCCGTTGCGGGCCGCTTCGATCATCGCTTCGCAATCGGCCTCGCTGGTGGCCATGGGCTTTTCAAGCAGGACGTGGATGCCGCGCTGGAGGGCGGGGAGGGCGTACTGCCGGTGCATGTCGTTGGGCAGCGCGAGGTAGATCGCGTCGATATCGCCCGAGGCGAGCAGCTGGTCGTAGTCCGCATAGCCGTGGACATGCTCGATGCCGTAGCGCTCGGCCAGCGCGGTGGCCTTGACCTCATCGCCGGTGACCAGCGCCGTGACGACGGAGTTGCCGCTTTGCGCTACGCCCGGCAGAAACGCGGCCTGGGAAATCCACCCCGCGCCGACCACGGCATAACGCACCGGGCTCTGAACGGTGCGGGCTGGAGCGACTTGCGGCTCACTTTCAGCCTCATGAGAAGCGGTATTCATGACAATTCCTTTGCAATCGTTGCGCACGGCAGCATGCCGGGCCGTGATGCGGCGTGCTCGACCGTGCGGGTTCTGACTGATTAAGCAAAGGTGGTGCCCGGCGGGCGCAAAAGGCGTCACATCGGGCGCGCAGAGGTGCCTGGCCCTGCGCTCAGGCGTGCTCGGCGCGGCTGTCGGTTGGGGCTTCGTCGCGCTCGGTCATGCCGTAGTCGCGCACCACGTGGGCGATGCGCAGGCGGTAGTCGGCAAACGCGCGGTCGCGGCCGACGTGCTGCGCGCCGCGGTGCTGCTCCATGTTGCGCCAGGCCTTGACGGCCTCTTCATCGCGAAAGAACGACAGCGAGAGCATCTTGTCCGGATTGGTGATGCTCTGGAAGCGCTCCACCGAGATGAAGCCGTCGACCTGCTCGAGCAGGGGCTTCAGCCGTGCGGCAAGGTTGAGGTAGGTGTCGCGCTGGCCTTGTGCAGGCTCGACTTCAAAGATGACGGCGATCATGGCAAGTCTCCTGTGGGGTGTTTTCGTGATGCGTTCGTGGGTGCAACTTCAAGCTTGAAAGCGGGGAATGCGCGCATTGGGGGAGGGGCGGTATGCCACCTCGCCAAGGCTGGCGAGCCATCGGTCGACATCCTGCAGGCTCAGCAGATGCCGCACCGTTGCGCCCGCGATGGTGGTGGCCAATGCGTCGGCGGGGCAGCGGTGCGCGCCACCGCCGAAGGTCCACAGGCGCGGCGCTGTGCGGTCGATGTCGAAGCGTAGCGGGTCCGGGTTGGTTGTGCCATCCACGTTGGCAGCGGCCAGCAGCACCAGGATCTTGTCGCCCGCGCGCAGCGGCTGGCCCAGCAGCGCGATATCGTGCGCGACGAAGCGGCGCGTGTTCTGCACCGGCGCATCGCGGCGCAGGACTTCACGCACGAAAGGCTCGATGGCGAGCGGCTGCGCGCGCAGCCGGGCCGTCAACTCGGCGTGCCGCGACAGCGCAACGATGCAGTTGCCGAGCAGGCCGGCGCAGGCGTCGTAGGTTTGCGCGAGGAGGGCGGCGAGATTGGCGATGTCGGCGTCGTTGTCATCGTCACTGCCGGCGAACGGCGCGTCGGCAAAGCGCTGCTGCAAGCGGCCCACGGCGGCATCGGCCTGCGCGACCACCCCTGCGCTGGCCCCCGGGCCCAACGCGGCCAGGTAGGCGGCAATGTCGGCCTGGCAGGCAGGCGCATCGGCGTGATCGCCCAGCAGCGTTTGCGCCATCGTGGCGAGCGGCACGCGAAAATGGGCATCGGCATCCAGCGCGGTATCCAGGCTGGCTGCGTCGGGCAAAGTAGCGCGCGCTTGCCGCTGCGCGCGGCTGGCCAGCGCCGATACATCCAGCCGGCCCAACGCGGCCATCACCTTGGCTTTGCGCGTGCTGTGATCCGGCCCGTCGATCTGGCGCACGAGGCGGCCAAAAAATGCGCCCGTGGGCGTTGCCGCCACGGCCTTGGGCACCGGCTCTTCTGCAGGCCGTACGCGACAGGCGGCACTGCCAAGCACGGCATCGACAGCTTCGCCGCCGGCGGCCACCCACCAGCCGAGCGTGGCATCGAAGAAGAACGGACGCGTGGCGGCCAGTTCGGCGTAGTAGGGCGCGGGGTCGGCATGCACGATGGCTTGCAGCACGTCGGCGGGCGGGGCGGTGTCGGGGGCGGTCATCTGCGTGGGGCGCGGGAGTAAGATGGCTCCCATTCTCAGGACTGGCCGCCCGCCTGTCACGCGCCAACAGTTTGGTCTCCATCGAACCATGACCGCATCTTCCCCAGCCACCGCTTCGACAACCCAGCCGGACATCGGCCGCGTGGCCGCCACCATTGGCGATCCGACCCGCATCCGCATGCTGCTGCTGTTGATGGAAGGCCGTTCGCTCACCGCCAAGGAACTCGCTTACGGCGCTGGTGTGGAGCCCGCCACGGCCAGCGCGCACTTGCGCCGGCTCGAGGCCGATGCGCTCATCACCTCGTTGTCGAGCGGACGCTACAAATACTTCGGGCTGCGCTCTCCGGCGGTGGCGGAGATGATCGAATCGCTGCTGGTGGTCGCACCTGAAAAGCCGGCCGACCCGCGGCGCTCAGCCGTGCCCGAAAACCTGCGTGCCGCACGCCTGTGCTATGACCACTTGGCTGGGCAGCTTGGCACGGAGGTGTCGGAGAAATTGCTGTCGCGCGGCTGGCTGACGCAGCTCGATGAAACGCACGGCGCCTACGACGTCACGCCCGAGGGTGAGCAGGCGCTGGCCGCCATCGGCGTCGACGTGAATGCGCTGCGCAATGGCCGACGCCGCTTTGCTTACGGTTGCATGGATTGGAGCGAACGTCGCCCGCATCTGGCAGGCGCGCTCGGGGCCGCCGTGGCGGAGCGCTGTATCGCGCTGGGCTGGCTGGCGCGGCAGAAGCATTCGCGGGCGCTGAACATGACCGAGGTCGGGCAGCGCGAATTGCATGCGTGGCTGCGCACGGCGTAGAGCCGTGCTGTTGTGGGTCAGTTGGCGCCGCGGATCGACTTGACGTAATCGCGCTGGAACACGCACATGCGTAGCGCGTTGTGATACGCGCCGTTGCTGAAGAACTCTTCGATCAGCTCGCCTTCGCGCTGGAAGCCGCATTTCTCGTACACGTGGATCGCCCGTTCGTTCACCACGTCGACAACGAGATACAGCTTGTGCAGATTCAGCACCATGAACGCATAGTCGATGGCCAGTCGCGTCGCGGTTGACGCATAGCCGTGACCTTGCCAGCCGGGCGCGATGATGATCTGGAATTCGCCGCGGCGGTGGATGTAGTTCAGCTCCATCAACTCGACCAGACCCACGGCTTCGCCGGCATCGTTTTCGCAGATGAAGCGGCGCTCGCGCTGGTCGTGCACGTGGCGGTCGTAGAGTTGCGAGAGTTCAGTAAAGGTTTCGTACGGCTCTTCGAACCAATAACGCATGATCTTCGCGTCGTTGTTCAGCTCGTGCACGAAACGCAGGTCGTTGCGCTCGAGCGGGCGCAGGCAGAGGTCGCGGGATTTTTCGATCACCATGATGTTGTCCTTGTTGTGTTGAGGCGCCCGACATCGCGTCGACGCCCCTGCGTTCTCAGCAAGGACGTGTCGCTGCGGATGCGTGTTTGCGCTGCGGTTGCGCGCGTCGGCGCCGATCGAGATACAGCCACCACCCCGTTGCCGCAAACACCGGCAGCATCAATGCTCCAATCAACACTAGCACGACGCCGATCGGTCCGAAGTAGCGTCCATTGTGAAGCGGCAACATGCCTGCCAGCAGGCGTTGCATCGGCGGCTTGTCGGCGAAGGATTCGTTGCGGATGACGACGCCGGTGCTGGCGTCTAGCGTCAAGCGGTTGAAGGCCCGGTCATGCGGTGCATCTGCGGGCAGCCAGTTGATATCGACCTTGCCCGTGCGGGCATCGTCAATACGCAGGGTGGCGGTTCCGTAGTTCGACGCGTTGGCCAGGAAAACGTTCCACGTGCGCTCCAATGCCGCACCGTCGAGCGGTTGTCGCGCGCCTTCCACCGGTTTTGCCTTGGCGGCAACCGGCATGCCGGCCAGGCGCTGCAAGCCATCGCGGTACCAGTCATACGCCCAATACAGCCCGCTGAAGGCGGCGAGCGAATACAGCGGCAACACCAGCGTGCCGATGACGGTGTGCACGTCCCACCAGCGGATGCGACCGGCGCGGCTCCATCGGATCACGAGCCAGCTTCGCCAGTTCGTGACGCGACGCGGCCAGCGGAGGTACAGGCCCGAGAGGGCCATTACGACAAGCCCCACCGTGCTGGCTCCGACGATCTGCTTGCCGATCTCATCAGCCAGCAGCGTTCGATGCAGCAGCTTGACGGTGGCAAAGAAGCGCTGTGCGCGCGCTTCGGGCAGCAAGGTGCCGGTGGCGGCATCGATGTAGCGCAGCTCTCCGCGGCTGCTGCCGCCGTGTTTGCCGGGCGGCCAGCCATACCAGACGCGCCACGGCTCGGTTGGGTCGGACGCAGCGGTGATGAAGGTGACGGGGCGATCCGGCATGGCCGCACGCGCCTGCGCTGCGACCTGCGGCAGCGTCGGCGCAGCGCCGCTGCGTGCGGGCAGGGTGAGCACGCCGGGATTGAGCGCGCGCAGCAGTTCATCTTCGTAGGCCATCAGCACGCCGGTAGCGCCGACGATGGCCAGCACCACGCTGGCTGACAACCCGATCAGCCAGTGCAAGCGGAAGAGCACCCGTCGCAGCATCGCCCGTTCGCCTGTTCGACGCTTACATCTTGTAGCGCAGGCCGAGCAGCGCCATGCGCGGGGCGCCCGGCATGTTGTAGTTCTCGGCGCCGCCATGCGCCGACACGTAGTAGGCGCGGTTGAACAGGTTCTGCAGGTTCAACGTGACATCAAGCTGCTTGCTGCGATAGCCAGCGCCCAGATCGACGGTCATGTAGCCGGGCAGCGTCGTCAGGTTGTACTGCGATGCGTAACGCGCAGCTTCCGCACGCACGCCACCGGCTACGTAGAAGCCGTTCGGCAGATCGTGCTTGAGCCACACCGAGCCGCTATGCCGCGGCGTGAGCGACGGCTGGTTGCCGTTGACGGCCACGCCACCGCTGCGGTCGTTCGGGTTTTCCAGGCGGCCGTTCAGGTAGGCATAGCTCGCCATCAGCGACCACGTCTTCACGATCTCGCCCGTGAACGACAGCTCCAGCCCGCGCGTGCGTTGCGTGCCGATAGGCACGCCCAGCAGCGTGACCGGATCCGCCGCCGTCAGGTTGGTCTGCTTCATGTCGAACAGCGCGGCCGTGACGCTCGCGCCGGCCGAGAGGTCGTACTTCGCGCCGACCTCGTAGTTCGTGGTCGATTGGGGGGCCAGCGCGCCGCTGTTCGGGAAGAAGGTGAAGCTATCGGCCAGCGGCTGGAACGAGCGGCTGTACGACGCGTACAGCGAGAGCGGCTCGATCGGGTGATACACAACGCCGAAGCGCGGGCTGACCGGCTTGTCGGTGCGTGACAGATCGAAATTGCGCGGGGTCAGGTCGTCGCGGCTTTGCTTGAGGATTTCATAGCGCAGGCCGGCGAGCACCGTCCATTGCGGCGAAAACTTGATCAAGTCCTGCACGTACGCTGCATACGTCTCGTTGTGCGAGAGGCCGTAGTTGGTCGGCACCGCGTTGCCGGGCACGGTCGGCAACACCTGCAGCGTGGGGTTGAACAGGTTGTACGTCGTGGTGCCCGGCGCGCCGGCCACGCGGTCGCTCTTGTCCTGATAGCCCAGCTCGATGCCGTACAGCAGCGTGTGCTGGATGCCCCAGGTCTCGGCCTTCTGCGTCAGCTCGTTCTGCCACAGCGTGCCGCGGTCGTTGCGGTTGCGCTGGTTGACGGCGAGCGTGACGGTCGGGATCGGCCCATCGGTGACGCGGCTGACCGTCGTGTAGTTGTTGCGGCCAAGCGAGTATTCGTAGTTGCGCACCACGCTGTGGAACGACCACTTGTCGTTGAAGCGGTGGTCCAGCGTGCCGGTCACGCTCTTGACGGTGGATTCGACATTGCCGGCGCCCGCATCGGCCGAGCCGTAGCGCGTCTCGATGGGAACGTTCACCGGACGACCGCGATACGACGGCACGCCCTGGTCAGCGATGCGCTTGTCGTGCAGGTAATCGAACTGCACCGTCAGCTTGGTATCGGGCGCCAGGTTGAACAGGAACGACGGCGAGATTGCCTGACGGCGCAGGAAATAGTCGTTGCGGAAGCCGCCCGAATCTTCAACCGCACCGGTAATGCGCGCGCGGATGGCGTCGTCGTTGATGGACGTGTTCAGGTCGAACTCGGCGCGCTTCTGGCGCTCCGTGCCGACCACGACGCCCACCTCGGCCAGCGGCGTGGCCAGCGGTTTCTTGGTCACGCGATTGATGATGCCGCCGGACGAACCGCGCCCGTACAGCACGGCCGCCGGACCTTTCAACACCTCAATGCGGTCGATGTTGGACAGATCGCGGAAGTAGAGCGAGTCGTCGCGCAGGCCGTCGACGTACTGGTCGTTGATCGACGAGAAACCGCGAATGGTCACCTGATCGCGCTGCGCGTCGCCCAGCGAGGCCGACACGCCCGGCACGTTGCGCAGCGTGTCGTTGATCGAGAGCGCGCCCTGGTCCTGAATCACCGCGCGCGGCACGACGTTCACCGACTGCGGAATCTCGCGCAGCGGCACGGGAATCTTCGTGGCGGTGTTCGCGATCGGCGTGTCGTAGCTCGTGCTGCTGCGTGTGCCCTTGACCGTGGACGTCGGCAACGTGCCCGCATCGGCTGCGGCAACGGTGTCGGCTGCAGTTGCCACATGGGCAAATGGCAGCGTTCCAAGGACGGCCAGAGACAGGCACAAACGTTTCGGCGGCATTGCAGTTCCCGTAAAGTGAAAAGTAGGACGCGACTCCCTCCCCCGAGGTGCGGCGCCTTCAGAATGTGAAGGCGCAGATAATAATGAGAACAATTCCTATTTACAAGAGAGTTAAGGCGCGTTTTTGACGATGCGCAACGTTTGCTAACCATGGGTGAGGCAATTGTTTACGTCATAACCCCAAGGTTGCGGGCACTAAGTTGCGAGGCCGTCGTCTGACTCGCCTGTTTTCTGCCATTTTTTCGACATGTCGCATTCATCACATCAGATGCCATTGAGGGCCGCTTTGATCGGCTACGGTTATGCGGGCAAGCTCTTTCACGCTGCATTGATCGACGCCACGCCAGGGCTGCATTTGCAGGTCATCGGCTCCAATCGGCCGGAGGCGGTGCATGCGGATCGGCCGCAGGCTGTGGTCTGCGCGCCGGAAGCGGCGGCCACGCACCCGGACGTCGACCTCGTCGTCATCGCCGCGCCAAACGACCGCCACGCGCCGTTGGCGGAAGCTGCGCTGCGAGCGGGCAAGCATGTCGTCGTGGACAAGCCGTTCACCGTCACGCTGGCAGAGGCGCGGCATCTGGCGCGGGTGGCGTGGGAGACGGGGCGCATGCTGTCCGTCTTCCAGAACCGCCGCTGGGACAGCGATTTCCTCGCCGTGCAAGCCGCCATCGCGGGCGGCGCGATTGGCGAGGCCATGCACGTCGAGGCGCATTTCGACCGCTATCGCCCGCAGGTGCGTGCGCGCTGGCGGGAGCAGGCGGGGCAGGGCACGGGCATCTGGTTTGATCTCGGGCCGCACTTGGTCGATCAAGCCCTGCAACTGCTTGGCCTGCCCGATACGGTGAGCGCTTCGTTCGCACGGCAGCGGCCGGGCGCAGAGACGCCGGACTGGGCGCATGTCGTCCTGGAAATGGGTGAGCGCCGGGCCGTGCTTCACGCGAGCATGCTGGTGGCGGGCGGCTCGCCGCGCTGGGTCGTCCACGGCACGCGCGGTTCGTTCATCAAGCGGCGGATGGATCAGCAGGAAGCGCAACTGCTGGCCGGCATGCAACCCGGCGCGCAAGGCTGGGGCGCAGACGACGACGCAGGTCTGCTCATCGACGGCGCAACGTCCACCGAAACCCCCGTCGCAACGCCTGCTGGCGATCAGCGCGCGTACTACGCCGCTGTGCGCGACGCCATCCTCGGCGAGCGTGCAAATCCTGTCCCGCCCGTGCAGGCGGTGGCCGTCATGGCCGTGCTCGAAGCCGCCGTGGCCGCTGCCGAAACCGGCACGGCCGTCGTGCCGGACCTGACCGATGTCGAACGCGCGGATTGGCGCGCCGCGCGGGAGACCGCCTCGTGAACGGCGTCGTGATCCTGTTGCTGGTGGCGGGCGGTCTGCTGGCGGTGGTGGCGCTGGTGCAGATGCTGGCCTCGCGCCTGACGTTGCCGGAATCGACCTTGCTGGCGCTGGCGGGCATCGGTATCGGCGGCGCCTATGTGATCTTGCGCAGCAGCGCGCCCGCCTTTGCCACCACGTTTTTCGCGCCGCTGGTCGATCCGAGCTGGCCGGCGGAGGCTTACCTGTGGCTGTTCCTGCCGCCGCTGTTGTTTCAGGCAGCGCTGTCGGTCGATGTGCGCAGCATGGCGCCGGATGCCGCGCCGATTCTGATGTTGGCCATCGTGGCCGTGGTGGTCGCCACGGGCGTGATCGGACTCGCAGCGGCCGCCGTCACGCCGTTTGGCATCGTCACGTGCCTGCTGCTCGGCGCGATGATCGCCACGACCGATCCGTCCGCCGTGATTGCGGTGTTTCGCGATGTGGGCGCACCGGCGCGGCTGATCCGCCTGGTGGAAGGCGAGGCGCTGCTGAACGATGCGGCCGCCATTGCGATCATGGGCGTGCTGCTTGCCATGCTGACGGGGCACGGCGGCGATGCGTCCATCGGTGCTGGCCTGCGTGAGCTGGCCAAGGCGTTTGGCGGCGGCGTGGTGTTTGGTTTGATCGCCGGGCGCATCGCCGCATTCCTGCTGCCGGCGCTGCGCGGCATCGCCCAGGCTGAAGCCGCGTGGACGCTCGCGCTCCCGTATCCGCTGTATCTCGTGGCGGAAAACATGTTGGGCGTGTCGGGCGTGGTGTCGGTGGTGTCTGCGGGGCTGGTGATCGGCGCGCTGGGCCGCACGCGGCTGACGCCGCGCAACTGGTCGCATCTGCAACTCATTTGGGAGCAGATTGCGGCGCTGGCTGGGGCGGTCGTCTTTCTGTTGGCGGCAGTGCGCGTGCCGGAGCTGCTGCACGGCGTGGTGTGGAAAGACGCGCTGTGGCTCGCGGTGATCGTGCTGGCGGCACTGGCGGCGCGCCTTGTGGTGCTGTTTGGCCTGCTGCCCGCGCTGGCGTGGCTCAAGCTCTCCGCGCCGGTCAGTCATGCGTACAAGCTCGCGATTGCGTGGGGTGGCCTGCGTGGCGCCGTCACGCTGGTGCTGGCCTTGGGGGTGGCCGAAAACCAGGCCGTGCACGAAGCCGATCGTCATTTCGTCACCATCCTCGCCACCGGCTTTGTGCTGGTGAGCGTGCTCTTCAACGGCGCCACCTTGCGCTGGGTGATGCGGCAACTGGGGCTGGATCAGTTGTCGCCACAAGAGCAGGCGTTGCAAGGGCAGGCGCTGAACATGTCGACGGAAGAAGTGGAATCGACCATGCGCCGAATCGGTGGGCATTTTCATTTCACGTCGGGCGCGACTGATCAGGCGGCGGAGGTGTATCGGCGGGAGGTCGCGGCCGGCGCGCTCGAACTGAACTTGGAAGAAGCGTTGTCCGAGCGTGAGCGCCTGACCATCGGCCTCGTTTCGCTTGCGACGCGGGAGCGCGAGCTGATTCCCGAGTACGGCAACGGCCTCGTCTCGATCCGCAACCTCGACGCCATGATGCGCAACACCGCCGACATGATCGACGCAGCCCGCACGGAGGGGCGGCTGGGTTACAAGCGCGCATCGCGGCGCATCCTGGCCAAGAACGCAGGCTACCGTTTTGCGGTGTGGCTGCACCGCGTGGCGCATATGGACCGGCCGCTGGCCAACGCGCTGGCCGATCGCTTTGAGCTGCTCATTTGCCGCCAGACGGTGCTCGAACGCTTGCGCGCGTACAACCGTGCATCGTTGCAACCGGTGCTCGGCGAGCGTATGGCAGACCTGCTCGACGGTGTGTTGATCGCCCGGATCGAGGCCGCGGAAGACGGCTTGGCCGAGCTGCGCGAGAAGTTTGGCGACTACAGCGCCGCGCTGGAAAAACGCCTGCTGGTGCTGTTCGCGCTGTATATCGGCCAGAGCAAGATCGACACGATGCTGGCCGAAACCGTGATCTCGAAAGAGGTCTACAAGCAGATCAGTGCGGTGATCCGCCGTGCCTGGATGGCCGCGCTGCCGCGGCCGCCGCTGTCGACTGCGCTGCGTGCGGCGGACGCAGCGCAGTAGCGTGCGTCAAAGCCGCTTGTCTTCCCGCTCCACGCTCGGAGGGCGGTGGATGTCGTGCGTGACGAAGCCCGTGTCGTTGTCGGGCATCTCCAGCCACTCCGGGTGCGAGAGCGATTCGCGAATGTCCGCGAGGCCCGACGCCCAGTGGTCGCGCATGGTCGACGGCCCGAACTGGATGTCCTTGCCGGGGCCTTCGTGTTCCTTGGCCGCGTAGATGAGGTGGAAGACGTTGTAGCGCTTGGTGCAGGCCATTTCCTGCGCGTGCTTGTACCACTGCGTGCGCTCGAATTCCTTGGGCGGCAGGTGATCGAGCAGCTTGCGCATCAGCCGGCGGGTGGATTGCGAGCGCTCCATCCAATCGGTGATGAGCCGCGTTCGGCTGGAATACTGCAAGTCCTTCTGCCGGCTGGCCACGCCGATCATCGTATTGGGCACGGGCCCCAGCGCGCTCCAGAGGTCCACCTGAAACACCAGCGTGTCGCGGCGCGGCTTGGAGCCCAGCACATACGACAGCGGCGTGTTGGAGACGACGCCGCCGTCCCAGTAATACTCGCCGTCGATCAGAACGGGCGGAAAGCCCGGCGGCAGCGCGCCTGATGCCATGAAGTGCTCGGCGCGCAGGCGGCGCTCGGTGTTGTCGAACGCTTCCAGGTTGCCGGTGCGGACATTCACTGCGCCCACCGATACGCGGATGCCACCGTCGTTGATGCGGTCGAAATCGCACAGGCGTTCCAGCGTCGCTTTGAGCGGCGTTGTGTCGTAGTAGCTGGCTTCGAGCGGGTCGACCTCGTTGGCCGGCAGCGGCGCCGGAAAGCGCGGCGTGAAAAAGCCGCGCTGGCCTTCAAGCAGGGTGTCGGCTGCCTGCATGGCGGTCAGCCATTTGCGCAGATGCGCGTTGCCGTCAAACCAGGCGTTCTCCAGGATGTCGGGCAGCGGCGGCGAGAACGTCGGTTGCGTGATGATCTGCCAGAACTCGCGCAGCTTCTCTCGCCGATGCTTGGGCGCGTTGCCTGCAATGATGGCCGTATTCAACGCCCCGATGGAGATGCCCGCAATCCAGTTCGGCACGATGCCGGCTTCGTCCAGCCCTTCGAACACGCCCGCCTGGTACGAGCCCAGCGCGCCGCCGCCTTGCAGCACCAGCGCGATGTTCTCGTATTCGGGAAGTACGATGCGCTGCGCTGCAGTGAGCGGCGCATCTGCCGGGCGTGACGACTCTGCCGGCGTGGGCCGCTTGGTTGCGGCCACGCGTAGTTTGGGTGCGGGCATATCTCCTCCAACCTCCTTGCGGGTGCTTAGATTTACTGCATGAACCAGCCGTGGCTTACCACGAACGATTGCCCGGTCAGCGCGGCGCTCGGGAACGTGGCCAGGAAGCGCACCGTCTCGGCCACGTCTTCCACGGTGGTGAACACGCCGTCCACGGTATCACCGAGCATGACCTTTTTCACGACATCCTCTTCGCTGATGCCGAGTTCCTTTGCTTGCTCGGGAATCTGCTTTTCGACCAGCGGCGTGCGCACAAAACCGGGGCACACCACATGCGAGCGCACGTTATGCGCCGCACCTTCCTTGGCCAGCACCTTGTTCAGGCCGAGCAGCGCATGCTTGGCCGCCACGTAGGCCGACTTGAGCGGCGAGCCCTCGTGCGAGTGCACCGAACCCATGTAGATCACCACGCCGCCACGGTCGTCCTTGTACATGTGGCGCAGCGCTGCACGCGTGGTCAGGAATGCGCCATCGACGTGGATGGCCTGCATCTTCTTCCAGTCGGCAAACGAATAACTCACGAACGGGTTGACGATCTGGATGCCGGCGTTCGACACGAGGATGTCGACCGAGCCGAGTTCTTCGGCCACGCGGTCGATGCCGCTGTCTACGGCTTGTTCGTCGGTCACGTCCATGCGCAGGCCGATGGCCTTGCCGCCGGCATCGGTGATTTCCTTGGCGACGGCCTTGGCGCCGTCTTCGTTCAGGTCAACGATGGCGATGGCCGCGCCGGAACCGGCGAGCGTTAGGGCGATCTGCTTGCCGATGCCGCTGGCGGCACCCGTGACGACGGCGACTTTGCCTTTCAAATCAGACATGTGTGTACTCCAAGGGGTGGTGGGGAAGGAATGGCGTTGGGCAGGCGTTACTTCGCGAGGTAATCGAACACGACTTCGCCCATGCCGAGGGTCAGGTCTGCAATGATGTGCCGCGCTTCGACAATCTCCAGCACGGGCAGTTCGGCCACGGGCGCCAGTGCATGGTGCGCCAGTTCGAGCGATGCGGGGCCGGTCCACGCACCTTTCATGTCGATGTCGATCATGTAGTTGCGCGACAGCTCGCAGATGCGCGCGGTTTTGCCGTCCACGTGCGGAATGATCTTGAGCAGGAAGTTCGGGCGCTCCAGGCGGCGTTTCTGTTCGGCCAGATCCAGCTCGCGGTGCTTGTAACCCATGGTGCCGGTCGCCACGCGCACGGGGCCGTAGTCGAGCGTGCCGATCAGCGTGTCCTTGTCGGTCACCAATCTGGGCGAGGCGAGCTTCTTCGGGAAGCCCCACATTTCGCGGCCGCCGGCCAGGGGCGGATGGTCGTCCAGGTACATCGCCAGCGTGTACGTGCCCGGCGTGCCTTCGTAGGTGACCGGGATGACCTGGCCGCTTTCGGTGTAATCGCCAAAGCCGGTGGAATCGGCCATGCGGATGAACTCGTAGGCGACGAGCGGTTCGGGCACTTCCAGCGGCTCGGGCACCATGGCGCGCAGCTTGGCCGGGTCGGTACGGTACGTGATGATGAAGAATTCGCGGTGGATGAAGCGGTACGGGCCGGGCGGGTAGGCGGGGCTCGTCAGCGGCATCGCAAAGGCGGTTTCGCGGATGGTCTTGATGTCCATGGCACTCCTTGTGCAGGTTGGGCTGCAGGTCGCGTTGGGAATCGATACGGCGCAAGAGAACGGTAGGCGACAGCGCATCGTGTCGCGCCTTTGTGACGCTGCAACCTTCCGTTCACGCGAATTTCACGTTTGAGTACCGGTAACGTGATTGATTGCATGCAATACGTCATTGCGCCGCATGCAGCATGCGCCTGTCAGGCGTGCGAGAGGAATTCCCAGAGCGCCGGTTCGGCGGAATACGCCACGTTGAAGCGCAGCCACGGGCTCGGCTCGTCATGCGGCCGGAAGTATTGGCCGGGCGCGAGCCAGATGTTGTGGTCGATGGCCTGGTTGGCTAGCGCGGCGGCATCTGCATGGCTGGGCAAGCGCGCCCACAGGAAGAGCCCGCGCCCCGGCGTATCGAACGGCTCGGCACCATGTTGGCGCATGAGGGTTTCGACACGTGTGTGGGCTTCGCCCAGTCGCGCAACCAGTCGCGCCACGTGTTCGGCATAGACGGGCCGGGTGACGAACGCATGCACGATGCGCTCGGTAATTTCGGACGAGGTGAGCGCCACGGCCATCTTGGTGCGCGCCAGTTCGCGCGTGATGGCGGCATCGGCCACCACATAGCCCGCGCGCAATGAGGGCGAGATCGTCTTGGAAAAGCCGCTCACGTAGAGCGTGCGGCGCAGGCCGTCGAGGGCGGCCAGCATCGGGGCGGCGGGGTCGGCCAGTTCGCGGTGCAAGTCGTCCTCAACGATCCACAGGCCGTGCTGCTCAGCCAGTTGCAGCACGCGATAAGCGTTCTGTGCCGTCATGGACGAGCCGGTGGGATTCTGCAGCACGGAGCTGGTGAAGAGGGCGCGCGGCCGGTCGGCATCGTCGGCGCGCAGGATGTTTTCCAGCGCCACGGTGTCGAGCCCATCCGGCGTGCGCGGCACGCCGACCACGCGCAGGCCGGCCAGCTTCAGCACCTGGAGCACGTTGCAGTAGCCCGGATCATCCACCGCGACGACGTCGCCCGCTTTGAACAGCGTGCGGACGATCAGGTCGAGCGCCTGCGTCGCGCCGCTGGTCAGCAGCACTTGCGAGCGCTCCACCGGCAGCCCGCGCAGCGCCAGCGACTGTGCCACGTATTCGCCCAACGGCGCATAGCCCCACGGATGTCCGTAGCCCGCCACGCGCAACGCCGACACACGGCTCACCGCGCGCATGGCTTCCTGCACACCTCGCTCGTCCAGCCAGTCGTTCGGCAGCCAGCCGCAGCCTGGCTTGATGGCGATGGAGCGATCGGCAAAGACATCCGACAGCAGCCACGCCGCGTTGAGCGTGGGCGGCTCCCAGCGCGGGGCCACGGAAGCCGGTTGGGCTGGTGTGCGAGCCGCCACCAGGTAGCCCGAACGCGGCCGCGCGACGATGGCGCCCAGCGCCGCCAGCCGCGTGTAGGCCTCCGCCACCGTAAAGGTGCTTACGTCGTGGGCCTGCGCCAACTTGCGCACGGAGGGCAGTCGCGTGCCCGGCAGCAAGGCCTGGCTGTCGACCGCCGCACGAATGCCTTGGACGATCTGATCGACCAACGTACGCTGGGGATGAGAAGGATCGAGTTCGAGTTGCATGTTGCGATGCGGCATTGGAGCAGTGATGGGCGCCTATACAGTTTCTTATAGAACTGCCATCTGTGCATGTCCGTGTCGCGTTCGACTCTGTACAGTTTGCTCCAACTGCTGGCCCGCCAGTCCGTTCCCTTTCCGCTGTTTTTTCGGAGTGACCGATGAAACCCGCACCGCACCCGCTGGAAACCACCGATCTGTCCTACTTCTGGATGCCGTTCACGGCCAACCGTCAGTACAAGGCTGCGCCGCGCCTGCTGACGTCGGCCCAGGGCATGTATTACCGCGACGCCGACGGCCGTGAAGTGCTGGACGGCACGGCGGGTCTCTGGTGCGTGAACGCCGGGCACAGCCGCAAGGAGATCGTCGAGGCCATCACCGCGCAGGCGAGCACGCTGGACTACGCGCCCACCTTCCAGATGGGCCACCCGCTGGCGTTCCGTGCTGCAGAAAAGGTCGCCGAGATCATGCCGGAAGGGCTGAACCGCATCTTTTTCGCCAACTCCGGTTCCGAAGCGGTGGATACGGCGCTTAAGATTGCACTGGCCTACCACCGCGCACGCGGCGAAGGGCAGCGCACGCGCCTGATCGGCCGCGAGCGCGGCTATCACGGCGTCGGCTTTGGCGGCATCTCGGTGGGCGGTATCTCGCCGAACCGCAAGGCGTTCTCGGCCAACCTGATTCCCGGCGTTGACCACCTGCCGCATACGCACGCGCCGGAGCACAACGCGTTCTCCAAGGGCCAGCCGGCCTGGGGTGAGCATCTGGCCGACGAGCTGGAGCGCATCGTCACGCTGCACGACGCATCGACCATCGCCGCCGTCATCGTCGAGCCGCTGGCAGGCTCCACGGGTGTGCTGGTGCCGCCCAAGGGTTATCTGCAGCGCCTGCGCGCGCTGTGCGACAAGCACGGCATCCTGCTGATTTTCGATGAGGTCATTACCGGTTTTGGACGGCTGGGCGCGGCAACGGCGGCGGAATTCTTTGGTGTGACGCCCGACCTTCTGACGATGGCCAAGGGCATCAACAACGCTGCCGTGCCGATGGGCGCCGTGGCTGTGCGCCAGTCGGTGCACGACACCGTTGTCGACGCCGGTGCGCCGGGCGCGATCGAGCTGTTCCACGGCTACACGTATTCGGCGCACCCGCTGGCCGCGGCCGCGGCGGTGGCTGCACTGGATCTGTATCGCAGCGAAGGGCTGTTCGAGCGTGCGCGTTCGCTGTCGCCAGTGTTTGAAGCGGCAGCGCATTCGGTCAAGGGCGCACCGCACGTGAAGGACATCCGCAACCTGGGCCTCGTGGCCGGCATCGAACTGGAATCGCGCCCCGGCGCGGTGGGCGCGCGCGCTTACGAAGTCTTCCTGAAATGCCTGGAGCGCGGGGTGCTGGTGCGCTACACCGGCGACATCCTGGCGTTCTCGCCGCCGCTCATCATCGAAGAGGCGCAGATCGCGCGCATCTTCGACACCGTTCGTACCGTTCTGCAAGAGGTAGCCTGAAATGAACCGACCGATTGATCCTGCCGTGACGGAGTCCGTCGTCAGCCATTACATCGGCGGCCAACGCCATGCCGGCAGCGGCACGCGCACCGCCGATGTGTTCAACCCCGCCACGGGCGCCGTGAGCGCGCAGGTGCTGCTGGGCGGCAAATCCGAAGTGGGCGCCGCCGTGGCTGCTGCCCACGCCGCCGCCGCCGAGTGGGCCGAGACCTCGCCGCTCAAGCGTTCGCGCGTTCTCTTCAAGTTCAAGGAACTGCTCGATCAAAACCAGGATGCCCTGGCGGCCGCCATTACGCGCGAGCACGGCAAGGTGTTCTCCGACGCCAAGGGCGAAGTCACGCGCGGCATTGAAGTGGTGGAATTTGCCTGCGGCATTCCGAACCTGCTCAAGACTGAATTCACCGACAACATTGGCGGCGGCATCGACAACTGGAACCTGCGCCAGCCGCTGGGCGTGGTGGCCGGCATCACGCCGTTCAACTTCCCGTTCATGGTGCCGATGTGGATGGCGCCCGTGGCGCTGGCGTGCGGCAACACGTTCATCCTCAAGCCGAGCGAGCGTGACCCGACCCCCAGCCTCATGATTGCCGACCTGCTCAAGCAGGCGGGCCTGCCCGACGGCGTGTTCAACGTCGTGCAGGGCGGCAAGGATGCTGTCGATGCGCTGCTCGAGCATCCGGATGTGCAGGCCGTCTCGTTCGTCGGCAGCACGCCCATCGCCGAATACATCTACGCCGAGGGCACCAAGCGCGGCAAGCGCGTGCAAGCCTTGGGCGGTGCAAAAAATCACCTGGTCGTCATGCCGGATGCGGATCTCGACCAGGCGGTCGATGCGCTGATTGGCGCCGGCTACGGTTCGGCCGGCGAGCGCTGCATGGCGATTTCCGTGGCCGTGGCGGTGGGCGACGTGGCCGACAAGCTGGTCCCGCGCCTCGCGGAACGCGCCCGCGCACTCAAGATCGGCAACGGCATGCAGGCCGATAGTGAAATGGGTCCGCTCGTCACGGCTGCCCACAAGGCCAAGGTGGAAGGCTATATCGCCAAGGGCGTGGAAGAGGGCGCCGAGCTGGTGGTGGACGGCCGCGGCCACACGGTCGACGGCCACGCCGAGGGCTTCTTCACGGGCGGCACGCTGTTCGACCACGTCAAGCCCGAGATGACGATCTACAAGGAAGAGATCTTCGGGCCCGTGCTTTCGGTGGTGCGCGTGCACGATCTTGCCGAGGCGGTGAAGCTGATCAA
This sequence comes from Ralstonia flatus, assembly GCF_958439105.1. Taxonomy (NCBI): domain Bacteria; kingdom Pseudomonadati; phylum Pseudomonadota; class Betaproteobacteria; order Burkholderiales; family Burkholderiaceae; genus Ralstonia; species Ralstonia flatus. Next base: position 215,619 of record NZ_CAUDLI010000007.1, on the reverse strand, counting down.
CGCCCACGAGTTCGGCAACGGCGTGTCGTGCTATACGAGCGACGGCGGCGTGGCGCGTGCATTTGCGCGGCAGATCCAGGTGGGCATGGTCGGTATCAACGTACCGATTCCGGTGCCGATGGCGTGGCACAGCTTTGGCGGCTGGAAGCGCTCGCTGTTCGGAGACCACCACGCCTATGGCGAAGAAGGCGTGCGTTTTTACACGCGCTACAAGAGCGTGATGCAACGCTGGCCGGATTCGATTGCCAAGGGCGCTGAATTCGTGATGCCGACAGCCAAGTAAGCCGACGTATCGTTCATGAGAAAGGGAGGCAATGCCTCCCTTTATCGTTTGAACATGCCGAGTTGAAACCGGCGTGTCATATTGGTTTGATGTTGACGGCGATGAGTTCGCCATCGGGCCCGATTTCTACATCGAAGCTGACGCGCTGGCCCTCGTGGAATGTCTGCGAGCGCGAAAACTGGATCTCCGAATCCCGAATAAAACTCGGGGCAGCATGCATTTCTGCAGCTGCCCCGGCGGGCGGATCATATTGAACGGCGTTCTCTTCAATTCGGCTGGCCATTGCATGCTCCCAATAGGGGTTCGTCAAACCAGGCCACCGCTTCCGGCGGCCATCCGACTGCTTGATGGCAAACACGTACTGAAACAACCTGCCTGGCGAATATCCCGGCCAATACACGCGCGAGGAAACCTCGCGCGGCAAGCCAAAACCGGGCTACCGCGCCCGCGTGCTCCGTGTTACTGGGGCACGATGTTCGAAGCTTGCTTGCCCTTCGGGCCTTGCGTGACTTCGAACGACACCTTCTGACCTTCCTTCAGGCTTTTGAAGCCTGCGGCATTGATTGCGGAGAAATGAGCGAAAAGGTCTTCGCCGCCATCATCCGGGGTAATGAAGCCGAAACCCTTTGCGTCGTTGAACCACTTGACGGTACCAGTAGCCATGATTTTGAGTCGTGAAGTTGAGAAATCGATCGGCCGCCGGCCAAATACAAACACAGCAGGCAGACCCGGCCGAACCGGCCAAACGATCGTTTGGTGAATATATGCTTGGCGCGTCGCCCCGTCAAAGTCTGTTTTTTTTAAGGTTTCCGTTTGGAGCGGGCGCAGCCGCTGTTTTCGGGGCTGCATCAGGGTTGGCGCGGTCTTGCCATCGGTGCAAACACCCGCGCAAAACGGGGCGTTTTCACCTAAGCTTTAGTGGCTTCTGCCGCACTCGGGGCCCGCAGCAAAACCGGTGCCGCAGAGGTGCACGAAAATTGCGTGCGCCCCCGTCGTTCCAGCCGCAGCCTACCCATGACGACAGCCGCAGCCAGTCACACCAAGAAAAATCCCGCGTTGATGGCCACCATGGTGGGCGCGATCGGCGTGGTCTTCGGGGACATCGGCACCAGCCCCCTGTATGCCCTGAAGGAATGCTTCAACCCCGAGCATGGGGTGCCGTTTTCCGACCAGACCGTCTTCGGCATCCTGTCGATGCTGTTCTGGGCGATGACGCTGGTGGTCTCCGTCAAATACGTGCTGTTCGTCATGCGGGCGGACAACAACGGCGAAGGCGGCATCCTCGCGCTGACGGCGCTGGCCATGCGCGCAAGCAGCGGCAGCGCCAGGTTTACGCGCACGTTGATGCTGCTGGGCCTGCTGGGCGCCGCCATGTTCTACGGGGATGCCGTCATTACACCGGCCATTTCCGTGCTCTCCGCCATTGAGGGCATGGAGATCATGGCGCCCGCGCTGCAGACATGGGTCTTGCCGCTGGCGCTGATCGTGCTGATCGCCCTGTTCCTCATCCAAAAGCAGGGCACGCACGTGGTGGGGCGCCTGTTCGGGCCGATCATGGTGATCTGGTTCGTGCTGCTCGGGCTGATCGGGCTGGCCTCCGTGGTGAAGTCGCCGCAGATCTTGGTGGCCCTCAGCCCCCTGTACGCCATCGAATTCGGATTCCGGCATACGGTGCTGGCGTTCATCGTGTTCGGCTCGGTGTTTCTGGCCCTGACTGGCGCCGAGGCGCTGTATGCCGACATGGGCCACTTCGGCGCCCGCCCCATCCGCTATGCGTGGTTCTACATTGCCATGCCGTGCCTGCTGCTGAATTACTTTGGCCAGGGCGCCTTGCTGCTGCGTGAGCCGAGCGCCGTGCAGAACCCGTTCTTCCTGTTGATGCCGAACTGGGCAGTGGGCCCGATGGTGCTGCTGGCCACGGCGGCCACCGTCATTGCGTCTCAGGCTGTCATCTCGGGAGCGTTTTCGATGACGGCGCAGGCGGTGCATCTGGGCTATGCGCCGCGCATGAAGATTCTCTACACGTCGGATGTGGAAATCGGCCAGATCTACGTGCCGGTGGTCAACTACATGCTCCTGGTGCTGGTGGTGGCGGTGGTGCTGGCTTTCGGCAAGTCCGACAACCTGGCAGCGGCCTACGGCATTGCGGTGACGACCACCATGGTGCTGACGACCGGGCTGGTGACGGTGGTCATGCGCAACGCCTGGAAGTGGCGCCTGTCACTGGTGGCCTGCATCGGCGCGGTGTTCCTGGCGGTGGATCTGTCGTTTTTCTCCGCCAACCTGCTCAAGATTGCCGCGGGTGGCTGGTTCCCGCTGCTGCTGGGCGGCTTGATCTTCTTCCTGATGGTGACGTGGCACACCGGCACGCAACTGCTGAAGGCGCGCAATGTCGAGGGCGGCATTCCGCTCGAGCCGTTCATGGAAGGGCTGCTGCGTCATCCACCGTATCGTGTGGACGGCACGGCGGTGTATCTCACGCCCAGCATCGAGTTCGTACCGTTGGCGTTGCTGCACAACCTCAAGCACAACCACGTGCTGCACAAGCGCGTGCTGTTCATCCACTTCCGCACGCTGGCCGTGCCGTATGTGGACCCCGCCAAGCGCCTCGTCATCAAAACCATTGGCGACGACATCCACACCGCAGTGGTGGATTTCGGCTTCAAGGAAACCCCCGCCGTGGACGAGATCGTGCGCAGCGTGGGTGAGCGTCTGGGCATCGTTTTTGAAGATATGGAAACATCCTTCTTCATTACGCGCGCCACGGTGGTGCCGTCGCCGCTGCCCGGTATGGCGATGTGGCGCGAGTCGCTGTTTGCCTGGATGCAGCACAACAGCGCCAAGCCGTCGGACTTCTTCCGGATTCCCGCCAACCGACTGGTTGAGTTGGGGAGCAAGGTGGAGATTTAGCGATCTTGCTGCCTTATAAGCCTTAAATAAGACGCAGTACGCGCGAAAAACGCTCCCAACTTGTAGGTGCGTCTTGAATCCACCGGCGACGTACGTCGACCATGAGGTCAGCGAGAGTGCTTTGCGTCCGGGAGGCAAATTCCCACTGGCGCAAGGCTGTGCGAAGTGGGGCAGCTTTGCCCGTTGTGGCTGTTGCGCAATATCCCTCAAGGACCTGATGCAGTCCCTGGTAGTAAGGACGCATTTTCATCGGGCGCACGCGCTCGAGCCATGCGAGCAGGGTGCGGGTCTGCCCGTGGCGAGCGGCGTCGCACGCCAGCCACACCATCGCATCCGGGCTACGGGGCTCCTTGCCATGGGACATTTCAGATACCTGATTGGCAAGCCCATGTCGGCCATCGGTGCGCAGTGCAACAGCGAGGTTGTCCAGCGCCCACCATGGTGCGTCCGCGCGCTGCCAATCGTGCATCCAATTAACGACCTCCTGAAACCGCTTGGCCTCCAGGTATGCGTAGCCGACCAAGGCCCAGCATTCAGCATTTGCGCGCATTTCGCGGCTGTATTGTGCGACTAGCGCGCTGACGTGCTGGAACATGCGGACCGCCGTTGCACAGTTGATCACGGCGATCTTGAAACGCTGGTGATGATCGGCCTTCAGGTAGGGCTCAATCTTGTCCAGAAACGCCGGATGGGCGACATCGAATTCCCTTTCCAGCCAATATCGGGCTGCTGCCTCTGACACTTCGCCGCAAAGGCTAGCCTGCTCTGTCGCCTGGAAGAGCAACTCGCGCCATGAACCGCGGGGCAATGCTTCGACGGCTTTGTCGAACGTGCTGGCGTCCTGCTCCGTGGCGCGCACGATTTCCGCGAGCGGCGCGGCGACGCTTTCCTTGTCGCCGGTGCGCACGGCGTACTGAACTTCCCGCAAGGCTACCGCAGGGCCGGGAACATTGGCCCGAAGAGTGGTCAGTACCGGCTCGGCGGCATTCCAGTTGGACGCCAGTAGCAGGTCGGTCAGGGTAAGGCCGGCGTAAACGTAGAACGGGTCCAACTCAAATGCCGTGCGCAAGGCCTCAATCGCGGACGCTGTTTCTCCACGCTGACGCAGCCCATGACCTAGATAGCCATAACCGACGGCTACCGTGGGGTCGATACGAATCATTTCACGCGCTGCCGCCAAACATTCGTCGTGCCGCTTGGCTGAGAACGTCCAGTCGGCCAGTTCTCGCCACATGTCGAACGAATTGACCTCGCTCTTGAGTAGTTGCTGCAACGCGGTGATCGCCTTGTCTGTGTCGCCATGCTGCCAGTGCAAGCGTGGACCACATCGGAGAATGGCCGTTGGTGTGTGTTGACCCCACGGTGTGCTGTGCACTGTCTCCAGTGCTTCAGCAAACCGACCATGCCGGTTCAGCGCGTTGATGCGTGCGATATAGGCGGGCTGGTGCAGGGGGTTGATCGCCGTTGCCTTGTCCACGGCAGTAAGTGCGTCGTCTAAGGTGGCGGCGTGGTCGGCATGCCGTATGAGGACGTCGATATTGTCCGGGCGTTGGCGGGCAAGTTCCGCAGTGAATTCCGCTACGTAATGCGCGCGCTCCATCTGTCGCGCGGCGTCAATGAAGAAATCCCAGGCCTCCGTGTGCGCGGGCCAGCGGTGCAGTGCGGTTTCCACCTGCACGAGGGCTTCATCTCGGCGATCCAGTTTCCATAGCAGCCGAGCCCGCAGCACATGGCCTTCTGGGTTTTCCTCGCAGCGCGAACGTGGTGCGGCCACAAGTGCAAGCCCCGCTTCGAGTTGGCCGGGCTCGTTCATCGCCAGATGCACGGCCAGCCGCAGCGCCCATGTCCATGACGGTGATAGTTGCAACGCGCGCTGCACGGTTGTACGGGCCCTTGGAAAGTCGCCCTGGTTGGTTGCAAGCCGAGCTAATTCGTAATGCAAGCGCGGCATAAGCGGGAATCGGTCGATGGCACCATCGAGCAATGTCTGTGCGGCTGCAAACTGGTTGGTATCGATCAGTTGAACGGCGAGCGCGGCCCAGGTTTGCCACAGCTCGGGCCTGCGCGTGTGCAGGGCCCTCAGTTCACCTTCCAGTTCATCGTCGGGCAATGTGTGGCGTGCAAGCACCTGATAGGCGAAGATCGGGTCGCCCTGGGTCGATTGTTCTTGCAATTGACGCGCAATGAAGGCGAGGGCTTCTCGCCGTGCTTCATGGCTGTTGCACGTGGTGACAAGCCTGTGCAAGGCGTAGCCGTGATCGATGTTGAGTAGGAGTGCCTCCCGAAACTGCTGTTGTGCCTCGTGGACATCGCCGGCCGTCAAATAGAGGCCGCCCAGCATGGCGTAAGTCGATGCATGGCGCGGAGCGAGGGCCTGCGCCTCGCGAGCTACGCTCCACGCCTCTTCTAACTTGCGCTGGCTAGCCAAGTTGTTCGCCAGCTCGCGCTGCATAAATGCGTAGTCGGGGTGAAGAGCCAGTGCTTGCCGAATGATCGTCTCGGATTCGGTGGGCGGTGCATCTGCCGTCCATTCAAGGAGCGCTTCATAAAGGGCAAGATAGGTTGGGTGCTCGGCACACGCGTCCCTCAGAAATTGAACGGCGGCGGCTCGCCCCGAGTGCTGGGCGCGGATGTCAGCCGCCATACGACGCAAGGGAATATGCAGCGGTTCCCGCTCGCAAGCGGCACTGATTGCAACCCAAGCATCGTCGATGCGGCCTTCATGGCGGGCAATCAGCGCTTCCACGCGAAGCTGTTCTGCGTACCGTGCGTGCCCCGTGCGTCCGCTCAACAGGGCGCGCGCCTTTTCGGGTTGGGCGTAGGCAAGTGCTTTTTCCGCGTAGAAGAGACGAAGTGATTCGTCGTTCGGACGCTGTTGCAGCGCATTTTCCAGCAAAGCGAACGCTTCGTTGGTGCGGCCAAGCATATCGAATTGGCCGAAGGCACTGATGGATGGCGCGGACGACTGGCCGCCCAACTGGTCAATGCGTGCTTGAAGGAAGGCCAAGCCCTGGTCCATCTTCCCGAGGCCGAAGCATGCTTGGCAGTAGGTGATGGCCAGGTCTTCGGAATGCGGGTGTAGGCAAGCTGCGATGCGGTAGTGCACCAACGCATCGGCCTTGTCGCCCGACAGCCACAGCGCGTCGGCCATAGCGCGCCAAGCTTCGGACTCGTTGATGTTGACGCGCAGCGCGCGTGAGGCGTAGTCGATCGCTTCCGGTATCTGCCGGGCGTCGTCGCTCAGCAAGCGAGAGAGCCGCGTTAGCAATGGCGGATTCCAGGGGTGTTTGGCGACGGCTGCTTGTGCTGCATCCAAAGCTTCCCGCCGCGTGCCGACGGTAGCCAGAAGTTGCTGCCGATGGAGGAGCAGGCTGGGATGGTCGCCAAAATGCTCGATGGATTGCGCTGTCAGCGCCAATGCTCGGGTGAGGTCACCATCGTAGTGCGCGAGGGCACGCAAGCCGCGCAGGGTGAGCCAATGATCCGGCGCGCGGGACTGCTGTGCTTGTGCTGCCGCGTCCGCCGCTCCCCGCTTGTGGGCTTCCAACGCGCGAATGATGGTGTAGTAGCTGTCCCAGTCTGCTGCATCGGGCAGCGTGATTCCGTTCAGCCGATGACGCTCTTTCGACGGCACCATCAACATGCCACGTGGGCCGCTGGCACGGTGTTCGCTAAACAGCGTAACTGCGTAGTGCTCTGCGTAAATGCGCTGCGAAGGATCGCGTATGAGCAATGTGCCCCGCAAGGCGTCATACCCGATGACGGCTTGCAAGTGCCCAGCATTGGTGAATTCGGTGGTTAGCGTAAACGGCACGCCTGCGTCGATCAATGCGCGCGTGACCGGCCAGTCGACCGTGAACTCCTGCACAAAAAAACCGTTGCGCTCAGCCCAGGCGCGCTCGCTTGAAGCCGGGGTGCCGTCGTAGCAGATTTGTTCTGCAATTTCGAGGTGCTCGGCGGCGTAGCCCCAGTAGTGGCTCAACGCACTCAGCGTGGCAGGCGCGCATGTGAGGTGGTGTTGGCGCACGAACCCAACGTCGAGTTGGACACGCTGGAGGTCGGTGTTCGATGCAGGCTCGGCCAGGCGGGCTCTAATGTCGACATAGAACGGTTCGTTGAGCGCGCCGCAGCGATGGGCCGCCTCATCGAATTGCTTACGGGCAAGCAGGTTGTCGACCTCTTGTGCGTCAAGCCAGCGGCGCCAGCCCTTGTCGGCCAATGGTGTGTATGTCCGGCAGCGCGTAAGCGCGGCGGCGGCCTCGTCGAACTGGCGGTGTTCCGACAGCAGGCCGAACAGTTGAGCTTCCACGTCGGCGCTCTGCATGTTTGCCGAAGCGGTCTGCAACAGACGTATGGCTTCCGCGTCGTTACCGGTAAGCGTATGCAGATGTGCAAGCCCCTGGATGGCAGCACGATGGCTTGGGTAGAGTCGGAGCGCTTCAAGGCAGGCCGCAATGGCTTCGTCGTATCGATCCTGCCGCTCGAATACATGGGCTTGCAGCACGTGGATCCAAGGGTCCTCCGATGCCAGCGACAGCGCCGCCGAAAACAAGCTGGCTGCCGTCTCCCAATCACGCAGCGTGCCGGCCAAGGTCCCACGCGATGCGTGCCATTCTGCGAGCACTGCCGCAGGTGCGTCGTCGGGAATGCATGCGGATTCCATCCATCGCCAGCCGCGATAGGCACCCTTGCGATCGGCCAGGATGCGTGCATAAACGACCATGGCTTCGGGGTGGTTAGGGTGCTTGCGCCATAAGCGCAGCCCGATGGCGTCCGACAACCGATTGCCGCCCAGATGCCGCACCATGCGCACGGCCAAGGACTGGGCCTCGGGGCGCGGGTCCGCTCGCAATGCATCGAGCAGAGGATATGCGGCATAGCTATTGCCGGTGTCTGCAAACGTGCTGATATGGTCGACCAGATCCAGCGGGGCAGCTTGATTCATGCGGGCGTTGAAGGTTTGCGAGCAATGATTCCGATTAGAGCACAGGGCTCGCAACGCTCAATATCCCCGCGAGAGAGGGGCCTCGCTCAGGCAAACCGCGTCACGCTATCCCCACGGCAGAACGCCAGCAACGTCAACTGCCCGGCCTTGGCGTGGCGGATCGCCAGCGAAGACGGCGCGGAGATCGTCGCCAGCAGCGGCACCTGCAGCTGCACGCACTTGCGCGCCAGCTCGTAGCTAGCACGACTCGTCATGACGATGAACCCGTCTGCGGGGCGGATGCCGAGTCGCGCCAGGCGGCCGATCAGCTTGTCGAGTGCGTTGTGGCGGCCCACGTCTTCCAGCACATGCAGCGGTGCGTTGCCGTCTGCAGGCACCCAGCCGGCGGCATGCAAGCCACCGGTAAGCGCGTTGGCCGGCTGATGCGCCGTCATCGCCTGCATGGCGTCCAGCACTTGCGCGTCGGCAAGAGACGCCAGCCATGCGGGCGGCGTCAGCGGCGCCGGTGCGTCTTCAAAGGTCTGCAGGCTTTCAATGCCGCAGAGGCCGCAGCCGGTCGGGCCGGCCAGCGCGCGGCGGCGTTCCTTCAATCGGACGAAGCAATGCGAGGCGATTTCCGCATGCACTTCAAGCCCATGCGGATGCGTTTCCACGTCTGCGCCACGCCAATCGGCGCGACCGTCGATGATGCCTTCCGACAGCGCGAAGCCCAGCGCGAAATCTTCCAGATCCCTCGGCGACGCCATCATCACCGCATGCGTGATGCCGTTGAAGACGAGCGCCACCGGCGCTTCTTCGGCGACGGCGGTGGCGGTGTCGTCTTGCGTGCCGGCGCGCGTGCGTTTCGTCGCGGAGGTGGAAACGACGGGCAAGCCGGCGGGATGGTGGGGCAGGGCAGTCATGCAGGAAAATCGGGCAGGGCGCGGCCGGCGTCGAGCAGCACAATGAGCCAGCGCGTGTCGTCCATGGCAACGCGCAACAGGCCTGCGTCAGCCAGCGGATGCAGCGCGCGCAGCACCGTGCTCGCGCGCTCGCCCACGCGCTTGGTCAGCCAGGGCAGCGACACCGGCTTGCTGGCCTCGGTTTCGCGCAATGCGGCCAGCAGCGCCAGCTGCAGCGCAGACCACGCCGGCTCGGTTGGCATCAGGCGTGCGCCGTGTTGGCCGCGGAGGCGTCAGCGGTGCGTTCGACTTGGCTCGGCACCAGCATCACCGGAATCGACTTCGACGTCGGCGTGCGCGCCTGATCGGCCACGGACGACAGCGGCACCAGCGGATTCGTCTCGGGGTAATACGCCGCCAGGCACCCGCGCGGAATGTCGTACGCCACGAGGCGGAAGCCATCGGCGCGGCGCGTGGTGCCGTCTTCGGACAGCGTCACCATGTCGACCCACTCGCCGTCTTTCATGCGGATCGTGTGCAGGTCTTCCTTGTTGATGAAGACCACGCGGCGTTGGCCGAACACGCCGCGGTAGCGGTCGTCCATGCCGTAGATCGTGGTGTTGTACTGGTCGTGCGAACGGACCGTGGCGAGCGTGAAGACGGTGGCGTCGGCATGGCGCTCGCGCGCGCGGTGCACTGGCGTGTCGGTCGGCACGGCATGCGGGTGGAATTCCGCCTTGCCCGACGGCGTGTTCCAGACACGTTCCGATGCGGTGTTGCGCAAGCGGAAGCCGCCCGGTACGCGAATTTTCTCGTTGAAGCCGGCAAAGTCGTCGAACACGGCTTCAATGCGTTCGCGGATGCGGTCGTAGTCTTCGACCAGCCAGCGCCACGGGATGGTGCTTTCGGGCAGCGTCGCTTCGGCCAGGCGCGCCACGATGGCCGGCTCCGACAGCAGATGCGGCGAGGCCGGCGGATTGATGCCCGCCGACATGTGCACCATGCTCATCGAATCTTCCACGGTCACGCCTTGCGTGCCGCCGGCCTGTTGGTCGACCTCGGTGCGGCCCAGGCACGGCAGGATCAACGCGGCCTTGCCGTGCACGATGTGGCTGCGGTTGAGCTTGGTGGTCACGTGCACGGTCAGGTCGCACTGGCGCAGGCCGGCCCACGTGGCGGCGGTGTCGGGCGTGGCCGCTGCAAAGTTGCCGCCCATGGCGAAGAACACGCGCGCGGCGCCTTGCTGCATCGCCTCGATGGCGCCGACGGTGTCGTAGCCGTGTTCGCGCGGGACTTTGAATCCAAACACCTGCTCCAGCCGATCGAGGAAGGCCGGGGCTGGCTTCTCGTAAATGCCCATCGTGCGGTCGCCCTGCACGTTGCTGTGGCCGCGCACCGGGCACGCACCGGCGCCCGGGCGCCCGATGTTGCCGCGCAGGAGCAGCAGGTTGACGATCATCTGGATCGTCGCGACCGAATGCTTGTGTTGCGTGATGCCCATGCCCCAGCAGGCGATGACGCTGCCGGCCTTGATGTACGTGTCGCCGGCCTGGCGGATTTCGTGTTCCGGCAGGCCCGATTCGGCTTCGATCGTTGCCCACGATTCGGCACGCACGTCAGCGGCGAAGGCGTCGTAGCCGCCGGTGTGCTGGGCGATGAAGGCGTGGTCGATGATGGCCGGTTCGGCGCGGCTGCGGGCCACGTCATCGCGCTCGATCACGTGTTTGATGATGCCCTTGACCGTCGCCAGGTCGCCGCCGATGCGCACCTGGTGGTATTCCGTGCTGATGCGCGTGGAGCCGAGCGTCAGCATCTCGATCTTGCTTTGCGGATCGGCAAAGCGCTCCAGCCCGCGCTCGCGCAGCGGGTTGAATGACACGATCTTCGCGCCGCGCTTCGATGCCTCGCGCAATTCGCCCAGCATGCGCGGGTGATTCGTCCCCGGGTTCTGGCCGAAGATGAAGATCGCGTCGGCCTTGGTGAAATCGTCGAGCGTGACGGTGCCCTTGCCGACGCCGATGCTGCTCCGCATGCCCGTGCCGGAGGGCTCGTGGCACATGTTGGAGCAGTCGGGGAAATTGTTCGTGCCATAGGCGCGCACGAACAACTGGTAGAGGAAGGCCGCCTCATTGCTGGTGCGACCGGAGGTGTAAAAGATCGCCTGGTTCGGATCGGGCAGCGCGCGCAGGTGCTGCGCGATGAGCGCGAAGGCGGCGTCCCATTCGATTGGCACGTACTTGTCGCTGGCCGCGTCGTAGACCATCGGGTGCGTCAGGCGGCCTTGGTCTTCGAGCGCGTAGTCGGACCAGTCGGCGAGTTCGCGCACGGTGTGCTGTGCGAAGAACTCCGGCGTGGTGCGGCGGGACGTCGCTTCTGCCGCCACGGCTTTGACGCCGTTTTCGCAGAACTCGAATGTGGATGCGTGGTCGCGGTCCGGCCAGGCGCAGCCCGGGCAGTCGAAGCCGTCAGGCTGGTTGGCCGACAGCATCGTCTTGGCGCCCTTGGCCGCGATGCCCTGCGACAGCAATTGATGCGCAACGCTTTTAAGTGCGCCCCAGCCACCGGCCGGGTGACGGTAAAACTCGATCTTCTGGTGCTTCATGGGTGGCGGGGCGGCGACTTTAAATCACGTATTAGGAGAACAGAACGGCAGCTTTTTGGAGTGTAATCCAAACCCCCCAGCCCAACGGCAGCCCCACCGCGGCCCAGGCCAGCACCACGGCCACGGCCGAACCCGGATGCGCCTTCCATTCCAGCGACGTTTCCGGCGCAGCCACCGACGGCGTCGGGCTCTTGCTTGCCGCAGCGTGACGCTGCTCGTCGAGTTGCATTTCGGTCATGAAGTGCTTCGCGTTGACGGGGCGCACCAGCAGGTTGCAGATGAAGCCGAGGATCAGCAGACCGGCCAGGATCATCATCGTGATGTCGTAGACGGCTGCGCGTTCCACGCCATGGGCGATCTGGTATTCGCGCAGGTAGTTGACCAGCACGGGGCCCAGGATGCCGGCCGTCGACCACGCCGTGAGCAGGCGGCCGTGGATGGCGCCCACCATCTGCGTGCCGAACATGTCGGCCAGATAGGCCGGCACGGTCGCAAAACCGCCGCCGTACATCGACAGGATCACGCAGAAGGCCAGTGCGAACAGCGCGATATTGCCGGTGTGCGAAGTCCACGGAATCGATGCGTACAGCACGAAGCCGAGCACGAAGAAGATCGCGTACGTCATCTTGCGGCCCAGGCGATCCGACAGCGAAGCCCAGAAGAAACGGCCGCCAATGTTGAACAGGCTCAGCAGACCCGTGAAGCCCGCAGCGATGGCCGCGATCTGGCCTTTTTGCGCGGCAGTCAGGTCCATGAACGACGTCGTCACGCCCAGCAGCTTTCCACCGAAGACTTCCTGCAGCAGCGGTGAGGCCATGCCCAACACGCCAATACCGGCCGATACGTTCAGGCACAGCACGGCCCAGATCAGCCAGAACTGCGGCGTCTTCAGGGCTTCATTTGCGTGGACGTGGCGTTGCGTGACCATCGTGTCTTTCGCCTTGGCGGGCGAGGGCGTCCAGCCGGCCGGCTTCCAGCCCGTGGGCGGCACGCGGTAACCGAGCGCGCCGGCCATCATGAAGACGAAGTAGATGCCCGCCAGCACGATAAACGTTTGCGACACACCCACAGATTCGGGCGTCGCAAACAGCTTCATCAGGCGATCAGCCAGCGGGGCGCCGATCATTGCGCCGCCACCGAAGCCCATGATGGCCATGCCGGTGGCCATGCCACGCTTGTCCGGGAACCACTTGATGAGCGTCGACACGGGCGAGATGTAGCCCAGCCCCAGGCCGATCCCGCCAATCACGCCCGACCCCACCCACAGCAGCCACAGCTGGTGCATCTGGATGCCGAGCGCGGAAATCAGCAGTCCGCCGCACCAGCACACGGCCGAGACGACGCCGGCCTTGCGGGGGCCAACGCGCTCAAGCCAGCCGCCCCACATGGCAGCGGATGCGCCCAGGAACACGAAGAACAGCGTAAACATCCAGCCAAGGCTGGAGACGCGCCAGTCGCAGGTGGTGGTGAACAGCTCGGCGATCAGCGAGACGTCGGCGCCGCAGGTGAGCGGCTTCGTGATGCCCAGCGCGCGGCCAAGCGGCAGCCAGAAGACCGAGAAACCGTAGGCCATGCCGATGCACAAATGGATGGCCAGCGCGGCAGGCGGAACCAGCCAGCGGTTGAAGCCAACCGCGGCGACGGTGCGCTCGCGTGAAAAAAATGGATGCAGGACTGCTTCGGACATCGAATCCCCCCGGATAAGTTGAGCCCGTGTTGTGACGTGTGTGGTGAAACGGTGCGGCCGCGCCGGTCATGGCCGGTGCGTGCCAGCCGGCTGCGGTGGGACTGCGCCGACGTTGCCCGCGAAAGATAGTGGGGCAGCGTGTTCTAGATCAATAGTTGTAGGCACCCGTTGTATTGCGAATTACGCAACTTACAACCGAATTGCTTAATTTATGTGAACAAAAACATAAACAAATCGCGTCCGGGATCGCGGCCATTGGTGTTCCGATTCCGAGCGCCAATACTGGATTGACGAGATCCGGGCGCGCGCCATGTCGGCGGCAGGCAATCGTGGAGGTGGCGGATGGCAGTCGATACGCAACTTGAGGCCCATGCGCTGGGCGTGAGCGAATCCGTCGTCATGGGCGTGGCGGGCACCGCGCCTGCGTTCAGCATTGCCGCCACCACGGCCACGCTGATCGGCGCGGTCGGGGCCCTTACGCCGGCCAGTCTCCTGTATTGCGGACTGATCATGTTTGGCGTGACGTTTGCCTATCTGCATCTGAACCGCGTCAACCCGCATGCCGGTGCGGCGTATGCCTGGGTGGGCGCCATCTTCAATCGCACATTGGGGTTCTTTGCCGGGTGGGCACTGCTGGTGGCGTCGGGCGTGTTCATGGTGTCCGGCACGATTCCAGCCGCAACGGCCACGCTCACACTGGTGGCCCCGTCGCAGGCTGCGCAGCCCGCCGTGGTGGCGCTGGTGGCAGCGGCGTGGCTGCTGGTGGTGACCGCCGTCATCATCAAGGGCATCAAGCTGACGAGCTATTCGCAGATCGCCATGACGGTGACAGAGACGCTCATCCTCGTCTGTCTGATCGTGCTGGCGGTGGTGAAATTCGGCGCGCATCCGGCACATGCGCTGTCGTGGGCGTTGCTGTCACCCGCGGCCTTTACACCCCAGCTGTTTGCGACCGGTGCGCTGACCGCGCTGTTCTTTTTCTGGGGCTGGGACGTGACGGTCAACCTGACGGAAGAAACGCGCGACGCCAATCGCGCGCCCGGCCGTGGCGCGTTATGGGCCATGGTGATCGTGTTGGCGCTGTTCATGGGTTTTGGTGCCGTGATTCTGCTCGTGCTGAGCGATGCGGAGATCGACCAATCCAGCACCAACGTCGTCTTTGCCGTGGCTGACAAGCTGCTGCCGCGTCCGTGGAGCTACGTGGCCGTGGTGGCCGTCATGCTGAGCACGGTCGGCACCCTCGAGACTTCCATCCTGCAATTCACGCGCACGCTGTATGCCAAGGGCCGCGACGGCATGTTGCATGCGCGCTATGCCACGCTGCACCCGACCTGGCGCACGCCATGGGTGGCCACCCTCGTGATTGCCGTGATCGGGTTGGTGCTGCTGTTTGGTGCGTCGTTTTTCCCAAGCATCAACGCCATCATCAAGGATTCGGTCAATGCGATCGGGTTTCAGGTGGCGTTCTACTACGGGCTGGCGGGCTTCGCCTGCGCGTGGCACTACCGGCGCGAAGCGCTGCGCTCGGTATTCAATGCGGTGTTTCTGGTCGGCTGGCCGTTGGGCAGCGCGTTGTTCTTGTGGTTGATCGCGGCCTACAGCGTACCGACGTTCGATCTGACGACAAATCTGGTCGGCCTGGGCGGCATCGCCGTGGGCGTGGTGCCGCTGCTGTTCAACCGAAGGACTGCGCAACGTGGAGCGCGGTTAGCCCGTCACCGATGAGGCCGGCCACCGGCAACTGCTCGCGCGCTGGCGAAATTCATCGGCCAGCGTGCGGAGGCGGGCGAGAGCGGTTTGCATGTCCGCCGCGCGCTCGGGATAGGGGCCCACGCTCTGTGCGGTGCGCTCGATGCTGCGGGCAGCATCACCAATCTGCTGATGGCCGAGCATGCGCGCGGAGCCGACGATGCGGTGTGCCGCTTCAACGATCTGCGCGTCGTCCCCGCCGCGGAGCGCGTTCTCCAGGTTGGCGAGATCCTGTTCCATCGTCTCGGAAAACAGATCGACGATAAAACGCCATTGCTGGAGATCGGTGCCAAAGAGGTCGATGAGCGTGGCGACGACCTGCGGCGGGAACTGTGCGGTAATGCTGGCGTCGACGTTGGGCGTGGTCTGCATGGTGGCGGTGCGGCGATGAAGTCAGAGATGCACTCTGCACGTGAGGCGCGCGCGCAACCATGAGATTGGTCCGATTTCTGATGCCGATTCAAAGCGAAACGGGCGCACCGCTGGTGAAGCGATGCGCCCGTTTTGCTTGGGGATGAGCGTGCCTTAAGGCAGCATGGCGGCCGTCGGGCTGACGTCCGAATCGCGCGACGGCGGCCGGCGGTTTCGGTGCGCCCAGGTGAACACCACCGGCAGCACCAGCAGCGTGAGGATCGTCGTCGTGACCATGCCGCCAACGATGACGAGCGCCAGCGGGCGCTGCGCTTCCGAGCCGATGCTGTGCGAGAGCGCCGCCGGCAACAGGCCGAGGCCGGCCAGCATGGCGGTCATGATCACCGGGCGCAGACGCAGCGCGGCACCGTCGACGGTGGCTTCTCGCACGTTTTCCGATTGCGACAGGCGGTTGACGTACGAGATCAGAATCACCCCGTCCTGGATGGCGATGCCGAACAGCGACAGGAAGCCGATCCCCGCCGAGATCGACAGCGTCTCGTTGGCCAGGTGCAGCGCGAGCAGCCCGCCGATCGCCGCAAACGGCACATTCAGCACCACCATCAGCGCATCCTTGAAATTGCCGAACGTGCTGTAGAGGAGCAGGAAGATCACCAGGATGGTCAACGGTACGATCACCATCAGCTTGCTCTGCGCGACCTTCATCTCGTTGAACTGGCCGTCCCACTTGACGGTGTAGCCCTCGGGCAGCTTTACGCTGTTGCCCACCACACGCTGTGCCTCGTCCACGGCACCGCCCAGGTCACGGCCGCGCACGCCAAACTTGATGGCGATGTAGCGCTTGCCTTCCTCGCGGTAGATAAAGAACGGGCCGTCCGTCAGTTCCACCTTGGCGATCATCGACAGCGGAATGTGCTGGCCGTCGGGCGTATCGATCAGCAGTTCGCGGATGGCGTCGTAAGACGCACGTGCCTGCTGATTCAGGCGCACCGCCAGGCCGAACGACTTTTCGCCCTCCAGGATCTGCGTGACCGGTGCGCCGCCGATGGCGTATTGCACAAGGTTCTGCACGTCGCTCACGTTGATGTTGAAGCGCGCAGCCGCCTGGCGGTCGATCGAAACGTTCAGCGTCGGCTGGCCCAGCTCGCGGAAGATGCCCACGTCCACCAGGCCTGAGACCTTCTTGAGCTGCGCCTGGATTTCGTTGGCCTTGGCTTCGAGCATGTTGAGGTCGTTGCCGAACAGCTTGACCGAGTTTTCACCCTTCACGCCCGAAAGCGCTTCATCCACGTTGTCCTGGATGTACTGCGAGAAGTTGTATTCGATGCCTGGAATCTTCTCCAGATGCTTGGACAGGCGCTCGACGAGTTGCCCCTTCGTCATGCCGGCAGGCCACTGGTCGGGCGGTGCGAAATACAGACCGTATTCCTGGTTGAACACGCCCGTGGAATCGGTGCCGTCGTCGGGGCGGCCGATCTGCACCGAAACCTGCTTGATTTCCGGCTGCTTGACGAAGTACGCGCGCAGGTCGGTCGCCACGGACGCCGAGTAATCGAGGTCGACCGTATTGGGCAGCGTAATGCGCAGCCACAGGTTGTTTTCTTCCAGCGTCGGGAGGAACTCCGTGCCGAGGAACGTGGCGCTATACAGCGTCAGCAACAGTGCCGTGATGGCCGTGGCAAAGACGGCCATCGGCCGGGCGATCAGCTTGCGCAGCAGGGGCTTGTACCAGCGCAGGATCGCCGTGATGAACGCCGGCGAGTGCGGATGCAGCGTCTTGCCGAAGACGAACGACGTGGTGGCCGGCACGAACGTCAGGCTCAGCACGATCGACGCCATCAGCGCAAAGCCCATCGTGAACGCCATCGGCTTGAAGATGATGCCTTCCACGCCGCCGATGAAGAACAGCGGCGAATACGCCACGATGATGATGCCGGTGGAAAAGATCATCGCGCGCTGCACTTCGCTGGTCGCCTTGACGATGGCGTCATCCAGCTTCTCGGCACCTTCTTCGAGGTGCCGCATGATGTTTTCCATCACGATCACGGCCGCATCGACGATCACCCCAAAGTCGATCGCTCCGAGCGAGATCAAATTGGCCGGCACATGGAAGTGCTCCATGCTGATGAACGACACGCACAGCGCCAGCGGAATCACCGCCGCCACCACGGCCGCCGCCCGGAAGTTGCCCAGGAAGACGAACAGCACGGCGAGCACCAGCGAGATCCCGACCACCAGCGTGTGTTCCACGGTGCCCATGGTGATGTCGAGCAGCACCTGGCGGTCATAGAACGGCTTGATCTGAATGCTTTTGGGCAGGACGCCGTTGTTCAGCTCCGCCACCTTCTCGCGCACCTTGGCCAGCACCTCGGTGGCGTTGGCGTCGCGCTTGAGCAGCACGATGCCTTCCACCACGTCGGGCTGATCGTTGTATTGCACCTGGCCCAGACGCTGCACGTTGCCGACCTCCACTTCGGCAATATCGCGCACGCGCACCGGCACGCCGTTGTTGGCAGCCACAACCACGTTGCGGATGTCGTCCACCGTCTGCAGCAGGCCGACGCCGCGCACGACGAACTGCTGCTCGCCGTCGCGCAGCAGATTGCCGCCCGTGTTGTTGTTGGCGTTGCCGATGGCCGTGATGAGCTGCGACAGCGTGATGCCGTACGACTGCAGCTTCGCGGGCGACGGCACGATGTGATACTCCTTCACCTTGCCACCGAAGGAGCTGACATCGGCCACGCCCTGCACGTGCTTGAGCCCCTTGGAGATGTCGTAGTCCTGGTAGCTCTTGAGCGTGGTGAGATCGACGCCATCGCCCACGAGGCGGAAGCGCATGATTTCACCGGTCGCGTCCGAGTCGGGGCTCAGCGACGGCTGCACGCCCGTCGGCAGGTTCGCACTCGCCAGATACTGCGAAAAATTCTGCCGCGCCTTGAAGCTATCGGTGCCTTCCTTGAACTTGAGCGTCACCACCGACAGCCCGAACAGCGATACCGAGCGGAACGACTGCACGTCCGGCACGCCGGCCAGCGCGTTTTCGATTGGGATGGTGATCTGCTGTTCGACTTCGGTCGTGCTGCGGCCGGGCCATTGCGTGATGGCCTGCACTGACAGCGGCGCCACGCCCGGATACGCCTGCAGCGGCAGTTCGCGGAAGGACAGCACGCCGGCCACCAGCAACGCGATCGCCAGGAAGACGATCAGCAGCCGCCGCTTGAGAATGCCCGCGATGGGGTTGAAGCCCATGCCTACGCTCCTGCCTTGACGATCATCTCGTTGAGCAGCGCGGCGCCGCGCACCACCACCTGCGACGAAGCCTCAAGCCCGGCCGTCACGGCAAAGTTGCCGTCGGTGCCGGTGTCCTTGCCGTGCACTTCCACGCGCTTGAAGTGCGTGGCATCGCTCTGGACGATCACGAAGTAGCTGCCATGGTCTTTCACCAGGGCAGACTTCGGCACCACCGTGGCCTGGCCGCTTCCGGTCTGGATGCGCGCCGTGGCGTACATCTCGGGGCGCAGCAGGCCGTCGGTGTTGGGCACGTCGCAGCGCACTGTCAACGTGTGCGTGGCCGGGTCGATGTTCGGGGCGATGAAGCTCACGCGGCCTGTGAACTCGCGGTCCGGATAGGCCGACGTGTGCAGCGAGATCGGCTGGCCGATGCGCACGCTGGCAATGTCGTTCTCATACACATTGCCCGTGAACCACAGCACGCGCGTATCGACGATGCTCATGAACGAATCGCCCACGTTCAGGAAGGCGCCCGGATCCATGTTGCGCTTGACGATCGTGCCCGAGATGGGCGCGCGCAGCGTCAGGTGTTCAGCGGGGGTGCCGCGCTTGGCAATCTGCGCGACATCGGCATCGGACATGCCCAGCACGTGCAGGCGGCCCGCGGCGGACTGCACCGTGGCGTCGGCATCGTCCTGCAGATCCTTCATGTTGGAACCCTTGAGCTGGCGCGCCGTGTTCAGCGCCAGCAGGTATTCCTTCTGCGCGGAGATGAAATCCGGTGCGTACAGCTGGGCAATCGGCTGGCCCTCGCGCACCTGCGCACCTTCGAACAGGAGGATCTGGTCCAGCCGCCCGCCCACGCGCGCCGACGCCAGCTTGGTGCGTTCGGCGTTGTAGGCGAGCTTGCCCGGCGTGGACAGTTCCACCGGCACGGAAAGTTGACCGACCTGCGCGACCTTCACCTGCTGCGGGTCGAAGCCGCCGGCCGGAATTTCAACGGAGTCGGGTTTCGGACGCGATGCGGCAGCCGGCGCAGAGGCCGGACCTGCTGCGGGTTTCGCGGTCTCGGGCGGCACGGCGGCAGGCCACTTGCGTCCGACCACCACGCCCACGGCGAGGGCCGCGGCCAGGGCGATCACAGCAACAACGGGAGAGAACTTCTTCATGATGTTATTGAGCTTGAACCGGCGAGCGGCCGGTGGCCGCGAGCAGCGCGTGATAGGCCTGCAAGGCCGTGGCCTGCGCCTGCGCGACAGCCAGTTCGGCGTTCTTGAGCGCGCCCTGGGCAGTGAGCAGGTCGTTGAAATCGGCGTTGTTGCTGGCGTAGTTGGTCATCGTGACGCGATACGCCGCCAGCGCCTGCGGCAGTTGCCGCTGCTTGTTGAAGTCGAGCTGCGCAAGCGTCTGGCGCAGCGTGTTGTAAGCGGTATCGACGGCCAATAACGTCTGCTGGCGCACCGACACGTCATTCGCCTCGGTGGCAATCTGGCTTTCCACCGCCTGGTTCACGCCGTACTTTTCCTTGGTCAGGAACCAGAATGGAATGATCACGTCCAGCTCGATCTGGTAGCTGTTCGGGCGCACGCCATATGGCGGGTTGTCGGTGGTGACGGTGGCGATGACCTGGAAGTCGGGCAGATAGGCCTTGCGCGCCAGCGTCACGCTTTTGCGCGCGGCGTCCATCAGCTCGGCCGATGCCTTGATCGACGGGTGCTCGCGCAGCGCCTGGTTTTCCAGCTCGGGCAGCGGTTCCTCCGGCAGATGCACGGACTCGTCGTCAGCGCGCAGAACGAGCGGGAAGCTCGGCTCCTTGCCGATGAGCGTGTTCAGTGTCTGCAGCGTGCTGTCGTACTGGCGTTGCGCGGCAAACAGGTCATTCTGCGCGCTGCTTTGCATGACCTGCGCGTTGAGAAAGTCGGCGTAGGCGGCGGCGTTGTTGGCGTAGCGCACCCGCGTGATCTGCTTGACCTGCTCCAGGCGCGTGATGGTCAGCTTCTGTACGTCGATCTGCTTCTGCAGCGCGATCGCCTGGTAGTACGTGGTGGAAAGCTGCGCGTAGAGCTGCAGGTACAGCGCATCGTTTTGCGCGTTCAGCGATTCCGCCTGGCGATCGGCAATCTCGGCGGCCAGCGCTTTCTTGCCCGGAAACGGGATCTGCTGCGTCAGGTTGTACTGGCTGCCGCCTGCGCGGTTGACCGCCAGCGGAAATCCCTTGGGGATGTTGTTCCAGATGTAGCCGAGCTGCGGGTTGTTGGGCGAAGCAAGCTGCGGCGGGATCGACTTGGCCGACAGATAGTTATGGCGGCCCTGGATCAATTGCGGGTTGTTGCCTTTCAGCTCCTGCAACAGTTCGACCAGGTTGAAGCCGGCGCCAGTCACGCCCGGCACGGAAGGCTTGATCGGCGGCATGGTGGCGACCGGCATGCTGGCCGCGGCCGGCGCCGATGCCGGCGTGGCTGCCCAGGCAGCAGCAAATGGCAGGCAGGCCACCGCGCACAGCACGGCCCTCGCCGGTGAATGGAACGCACCCCGATATTTCACTGCAGCAGACTCCCCTTGAGACGGGAGCGTTTTTACCGACGCGAACTTTCAAGCGCCTTTCACGACTCAGCAAGCTGTCAGGGAACGGGGAAAACGCGAAAACCCCGGCCTGCAGCGCCAGTCTGCGACAGTTATATGACAAGACATGACGATCGTCTCAGGCCGGTGCAAGCGGACATGCCATGCCGACACGCGTAGCAAGTGCGTCTCGCATGGCCTGCAGGCTGGCGATGCGCGCGTCGATCGTGGCCAGTTTCTCGCGCAGCAACGCGGTGACGGCGGCATCGGTGTCGGGTTGCAGCCACACCTGGGCCATGCCTTCTTTGATTTCCGCCAGTGTGAAACCGAGCTGCTGGGCCGTACGGATGTATTGCACGAGTTCCACGATTTCCCGCGGGTAGGCGCGGTAGCCGTTGCTGCGGCGCCGCGCTCGGATCAGCCCGCGTGCCTCGTAAAAGCGCAGGCCATCCCGTGAAACGCCGGTGGCGGCAGCCAGTTCGCCGATGGACAGATCGCACGTATGCGCATCGGAAACGGGGGCGGGGAGAGCAGCAGGCATGGTGGTTTGGAACGCGGGATACGGTCGGGGCTTGACCTTGGAGCGTACACCAAGCTTTACCGTGGCGGCTCCTTCACTTCACATTTGGAGTTTCACCATGGTTTCCGAGTCGACCTTCCTGCGCATTGTGCGGGCCAGCGCCTGGTATGACCTGATCGTGACCGCGCCGTTTGCCACGCCGTGGACGTTCGCGCTGTTGCATCAGGCACTGAGCGCCTTGGCGCACGCGCTGGGCATCGGCGGCTTGCCGGCTTTTGAGCCGACGCATCTGCTGATGGCCAATCTGATGGGATCGGTAGTGTGCGTGTGGTCGGTGCTGCGTATCCGACAGACGAGTGTGGCGCTTGGCCGGTACGACGCCGTGGCGCGCTGGTTGTTTGCGGCGTGGCAGGCATACGCGCTGGCATCGGGCGCTACGCTGCTGGTGGTTCCGTTCCTGATCGCGGAGATTGGCTTCGGGCTGCTGCAATCGCTGCCCGTGGGCCGCATGCCCGGGCGAGCAGGCGCGCGGGCGGCGTAACCGCTTGCGTGGTTTAGCGCGCGGCCGGGGCGCTGGCGGGTGCCTCGGGCGGCAAGCCGGCCGGGATGTACGGGCCGCCGCCCAGCACCTGCATGCGCGACAGCACGCGCAGCTGGTTGTCGAGCTTGGCCGCGTCAACAAAGCGTTTGACGTCGTCGCCGGCGCGCCGAGCCATCTCCGGCGTATCGACCCAGCCTGTCAGCGTGACCTTGCCGTCGGGGGTGGAGCGGATGCGGATCTGGCGTGTGCTGAGCGCGGTGTCCTGATCCAGCGCCGCCTTGACCTGGTACGAGAGCAGCGAATCGTCGAGCATGTGCGCGCCGGTGCTGTTCGGGCTATCGCCCCACGCGCAAGCCGTAAGCAATGCTGCGGCGCCAATTGCGGCCAACACACCGGCCGAGGCTGCGACGGACAACTGAGGAAAGCGCATCGATGCTCCTGAAGAGAGGGCGACAAGCCGACATCATAAGCCCGCCGCCCACCGAATCTGCTTAACGCGTGCGGCGCTGCCAGAGCGTCTGCGCCGCCAGCCAACCCGGTCCCACTGTTGCCACGAGCGCAATCAGCACGCCCCACACAAAATGGAATTCGATGGCCGAGCCCGACAGATTGGCCCAGTACGACACCGCGGCCACCACGTTGACGAAGAACAGCCCGGCAGCCGCCAGCCGCGGCACGATGCCGGCCAGCATCAGAGAAGGGAGCACCAGTTCGCCGAACGTGCCGAGCCCTGCTGCCAGTGCGGGCGGCAACAGCGGCACTTTGTATTCCTCGGTGAAGAGCAGCACGGTCGTGTCCCAGTCGTGCAGCTTGGTCAGGCCGGAGCGGAAGAACACGTAGAAGAGATACGCCCGGGCGATCAACAGGATGACCGAACACAGCGTGCTTTGCGGACCGGCAAGCCGATCGAACGACGCGCGCAGGCGCGTAAGCGGGGCAAACGTCGTGGTGAGGGTGTTCATGGCGTGTCTCCAGTAGACGAGGGTGTTGGGCAGGCAGACAGTGCGAGCAGCCCCGAGCGATAGAGGCCGGACAGGCATGCAGTCAGATCAAAATCCGGCCGCTCGGCCAGGGTGGTTTCGAGCGCGGCCTGAAGCGAGGTTCCAGCTTCGCAAGCGGCGAGGAACGTGGCGGTCGGGGGATCGAGATCGAACACGGCAACGCGATGCCCGCGCACGGCAATCGCGGCGGCTTCGCCGACGCCCAGGTCGATTGCATCGAGCGCGAGGGTTTCGCCCGGCTGGTGCGCGCGCCAGATCGACACCACCGGCCACCGCGACGCCACCCATTGCGCACCCTCCACCAGCCCCGCGCGGATGGTGTCCGCAGGCTGCGCGAGCAGCGTGGCGTCCGCCGCTTCAATGTGCGCGTCCGGGGCGTAATGCGCCCAATGCACGCACCATTCCAGGCGTGCGACATCGGCCAGATAGGGCACGCTGTGTGCCAACGGCGATTGCGCAATGACGGCCGGCAGCGCATTCCCGTAGCGATGCAGGTTCGGTGATGTGGAGGCCTGCACGGCAAGCGTGTCGCGCACGAGTGCATCAAAGCAGTCCTCGCCGACGAGCGCGCGGCAGACGGGGTAGGCCCCCGCCAGCGCGTTGCGCAGAATGGCCAGACGCGCGTTCCGGTAGATGGCGATGCCGCGTGTTTCTGCGTCGCTTACGGAATGCGTCAGTGCGCCGATGAGGTGCGCTTCCCAGTCAGGCAGTCGCATGGCGCGGCTCCTGCATGACGGCGTTGGCGTGGCGATCGAGCGTCGCCTGGGCGCGTGCCACTTCGCCGAGCAACATCTCCACGGGCGGCAGTTCAGCGTCCCATTCGATCAGCGTCGGGCGCGGGCCGTGCTTGGCAATCCACGCGTCGTACAACGCCCAGACGGGCGCATGGACGGGCGCGCTGTGCGTGTCGATCAGCATGCCGTCTTCCACACTGAAGCCCGCCAGGTGAATCTCGCCGACCAGCGTTGGGTCGATATCGGCGAGCACCGATTCGACGGTCACGCCGTGGTTGACGCTGTTGACGTACAGATTGTTCAGGTCCAGCAAGATGCCGCAGCCCGTGCGCCGGGCGAGGGCGGTCAGGAATGCACCTTCGGAGACGGCGTCGTCGGCATCGACCAGCGTGCGGCAGTCGATGTACGCGGCAATGTTCTCGATCAGCAGCGGCCGCTTGAGGATGTCCTGTGCGCGCATGACGTTGGCGCAGACGATCTCGAGCGATTCGCGGGAATAGGGCAGGGGCAGCAGGTCGTGGACGACCTGTGCGCCGCTGCGGTTGAAGCACAGGTGCTCGGAAATCGCGGCAGGCGCAACGGCGTCCGCCAGGGCAGCGATGGCGCGAACGTGTTCGACGTCCAGCCCATCTGCGTTGCCGAGCCCCATGCCCACGCCGTGCAGGCTCACCGGCTGGTGCTCTCGCGCGGCCAGCAGCGCTGCGCGTGCGGGGCCGCCATACAGATAGTTCTCGCTGTGCACTTCCGCCCAGGGGAAGCGGGCTTCTCCGTGCAGCAGGGCGGGAAAGTGCGGCGCGCGCAGGCCCGCGCCGGCGCAGGTTGGCAGGGCAGTCTGCATGGCGGTCACCCGGCGTCGCGCGTTACTTCGACGGAGCCTGCATCGTGCCGCCCATCTGCGCGCAGGTGCCGGCCGGCACGTACTTCCACGACATCGGGTCTTTATCGATCTTCGACTGGCCTGCGCAGGCGTGGGCGCTGCCGGGGCTGGCGCAATCGTTCTGGCCGGCCTTGGCGACGCCGTAGCACTTTTCCTTGCCGGCAGCGTCGGCGGCCTGCACCGGCGTCGACAGTGCGCCCAGCGCGAGCAGGCTACCCAGGGCGGCGGCGATCATGGCGTGTTGTTTCATTTGTGTTCTCCTTGATTGAACAGGTGTCGTTGAACGGCTGGCAGGGCGAAATCCCTCGCCGTACGGTGCACTGCGGCATCGCGCAGATGTGTTCCGTGCACCTTCGTCGGCGCATGACAGCGTTCCTGACACGGAGAACAGAAATTTTTTTGAGTTTTTTTTGAGGGAGGGAAAAGGCGAGGCAAACCGCCAAGAAAAAAGGCGACCCCAACGGGCCGCCTTCAGGCTGGACAGGAAAAATTTACCGGGCGTGCGCAGCGCGCGTGCGTGCCGCCTTCTTTGCGGCAGCGGATCGGCCGGCTGCGCCCTTGGTGGCGGCGCCCTTCTTGGCCGCCGCCGAGCGCTCGCTGCTCGACCGCTTCGAAGCCGCGCTATGCGCCTGCTTGGACAACGACGACTTGGATGCCGCCGAATGGCCTTCCTTCTTCAGCGTGCGTGTCGTGGTCTTGCTGCGCTTGGCCGTGGATTCCTTGCTAGCACTGGCGTGGCTACTCTTCTTGCCGCCAGTCTTGCTGCCGGCCTTGACGTCGTGTTCCGCCTTCTTGCGGGTGGCGGCTGACGCCTTGCCTTCCCCGGGCGGCTTGACGGCAACGCCAGAGCGGCGTGCCTTGGACAGTCCAATCGCGATGGCTTGCTTGGTGTTTTTCGCACCGTGCTTGCCTTCGCGGATGTGATCCATCTCTTCCTTCACGAAGTTGCCTGCCTGCGTCGAGGCGGCCTTGCCGTGGCGCTTGTCGGCGCGCGTACGTTCTACGGTCTTGCGTTCCGGCATGATGACGTCCTCCGTTGGGTTGGAGCGCCGGCCGGCTATGCAGTGGAACAACTTCCAGATCAGCGAACCGGCAGCGCTTACGCCAACAACCACGCAACCGGCGTACCTGCGCTGTCTGGGTGTCAGCCCACGCGGAAATGCTCGATGCTCTGTCCGGCGTTGACGGCGCGTTGCAGCCAGTCCGGCATGTCGCCCGAGCCGTCCCAGTGCTGGCCGTCTGCGCTCATGTAGACGGGGCCGATGGGCGCAGGCGGTGCGGGCGGCGGCGGTGGCGCGTCAAAGCAGCCATGCGCCTGCAGGTCTTCGACAGACAGGCCATACATCTGCATCTGTTCCAGGATCCAGGCGATCGCGGTGTCGCGACCCGGCTCCGGCGGGTGACCTTCCTTCATCTTGTACGTATCTTTGGGGTTTCTGTCCGCTGGCTGCCAAAGGGAGAGAGAGGCAGGCGCAGGGCGCGCCGGGCGCCAGCGGAAAACGCACAAGAATAACAGCAGTTGGCCTGCCCATTCGTGTTGCCGGTGTGGCGGCCTATTGCGCGTATTGCGTTATTTGGAAACGACGGATTCGCTCCGCGCGCGCAGCCACCGATATGGCGACCACCCCAGATTCATGCCGGCCGCCGCCAGCAGGATCGCCACCGCGCCCAGAAATTGCGCCAGTTGCAATCGATGTCCGAACGCAACAATGTCCACGGCGATCGCAACGATCGGATAAATGAACGACAGCGACCCCGTCAGATGCGTCGGCAGCCGCTGGATGGCGCCATAGAGCAGGATGTACATCAACCCGGTGTGCACCACGCCCACCGTGACCAGCATCACCCACGCATGGGCATCGGCTGGCGGATGCGACAGGTTGGCCAGCGGCGCCAGCATCAGCACGCCGACGCACACTTGGATGAGCGCGATCAGATGCGGCGGCGTTCCGGCCAGCTTCTTGATCAGCAGCGCGGCCACCGCGTAGGCAAACGCCGCGCCCAGCGCCATCGCAATGCCCGTCAGGTAATCGGTCCCAGCGCTGGCGGCAGGGCCCACCTGCACGATCAGCACCACGCCGATGAAGGCGAGGGCCAGCCATGTGAGCTTGGTCGCCGTCAGCTTTTCCGACAAGAACAGCGCGCCCAGCCCGACCAGCATGAAAGGCTGCGTGTTGTAGACCGCCGTGGCAATCGAGATGGACGCGCGCGGATACGCTGCAAACAACAGGAGCCAGTTGATGACGAGGGCCACGCCGCCCAGCGCGGCAATGCCGGCGCGCCGCCACGTGATCGCGCCACGCAGGAGCCCCAGCCCTGCGCATACCACCAGCAGCGTCAGCGCCCCGAATACGCAGCGCCAGAACACAACGTCGGCCACAGGCTGGCCGGAGCGGACGACAAACCAGCCGATTGTCCCGGAGATGATCATGGCGGCGGTCATCTCGACCGTGCCGCGCGTCTTATCGTTCATGCGAACCACCTTGAGCGTTGGATGCAAGAAGGATCGCACGCGGATGGCCTGACTTCCATTGCTTTTCTAAGGCAAAATTCACGTTGCTTCTCATGAAATAAGGCAAAACGCCAGAACGGACCACGGAAGAAAAAATGAACGCGATTGACGCCCTGGACCAACGCATTCTTGACGTCCTGCTGACCGATTCCCGCATCTCGCTCAAGCAGCTGGCCGAGCAGGTGGGGCTGTCGTCCCCGAGCGTGTCGGAGCGCCTGCGCCGGCTGGAAGAGCGCGGCGTGATCCGCAATTACACCGTCGACATCGACCCGGCGGCGCTGGGCTACACGCTGCAGGCCATCGTGCGCGTGCGGCCCATGCCGGGCAAGCTGCATATCGTGCAGCAGCTGATCGAAGAGATTCCGGAGATCGGCGAATGCGACAAGGTCACCGGCGAGGATTGCTTCATCGCCCGCCTGTATGTGCGCTCGATCGATCAGCTCGATGAGATTCTCGATCGCGTGGCCTATCACGCCGAAACCAATACCGCCATCGTCAAGGCGCAAACGGTGAAGCGGCGCGCGCCGCCGTTTGCCCCCGCTGACTGACGTGCCGGCCGTTATGCGGCGACAGCGGGCTCCTGGATGGCTGCAAGAGCCATGGCCTGTCGCAGATCGGCAATCAGGTCTTCCGGTGCCTCCAGCCCGACATTGAGCCGCACCAGACGGCCGCGGTAGTGGCGATTCGGCCGCGCCAGATCCGGATAAGGCATCACCAGGCTGCTCGTGCCGCCCCAGCTCATGCCGATCCGGAACATGCGCAGCGCATCGATGAACGCGTTGACCTGCTCGGCCGAGACGCTTTCCTGGAATACCACCGAAAACACGCTCGTTGCGCCGGTAAAGTCGCGCTTCCAGAGTTCATGGCCCGGGCATGACGGCAGCGCCGGATGCAGCACGGTGGCAATGCAATCCTGCAGATGGAGCCAGCGCGCCACCGCCAGCGTGGAGGCTTGCAGGCGCTCCAGCCGCAGCCCCAGCGTTTGCAGGCCACGCAGCGCGAGGCTGCAATCGTCGGGCGAGGCGCCCATGCCCAGGTCGGCAAACGCGCTGCCCACGCGCTCGAACATCGCTTCGGAGTTGACTGAGACCGAACCGAGCAACAGGTCGCTGTGGCCGCCCACGTACTTTGTCAGCGCCTGCATGCTGATATCCACGCCGTGCGCGAAGGCATCGAAATACACGCCCGCCGCATAGGTGTTGTCGAGCGCCACCGGCACGCCGCGCGCGTGCGCCGCGGCCACGATGGCCGGCACGTCCTGGATTTCCATCGTGACCGAGCCGGGGCTTTCAGTCCACACCAGCGCGGTATTTGGGCGGATGCGCCCGGCGATGCCCGCGCCGATGAGCGGGTCGTAGGTTTCGACTTCGACGCCCATGCGTTTGAGCAGGCCCTCGGCCATGCTCCGATTGGGCCCGTACGCGCTGAACGGCACCAGCGCGTGGCTGCCCGCACCGCAGCAGGCCAGGTAGACCAGCGCGATGGCAGCCTGCCCGCCGGGGACGATAAAGCTGTGGCGTGCACGCTCCAGTTGCGCAATCCGCGCGCCGAGTTCGATGGCGGTCGGCGTGCCGTACAGACCGTAGGTATAGCCGTGCTGCGCATGGCGCCAGTTGTCCACCACCTGCGCCGCGTTGTCGAACAGCACGTTTGAACCGCGGTAGACGGGTGTCACCAATGAACGAAAGCCGCCAGGGGCGAGTGTTTCCGGGCTGACGAGCTGGGATTGCCAATGCATTGGATGGCCTCTGCGAACGAAATGATGACGAAATCCTATGTCACGTCGGCAGAGCAATTTCCGCTATTCTGCCCAGCCAGACGCAAAAATTTCTCGCCCAAAGCCCGGCCATGGCCCCTCAGAAATCGCTCGAACTCGACGCCTTCGACATCGCCATCCTCAATGCTGTGCAGCGGTGTTACACCACGCCGCTGCGCGTGATCGGGGAGGAGGTCAATCTATCGACCGCCGGCGTGCAGCGGCGCATCAAGCGGATGGAGGAGGCGGGCATCATCGTCGGCAACGTGGCGGTGGTCGACCCCGAGCGGGTGGGCAAACCCATCACCGTGATCGTTGAGGTGCATGCCGAGCGCACCAATACCGCGGCGATGGCTGCGCTCAAGAAGGCGCTCTCAGGCCCCGAGGTCCAGCAGTGCTATTACGTGACGGGCGAAGCCGATTTCGTCCTCATCCTGAACGTGGCCACGATGACGGAATACGAAGCCCTCGCGCGACGCCTGTTCGACGACAACGACAACATCAAGTGGTACCACACGGCCGTGGTGCTCAATCGGGTGAAGGTCGGGCTCGAAGTGCCGCTGCGCTAGCGACGCGTGCCGTTCCACCGCCTGCGCAATGCGTCAATACGGGGATGAGGCTATAGTGCCGCAGCGCTGTGCCTGATAAGGTTCGCGCGCCATAACACGTACGCTGGCACGACCGGCGTCCATGAAGGTACCAAAGGAGCTCCTATGCAGAATCCCAGAACAGGCATGCGGTGGATCGCCGCCGCAATCGCATCGATCAGCATCACGACCGTCGCACATGCGGCGTCCGTCGCCCCCGTGGCCGCAGAGAACGGCATGGTCGTCTCGGCACAGCACCTGGCCAGCAAGGTTGGCGTGGAAGTGCTCAAGCGCGGCGGTAACGCGGTCGACGCTGCCGTGGCCGTGGGCTACGCCCTGGCGGTGGTCTATCCGGCTGCCGGCAACCTCGGTGGCGGCGGTTTCATGACCATCCAGCTGGCCGACGGCCGCAAGACCTTCCTCGACTTCCGTGAAGTCGCCCCGAAGGCCGCCACCGCCAACATGTACCTGGACAAGGACGGCAACGTCATCAAGGGCGCGTCCACCAAAGGCCATCTGGCCGTGGGCGTGCCGGGCACCGTGTCCGGCATGGAATACGCCCGCCAGAAGTACGGCACCATGCAACGCGCTGCACTGATCGCGCCGTCCATCGCGCTGGCCGAGAAGGGTTTCACCCTCGATCAGGGCGACGTCGACATGCTGCACACGTCCACCAAGGACTTCCAGGAAGACGCCGCATCGGGCGCGATCTTCCTGAACAAGGGCCAGCCGTTCCAGGTGGGCGAGAAGCTCGTCCAGCGCGACCTGGCCAAGACGCTGCGCGAGATCAGCAACAAGGGCACCGACGGCTTCTACAAGGGCTGGGTCGGAGAGGCCATTGCTGCATCGAGCAAGGCGGGCGGTGGCTTGATCACGCAAGAAGACCTGGCCAGCTACAAGACGCGCGAACTGGCGCCGGTCGAGTGCGACTACCGCGGCTACCACGTGGTGTCGGCACCGCCCCCGAGTTCGGGCGGCGTGATCATCTGCGAAATGCTCAATATCCTGGAAGGCTATCCGCTCAAGGACCTGGGCTGGCATTCCGCGCAGGCGACGCATTACCAGATCGAAGCCATGCGCCACGCCTATGTGGACCGCAACAGCTACCTGGGCGACCCGGACTTCGTGAAGAACCCGCTGGACCGTCTGCTGAGCAAGGACTACGCGGCCAAGATCCGTGCCGTGATCGACCCGAAGAAGGCGGGCGTGTCGAAGGACATCAAGCCGGGCGTCGAGCCGCATGAAGGCAGCAACACGACGCACTACTCGATTGCCGACAAGTACGGCAACGCGGTGTCGGTCACGTACACGCTCAACGACTGGTTTGGTGCGAAGGTCACGGCTGCCAAGACGGGCGTGATCCTGAACGACGAGATGGACGACTTCACTGCCAAGGTCGGCGTGCCGAACCTGTACGGCCTGGTGCAGGGTGAAGCCAACTCGATCGCCCCGGGCAAGCGTCCGCTGTCGTCGATGAGCCCGACCATCGTCACCAAGGACGGCAAGCCCGTCATGGTGGTGGGCACGCCGGGCGGCAGCCGCATCATCACGGCCGTCATGCTGACCATGATCAACGCGATCGACTACGGCATGAACGTGCAGGAAGCCGTCGACATGCCGCGCTTCCATCAGCAATGGCTGCCGGATGTGACCAACGTCGAGCCATATGCCCTGTCGGACGATACGCGCAAGATCCTGACGTCGATGGGTCACAACCTGGGTGCGCCCCAGCCGGCCAACCATCTGGCGGCGATCATCGTCGGTGCGCCGTCGCTGGGCGGCAAGCCGGTCGGCAACAACCGCTTCTATGGCGCGAATGACCCGCGTCGCAACACGGGGCTGGCAGCCGGCTATTGATCGGCATTGCAGCACCCGCAGTACGAAAAAAAGCCCGCCGAAACTTGGCGGGCTTTTTGTTTGCGACGTTTCCCCGGGGTCAGGCCGCCGCAGTCAACACCGGCAGATTGCCCTCGCCAAAGCCGTGGTGTCCGCGGCGCTGCACGATCTCGAAGAAGATCTCGCCCGGATGGCGCTTGATGAAGGTCTGCAGGAACAGTTTGGGCACGCCGTCGACGATCTCGCCGTCGACCAGGATGCCGTATCGGCGCAAGGCGTCCAGATCCAGTCCATGGCCGGGCAGTCGCGTGTCGACGGTGTCGTAGTAGTGCGCGGGTGGCTCGACGAAGGTGAGGCCGTTGGCGGCCAGCGCGGTTGCTGTGCGCAGGATGTCGTCAGTGGCCAGCGCGATATGCTGCACACCTTCGCCGGGGTGGTCGGGCAGGTAGGCGTGCATGAGGTGCGCGCGGTGCGTGCCTTCCTCATAGAGCGGGATGCGGATCATGCCGCACGACGACACCATCACGCGGGAATCGGCCGCGACGTGCCAGTTGGCATGCAGTTCGTGGATTTCGCTGAAGCCGAGCTGGTTGCGATAGAAATCGATCCAATCCTGCAGGCGGCCGGGGCCAACGGTTTGCGTCAGGTGGTCGACGCGGGCCAGTCCAACGCCGGCGTGGTGCCAGTCCTCATGCGCAGTCGCAGTGTCCAGCGGCCGGAAGTCGATGTCGTAGATGGAGATGTCCCCCAGGCCGCCCCGGGCACCGTGCTTGCCGCGCCAGCGGTCCACAAAGTGCAGGTGCGTATCGCCCACGCCCTGGATGGCCGGAATCACGAGTTCGCTCGGGCCGATCGGCTCTGCCTCTGCCGGCCACGCGCCCAGTTCAACCGCGCGGTCGTAGGCGTGCTGGGCATTGTCGACGCGGATACCGATGGCGCAGATGCCCACGCCATATTCCTCGGCCCAGCGGTGTGCGAAAGAATCGGCTTCGGCGTTGACGAGGAAGTTCATGTCGCCTTGCCGGTACAGCGTGACGTCCTTGCTCACATGCCGCGCGATGGCCTTGAAGCCGAGCGATGCGAACACCTGGCCGAGCGCGGCCGGTGTTTGCGTAGCGAATTCGATGAACTCCAAGCCGGCGGTCTTGAATGGCAGGTCGGCGTTGCGGCTCATGGTGAAACTCCTGTGGCTGAAGCAAAGAATGAGGACACCGCATTGTGTACCACGCACGTGGCAATGCCCAACCGCCAGTCGCTACGCGGCAGCCCTTTGTGGATTCGCCCGATGCTGCAGCTTTGGCAGCCAGAGGAACGCGATGGCCACCAGCGCGCCGCCGGCAAGCATCATCGGCGCCACCATGGGCCAGGCGCCGAGGCTGTGCGATGTGTCGTCAAAGGCCGCTGCGGTCTGCCCCAGGCAGAAGGCCGCCAGCATCATGATGAAACCCGACCATGACACCGCGCGCCCGGCAAGATGCGGCAGCTCGCCCACTGCGCCTGCCTGGCCGCAAGGCTGGTGAATGCCGTGGCCCATGCAATAGACAGCGTGCCCGAGCAGCAGCGGCCACGCGTGCCCGGGAAGCACCCAGCAGCCCAAGCCCTGGATGCCCGCGCCGATCAAGCTGAGCGTGGCACCTTGCTGCACCGTCAGCACAAGGCTTTGGCGACGCAGCAGGCGCCGGCAACCGGTCGTGCTGAGGATATAGACGAGCGAGCCGCCGGCCGGTATCCAGCCATACAGCTCGGGCGACAGGCCGAGGTACGCGATGTAGACCATCGGCGAGAGCAGCAGGAAGCAGAAGATGCCGGCATAGGTTGAGGCCGCGAGCAGTCCCCAGGCGCGAAAATCTGCGCTGGAAAAAATCTCGCGCACGCCGCCTGTCTCGGTGCCGGTCTCCTGCCGGGTTTCGGCAAAGCCGTACCAGCACATCGCCCACAGCACGATTGCATAAAGGCTCATGCCCGCCAGCACCCAGCGCCAACCCGCGTGCTGCGCGACAAAGGCCCCGAGAACCGGGGCCACCAACGCCACGAAGCCCAATCCGGTAAGCCCCCGCGCCAAGACGTGCGGCCCCTCGCGTGCCGGATGCAGATCGCGTACGGCAGCGCGTGCGCACACCAGGATGGCCGCCATCGAGAAACCCTGCAGGGCGCGTGCCGCAGTCAGCATGAAAGCGGTTGTTGCCAGTGCGCCTGCCAGCGCCGCTGCGGCGTAGCACGCAAGCCCGATCAGCAGCACCTGACGCCGGCCAAACCGGTCAGCCAGGCTGCCCATCGGCAACTGCCCAATGCCAAAGGCCAGCGCGAAGACCGTGAGGCTCGTGCTGGCCGATCCCAGTGTCTGGGCGATGGCGGGCAGGGTGGGGAGGTAACTGTCGGTCGCGACCGGCTGTGCCGATAGCAGCAGCGGCAGCAGCAGGGCAAAGCTCAAAGGGCGACGCGTCATCGGTCAATAGGCGATGGCGGCGCTGCGCCGCAGCTCATCTGCGGTGGCGGTGCCGAAGCCGAAGAACTCCAGATACGCGGGAATCATCTCGAACAGCATGTCGGTGCCGACCTGGACGTCGCAACCCTTGTCGAGCGCCGCACGCAGCAGCGGCGTGTATTCGGATTTCATGACGACCTCGCCGACAAAGCAGCTCGGCGCGATGCGGGCCACATCGAAGGGCAGCGGATCGTCTTCCTTCATGCCGACCGGCGTGGCGTTGACGACCACATCGAAGCCGTCCGGGTCATTCGAACCGGTGCGCACCACCAGCGCGGGGTAATGCTCGCGCAGACGCCGGCCCAGCGATTCGGCCGATTCTGCGCGCGTGTCGTACAAGGCAAGCTCGCCGACGCCTGCAGCCGCGAGCGACGCCGCAATCGCCGAGCCGACACCACCGGCCCCCGAAAGCAGTACGCGTGCGCCTTGCAGCTGACGCCCCTTGCGCTGCACGCCGCGCACGAAGCCGGCACCGTCGAACTGGTCGCCCAGCAACGTGCCGTCATCGCGCTTGAGCACCGCATTGCAGGCGCCGGCAATCCGCACGGCCGGCGTGACTTCATCGACCAGATCCACCGTCGTCACCTTGTGCGGCATGGTGATCAGCGCGCCGCGCAGGTTGGTGAAACGGCAGATCGATTCGAAGCTCTGCGCGTAGTCCTCCGCCTTGACCCCCATCGGCACCACAACGGCGTCGATGCCTTTCTGGTCGAACCAGGGGTTGTAAATCATCGGCGACTTGAACGTCTCGGTCGGGTAGCCGATGTGGGCGATGAGGGTGGTTTTTCCAGAAATCATGGTTCAGGGAAGGCGTGTTTCAGGCGACGAGGGCTCCGGCCCGTTGGCGGGCGTATTCTGCCTTGTCGACGGGTTGGGCGGCGGGCTGGCCCAGGTCGTCCATGTGGATGCGGTACGTCTCCCGTGCGCTCATGGCGGCTGCGGCGGCAACCACGGTTACGCCAAAGGCAATGGCGCCCACGGTCAGCCAGATGTTGGTGGAACCCGGCGGCGCGACGGCGGTAAAGATGGCCGGCAGCATGGCGGTGATGGCGGTGCCGATGTTCTGCGAAATCGCCATCGCCGACACACGGGTGCGCGTCGGGAACAGCTCCGGATAGAAGCTCGGGAACACCGCGTTATAGCCCTGGTACACCACGCCCCACATCAGAATCGACATGGCAAATGCGAGCGGCACGTTCTTGATGCTGATGGCGTACAGATAGGCGAACGCGAGCAGCCCGGCGAGCAGCGAGCCGATCACGACGGGCGGTTTGCGGCCGATGCGGTCGGACAGATCGCCAACATACGGAATGATCAGCACGGCAACGATGTTGCCCACCACCGGAATCCAGAGGTAGATGTCTTTGGCGAAACCGATGCCGTAAGCCGGCTGCACCGCATAGGCCGCGCCGAAGATGGTCGCCACCACGGGAATGACGTTCATCAGGGCCATGCAGACCACGCGCAGCATGTTGGGCGTGCTGTGTTTGAAGGCGTCGATCACCGGCGAACGCGGGCGCGCCTGCTGCTCTTTTTCTGCCGTGAAGGCGGGCGTCTCATGCACCTCGCGGCGGATCACGTAGCCCGCGATGATGACCACGAAGCTCAGCAGGAACGGAATGCGCCAGCCCCAGGTGTTGAACTGCTCGGCGGGCATGTAATGCGCCAGCGGCAGGAACACGGCGGCCGCCAAGATCTGCCCCGCCTGCACGCCCTGCAGCGTAAAGCTCGCAAAGAACCCGCGCCGGCCAAACGGTGCGTGCTCCAGGATCATCGAGCTGGCCCCGGAAATCTCACCGGCCACGGCAAAGCCCTGGATCAGCCGCATGATGACCAGAAGCGTGGGCGCCCACAGGCCAACCTGGTCGTAGGTCGGCAGCAGGCCCACGGCAATGGTCGAAAAGCCCATCAGGAACATGCACCAGAGCAGCACGTTCTTGCGCCCGTGCGTGTCGCCCATGTGGCCCAGCACGAATGCACCGATCGGCCGCGCGATGTAACCCACGCCGTACGTGGCCAGCGACGCGATGATGGCCGTCTTGGGGTCGCCCTTGGGGAAGAAAATCTGCGGAAAGATCAGCGCCGCTGCGGTGGCGTAGATAAAGAAATCGTAGTACTCGAGCGCCGAGCCGATCCAGCCGCTGGCGGCGGCTTTCTTCGACTGGTGCTTGCCCAAGGGCTCGTGGGCAGGGGCTGCGGTCATGGTTGTCTCCGGTTTTATCTGTGCGGCCTGTCGTGCAATGGGTGCAATCAAGGGCCGTCTGTACACGCACCGCAGCGTAGTCCGCCGCCATGGCGGGGCACAAGCGACTGTCGGCAGAAAACGTTCGATAATCGCACAATATGGTGCGAATAACGCACGACTCAAGGGTTTCTCCGAGTCCGTCCGCCTGCCAGAGAAAGGGCGTTGTATGCGGGGCGCGTGTGGAACTACAGCACCCGCATGATCGAAAGCGCGGTGTCCTGCAGCACTTGCAGCACACGGTGCAAGGCCTGCTCGGAGGTCTCTTCGCCGACTTGCATGTTCACGCTCAGCGCTGCAATCACGTTGCCGTGCCGGTCGCGCAACGGCACGGCCACGCCACGTACGCCAATCTGCAACTGCTGCTCGACCACGGCGTAGTCCTGC
This sequence comes from Ralstonia flatus, assembly GCF_958439105.1. Classification (NCBI taxonomy): domain Bacteria; kingdom Pseudomonadati; phylum Pseudomonadota; class Betaproteobacteria; order Burkholderiales; family Burkholderiaceae; genus Ralstonia; species Ralstonia flatus. The sequence goes on along the minus strand of NZ_CAUDLI010000007.1, from coordinate 178,919 downwards.
CTGCCGGCTTTGCGAATTTCATCGAACAGACGGTCCCGCTGCAGGATCGTGTAGGGCGTATAGGGCGTCAGCACGCAGGTTTCCAGCCATGCCTTGACCTTCTGCTCGGGCTGGGCGGCCAGCATCATCACCCCGGCCGAGGCGAGCGGCGCCGGCACGCGCGCGCCCAGCACGAACCCTGTGCTCATGACGCGGCTGGTGCTGGTGCGCGAGATGAAGACGAGTTCCCAGTCGTCCAGCACGCTGAGGTACGCCACCTCGCCAACGGCAGCGGTCACCTGCTGCAGGAACGGCTGCACGGTGCGCGGCAGCCGGGCCGAATCAAAGTACGACCAGCCCACCTTCAGCACGCGAGGCGTCAGGCTGAAGAGCGTCCCTTCGCTGGTGAGGTAGCCCAGATGCTCGAGCGTCAGCAGGTAGCGGCGCGCGGCGGTGCGCGTCAGGCCCGTCAGCTCGGCGGCCTGTGTGGGCGTCAGCCGCGGGTGCTCGTGATCGAACGCCTCCAGGATCGCGAGCCCTTTCTCCAATCCGGCGATCCAGTCGCGCCGGTTCAGCGGTTCCTTCGTCATGGCGATAACCCTAAAAACGAGCGATATGTGCGCACGATTGTACGATGATCGCACGCTGTTGCGCGAATGCCGCTTGTGAGCGTCAGGGCTCGGCACCTACGCTGCGGGCATTGCCAGACGCTCGACCCACGCATCGCCATGAATCCGCCCCGCGCAGCGCGCCATCCCAAATGCATCGCCACCGTGTGCCTGTCCGGCACGCTGCCTGAAAAGCTGGAAGCGGCAGCCGCTGCCGGCTTTGACGGCATCGAGATGTTCGAGAACGACCTGCTGAACTTCGATGGCTCGCCGGCGCGCGTGCGGCAGATGGCGGCAGACCTTGGGCTGGCGATCATGCTGTACCAGCCGTTCCGCGATTTCGAAGCCATGCCGCGTGAGTTCCTTGCCCGCAACCTTGCGCGCGCGGAGCGCAAGTTCGACGTCATGGCCGAACTGGGCGTTGAGATGGTGCTGGTCTGCAGCAACATCCAGGACATCGCCATCGACGATCCTGCGCGCGCAGCGGACGATCTGCGCCAGATGGCGGAAGCGGCCGCCCAGCGCGGGCTGCGCGTGGGTTACGAAGCGCTGGCCTGGGCCCGGCACACGCGGACTTGGCGCCAGGCCTGGCAGATCGTGAAGCAGGCCGATCATCCGGCGCTGGGGCTGATTCTCGACAGTTTTCACACGCTCTCGCTGGGCGACTCGCTGGAAGGCCTCAACGAGGTGCCGGCGGACAAGCTCTTTTTTGTGCAGTTTGCGGATGCCCCGAAGTTGTCGATGGACGTGCTGTCCTGGAGCCGGCATCACCGCAATTTCCCGGGGCAGGGCGAGCTGGCCGTAACGGCATTTGCACGCGACCTGCTTGCCGCGGGCTACACCGGGCCGCTGTCGCTGGAAGTCTTCAATGACGAGTTTCGTGCGGCGCCTGCGCGCTTGACGGCGCTCGACGGCATGCGCTCGCTGCGGTGGCTGGAGTCCGAGGCGGGCGGTGCGCCATTGCCGGCTCCCGCTCGTTTTGGCGGCGTGGATTTCCTCGAGTTTGCCGTGGACGCCGCCGCCGGGCGGGAGCTTGAAACGCGGCTGCGTGCGCTCGGTTTTACCCTTGCGGGGCACCATCGCTCCAAGGCTGTCGACTTGTATCGGCAAGGCGGCGTCAACGTCATCCTGAATATGGAGCAGGACAGCGCGGCGTCGGAACATTTCGAGTTGCACGGGCCGTCTGTCTGCGCGATCGGCCTGAAGGTGGACGATGCCGAGCGTGCCATGACACGTGCACGCGAGTTGTGCGCCCAGGAATGGCGCGGGCCGGTCGGGCCGAGGGAGCGCAGCATTCCGGCGCTGCGCGCCCCGGACGGCACGTTGCTCTATTTGATCGACGACCGCCAGGCCGATCGCAGCATCTACGAGAGCGATTTTGTCTTGCTGCCGCAGGTGCAGGACGATGCAGCAGGGTGGGCATCGATCGACCACGTTGCCCAGGCGCTGCCGGCGCATCGGCTCGACAGCTTCGTGCTGTTCTACCGCGCCATCTTCGGCATGCAGGCTGAAGCGATGCAAGAGATTGCCGACCCGTACGGCCTTGTGAAGAGCCGCGCCATGGTGAGCCCCGATCGCAACGTGCGGATTCCGCTCAGCGTGTCGGAAAGCGGGCGTACGGCCACCGGCCGGTTCATTGCCGCCTACGCGGGCTCGGGCGTGCATCACATTGCCTTCCGCACCGAGCGGCTGTTCGAGACCATTGAAGCCATCGACCGCAGTGCCGCCCACCTGCAGCACGTGCCCGAGAACTATTACGACGACGTCGCTGCCCGGCTCGGGCTCGACGATGCACTGGTCACGCGCCTGCACGACGACGGCCTGCTCTACGACCGCGACCCGCACGGCGACTTCCTGCACACCTACACCGAACCGTTTCGCGAGCGCTTCTTCTTCGAGCTGGTCCAGCGCAACGGCTACCTGGGCTACGGCGCCGCAAACGCCGCCGTGCGCATGGCGGTGCAGGCGCAACTGAGCCGCGAACACGCCAACGCGGGCGGCTGAACTCGCACCGCCCATCCATCGATTGATCCATCACCCGCCAATGGCCAGTGCAGTCATGGGCGATTTCAACGCACCAAAGACAGCGCGGGCAGCCATCGCACATCCACGCCCGTCATATCGAAAAAAGGAGACAAGGGAGCCATGAACAAGACCATGATTGCCGCACTGGTGCTCGGAGCCACGAGCCTGCCGGCCGCGGCGCAAAGCGCGGGCGATGTCACGCTCTACGGGCTGATCGACACCACGATCCGCTACAGCACGCACGAAAACGCGGCAGGCAACAGCAATCTGCAGATGATGGACGGCGTGCTGACCGGCAGCCGCTGGGGCCTGCGCGGCACTGAAGACCTGGGCGGCGGTACCAAAGCCATGTTCATCCTCGAATCGGGCTTCTTCCCCGACACGGGCGGCAGCCAGCAGGGCGGGCGTCTGTTCGGACGCACCGCGGTGGTGGGCCTGGAGGGCGACTACGGCAAGCTGTACCTGGGCCGCCAATACACGCTGGCGCATGAAGTGCTGTCTTCGTATGAGGCGATGGCGTTCGCCAACAACTCCATCGTCGGCTATCAAGGCGGCAACTACACCGGCCTGCGCTACGACAACACGGTCAAATACATCAAGTCGTTCGGCGGCCTGCAGCTTGCCGGCGCATGGACGTTTGGCGAAGCAGCCGGCAGCTTCAGCAAGAGTTCGGCCGGCGCCGGCTCGATCGTCTACAGCATGGGGTCGGCTGAAGTGGGCGCGGTGTATCAGGTCACGCGCGATGTGTCGTCGGCGTTCTTCGGGGCGGTGCCGGCAGCGCAGGCCAGCAAGCAAACGGTCTGGGGCTTTGGCGGCAAACTGGATACGTCGATTGCCACGTGGTACCTCGGCTATACGAACAGCCGTCTCGACGTGGCCGACTACAAGAACCAGGCCGCCTATGTTGGTGCAAAGGTGCCGATCTCCGGCGCACTGAGCTTCATCGGCACCGTGCAGTACGACTGGATGAAACATCTTGATGCCAGCGGCAAGCGCCTGACCACCGCCGGCATGCTCGACTACGCCTTCAGCAAGCGCACCGACGTCTACGCCGAAGTGGACTACACCCGCCTGCAGGGCGCCTGGGTTGCCCTGAACAGCGCGGCCGCATTCAACAATTCGGGCAACACGTATGGCAACAACTCGCGGTTGGGCGTGATGCTGGGTGTGCGGCACAAGTTCTGATCGCTTGGTTCATTCCCGCAATGAAAAAAAGCCCGCCAATGTTCCGGCGGGCTTTTTTTCATGCTGCGATCAATGCAGCGGGCAATCCCGCGCGATCACGTCGCCCACCATGGCAGCGGTGGCGCCAGACAGCGTCCAGCCGAGGTGCCCGTGGCCCGTGTTGTAGAACACGCGCGCGTGCCGCCCACGGCCAACGCGCGGCATCATGTCCGGCATCATCGGGCGCAAGCCGGCCCATGGCACCACACGCGACGTGCCAATCGCAAAGTTGCGGCGCGTCCATGCCACCAGCGGTTCGATGCGGTCCGCGCGGATGTCGCGGTTGTAGCCGTTGAACTCCGCCGTGCCCGCGACGCGGAAGCGGCCCGCGCCCAGCCGGCTTGTCACGATCTTCGCGCTTTCGTCCAACAGGCTGACCCACGGTGCGCCTTGCACGCTGGCGTCGTCGTCCAGGTGGACCGTGATCGAATAGCCCTTGACCGGATACACGTTGATGCGATCGCCCACCAGCTGTGCGATATGCCGGCTGCCCACGCCCGCGCACACGACCATCGCATCGGCGGCAAGGTCCTGTACGACATTCGCCGCGCTGGTGGAAAGGCGGTCATCGAGCGTGGTTTGCAACAGCAGGCGCACGCCGCTTTCGGTGGTCTCCACATCGCGCACATCCACGCCGTGCATGAACCGCACGCCGCGCTTCTCACACGCCTGCGCCAGGCCGCGCGTGAACTTGTGGATGTCGCCCGTGGCATCGGATGCGGTGAAGTAGCCGCCGTAGTAGTTGCCGCGCAGCGTCGGCTCAATGGCGGCAATCTCCTCCGGGCTCACGGCGTGGCGCTCAAGCCCGCCGGCGACGAGCAGGGCGTTGGCCTTGCCTGCTGCCGCAAAGCTGGCCTTGTCGTGATAGACGTGCAGGATGCCGCGCTTCTGCAGGTCGAAATCGATCTGCTCCCGTTCGGCCATCGCAAACAGATGCTTGCGTGCCTCGATGGCCATGCGCGTGGTTTCGATGGTGTTGCGGCGGTAGTGCGCGATGTTGGCGACGAACTCGCCGATCCACGAGTATTTGTGCCACGAGGGCTTGGGGTTGAGCAGTAGCGGAGCGTCGTTGCGCAGCATCCATTTGATGCCCTTGAGCAGCGTGCCGGTGCTGTTCCAGACTTCAGCGTTGCTGGCGGAAAGCTGCCCGCCGTTGGCGAAGGAGGTTTCCATGGCCGGATACAGGTGGCGGTCGAGCACCGTGACCTGATAGCCGAGTTGCGAGAGCGTGTAAGCGGTAGTGACGCCGGATATGCCGGCGCCGACGATGACGATGTGCGTCATGGCGGTCCCTATGGAGTGATGTCATGACCGGACGATCCGGTCGGCTCACCCCATCTGTCTTGGGACCTGAGAGCTTGGGCATCAGCAGCGCTGGCGCCTTCCCCTTCGGTGGGCGTGCGCGTGCACGCCTCTCTCCAGATTCGCAGTCGACGCCACAGTCCTTTTGCCTGAGAGTTTCCGGGGTGGTTGCTCCATCGGCGCCGAGCGTTGCGCGTATGCGCGTTGGGCCCGGTCTCTCCTGCGGCGTGTTGCAGCTGTCGTTGGTGCGTCAGCCGCGCCTGCGTGCTGCCGGTGTGGGCAGCGCGAGGGAGTGTGTCATGGGTTCTGCCGTTCGGCAAGTCGGGCCGTACCCGAGGCAACCGCAGAAACGGGTGGGGTGTCGTCCTTCAGGTCGACGCCGCTGCGGCCGAGCGCCAACGCGCCGTTGAGCAGGAACACCAGCCGGCTCGCTGCCTGGTCATAGGCCAAGCCTGCCGGCCGCACATTGGAGATGCAATTGCGCTCAGCATCGGAGCGGCCAACACGCGGCGCGTAGGTCAGGTAAATGCCTAGGCTGTCAGGCGAACTCAGCCCCGGCCGCTCGCCGATCAGCATCACCACCTGCCGCGCGCCCAGTAGCGCACCGATCTCATCCCCCAGCGCAACGCGGGACTGCACGGCGATAACCACGGGCCCGATCGACCAGCCGGCCGGCAGACGCTGACGCACGCTGCAAAGCAGCGGCACGGCATGGCTTTGCACCGCCAACGCGGAGAGCCCATCGGCAATCACGAACACCACATCGAACGGCTGCGCTGGCCGCAATGTGCTGAGTCTTGCGCGGCTGGCTTCGTCAAGGCGGCGGCCGAGGTCGGGACGGCGCAGATACTCCGCGCGATCCGCAGCCGCGCTGTGCGCCGTCACCGCTGTGAAGCCCGCTTCCCCAAGTGCGGCCGCCACCGCTGCGCTATCGAGCGGCAGGTGCACGGCATCGCGCGCCTGGGCATGCGCTACGCCGAATGCCAGCACGGCGTCGGTCGTCTGGCTGTTGCCGGCGCGGCCCAGCGCGATACGGGCGTCGGTAAAGGCGCGCAGGTGCGCCCACGGATTGGGTTGAACGAGCGGGTGTTTCGGCATGTTCGGCTTCTCCACCGAGTTCACAGTGCGTGAGCCAATTGCAGCAGCGGTTGCCGCGCCGTGGCGTCTTGCAGGCGGCCGGCAGCATCGACGATGCCCATGCTTTGTAGCCACGCCTCGAACTCCGGTGCAGGCCGCAGGCCGAGCGTGTCGCGCAGATAAAGGGCGTCATGAAACGACGTGCTCTGGTAGTTCAGCATGATGTCGTCAGCGCCCGGCACGCCCATGATGAAATGGATGCCCGCCACGCCAAACAGCGTCAGCAGCGTATCCATGTCGTCCTGATCGGCCTCTGCGTGGTTGGTGTAGCAGACGTCGCAGCCCATCGGCAGGCCCAAGAGCTTGCCGCAGAAGTGGTCTTCCAATCCGGCGCGGATGATCTGCTTGCCGTCGTAGAGGTACTCCGGGCCGATGAAGCCGACGACCGTATTCACCAGCAAGGGCGAGAACGCCCGCGCTACGGCATAGGCCCGCGCTTCCATCGTTTGCTGATCGACGCCGTGGTGCGCGTTGGCCGACAGCGCGCTGCCCTGGCCGGTCTCGAAATACATCACGTTGTTGCCGACCGTGCCGCGCGAGAGGCTTTGCGCTGCGTCATGCGCTTCGCCCAGCAATGCGAGGCTGATGCCGAACCCCGCATTGGCTTGCTCGCTGCCGGCCACCGACTGGAATACCAAGTCGACCGGGGCGCCTTGGTCAATGGCGCGCATGGTGTTCGTCACGTGGGTCAGCACGCACGACTGCGTGGGAATGGCGTAGCGGTTGCGCAGCTCATCCACCAGTTGCAGCAGCGAAACGATGGCGCCGAGATTGTCGCTGGCGGGGTTGATGCCGATGGTCGCGTCGCCGCAGCCGTAGAGCAGGCCATCGATGATCGACGCAGCAATGCCTTTGGGATCATCCGTCGGGTGATTGGGCTGCAGCCGGACAGACAACCGGCCCCGCAAACCGATGGTGTTGCGAAAGCGGGTGACTACGCGGCACTTGCGGGCCACGGCGATCAGATCCTGGTTGCGCATCAGCTTGCTGACCGCGGCGGCCATTTCCGGCGTGATGCCAGCGGCGACGCTCGTCAATGTCGCGCTGTCGGTCTCGTGCAGGAGCAGCCAGTTGCGAAATTCGCCCACGGTGAGCGAGGCGATCGGCTCGAAGGCCTGCGTGTCGTGCCGATCCAGAATCAGGCGCGTGACCTCGTCGTCTTCATACGGCACCAACGCCTCGTTGAGGAAGACCGACAGCGGCACGTCCGCCAACGCCATCCGCGCAGCCATGCGTTCGCCCTCGCTGGCCGCGCCCAGGCCCGCCAGGTAGTCGCCGGAGCGCGCTGGGCTGGCTTTGGCCAGAAGCGTCTTGAGATCGTTGAACACATGACGCTGTGCGCCAATGGTGTGGGCAAAGTGCATGATGGGATACGCGGCAGAGTCCGATGACGGTGACGGTGACGGCGAGGCCTATCCTGCCACTTTAGTGGCCTTCCAAGCCATGGCGGCAATGTTCTAATACGCGTTTCTTAAACATCGATATCCCGCCCAGATGACCGCTTCCGCCACACCGTCCCGTACAAAGCAAGCGGGCTCTGCCATGGAAGTGTTGGCGGTCTTTCTCAAGCTGGGGCTCACAAGCTTCGGCGGCCCCGTCGCGCATATCGGCTACTTCCGCCGCGAGTTCGTGGAGCGCCGTCGTTGGCTCGACGACGCAACATTCACCGACCTGGTCGGGCTCTGCCAGTTTCTGCCGGGGCCGGCCAGCAGCCAAGTTGGGTTTTCCGTCGGCTTGCTCCGGGCCGGATGGCGCGGCGGTTTGGCAGCATGGTGCGGCTTTACGCTGCCGTCCGTCCTGTTGCTGCTGGCCTTTGCGATGCTCGCGCCGAGCCTGGGCGGCCCGGTCGGCGCAGGCCTGATCCACGGTTTGAAGCTCGTTGCCGTTGCGGTGGTGGCGCAGGCCGTGTGGGACATGGCGCGCAAGCTCTGTCCTGACTGGCAACGCGCGGGCATCGCGCTGATCAGCATTGCCGTGCTTGGTGCATTGACGACCGTCTACGCGCAACTGGTCGTGATTGCGCTGGGCGCCGTGCTGGGGCTGTTGCTGTGCCGATCGGCCCGTCCGGCGCCTGCTGGCTTGAAGGCAGCGCAGGGCGGCGCATTCCGCGTGTCTCACATGGCCAGCATCGTCAGCCTGGTGCTCTTCTGCGTGCTGCTGTTCGGGCTTCCGGTTGCCGCGGACCTTTATCCGTGGATGCCCGCGAAGGTGTTCGATGCGTTCTATCGTTCGGGCGCGTTGGTTTTCGGGGGTGGTCATGTCGTGCTTCCGCTGCTGGAGCAGCAGACGGTCGCAACCGGTTGGGTCGCGTCGAACGATTTTCTGGCCGGCTACGGTGCCGCGCAGGCCGTGCCCGGGCCGCTATTCACCTTCGCCGCGTTCCTGGGGTGGACGGTCGGCCCGGGGCTCAATCACTGGGCTGGCGCCGCGCTCGCCACGGTGGGTATTTTTTTGCCCGGCCTGCTGTTGGTCGTCGCGGCATTGCCTTATTGGCAGGCATTGCGCGCGCGTCCTTCCATGGCAGCGCTGCTGGCGGGTGTGAATGCGGCCGTGGTGGGATTGCTGGCGTTTGCCCTTTACACGCCGGTCTGGACGAGCGCCGTGCGGTCATGGCGCGATGTTGCTGTCGCGGTGATCGCGTTCCTGCTGCTGACACGATGGAAAACGCCACCGCTGATCGTGGTGGCGTTGTGTGCGGCGGCGGGTGTTGCCGCTGCCATGCTGGGTTGAGTCGCACGCGCCCCGCGAGCCGCAACCGCACGCGGCGCAGGGCAGGGCGTCACTCCTCCATCAGCCGGACCCTGACCTTCTTGCCCTTCACCGTGCCGGCGTTGAGCTTGCGCAGCGCGTCGCGTGCGATGCCTCGCTCGACCGCGACGTAGGTCGAGAATTCCGTCACGTTGATCTTGCCGATCTGGTCGCCGCGAAAGCCGGCATCGCCGGTCAAGGCGCCGAGCACATCGCCGGGGCGGATCTTCTCCTTGCGCCCGCCCAGAATCTGCAGCGTTTCCATGGGCGGCAGCAGCGGTGCATCGTTGCCGGTATCAAGCGCGTCGAGCTTGTGCCATTCGACCTCGCGGCCCATCGCCTCTTCGATATTGCCGACGCGCCCCATCTCGTCCATGCTGGCGAGGCTCAGCGCCCAGCCGTTCTCATCGGCGCGGCCTGTGCGGCCAATCCGGTGCACATGGACTTCGGGATCGGGCGTCACGTCAACGTTGATCACCGCTTCAAGCTGGGCGATATCGAGCCCGCGCGCGGCAACGTCGGTCGCAACCAGCACCGAGCAACTGCGGTTCGCAAACTGGATCAATACCTGGTCGCGTTCGCGCTGCTCGAGCTCGCCATGCAGCGCAAGCGCGTGAATGCCCTGCGCGCGCAACACGTCGAGCAGGTCGCGGCATTGCTGTTTCGTATTGCAGAACGCGAGCGTGCTGACCGGCCGATAGTGCTTGAGCAGCAGCCCGACCGCATGCAGCCGCTGGCTGTCGGTCACCTCGTAAAAGCGCTGGCGAATCTTGCTGTCGTCGTGGCGCTCTTCAAGCTTCACTTCTTTCGGGTTGCGCAGAATCCGCTGGCTCAGCTTCGCAATGCCTTCCGGATACGTTGCCGAGAACAGCAGCGTTTGCCGGTCGGGCGGGCATTGGCGCACGACCGTCGCAATGTCATCGAAGAAACCCATGTCGAGCATGCGGTCGGCTTCGTCCAGCACGAGCGTTTTCAGTGCACCGAGCGCGAGATTGCCACGCTCCAGATGGTCCATGATGCGACCCGGCGTGCCGACGATGACGTGCGCGCCGTGCTCCAGGCTTGCCGCCTGCGGGCGCATCGGTGTGCCGCCGCACAGCGTCAGCACCTTCACGTTTTCTTCGGCACGCGCCAGGCGGCGGATCTCCTGCGCGACCTGGTCGGCCAGCTCGCGCGTAGGGCACAGCACCATCGCCTGCACGTCGAAGCTGCGCGCGTCGAGCCGTGCAAGCAGGGCCAGCGCAAACGCTGCGGTTTTGCCGCTGCCGGTTTTTGCCTGTGCGATCAGGTCGTGGCCCGCAAGAGCGATCGGCAGGCTTGCGGCCTGGATCGGCGTCATGTCGGTGTAGCCAAGCTGCGCAAGGTTGGCGAGCACGGCAGGGGGAAGCGCCAGGGTGCTGAAAGGCGCGGCGGTCGGTTCGATGGTCATGTCGTTGCGTTGGATCACTTGAGCGGCTTGCCTTCGATTTGCTTGTAGATGACCCGCCCGTCTTTGGTCTCGACGCGTTTGAGATAGTTGCGTGCGCCGCATAGCGCACAGCGGAACAGCGGCCCCTGGCCCTCGTCTTTGATGACGACGTCGGAAAGCTGCCACTGCGTGCCGCAGCTCTGGTTGATGCAAGTGAACACGGTTTTCTCTAAATGGATGTTGCGTTGCGCCTCGGTGGCGAGGCGGATGGATCGGGTCGCAAGTGCGCCGATGCCAATCTGAATGCAGGAAGTGAATGAGACGCTGGCGCCGGTTGTACCACGGAAACGCCCCGCCTTGGGACAAGTAGCGGTTCCCTCCCATCTCACCGGGATGTGGCAGGTCGATTTCTACTGCGCTGGCTTACGGACCCCGCCCTGCGGGGCGGAGGCTGCGGCATAGAAGTTGTCGAGGCCTTCGATCTCGGCAGCGGTCAGGCGACGGGCAAACGCACGCATGACGCCGTCGTCGTCGTTGGCGCGCGTGCCGGAGCGAAACGCATTGAGCTGCGCAGCGACCATGACTTTGGGTTGCCCCGTCAGCGGCGGCAAGAGGGGGCCGCCGCCGCGTCCGGAGGCGCCGTGGCAGTCTGCGCAGGCGGGCAGGGCACGCGCGTTGTCCCCCGACCAATGCAAGCTCGCGGCGGCGCCATCCGTGGGCAACGCTGCGGTGGCCGGCCGTGCTTGCGTCGCGTAGTACCGCGCGACTGCCGTGATATCGCTGTCCGACAACTCGCGCGCGACCGGTTGCATGACGGACGATTGCCGCGCACCACTGCGGTAGTCGAGCAACTGCTTGACGATGTACTCGGCCGGCAATCCCTCCAGCGAAGGAAACGGTTGCGGCGCCACCGACTTCGCCCCATGGCAGGTCGCGCATGCGGGCGGCACGGCGCCACTACCCTGTGTGACAAGGACGCGCCCACGCGCGGTGTCCTCTTGCGGCGCCTTTGCCAGCAGGGCGGACCACGCTGTCGGCTTGGGGATGAAATCGGTGGCGCGCCTGACCGCCGTGCCGGTTTCCGCCACGTTGCCTGGCGGTTTCGTACGGTCTTCCGCGTGACTTGGTCTGCGGAATGACGGGATGCCCCGATCCGACAACACGTCATAGAAGACCGCGCCGATCGGCAGCGCAATGCCGAGCAACGGCAGCACCCATAAAACGACCGGCAGGCGGCGCGGGGGCGGGTGGTCTTCGGTCATACCAGCCCCTTCCCCGGGGATTTCAGATAGCGCGCGTTGATGGCGTCGGCGATCCAGTACGCGGTGGCACCGACGGTACCGGTGGGGTTGTAATTCGAGTTTTGCGGGAAGAGGCTGGCCCCGGTCACGAACACGTTCGGCACATCCCAACATTGCCCGAAGCGGTTGACGACACTGGTCGCCGGATCGTCGCCGATCGCGGCGCCTCCGGTGAGGTGCGTCGACTGATAGCTTGTCGCCGTGTATGGCCGCTTGCGTGGGCCAGGCTCGGTTGCCACCACACCCTGCATGGCCTTGCCGATTGCGTTCCCACGGTCGGTGAGGAAGGCCGACATGCGGATGTCGTTGTCGGGAAAGTCGTAGGTGATGCGCAGCAGCGGCAGGCCGTAGACGTCGCGGTACGTCGGGTCCAGGTCGAGATAGCCGCCGCGCGTCGGCATGGCCGAGCCCGTGATCGTGATCGACGCGGAATGGTTGTAGTAGCGCTTCACGGCGCGCTTCCAGGCACTGCCCCACTGCGGGGTGCCGTGCGGGGTCGGGTGGTATCCGATGGGCGCGCCGCTCACCACCTGGATCTGGATGTAGCCGCCGCCCACGAAGCCATGCGGCCCGTGGTCGAAGTTGTCGGCGCTGAAGTCGTCGATCGTTACCGCCGCGGCACCGGCGCCCATGAAGGGGTTGAGCCACGTCTTTTCGTCGAAGAACAGGTTCACGCCGGACGTTGTCTGGTGCGTGTAATTGCGGCCCACCACGCCTTGACCCGTGGCAGCGTCGTAAGGCTTGCCGATGCCGGACAGGAGCAGCAGCCGCACGTTCTGAACGCTGAACGCGCACAGCACCACCATCTCTGCGGGCTGGAAGAACTGCTGGCCGCTCGCGTCGACATAGGTCACGCCGCGCGCATGCTTGCGCGCTTCGTCCAGCTCGACCTTCAGGACGTGGGCGTTCGTGCGCAACTCAAACGTGTTGAGCTTGAGCGCGGCCGGCAGGACACAGATTTGCGGGGACGCCTTCGCAAAATGCTCGCAGCCGAAGTTGGAGCAAAAGCCGCAATACACGCATGCATTCATCGGCAGCCCCTCGGTGTTCACGTACGGGCGCGTGCACAGCGCGGAGGGCTGGATGTAAGGGTGGTATCCCATTGATGCCGCAGCCGTGCCGAACAATGCCGATGCAAACGGCACCTTCATCGGCGGATTCGGATACGGCCGCGAGCGCCACGGCTCGAAGGGGTTGCCGCCCGGCTGCAACTGCCCCTTCAGGTTGCCGGCAAAGCCCGACGCGCCGATCAGGTAGTCGAAGCGGTCGTAGTACGGTTCCAGCTCGTCGTAGGTGAGGGGCCAGTCCTGGGCGGTGAGGTTGGCGTCGAAGATGCGGTCGCCATAGCGCTGGCGATAGTGGCTGCGCAGCTTGAGATCGGTTGGGTCGAATCGGTAATAGGCGCCGGACCAGTGGTTGCCGGCGCCGCCCAAATGCGTGGCCGGATAGGCGAACTGCCAGCGGCGCATCGGCAAGGCCACCTGGTCACTGCGGTTGCGGAAGGTAAAGGTCTCGGTCGAGGTGTCCTGGTGCAGCGCATGCCGGCGCGTGTATTTCAGTTCGTCGTGGATTGCCGGCGCCTGAAAATCGGGCGACGGCCAGCGGGGCTGCCCACGCTCCATCACCACCACACGCGAGCCATGGGCCGCCAACTCCTTGCCGATGATGGCGCCGGTCCAGCCGCCGCCAATGATGACGGCATCCACGGGGGGCAATGTCTTCATTCGCCGCCTCCGTGATCAGTGCCCGTGCGGCTGCGGCATACCTCGTTACTTGCAAGCGCGACGAAGGCAATCGGTTGGGCTTCCGAGCGCGGTGGCGCTGTCGCCATGTCGTGCGCGTGTGCCGTGGCAATCGAAACAGGCGCGCGCGTGTAGGGCTGGTTGTGGCGCTCGATGTCATTGGCAAAACTGGCCATCGCACCGGGAAAACCGACGAGCTTCCAGCCCACCATGTCGCGATTGCCGCCGTAGAGCGGGTCGGAGAAATAGCCCTCGACAGCGCCGTCCAACAGCATCTGGAAGAACACCGCGCTCGGCACGGCGTCCATCTCAAGCTTGCCGGCTTCAGCCTCGCTGAGCACCGCGTCCTGCGTTGCTGCATCGAGCTGGGCGAATCGCTTTCCGCCATAGCGGCTTGCACAGACGCGGTCCAATGCCGCCAGCCCGAGGCGGTAGCATTCCGCCGGTGTCAGCGCCAGCTGATAGCCCTGTTCCGGTGTGCCTTGCTGGAAGGGGCCATGGCGATAAAAGTTCGCGCCGCTGCCGAAACTGCCCGCCAGTTGTCGATCCAGAAACACCGTGACGCCAGCCTCTTTTGCACCGGGCCCGAGTTCGTCTGCCGGAATCAGCCGTGCAACGATCGCATCGACGGCCGCTTTTTCATCGGCATTGAAGAAAAGACTGACGGGTTCGGGTGCGCTTGCGCCTGCGGCGGCCATCGGATGCGGCGCGGTCGTCATTCCAGGCGGGGGCGCCGATGTGCGCGCCGGCGGGCTTTGCGCCACGGCAAATACGGTTGTCGAGGCAGGCAGCGTGATCCCCAGGGCCTTGAGCAAACGGCGTCGGGCCGGCTTGAAGTCGTCGTGCATAGGACACTCCGTGTCTTGGGGCTTCGCGGTGGAGCCGCAGCGCAAAAGCGCGCAGAAGAGCAAGCCGGGCAGCAAGAATCGTGACTGCGGGCCGAAGCCGGTGGCATGTCCGCTGCTTTACAACACGGAAGACGACGGAGGCTCAGCATGGAACGCGTGAGGACAGTGCAGATGAACGCGGCAGCAGGACTGCTGTTTCTGTTCGGACTGGGAAGCGGCTTGTCGTTCGCCCAGCCAGCCCAGACGCATCCGACGTCGCCGGATGGACGAGCCGCGGTCCAACGGAAGGCGACCAGGAATGTGCCTCGGCGTCCCGGTGCACAGCCTGCATCCGCGCCCAAAGCGTCTACCTCCGATGGCGCCGCCACGGCTGCAGGATCGCGAGGCTCCGGGGGCAGCGATGGGTTGCCGGGAACCGGTGCAGCAGCAGGTTCGGGCGGGTCGGCTGATATGCGGGGGGAGCCTGTGCGTCGGTAGCGATGTCCGACGGAAGCAAATTCGGCCACATTCCCCTCGCGCCAAGTCCTTGATTGTTCGGTGAGAATGGAAAGCGTGCGCTGTTTTTGCTTACCGCCATGCTGGTAGCAGTTGCAGCGACGTTTTATCCAATGGAAGGAAAGCTAGCGAACTGCCGACCGATGAAAGGAATTGCAGCGACGATCTGACCAGTCACTTGATGCGATAGCCAATCGTCAGCTAAACCATCCTGTGCAACGGTCAGGGCACGATTCACACTACGTAGTGCGCCGCGATTAAAACTGACTCTTCTGTCGTGGGCGGCAGACACTGCCCGGCGGTCAAGCGATCGACGAGCTCGTATCGAAGGTCCTCAGCTCGCGAGATAGCGGTGAGTTCGCTCAATAGCCCATGGGCGCGCAAATCCTCCTGCGCCTCCATTAACTCCGCTTCGGTCGAGAGGCGAAGGCAGAGCGTCGAGAACCACTCCCCATAGAACATTGCCAACTGGCGCCAGCACTGGTCTGCAGCAGGGCCTGCGCACATCATGCAGCAGCGCCACCTCTCTGATGCGATTGCCTCATAGGTGAGTGCATAGCTCGCAAGGTCTCCGCGAGCTTGCGCGAGCCGTAGGCAAAACAGCGCAACGTTGAGTCCCGCCCATGTCGTGCCCGGCGAGCCGATCGGTTCGAACAACTGATCGACGTACCGCCTGGCACTTTGCTTCGTATGAGCCGGAAACTCGGGGATGGGGACGCCCATGGCACTTACCGGCCCTCGCCATGAAACTACCGCCTCGACTGTTACGCCCCCAATCGTTGACAGCGCCCAAAGTGGCATGGAAAGGACCCGTGACGCGTCGTTTGTCCTTCTCGCTAGCCGCTCTAGCCACGCTTTCGACGCAGGATCCCCGCGTGCGAGCGCCCGCGGCAAGTCTAGCCGGCCGTAGCGAAGTTTTTCCCACCACCGGCTGCGCTCACTAGGTACAAATGCATTCCCCATGAGCTGTTTCTCAACGGCATACGGAGTCCAGACGCCGAGCGTTTCGCAGGCGATGTCATACACGAGCCGACTCTGGTAGTGCCTCAAATGCCGATTTCCACGCGGGGCGCATTGAATGCCATGCAATGGAAAACGTGTGAGTTCAACGTAACACCCAGGCGGCGGATCGCATTGCACTGGAGAAAACGCGTACATCGTTCGTTGGCAGTCGTTTAGGGCGATTTTCTGCCGTCGAATATGCCTTGCGAGGCCGCTGCCGCGCAACCATCGTGAGGATGCGTTATCCGTTGTTTTGCGTTTCTTTCGATTTCGATCGGTTCTTGTCCATGTCCAATCCGGCCAGACCCGTTGACGTGCGCCTTGAATCATATCTACTCGGGCAGCACGGACCTCTTATGCATGGAAGAAGCCTCTGGCGAGCGCTAGGGTATGTATCCGCTCAGGCCTTTCGAAAAGCGGTCCGGCTTGGAACCGTGCCGGTAAGCACCTTCACCATAGAGAAGAGAAGAGGACGATTCGCCAAGACCTG
This sequence comes from Ralstonia flatus, assembly GCF_958439105.1. Taxonomy (NCBI): domain Bacteria; kingdom Pseudomonadati; phylum Pseudomonadota; class Betaproteobacteria; order Burkholderiales; family Burkholderiaceae; genus Ralstonia; species Ralstonia flatus. Next base: position 162,610 of record NZ_CAUDLI010000007.1, on the reverse strand, counting down.
CGAGGTGGCTCAGTGGATAGCGACGCTGGACGTCGCTGCCGCCAATTCCCGACCCGAAAAGGAGGAAAACATGCCGCCTGGTTGAAGAGGAAGAGAGGGAAAGAAAAGGGAACGCCCCAGTGCGCGAACACTGGGGCGTCTTAGACTGCGGTCCTCGTCAACTTGGCTCGCTGACGTTTCCAAAGTCTCTGCGTCTTCTCGCCAACTGTCAAGCTGGCGGGCCGGCGTGCGCCTGTACATCTCCCTAGAAGACCCCAAGGTCGCTTCGCCTATCCCTGCGAATGGCGGTGGGCTCCGTGCATCGCTCTCGAAAGAGGCTGCATCTCGCCGCACTCCACAGTTGCTGCGCGCGTCTCGTTGTCGCAGACGTGCGGAGGATCGTTTGTCCAGGAGGACGTCATGTGGTCCAGTCGAGAACACCGGCACGGCGGGTTGCACCGACGCTATATCGGTTTTCACGGTGGCGTGCTGCGCTGCATCGATCCACTGCGGCACACGCACGTGGCGTTCGCCACAGAGTTGCACTTTGAGAACTGGTTGCTGCACTGGGCAGAACCATACGTTCGGCGCCTCTTACCACATAGCGAACGCTTGACATGCCTATACCAAGGCCATCGGTTCAGCGTGTCCCCGGACCTGCTGATCGAGCGCAATTGCATTGAAATTCAGATCGTGAACGCTTGCGATACGCCGACGAGTCGAGCCCGAACTCGCTCGCTCGCATATGTGGCGTCTGCGTATGGGTTCACCTGGTCCGTCCGAACGCGTGAACAGATTCGGAGACAGCCGGTTCTTCTCTCGAACCTCGATCGCCTACGTCAATGTGCGGCAATTCATGCCGACGATCGCGCCATAGCGGTCAGCCAAACTATCGCGACGTTTCTGCTGTCCGCTTCCGCCACTACGCGTGGCGAAATTCGAGGTCTCATTCATCCGGAAATACCGGACACGCTTGTCGATGCCGTTCTTATCCGACTGCACGCAGCCGGTTTGCTCAAAATCCTCCTGGAGGAAGTTCGCTATGGCCAGAGCACCCTCATACTCCGCAAATGAATCAGGGCGGCGACGTCTTCCGGAGTGCTACCGGTCACTCGAATTGTGGCCTGCCATTGACGATCGATTGCTAAAGGACTTAGTAGCTCGCCGTCGCTATCAGCGGCTATGCAAGGGCATTGATCTGTACCTACAGAATCAGCCACTAACGTCCGTAGAGGAGGCGACTGGATTGTCCCGGTCGCGATTTTTGCGGATTTTCAACCGTTGCCTGCAACCAGCACCCGACGGACGTATCTGGGGATTGAGGGCTTGTGTAAGGGGGACTCGAACCCAGCCACTCCGACGCGTCAAGGCTATTGGATATCACAGCGATCTGCGTGCTGGATTCCAAGGTGCGTTCAACAAGCTGCTTCGAGAGCATCCGGAAATCGAGGAGCAACTGATCAAAGAGTTGAAGGGGCTGAAAACGGCGAGAGACCACCCGCAGCCCAACCGGCTGGCTTTTCGCGACATACACAACGCGTTTTTGCGCATCAGTAAAGAACAGGGCATTCCGGGCACGGAATACCCGTTTACGACAGAAGCGAGAGGAGCGCAGGCGCTGCGCAAATGGATCAAGGACGTTTTTGCTGTTCGCCACGGAACACGTTGGGTGGAGCGTGAATACGGACCGAGTGCGGCACAATCGCTCGACTATCAGAAGGGAGACGGGCAGGCAAAACGATTACCCGCGCCTTACGAGGCATGGGAGATCGACGAAAACACGATTGACCTTGAGGCGATCTACGAAATTCCAAACGCAAATGGGGACTGGGAGCAAATCGAGTTGCGGCGGGCGTTCGTTATTCGTGCGCTTGACGTTGCCACCGGCGCTAAGCTCGCCAATCGCCTTGTTCTCGCACCGCAGGCCTCAGCCGAAGATGTTGCCATTTTGCTTTGGGATGCCATCAACGGTGTCACGTTCGGCGCCGATGCTACCGCCTCCGGTTTGCTCGGGGACGGTGCGGGATATCCCGCTGCAGTGATTCCTGCATTGCGCTTTGCGGTACCGACAATAATCTATCTCGACAATGCGTTGGCACATCTTGCTGACCACGTGAACTATCTCATCAAGGATCTTTGGGGCGCAAAGGCCAAATTGGGGCGACCGGGAACGCCGCAGGAGCGCCCACACATCGAAGCGGACTTCTCTGTGCAAGCGCGACGGCTGATCCACCAATTGCCAGGGACTACGGGAACTGGGCCGGAGGACCCCTTGCGAAAATCGGCTGCGGTCGGCATCAAAGACCGTGTGCCAGTTCACCGGCTCGCCAGCGCACTCGATTGCTACTGCGCAAATGCGAACGCACTGCCGGCAGCTGCGGCGGGCTACATCGCGCCGCTTGAGCGACTCAAACGCAGTCTGGCAAGCGGGGCGCTGACCCCAATTCACCTACCTGCCGACAAGCGGCGCCCCCACTGGTTCGGCAAGCCAAGTCCAGCGCCGGTCAAAGTGGATCTCCGTAACGGGAGGCTTCCGTACATCAACTATCTGTATGAGCGCTACACCAGTGATCTCTTGAAGCGTCAGATCGGACTTAAAGATAAACAGATGTGGGTCCGAGCAGATTTCAGAGATTTGCGCACGGTACTGTTGTTTGACGGCGATGGCAGAGAATTCGACACGCTTGACGTGACCGGGAAGTGGGCGAGGTTTCCTCATGACGTACGTATCCGCAAGCTTCACGCTCGACTCAAACGCAAAGGAGCGCTCGGCCCGCGAGCCGATGACGAGCCGGTCGCTTGCCTTCTCGCGTGTCTAAGAGAGCGAGCGCCCCACGACCGCAAAGCGGGGTTGGAACTCGCGTACCTGCTCGAGTATTTGAAGGCGTACGGAGTTGCCAATTGGCGAGTGGAAATTGATAGATCGATTGACTGCTTGGAGGCTGGCGAGAGCGTGGCGCTATTGCAAGTCAACGCCCAGCCCTCTGGGACGATGCCGCGGCGACTCGGGTCGTCGCCCAGCATGGACGAGCCTGAAGCACAGGACGGTTTTTCAGCAAGGCCCATTCCGCGTCGCATCGTCTTGCCGAGGGAATAGACATGGATCCCACAACGTCCGAAGCTGCGCCCGACATTGCTGAGCCCGATGTATTGGCAAATGCGATCGTGTGGACCCCGGCGATCGACAGGATGGTCCGCATCGTCGCGAAATGGGTGCGCCTTGATACGCCGGGAGGCGTCGTCTTTGGCAAACAGCGGATAGGGAAGAGCTCTGCCTGTACATACCTCGCCGAGGTCTTACATTCCGCCATCGGCTACCCCGTGGCGACCCTGAACTGGTCCATGCCGGTGAACGAATCTGTTGGCGAACGAGAGTTCACGCAGGAGCGCATGCAGCAGTCGAAATGCCGTGCTATATCACATCGAGATGTCGCTGTCTTGCGTGGCAGGCTCTACGACCATATCGAGCAACTAGCGGACTCTGTGTGCGCGAGACGTGTCGTGGTGATCATCGATGAAGCACAAGTACTCGCCCAACAGCACTATGGATATTTGATCCATTGCTTTAACGAACTCGTTCATCGACAACTCCGACCATTTTTTCTCCTTGTCGGTCAGCCAGAGCTTGAGACGCTCAACAAATACTGGAGCGAAAGCAAACGCCACCAGATTACGGGACGCTTCCACGTTCATCAACATCGTTTCAAAGCCGTCGCAATTTCGGAGTTTGAGGCGGTGTTGGCCGAACTAGATCGGCCCATCTCGCCGGAAGGGCCATGTGCCTCTGCACTTCATTTGCCAGTCGCTTACGCGGAAGGGTGGCGCTTAGCAGATATGGCTCCAGTTCTGAGGGATGCACTGGCGATAGCTAAGAGCAAGCACAACCTTATGGAGGACATCTACGTGCCAATGCAGTATCTGCGCTCCACGGTTCTGGCATTTCTGTACCGGGTGGCAGAAGGCCGGCTGGATGCGCGGGAGGCATCTCCTACGTTGATGCTCCGCTGTCTGGGGGACGCAGGCTTTTTGGGCGTGATTGCATACTATGCGGAGGCCACCTGCACGGATGATTCGATTCAACCGGAGGAGGCGCCATGAAATCTATTGTCCATCAGCATCGCAGGGTGGCGGCGACACCGCTCTTCATGGACGGTACTGAAGAGTCTCTGTACGGCAAGTGGTCGAGGGTCTGTCTCGACCACAGTCCAACGCAGTGCGAGTTGCCTCAGTTTCTCGGCGTATTGCCACCGGGGCGACAGATTTTCAGGCCCCCGTTCATCCATGGCGAGCGTGCTGACCTTTATCGTGGACTCATCAATACGTTAGGCGTTGAGCGATCCGCATTCTCCTATTTGGCCGGACAGGATATCTTCAGAGTGGGGGATTGCGGGACGTTGGCGCGTCGGAACCTACGGTACTGTCCGCGTTGTATCGCGCACGGGTACCACGCGACGCTATTTCAGCACGTGGCGGTCGAGAAATGCCCTTTGCATGACGTGCCCTTGCAAGGGATCTGCACGCTTTGCGGATATGCATTCAAGCCGACATGGTGGTCGGTGGCTCGTGATCCCTTTGCTTGCTCACGATGTGGCCATTTGCTGCTCCGAACTGTTGCAGATGCTCGACGGGACGTCGAGATTCGGCTGGTTGAGCTGATGATCGTCGAGCGCCGGCGTCTATTGGACTTGGGCAATGAGCACAAGTCACGGTTTCGCCTTGCACGACCGACCGATTCTGTTAGCGTGGAACTGGAGGATCTAGATTCACGGCTTCGCCGCAGAGTGCTTCGCCACGCGTTATGGACGGGGGCGACGCTGCCAGGATGGAGTGCCGGAAGGGTATCCAACTTCCACCTGGCGCGTGAAGAGGGTTCCTCTGGCAAGAAGATATTTATCGCGGCTTCCGCAACCATCCTGGCAATATTGAGGAAGCTAAGGGGGCTCTGTAGCGATCGAGAGGCGGATATTGTACGAGTGGCGTCTCATCTGGACGGCCTTCAAAGTGGCTTGCGCATGCAGGTACCTGCCTGTGCTACTGCGGCAGCGTACTGCAAGACCGCGTATCTATACGGCGTGAATCCCCTGTATCGCATGACGGACCCAAAAAGGAGGACCGACATTGATATTGAGAAAGTTGATTCTGCACACTTGGTTCTGCGTAGTTGCTGGGTTCCCGAGAGTATCCAGGCAAACCGAATCCTCGCTGAGCTTGAAGTACTGGGCTTGTTTTGCCTTGTCCTCAAGCAGGTGGCATCATGTAAAAGAGTCGTGGATATTGGCTGGAGTGAGTGCCCGGAGGAAGAGGCGTTTTGCCCCGCGTGGTGTCTCGACAAGAATGGCGTCAGTTTTTCCGTTCGCCCACGTGCCACCTGGCGCCTCGTGAATTGGATGATTGCGCGCTATTCGTGGACTGCGATACGTCCCTGAGCAAACGGGCTGCTCAACTGAGCAGGGCTGTCTCGATACGGCGTTGCGCAAACGGGTCAGCCGTATCAATGTAGCGCATTGCCGAGCGGACATCCTTCCAGCCGACATACTCCATCAGCATCTTTAGATCCCACTGGTTTCCATTGGCCCAGGTGGCAAAGCCACGCCGCAGGGAATGACTGCTGTAGTGATCCGCTTGCGGCAATCCGGCCGCCTCAAATAGAGCCCGCAACAAGGGCACGACGCTGCTTGCTTGCAATCCGTGCTCCGCCATTCGGCCCCATCGATCAATCCGGCGAAACACGGCTCCCTCCGCCAGGCCTGATGCAGCCAGCCATGCCTCATACGCTGCCACTGGACACAGCCGTGACAAGGCCGGCGCCCTGTAGGTCGTGCCCACGTGATTGCGGTCCGTTTTGGACCGGGGCAGGAAGATCGTCATGCCGCGACCGGGCTCGACGGTGATGTGCTCGACCTGCAACCGGCTCAGTTCGTCCGAGCGGAAACCACGCCAGAAGCCAATCAACACCAATGCTTTGTCGCGCGTGTGGACCTGGAGCGTACGAGTGTCTCCAGTAGCTGCCTCGATCTGTTGATCTAACCAGGCCGCCAACTGCTCGAGCTGGGTCAATTGCAGCGGTTTGGCCCGCCGCTCCTGCGCAGGGTGCAGCGCCTGAATGCCCTTGAGCACCTTGCGCACATGGGGCGCGCGCGTCGGATCAGGGAAGCCTTGGGCAAGGTGCCACTGAGCGAGCGCGGCCAGGCGCTGGCGCAATGTGTTGATGGAAAGTGTCTGGGCGTGATCGGCCAGGTAACGCGCGACGCTGTCAGCGCTTGCGGGTAGGAACCCACCCCATTCCACCTCGAAATGGCGAACGGCCGACTGGTAGCTGCGCCGCGTGTTGTCGCGGGTGGCAGCTTTGAGGTAGCGATCAACGTTCGACATCGTGGCCTAGTGTGTGTGACGGTGGTGAATATCCGGGTAATGCGGATGCTTGTGGACCAACGGCTCGTGCCGATGCACATGCACGTGCGGCTCCTTGCCGTCCCACGGAAAATCGTGCTCATGCTGGTGGTGCTCGTCATGTCGGTGCCTGTGCGCATGCTCCATCGGCTCGTGCACGTGTTCATGTTCATGCCGCTCACGCAGGTGTAGCCACACGCCAAGCGCCATCAACGCAGCTGCCAGCCAGAACAACACCCCAGGGATTTCCGGCCAGATCAGAAAGGAAATCACCACGCCGAATAATGGCGCAACGGAGAAATATGCCCCCGTCCGGGCAGTCCCCAGATGCCGCAAGGCGACCACGAACAGCGCCAGGCTGACGCCATACCCACCGAAACCAACCACCATCGCCGACGCAAGCGGTAGCGCAGAAGGCAATGCATTGCCAGCGGCCAGCGCGAAACCGGTATTGCAGGTGCCCGCCACCAGGCCTTTGACGCACGCGATCAGTACCGCATCGTTGGAGGAGACGTTGCGCGTCAGGTTGTTATCGATCGCCCAACAGGCACAGGCTGCCACAATCAGCAATGCGCTTGACGACAAGCTCGCAGCGTCCGGCTGCCACGACAGCAACACGCCGCCAGCAACGATGGCAATCATCCCCAGCACGACCTGGCGGTCGGCGTTTTCCTTGAACACGAGCCACGCGATCAACGCCGTGAAGACGCCTTCGACGTTGAGCAGCAGCGATGTGGAGGCGGCCCCGGTTTGCGTCAATCCCGTCATCAATAGGGCCGGTCCCGCTACTCCGCCAGCCAGGATGGCGCCGAGCAGCCAAGGAATCTCGCAGCGGGGAATTGCCGGTCCGGGCTGCGCCGTCTCAGCGGGTTTCCGCTTCAGCCGCCGAGCCAACAACACTCCTGCCAGGCCAAGGCCACTTCCCAGGTAGAGCAGCCCTGCCAGCAAGATGGGCGAAATCGCGCCAGTCAGGGTTTTGGCCAGGGGTGTGCTCGCGCCGAATAACAGCGCTGCGGCCAAAGCAGGGCTAGCGGTACGAATGGACATAGCGATAGTTGGTTGAGCCGACGTCCCTGCTGTCGAGCGTTCATGGGTGTCAGGCGCCAAGTCGCATGACACGCATCATGGGGTGGCGGTCGATGTCCTTCAACCGAAAGCAAATTTCACGTGTGGCTGCGTCGATCGCCAAGCTGTGCGCAATCGGCTCCACGAAGCTTTCACCGATCTTGGTCATTCCTGACGCGGTGACATGGAAGATCGACAGCATGCCCGATTCACCGGCCGCATAGAGCTGCCCGAAATCAAGGTCGTAGCCCACACATCAGGCGCCCCTCCGACATCGAGGCATGCAGTGAGCTGCTTGGTCTTCAGATTCAGGGCAAGCAAGCGACTGTTGTCCTCGCAGGCAATGAACGCGAGTCGCTTGGCCATCACGGCAACTTGAATCTTCGTGTAGTATACCCCCCTACAGTATATTTTGATGAGGCAATGGGATGAGCCACACCATCCGCGAGAAGCAGAAGCTACTCAACCGCGTTCGCCGGATTCGCGGCCAGCTCGATGCCATCGAGCGCGCACTGGAGGAGGAGCAAGGGTGCGCTCCCGTACTGCAGCAGATCACGAGTTGCCGCGGCGCCATGAATGGCCTGCTGGCCATCGTGCTGGAAGACCACATCCGCACCCACCTGACCGAGGTGGATGAAGAACATGAGCACGCCGACGGCAGCGCCAAGGAGCAGCTGATCGAGGTCGTGCATAGCTATTTCAAGTGAGCCGCCCATGAGCAATCTCTACGACACGCCGTTCGGCGCCAGCCATGACCACGTGTTCCTGGGCGTGGGACACGAAAAGAACGAGCGCAAAACCTGGGCCGTGATCGTGCTCTGCACGCTCATGATGGCCGCCGAGATCATCGGCGGAAGCATGTTTGGCTCGCTGGCACTGGTGGCCGATGGGTTGCATATGTCGACGCACGCAGGCGCCATGCTGATCGCGGCACTGGCCTACACCTATGCGCGACGTCATGCGAACGACCCGCGCTTCGTGTTCGGGACGGGCAAGCTTGGTGATCTGGCCGGCTTCACCAGCGCCATCATCCTGGCGATGATCGCGCTGTTGATCGGCTACGAAGCGGTGGTGCGGTTCCTCTCGCCGGTGCCCATCCACTTTAGTGAGGCGATCCCGATTGCGATCGTCGGTTTGCTGGTGAATATCGCCAGCGCCTGGCTGCTGAGCGGTGGCGACCACGGTGGTCACAGCCATGGCCACAGTCATCACCATGGTCACGCCCACGGACACGATCACGACGCAGCCGGACTTGGCGACACGCATCCGCATGGCAAGGAAGTGCAGCACATCGACGCGCCCGCGGGCGTGTTCGCACTGTCGATCTTTGAAGAAGGCGTACCGCCAGTGTTCCGCCTGGCTGGAGAAACTGCTCCGCTGCCCGGCGATGTGGCGACGGTGACCACGTTCCGGCCGGACGGAAGCCGCCAGGAATTCCTGCTGGTCCGCAAGGCAAACTATCTGGAATCCACCACAGAGATTCCGGAGCCACATGCCTTCACTGCGGTGCTCGGCATCGGTGGTCAGGAATACAGCGTGGATTTCGAAGAGCATGACCACGACCACGCCGACGGACACGGGGCACACCATCGCGACCACAACATGCGCGCAGCTTATGTGCACGTTCTGGCCGACGCCGCCGTCTCTGTGCTAGCCATTGTTGGGCTGTTGTTAGCAAGAGCTTTCGGCTGGCTGTGGATGGACCCCCTTGCAGGCGTCGTCGGTGCGTTGGTCATCGCCAACTGGGCGTACGGATTGATGCGCGACACGGGCGGCATCCTGGTCGACATGACCCCAGACAAACATATCGGCAGGCGCATCAAGACGGCGCTGGAGTCCGATGGCGACACGCTGCTCGACCTGCACGTGTGGCGCATCGGCCCTGGCCACCTGGGCGCGGTGGTCTCGGTGAGCACAGGCCAAGCGCATCGCGGGCCGCAGTTTTATCACCAACGGTTGCGGCGACTTCAGGCACTCTCGCATATCACGGTGGAGGTTCACGCGTTGCCAGGCAACTAGCCTAACGGCCGACTCGGACATTTCCTCCGCATCCCCAAACATGGGGCGCGGCACCCTGCCAGGTGTGCCGCATCTGCCCGACCACAACAAAAACATTCGCGGGCTGACCGCAGATTCTCTCGACCATGTACCGCCCATCCGCATTTGTTCGCATTTGCGCAGCAGCGCTCGCCCTTGCTGCGTGCGGCGTCTCCGGCCCATCGCATGCGCACGGGATCGCGGGCAACCGCTTCTTTCCGGGCACACTCAATTTCGATGACCCAGCCGTTGCTGACGAACTCTCGATCACCGCGGGCGCTGTAAAACACCCTGATGACAGCGGAAACGTCACGGATCGCGGTGCAACGATCTCGTTCGCGAGGCTGCTGACACCCGAGGTCTCGATCGGTTTTGACACGGGCGTCATCCGGCGCGACTGGGGCAACACGCGACAGCCCGGCGCAACCGGTTCCGACGTGGTACTCAAGTCCAGGCTCTACGAAGATGACCTGAACGAAACGCTTGTTGCCGGTTCGCTAATCTATGGACTGCCCCATACCGGGGCCAAACGGCTCGGCGCCAACACTTCAGCGACCATCGCCCCCAGCCTTTATATAGGCCAGGGGTTCGGCGCCTTGCCTGACGCATGGTCTTGGCTGCGGCCATTCGGCATCACAGCGGGCGTCAGCGTGGCCGTGCCGACCAGCAAGACGTCGGACAACTTGAGCTATGACCCGACGACGCGGCAGTTCAACACTGTAAGGACAGCCAATGTCACCACGGTGCACTGGGGATTCGCGCTGGAGTACAGCACGCTCTATTTGACGGATCGATTTGTACCAGGCGTGCTGCCCAAGGACGAACCCCTGCACCAATGGATTCCCTTGATTGAGTTCGCTTTCGACTCGCCACGGGGGCAACGCACGCGCGGCACCGTCAACCCAGGGGTCGCCTATGTCAAGGATACGTGGCAGGTTGCCGCGGAAATGGTGCTTCCTGCAACGCACGGATCGACGCGAGGTGTCGGCGCAAATATTCAGGTGTTGTTCTTCCTTGATGATTTCCTGCCGTCGCTGTTCGGCAAGCCGATCCTGGCTCACTAGTGGATAGTCTTGATGCGCATGTTCACGATGGGGGTAGGGACTTAGATTCGCCCCGCGCCAATGGCATCTGGCATGAAGTACTTGTGGGGGACGAAAACGCTTTCTGGTCTCGAGGCAATCTGATGCGGCTTAAGGCTGAAAGCGCCTCTTTGCTGGATCACGGATCCCGGTATTGCAATTGTGCTAACCAATGCAACAGCGAATGCGAACGCCTCTCATGCGGATTCTTTTCTGCGGCTCCCGGTTATTTCCCAAACGGCTAGCTCTCCCCCTATGATCTTGGACAAATTCAGGCACTCGCCCGCAAGGTGATCTGTCCTCGACCATCAGACGAACAAGACCATGCAACAGCCGACCGAGATCGATGTCGACAGCGAGACGCCCGCCATGAAGCGCGCGGCGAAACGCAGCACTCTCGTGAGCGTGGGTGTAAATTTGGCCCTAACAGCCGCGCAACTGGTTGCTGGCGTTCTTGCCCATTCACAAGCGTTGATAGCCGACGCGATTCACTCGCTTTCCGACCTGGTTTCGGATTTCGTCGTTCTCTTTGCCGGACACCATAGCCAGAAGGAACCGGACGCAGAACATCACTATGGTCACCTTCGGTTCGAGACAGCGGCATCCCTGGTTTTGGGCTTGCTGCTACTTGCCGTAGGCATCGGAATGCTTTGGAGCTCGGTCACCAAGCTGGAGCATCCGGAATCAATTTCACATGTGAAGTTGATTGGTTTGTGGGTTGCACTTGGCGCACTGGTAAGCAAAGAGCTGTTGTTCCGGTACATGCTGGCTATCGCCGAGCGCGTGCGCTCCAGCATGCTGATAGCGAACGCCTGGCATGCTCGCTCCGACGCAGCCTCCTCGTTGGTGGTCGCACTCGGCATCATTGGCAATTTGCTTGGATTCCACCTGCTCGACCCGGTGGCCGCACTCATTGTGGGGCTGATGGTATCCAGAATGGGGTGGCAGTTTGGCTCGAATGCTCTGCACGATCTCATGGACAGAGCCGTCGATGAACAGACAGCGACCGAAATTCAGCAAGTAATGCTCGGCACGCCAGGCGTGCTTGGCGTTCACGACGTTCGGACACGCAAGATGGGCGACATGATCCTGGTGGACGCGCACTTGGAGATCGAAAGCACCGCAACCGTGAAAGTCGGTCACGACATCGCGCTCGAAGCCAGGCGACGCGTCTTGGAACGACGTGACGTACTCAATGTCATGACCCACGTCGATCCCGTAGACAGGCTTCCACCCTGTGCAGGCTAGCTCACGACGGCCGCGCGCACGTCAGAAGCGAGCAAAAGCAACTAATGGCTGCTGGCCTAGCATTAACCGGTCAACAACCCGGCAATCCGCACCAAAACCAATCCAGCCGCCACCACAAGATAGCCACGTAGCACAAACATCCACGTGCGCTTGAGCGGTGTCCAACGTGCTGGCGTGAGCTGTTCCAGCGGCGGCATGGTCCAGTGGTCGCGATCCAGCACGCTCACGCGCAGTGGATGCTGGGGTCGATGACTGCGCCGCTCGATGTGCCACAGCACCAGCGACATGACGATGGCGATGAGCGAACCGCCGATCAGGATCGCGCCGATTTCGAACTCGCCGATGCCTGGAAACAGCACCGCCGCCGTCAGGATGACGGAGAGCATCACCAGCACCGCCACCACCCCGCCGGTGAAGATGTTCATGGCGCGTCCGTTCGTCCATGGGCCCAGCACGGCCTTGTCATTGCACAACAGCAGCAGAAACACCGTGGCGCTCGGCAGCAGCACGCCGGCCAGTGATTGCACCGCGTTGGTCAGCAGCCCGAGCGGCACACCCGGCGTCAGCACCAACCCTGCGGCCAGCAGCGTCAGCCCGAAGTAGATCGCATAGAAACCCTTGGCCTCCGTCGGCTTGCGATGCAGCGAATGCCGTACAGCGAACACATCGCCGATCGCATAGGCCGTGGACAGCGACACCGCGCATGCGCCGATAATGCTGGCGTCCAACAGCGCGATCGCAAACAGCACACCGGCCCAGCGGCCCGAGTGCGCTTCCAACCCTTTCGCCGTGCCCAGTGCATCGGTGTAGTTGCCAACCTCTGGCGTACCGTGGAAGGCCTGCGCGCTGAAGGCGATCATCGCCACGGCACCGGCAATCACCAGCACGATGCCAAGCCAGAGGTCCGCACGCTCATAGCGGATGAAGCGCGCCGTGATGCGCTTGTCGATCACGTAGCTCTGCTGGAAGAACAATTGCCACGGCGCCACCGTCGTCCCTACGATGGCGATGATCAGCAGCATCACCTCGGCCAGCGGTACACCGGCCGGAAGCGCAGGCACGAAGAAATCGCGCGCCACCTGCCCCATCGGCGGATGCACCATCACAAAGATGGGTATGAGCGTGAGGCTGCCCGCCACCAATATCAGCGCGAAGCGCTCGAAGCGGCGGAAGTCGCCGGTGGACGCCGCCAGCATCACCAGCGCGGCCGCCGCACACACGCCCCAGTGGCGCGGGATGCCGAGATATTCCAGCGCGAGGCTGATGCCGATGAACTCCGTCACCAGTGTCAGCGCGTTCACCAGGAACAGATCGATGACGGAGAAGGTGCCCCAGAACTTGCCGAAGCGCGCAAAGATCAGCCGCGCATGGCCGACGCGCGTGACGGCGCCCAGGCGCAGCACCATCTCCTGGTTCACGTAGAGCACGGGAATGAGCAGCAATAGCGTCCACAGCAGCGTGGTGCCGTAGTTCTGCCCGGCCTGCGTGTACGTACCGAACGCGCCAGCATCGTTGTCGCCGACCATGACGATCAGGCCGGGCCCGAGAATGGCGAGCAACGTGCGCAGGCGCGCGCGCCAGCTATCGCGTGCGCCGGTATCGTGGTGGGCGATGGTGCCCAGCGCACCGCGGATGTCGCCCACATGGGCGCTATCAAGAGCGGCATGACGGATTGGTGTGTCAATGCCCGGAGTCAGTTGGGTCATAGCGACCTCCGATTTGTTATTGGGTGGTGGGGCTACCCGCCGGTTACCAGTAGGTGCGCGACAGTCGGATAGCGGCAGCGGCGTAGCCGTGGCCGGAGAGCGGTTGACCGCCGTCATCCGCACGCCGATTGGCGGTGGCGGGCACGGCGTTGGCACGCTCGGGCGCACCGGCGCGGGCCTGCACGAACGGCGAGCTGAACGGCAGCGCGATGGCCGAGAAACGGCGGGCGGGAATGTTGAATTTGCGCATGGCAACTCCTCGCCACATGGGTGCAACAGATGCGCGGCATGCGGCAATCGCCGCACAGGGGTCGTCTTACCCTAGCGGCAGATTCAAACAATCAAGGAGCGATGCAGACACCGCTGCCTTGCCTAGGCGGCAAGTCAACAGCAGGGAAAACCGTGCGGCAGACTCGCCTAGTGGGAAACAGATGTGGATGTCGGATAAGGTCGACTCGGACTGTCCATATGGGTCCTCCGTAGGCGTTAGAACTCCGCGTGGGCACGAATGCCAAAGAACTTGGCAGGCCCGCGGTCCCGGTTGTAACCGGGGTTCTGGATCAACTGAAAATCGGGGCTGAGCGTGATGCCCTTGACCGGTTGAAAGCTGTAGAACACTTCGAGTATGCGCTCGTGGCCATAGTTCAGCGCGCCGTCACCCAGGAAGGCGCCGCTGCCGCCCGCCGCCAGATAGGCACGATGATCCGGGCCCAGCATGTTGAGCGAAAAGGCCGCTCCCAGCACATCATTCGGCCGCCGCCAGGACGTGCCCTTGAGCAGACCGCCGAACGACACGTTGCGGCCCGCCTCGGTAAAAGCATAGGTCTCAGTCTTGTCATCCGACCAGTTCAGGCGGGTGAACAGGCCCAGGTTTTCGCCCACTTTCTGCTCGAACGACAGGCCCACGCCCACCTTGGCGTGCTCGCGCCGCACCTGGCTCAGGTCTGGCGCGGCACCGGTGGCCTGCCCGAGCGCAATCGCATCATCAAAGCGGCCCATGCGCGCTAAGTTGCGCCAACCCAGCAGGCGCACCTTGCCCTCCTGGCCGAACAGCGTGTAGCTCTTTTCCAGCTCGAGCATGTCGCCATAGTGCTTGAGAAAGCGCGTGTCGAGCGGCAAACCATTGGACTCCACCGGTTGCAGGAAACGGCCTGCGCGGACAGCCCAGCCGAGTTCGCTGTCGATATATTCCAGCGCCACGCCCCAGCTGTAGCCGCGCGCATCGGCGGGATAGTCGAAAGATGGATGCGTCATGAATGACCAGTTCAGAAACTGTGTGCGCGGGTCATGCGCATGTTCCACGGCATCGAACACATCGAGCACTGGCAGGTTGCCCACGGTCAGTACCACGCGGCGCTTGTCGACCACATCGGCGAACTGGTTGAAGTCGGCGTCGACCTTTTCCGTATCGCCGCCCAGTCCCCAGGTCTGACGCATGAAAACACGGGCGCGATACAGCGTCGGGTCGGTGCCAGTGACCTTGGCCAACTCCCCGTTGGTTGGGCCGCCCAAACCATGCAGATCGGAGAAAGCCTTGCCCATCACCACTTCCGGGTTGAAGTGGAACTCCCCGCCCTTCCACAGCCGCATGCCCAAATCCAGCGTGGTGCTGAAGGAATAGCTGGTGGCGCGGCCCGGTGTCAGGCTGTTGTCGCCGCTGTACGGCGCGTTGAATGCCGGCTTGGCTTGCCAGACCCACGTCGATTGGCCATGGAATCCAAAGCGATCGCCCAATTCACCACTGGCGATCAGCGGTGCATCGGCAACCGGGGCCTCTTCCGCGCGGGCAGCCTGCGCACAAACCGACAGCAGCGTGATCACAGCCAACAACGCTGGACGGCCAAGCGCTGCGGCGCGTGCCAGAACCAGCGGACGTACTGCGACCCAAGCGTATTGCAGCATCGAAAGAAACAACATGAGACCTCCCCCGTTCGCTTCTATGACGAACGTAGGCACGAGCCGACCACGGCCCTCCCAGGAAACCACGCACGCAAGCGCGCACGCAGCCACATGGCCGTGTCGGTAAAACAATCGAATTGGGGAAGAGACTTGCGTAGAGAACCCACACAAGTGCCACTGCCCGCCGTGCAATGCGGCTAGGCAGTGGTGAGGTGCGCACGCGGCACGCCGAGACTGTCTAGCCGTTCAATGTGCGATCGAAGATCGACTAGAACAACTGTCCATGGAAATTAATCCGTAGTTGTGACGGCGCGCAGGTTAGCAACTCCGACCAAATTGGACAAGAAATTTCTTCGCGTATCGCGCATACAACGGCCATAGGGCTAGATATCTGCATTCAGCGCACCAACATCACCGGGATGCGCGATAAGCGCATCAGCCGATTTGACAGCCTGGCTCTGATCAAAGAGCCCAGGGGGGTACGCGCTGCTGAACCCATCACGATCATGTCGCATTGATTGGCCGCAGCGCTCTGGGCGATCGTTTCGGCCACGCGGCCGACTCGGATCTGCGCCACGTAACGCGCCCCCGGCATCGTCCAGGATGGCGCGCGCTTGTCGAAGCGCGGCTTCTCCGTCCTGTTCTTCGAGCTGGCGCAGCGCCTCCAGTGAGTGGTAAGCGCTGGCGCGACCGCCTTCGAGTGGCGCCTGCACGTTCAGCAGCACGATGTCCGACGCGCAGCGATCTTGGCAGAGGAAGGCGGCGTGGCGCACGGCATCCAGTGCGTGGCGGGAGCCGTTAACCGGTACGAGAAGTTTCAGCATGGCAAGGTTTGATCACGTTGATCGGCCGGCGGCAGGGTGAGTCGGGTGGTTGCCTGCGGGTACCGGGATACGTTGGGCTCTGAGCGCTTCGTTAAGACAGGTCCGCCGTGTTCGAGTCCGAAGCGCCGTGCTGCTCGATGGCGCGACCATAGCGTTCCTCCGCGCGCCGATCCGTGAGGTAGACAGCGATGAACAATGCGATAACGGCGACCATGGCGCCGATGCCGAGCAACCATCTGGCTAGGATGTCCATCTCGATGATGGCGCATGGCGCCCGCGTAGTGGTGATAGCTGAAGCGTAGCCAGCCGACCGTCAAAAACGTGTAGAGAGATCACCCGCGCGTGAAAAAATCGCGTAAACAAACCACCCTGGATGCCCTGTTTAAGCCAGTTCACGGGCAAAGGCCGCCTTGGCAGGCATCGGTGGCATTTGTGCGGACGCTGCTCTAGATTGAGCAGTACAGCCAACTTGGCCCCCATAAGACCACTCGCTGCACGGAGACGCCATGGCAAGCATGACCAAGATGTGGCAACTGCTGGTGGGTAAGCCCCTGGACCCGCTGGACCCGCGCACACGCCATGCCATTGCGGTGACGCCGTTGCTGGCGTGGGTCGGGCTGGGGGCGGATGGGTTGTCTTCCTCCTGCTACGGCCCGGAAGAAGCCTTTCTGGCGCTGGGCCAGCACACGCCGCTCGCGCTGTTTCTCGCGCTGGCCACGGCTGCCACGGTGTTCATCATCGCGCTGGGCTACAACCAGGTGATCGAGCTGTTCCCGACCGGCGGGGGTGGCTACCGGGTGGCCACGGCACTACTCGGGCCGCGCCCCGGGTTGGTGTCGGGGGCGGCGCTGCTGGTGGACTACGTGTTGACCGTCGCCACCTCGTTGGCAAGCGGCGTGGACGCGTTCTTCAGCCTGCTGCCCGTGAGCGCGCAAGCGTTCAAGCTGGGCACCGAAATCGTGTTGGTCGTGTTGATGACCGGGCTCAACTTCCGGGGCATGCGGGAATCCATCCTGGTGTTGCTGCCGATCTTCATCGGCTTTGTGGTGCTGCATCTCGGGTTGATCGTCTATGGCGTGGCCGTGCACGGCGACCACTTGGTGACGGTAGTGCCGGACGCAGTCAGCGAGGCGCATGGCATGTCACAGGCGCTTGGGCCGCTGGTGATGCTCGGCTTGCTGATGCGCGCGTTCTCGATGGGCGGCGGTACCTATACCGGCCTGGAAGCCGTCTCGAACAACGTCAACATGCTGGCCGAGCCGCGCGTGCCTGCCGGCAAGCGCACCATGTTGTACATGGCGACGTCGCTGGCCTTTACGGCGGGCGGCATCATCCTGCTGTACATGCTGTGGCAGGCCAAGCCAGTGGAAGGCCAGACGCTTAACGCGGTGGTGTTCGGCAGCGTGATCGACCACATGGGGCTCGACTCAGCGCTTGCGCGCAGTGTGCTGCTGGCAGCCGTGCTGGCGTTCGAGGCGGGCCTGTTGCTGGTGGGCGCGCAGACGGGTTTTCTGGATGGCCCTGCGGTGCTGTCGAACATGGCGCAAGACTCCTGGGTGCCGCGGCATTTCCGCGATCTGTCGACGCGGCTGGTGCGGCAGAACGGCATCATCGTGATGGGCGTGGCCAGCGTCATCATCTTGCTGTGGACGCACGGCGAGGTGGCGGTGCTGGTGGTGCTGTACAGCATCAACGTGTTTCTGACGTTCAGCCTGTCACTGCTGGGCCTGTGTACGTACTGGTGGCGCCGCCGCAAGGACAGTGGCAACTGGCTCAAGCACTTCGCACTGTCCGCCCTGGGCCTGTCGGTCACCAGCACGGTGCTGGTTATCACGCTGGTCGAGAAATTCACGGCGGGCGGCTGGTTGACAGTGCTGGTCACCAGCGCGGTCGTGGCGCTGTGCGTCCTGATCCGGCGGCACTATGACGAAACCCGCGCACAGATCGCCAAGGAAGATGCGTTGTTTGGCGGAGCCCCCCCTGCGGTGGACGAAAGCAGCGCCCCGGCCAAACCAGACCCTTCACAGCCGACTGCCATTCTGCTGGTCGGCAAGCATCTTGGGGCGAGCATGCATGCGCTGCTGTGGGTGAACCGGCTGTTTCCCGGCCACTTCAAGAACGTGATCTTCCTGGCCGTGGGCGAGGTGGACGCACAGAGCTATGAAGGCGCTGAACATCTGGACCACCTGCGCCAGACCATCAGCGCATCGTTGGCGTACTACGTGGCGCACTGCCGGCGCCACGGCATGGCGGCGGACTACCGCATCGCCTTCGGCACGCACCCGATTGCGGAATTCACGCGCCTGGCCGAAACCACGATGGACGCCTTCCCGAACAGCGTGTGCTTTGCCAGCAAGCTCATCTTCAAACAGGTCAATTTCCTGACCGCCTGGTTGCACAACCAGACGCCGCTTGAGATCCAGACGCGCCTACACGTGCAGGGCAAACAGATGGTGTTGTTGCCGATGAACGTGGGGTAGCGCGGGAGATTGCTCACGCATTATTGAAACTGGGCGCACACCCGGCGTCCTGGCTCCTGTCATTTCTTGACGTTGCTTCCGCGGCATGTAAAGTGCTCCGCCTCGGGCGTGGCCCGCAATTGGACATGCACCATGCGGTAGGCAGCGTTTTTTGTCAGTTAAGGCGGTGAGCTATGCGGTTTATCACGCGGCGCAAAGTCCGAGCTCTGCTTGTCTTGTGCATATTTGTAGGCGTCACAACTGCCGCTATCGTGTGGCGATGGGACACTAAGCTATGGACAGCCATCCTTTGTGCTCCGCCGTGACGCGTCGGCATTCACGCCGGTTGACGCTCGTTCATCTAAGCGGAAACCCCGGGGATATGTGGACCAAGGAGTACAAAACCAACACGAGCCTATCGCAGTCTAGGGACATCTGATAGGCCTCCAACCTTCCAGCGCACTAATCTGTGGCCTCTGCTTCTTCAGTGACGTGGCTAGCTGCCATTTACGGCGAGCGCCTGAGGATCCAACAATGAAGCATTTAAGGCAGTTTTCCCGTCACCACCCGCCCTCCAACAAGAACGAGGAAGGGAACTGCGAACGCCACATGGCAATCTGATCAGCTTCGCTATTTTTTCTAGCCAACTTCGCTAATTCTCAGCGAAAAAGCGTCGCTTTTTCTAATTCCCTTCGCTAAGCCGACACAGCTGCTGGAAAATGCAGAGCAACTGCGATATTCTGAAACGGTTTGCCGCGTCTACGACGCATCGATTTTGACCGCCATCTGGGCGGCCTACATCTTGTTTCCCCCACAGCTGTAGGGTCCGGTTTCATCTCCGACACTGCACGTGTCGGCCTATCGTTCGCATTCTGCGGCCGGTCTTTCCCTTGAACACCTGAGCGAACTTCGCTACGTCGCGGTGTGCCTACGCACGCCGATTCGTTAGCGCTGGTCGGTCAGGTCGTTCCATCTTCTTCCCCGCTGGGAGCCGTCCCAGCAGGGACGTCTCTCGTCCATTTTCTGGAGACGTTCCATGTTCAACGCCGTTATTCAGCGTTTCAAAGAAGCACAGCTCAAAGCCTTCGAAAGCTACCTGGTGGTGGCTCGTTTCGAACAGGAGGCCTTGCCAATCCTCGATCCATCGTTGCGTGCAACGCGGATCAGGAAAGAAGCTGAGGTAACACACGAGTTCGAGCTGTTCTGTGTGCGAATTGCACGTGCTGTTGTGGAGACTGTGCGCAGCAATGCTTCGACTAGTGTGGCATCGACTATCGATGTGGAATCGGAACTCCGGGTCGCTGAAGCCGACATCAAAGCCGCTCTGGCTATTGGCGCGGTCCCCGACATGGATGCCTTTTGCGCATCGCTGAACCAGCGCTTCAATGTGCGAGTTGGGGCTCTGCAATGAGCAGGGCAGCACAACGCCGGCACCTGGAGACCGCCGACGAACACCAAAAGGCCTTGGTCGATTTGATCAAGGCCTTCGGGTACCGTCACCGCGCAAGCGATGTGTTCTCCGACTTCGTTGAGATGTCCGCACTGAGCCTCAGCAATGCGGTCGATCTCGCTCAGCGAGACGGCCGAGAGGCTCGGTACATGGAGATCGTCAAGAAGTACACCAAAGAAGAAGTGGACCAGTTCCCGAAGATGCTTGGCCACCTCGTGCTCACTTACGAGCGCCGGATGACTGATGTCCTTCCCGGGTCGCCGGCGCCGGTCAGAGTCGCCGGTGGCTTTGGCGATGTGCTTGGTCACACCTACATGCTGCTTGAGCTGGGCAACGATAGGGCGGGGCAGTTTTTCACGCCCTATTCGGTATCCAGCATGATGGCTGCGATGCAGGTCAATGACCATGATCCGGACGTCGCGGAACATGGCTTCATCACCGTGATGGAGCCAACCTGCGGCGCTGGTGGCATGGTGATCGCAATGGCGGAGGCTATGCATCAGGCGGGCCACAACTACCAGACGGCCATGCATGCAACGTGCATCGATATCGATCCACGGTGCGTACACATGACGTATGTGCAGCTGGCCTTGCTCCATATCCCTGCGGTTGTCATCCTTGGCAACTCATTGATGCTTGAGGAGCGCGAGGTTTGGTACACACCAGCGCACGTGCTTGGCGGGTGGAACCGGAAACTGGCTGCGCGTGAGCGTAGCCAGGAAACCTCCCCGCCCGTTGATTCCGAACGCAATTTCGTGCCCGCAGAAATGGGTACGGTCCTGTCGATTCTGGAGGCGATTGAACCGCCGCAAGCGCCGGCCATCATTGAAGCGGTGCCGCAACAGCACGCTGAAATTGCCCGGCAACGTGAGCAATTGTCGTTGTTCTAGGTTGGCCACTGGCCGGCCTCGCGCAAGAGCGGGTCCCCATCTGCGGAGGGGGATCCGCTGTCTGGCACCGCAGACGTGTTTCCGGTATTCTCAAAGCTCACTCCGCGTCTTTGACGCATCGATCTCCTGATCGCAGGACGCGCAGCGTCTCGCGGTTGTCCGAGGGCCAGCGGTTCGGTGGCCCTCGCTTTCATTTTCCATCCCATCGGGAACCTGTTCCCGGTGCGGCAACGGGTTCCCCTTTTCCATCCCTGGAGAACCCACAAATGCAAGAAAACCAACAGAGCGTCACCGTCAAACTCGGCCAAATCCGGCCGGGCAAGAACCCCCGGAAGTACTTCGATCCCGCGAAAATGGCGGAGATCACGGAGTCCATCCGTGAGGATGGCGTAATTCAACCTGTACTGGTGCGCCCTCTTGAGGACGGCACCTACGAACTGGTCGCTGGCGAGCGCCGGTACCGTGGGGCGAAAGCTGCCTGCGGTGACGATTACGACATGCCCGTTGTCATCCGTGAGATGACGGAAGGGGAAGCGCGCCGGCTGGCGCTCATCGAGAACGTTCAGCGCGCCGACATGGCGCCGTCTGAAGAAGCCGTTGCGGCCGCGGACATCGTTGGGGACCTGAAAGGTGACCGCGATGAAGCTGCCCGCCAACTCGGCTGGCCGCGATCGACCCTCGACCGCCGGCTGGCGCTAATGAACTGCAGTCCTGCGGTGCTGGACGCGCTGAACACGCGTTCCATCCAGCTTGGGCATGCCGAGCTGCTTGCGACCCTGACGAAGGAAAAGCAGGACCTGTTCTTGCCGATCATTCTGCAAGAGAAAAAGACGGTGGCGGACCTCAAGAAGGCCATCGAACAAGCTGCCTGCAACCTGAAGGACGCGATCTTCGACAAGAGCGAGTGTGCGACATGCGCGCACAACTCGGAATTGCAGTCGGTGATGTTTTCCGAGGCGATTTCCTCCGGTAGCTGTACCAACCCGACCTGCTACAAGGGCAAGACCGAGACGCAGCTGGAAGGTATCTCGTACGGCCTGAAGGACGAATACCCGGTTATCCGTATCGTCCGCGCTGGCGACAACCACACGCGCGTGCAATTGCAGGTGGAGGGACCGACGGGAGTCGGTGCCGAACAGGCGAAAGCATGTCACGGCTGCCAGAATTTCGGCGCCGCGGTGAGTGGTCTGCCGGACAGCCTGGGCAAGGTCTTCCGTGGTCAGTGTTTTGATCCGTCCTGCAATGCCAAGAAGGTTGCAGCGAGGATCAAGGCCGAGCGCGCTGAAGCGCCGTCTACTGTTAAGGGCCCCAAAGCCGCGCCGGCCAAGGAGGGCGCGGACAAGGGCGGAAAGGCCGAACACGCGGCCACGTCGATTGCCGAGTCGGACAAGGTGAAGACCTACCGACAAGGGGTGTGGCGCAAGGCGCTACGCCGGGAGGTGGCGGCCAACGAAGCAACGGCCAACCACTATCTCCTCGCACTTTCGCTGTCCGGTCATGCACGCACCATCACCAGCGACAAGATGGGGACGCTCTTTGAACGGATCGCGGACGAGACCAGCTCTCCCACCGATCTCTCGAAGAACCTTATCTCTGTGGCCGGCCTGGCTACTGACAAGCGGCTCAATCTGACGATCTCGCTCGCGCTTGCCGCGATCGAAGGAATCGATGTGCCTGTCTTGACGTCGCTCTGCAAGTACCACGCGCTCGACCTGACCAAGCACTGGAACCTTCAGAAATCCAAGGATTTTCTGGAACTCCTGACCAAATCGGAGTTGAAGGCTCTCGCCGACGAGCTGGGCATGCGCAACGCGCTCGGCGATCGCTTTTCCAAGCTGTTCAACCAATCGAAGCTCGAAGTCATTGAGGCCCTCCTCAAGGTAGACGGGTTTGACTACACGGGCAAGGTGCCCAAGGTCTTGAAGTTCTGACCACGCCTCGCTTCCCCATCCCATTCATTTTCAAGGAAATCCCTATGTTTCAAGAACTGGTGCCGCTCGTGAAGGCGAGCGACAAGGTTGTTATCACCCTTTCAATGCAGGGTGACGAGATGACCGTGGTCGTCGCGCCGACCGTCAGCAAGCCGGACGACGCAGCCCTGGTTGCGCCGATTGCTCTGACGGCCACGCCGGCGGAGTTGGATGCTGAGTTTGCCAATGCGATCGGTGGTGTGACGCAGGCCCGCCAGGGTCTCGCCGAACAGGTCGAGTCCACGAAGGCGGTGATTCAAGCGGCTACCGCTGCTCAGTCGAACAAGGCGACCAAGGCCCTCGCGACATCCAATCGCGCCAATCCGAAGTTGCCGGCGCCCAAGTCGAAAGGCATGGACGACGACGATGACGATGGTGTGGTCGATGTTGAGG
Source organism: Ralstonia flatus (assembly GCF_958439105.1). Classification (NCBI taxonomy): domain Bacteria; kingdom Pseudomonadati; phylum Pseudomonadota; class Betaproteobacteria; order Burkholderiales; family Burkholderiaceae; genus Ralstonia; species Ralstonia flatus. The sequence continues at coordinate 139,218 of NZ_CAUDLI010000007.1, read as the reverse complement.
TCACTGAAACGACGTCCGGTAGCACGAGTTCGTCAGCTAAAGATGCGCAAGGCGACAAAAAATCGTCTGGCACCTCCCTCGCTGATCTGCTCGGTTAAGGAGAAGCCATGGCTATCACCATCAACACGGTCAAGCGCGAGTTTTCCTACAACGGCATGACGCTTGCCGATCCGGGAACGCAGTTCACTCCGGACCAAGTGCGCGACATGTACACCGCCCAGTATCCCGAACTCACCACGGCAGCCGTGGAGGGTCCGGAGTACAAGGGGGAAAACGCTGTGTACAAGTTCGTGCGTGCCGCGGGCGCAAAGGGCAACCATGCGTAAGCGCGATCTGATGAATGCGTTGGCCGATCCGGTCAGCATCAATGGAACTGAGAAACCGCCCGATAGGGCGGTTTTTCTACATGATGAGGAGGTGGAATCGTGTTGTTCGATTCTTGCCAAGGTTTATCAGGCTTCAGTGAAAGCCTCACCGGCGGGGCGGCATGTCGATTCGATTCCCCTGCCGGACATAGAGCTGCCGATGGTTTTCTAACACTCCCGGCCATTTCACAATGCGTTCCAGCGATTGCACGCCTTCGGCATACCGACGAGGGAGACCTTACCGGTCTGATACGGGCGCATTTCGAGGCTGGTCCGCTCTCGCCGCGCGACGCTCGCTCCAGCGGCAATGCTGGTGACATGTTCGCAGAGGCGATGTTCGCGTGGCTGCGGCGACGCACACCGACGTGCAAGCGGCTTCTGTTTGGGTTCGCTTTGCTCGACCAGGCGGCAGCACGCGATCAGGTCGATCAGTTTGGATGGGAGACGGACCTCTCGGCGCCGTTGTACTTGGCGATCGAGTTGCCTCATGAGCAGATCTTCGAGATTGGCGCACGGATGCACCCACTGCAGCGCGCCCACCCCGGGCTCTTGTGCTCTGTGATGGCGCTGATCAACGAAGCGTCCTGCAACTCGCTCTTCTTGCGCACACCGAGTTACTTCCTGGAGATGTTCGCCAGGTGGTGGTGGGATTGGGATGAGGGTGTGTCCGACGAGAACGCGAGGGAGAGTCTTGCTGATCGCCTTGGGGCTGACAGTGAGGACATCGAGCGCTACCTGCCTTCCAATGTTCGTCCGGTCCTGGCGCCGGAAGAAATGTTCCCCGAGCGCGGCAAGCGCAAGGGCCGGAAAGGCCCTCGGCGGTCCGTTCTCAAGAGGTCGGAGGTGCTGGAGCTGGCGCGTTCGTCAAGTCGCTGGATTCAGCGGGTATGCCGCGCGATGCTGCAGCTGGAAGATGCACTGCAGCGCGCCAAGGGCTCGAAGCTCTTCGAACATTCGCAATGGGCCGAACCTGCATATTCGGCCGCTTCCATTGCGGTGTTTTCCGAAGAGTGGATCGGCGAACTGCTGGATGACCATTTCGAATGCATTAGCAATAGCGGAGAGGCGACGATGTACCAGGTGCTGATTCCGCTGGCGAGCGACCCGCAACAGGTGCCCAAGCAGTATGAGGACCTGTCGCGCATGTTCGAGATCGTAAAGGCTCTCGACCAATTACTGACCATCATTTCACGATAGGAGGCCCCATGGCCAAGATCTTGACCGCCAGTCGGTCTCATGACGTGGCCCTGCAAGGGGCCATTTTGCTGTATGGGCCGGCCGAGGGGCAGTTCACATACTCGACGGCACACCGCATCACTCACGAGGCGGGGACTCGAAAGCCTGCAATCGGCCCGGGTGTTCCGCTCAATCGGCGAGCACTCATTCACGCTGTGACCCAGGTTGCTTTGTCAGCGTTGCCGAAGGGCGAGTTCCTGACGCCGAACGTACTGTCCGTGAGCACGCGCGCCGTAACGTGGTGGTGCCCGCCGGCGATTCGCCGGGTGTTCTTTCAATGCAAAGAATTGGGTACGCGCAGTGCGGTAGTGCCGCACCCGGGCTTGGTGTTCCAGGCGGCCAATGACGGGTTCAGCGTGTTTGCCTTGATGGAGGACGTCAGGCCGACGCCGGAATCCATGCTGCACGAGCCGCCGTACTTCAATACGTGGGACGTGGGAAGGATTTGCATCGGCTCTGCGCAGGTTCCGAAGCAGATCGATGTCGCTTCGATTGCCGGTTGGGAAGAAGCCTTCTTCTCGTCGGCCTTCACGCATCCAAACCGCGGCGCCCAACGCGTCAAGTTCGAAAGAGGTGTGTACGCCTTCTGGAAGGAGATGCTCGATGGCAACTTTGCCGAGTACCCGAAGGAAGTGCTCATTCCGTTGAAGAAATCGCTCGGTGATCTCATCGCCGGCAAAGTTGGAGGTTGAAATGCATCCGATGGACATGACGCTGCAAGCGTCTTTCCCGACGATCATGGTGCCGAAATTCGGTAGCCTGACACCATTGTCTGGTAGTGGTGAACGCCTGCTGGTGGGAACCAACGGCGTGTTCCTCGAAGTGGTTCGCCCGTGGCTGCGGGTAGTTCGCAAGATCGCAAGCTACGAAGTCGAAACTGCCGTCCCCTACGGGACTGTCAATGAGGAGACCGAGTTGCCATGCGGTCAACTTCCAGCTGAACTGGTTGGCCAGTTTGGCGAGATGGCGCGTGCGTCGATGCCGAACGAAACCGGTGCTTGGATCGTCTGGAATGGCGTCTCGTGCGAGTTCCGGCTCGTCCCTGTCGCAATCTTGGATCACGGCTCCGGACATCTGCGTTACGACCGGCCGGTGCTGCAGGAAAACGAGCACTTGGTCATGGACTGCCATTCCCATGGCACGTTTGAAGCCTTCTTCTCGGGAACCGACAATCAGGACGACAGGCACGACGTGAAATTTGCGTTCGTGCTGGGCAACTGCGCAAGCATTCGCCCGTCCATGGCGTTAAGGTTGTGCGTCAAGGGCATCTTCGAACGTGTCCACGACATACCGGCCGCCTGGAGGCAGAAGTTCGGCATTCGGGAGGTTGTGTGACCAAAATGACGCATAGCATCCCTCGCGCGATGACAGAGCGGGCATGGCGCATTGCTGTAGTAGGCGCCGGCGGAACGGGGAGTGCGGTTATCCCAAGTCTGGCGCGGCTCCATCACGCCATGCTCGAACTTGGCCATCCCGGTGGTATCGACTGTGTCGTCTATGACGATGACACGGTCAGTGAGAGCAACGTCGGCCGCCAGGGCTTCTATCCAGCGGATGTCGGTCGGCACAAGGCTGCTCTTCTGGTCAATCGGTTGAATGTGCTCATGGGCACCAACTGGCAGGCGGAAGTGCAGCGTATCAATGCCAATGATCGGTTCTGCTGTGATTTGGTCGTTGGATGTGTGGATACGAGGGCGGCGCGAAAGGCCATCCTCAAGGCCATGCAACGCGGCACGGGCGGCTACTATCTCGATTGCGGCAATGAGACCGATCGTGGTCAAGTCATCCTTGGCCAAGTTCGCGGCCGGGCTGAACATCGCCTACCTCACGTCGGCGACCTGTTTCCTGAGCTGATTGATCCGAAGCGCGATGCAAAGGACACGGCGCCGTCTTGTTCGATGGAGGATGCGCTGCGCAAGCAGTCGCTGGTCATCAACCAGGCGATTGCAGTGCAAGCCTTCAATTTGCTTTGGACATTGTTCCGCACCGGGACGCTGCAGTACAGCGGTGTGTTTGTAAATCTCGAAGCGGGGCGCACGAGTCCGCTCCCGGTAGACCCGGAGGCATGGGCGCGATTCGGGTACGTGCCGAGTATGCGCAAGGCGCAGAAGCCGCCGCGAATTGCTGCTTGATTGAACATGGCCATCCTCCGAAGGATGGCCTTTTTTCTTTCTGAGCGGCATTGAGAGTCGACCGGGATGTTGTGCTGCAGCCGCTGCGCGAGGTTGCCTAGGAGTGCGCAGAACGTGCCTCTGGTGCGTGTTCCTTTGCATCGAATATCCTGCCTTCTTATCTCGCGCTTCTCGCGCATCGATTCCGCGCCACACGGTGCTACCAACAGGCCTTGCCACGTTCTTCGGGGCATCTTGGCTTTCATCCCACCGGGAACTCATTCCCGGTGCGGGCATGGGTTGCCTCGCATTGACGCCGAGATAGAGCGCACCAACGCGGAGCTGGATGCGCACATTGCCCAGTCCACGGCTTCCGCCGAGCAGAGCGCGGATCTGCTCGCCCTGCTTGGGCAGGTGAAAGCCAAGAAGGTGCCGTTGCCCGCCCAGGCAGAGGCACAGATCAGGAAGATTGCCGATGTTGCTCGCGAGAGGACAGCATTGAATTCTCGTCGTCAGCAGACCAGTTCAATGCCTTCCAGACAGCAGTTCGTCGGAAGCGACAAGCTGTCCAGCGACAGCGATGATTTTGATCTCTGGCTGTACATGGCGACAGATGTTCCGACCAGCCTGAGAACGCTGCTACTCAGTGCGCTCAACTCGTATCATCATGGCATGCCGACTGATTCACATGGACAATTCTCGGGCGCTGGGACGTCCGGGAACTGGGGCGATGACGCTCCGGATCAGAGAGCCTCGGATGCTGCTGCAGCTGCCATGGGGCTCGAAGCGCTGGCTATCTCGACAGATGACAGTCTCGGGCGCTACTCCTGACACGTTCGAAATCTTGAGCAAGCGGGGACGCGAGATGATCGAAGAGGCGAAGAGCGAGAACGCACCGAGCTTCTTCCTGCCGCCTGGGGGGAGCAGCTACTGCCGGACGCGTCCTCGGTGAAGTGCTCGCAGTGCCAGTGTTCGGATAGTGGGCCGGCCAAGCCCATACCCGATGCCAGCCATTGAATCCGAAGAAAGGCGGCAGAAAAAACAGGGCTCTTGTCGATCATTCTGTTCTGCGCGACAGACATAATCGTGTTGCGGCGGTGCCAAGGTTTGCGCGCACAACGCCGTTGCCCCCAAAGGGTTTGCAACTCCTGACCAGGAACATGTTCCTGGCAGTGCAGAACACACAAGAACCTGGATTTCTCTATGGATTACCTCCTCGGTCATATTTGGCAGATTGTGGGTGCAATCGCAGTGATCAGTATCGCAGCAGCCTACCGCCAAGTGCTCTGGCTGTTTGGCGTCATCATCGTCCCCGATGACAGCATTGGCGTCGTGACGAAGAAATTCGTTCTCTTCGGCTCAAACCGCAGTCTCCCCGACGGGCGCATCTTGGCGCTGACCGGCGAAGCTGGTTACCAGGCGGACACGCTCGCCCCGGGCCTCCATTGGGCGCTCTGGCCGTGGCAGTACGCAGTTGAGCTGAAGAAGTTCGTGACGATCCCGGTGGGGAAGGTTGGGGTCGTCGAAGCCTGTGACGGCCATCCTCTGCCGAGCGGCCGCATTCTTGCGAAACGCATCAACTGCGACATGTTTCAGGACGCGCGGCAGTTCCTCGAGGGAGATGGCCAACGTGGCCCGCAGATCGATGTAATTCCGCCGGGCACGTATCGGGTCAATCCCCTGCTGTTCAAGGTCACGCTCGCGGATACCATCACGATCCCGCCCAGCCAGATCGGCGTCGTGGAAGCCCGTGACGGCTCACCGTTGCCGGCGGGCCGCGTAATCGCCAAGCAGGTAGTGTGTGACTCCTACCAGGATGGCGCTTCGTTCCTGGAAAACGGTGGTGAGCGTGGGCCGCAGAGTGGCATCATCGCCCCGGGTTCCTATCGCATCAACCCGGTACTCTTCGATGTCAATGTGGCCGAAGTGGTGGACATTCCCGACAACAAAGTCGGCATCGTGACTACGCGCGAAGGCAAGCCCTTGGGGCGGGGCGAAATCGCTGGCCCGGAAGTGCCTGACCACAACATGTTCCAGAATCCGCAGGCGTTCATCCAGAACGGGGGCTGCAAGGGTTTGCAGGAACAGGTGCTCCTCGCCGGCCGCTACTTCATCAACCCGCGCTTCGCCACCGTTGACGTCGTCGATATGACCGAGGTACCGATTGCCCACGTCGGCGTGGTGATCGCCTATGTCGGCAACGAGGGACGGGACGTTTCCGGCGATTCCTTCAAGCATGCCAACCTCGTCTCGCGTGGTGAGAAGGGAGTATGGGCCGAGCCGCTCGATCCGGGCAAGTATCCGATCAATCCCTACACCCACAAGATCCGCAATGTGCCGACCGCAAACGTCGTGCTGAACTGGGCGGCAGGGAAATCGGAGGCCCACAAGCTCGACGCCAATCTGTCGACCATCACGGTACGCTCGGCAGATGGCTTCAAGTTCAACCTCGATGTCAGCCAGATCATCCACATTCCGCGCAACGATGCTCCGAAGGTCATTGCCCGATTCGGTGATATGTCCGCGCTGGTGACGCAGGTCCTTGAACCGACCATTGGCAACTACTTCCGTAACAGCGCCCAGGCCTCCGACATCATCGACTTCCTGCGTGAGCGGTCGAAGCGTCAGGACGACGCCCGAAAGGCCATCGGTGACGCGCTGGCTGAGTACAACGTCGGCGCGGTTGACACGCTGATCGGCGACATCGTGCCACCCGAGCAGCTGATGCAGACCCTGACCGACCGGAAGCAGGCCGAGCAGGAGAGAGTCACGTTCGAAACCCAGAAGCAAGCCCAAGCCGTCCGTCAGGAGCTGGAGCAAGCGACGGCCCTGGCCAATACCCAGGCGAAGGTGGTCGACGCAGAGCGTCAGGTGTCCATCTCGGAGTTCAACGCTCGGGCGGCGGTGAAGCAGGCCGAGGGTGAAGCGCAAGCTAAGACGATCAACGCGGAAGCGGACGCCAAGGTGGTCAGGCTGGTGGGTGAAGCGGAGGCCGCGAAGGTCGAGGCCATCGGTACCGCGGAGGCCAGCGTCATCAAGCAGAAGATCGACTCGATGGAGAGCGGCAACTACGCCGTCGTCCAGGTCGCGGAGGCGCTTGCCGGCTCCGGGATGAAGCTGGTGCCGGATGTCGTTGCAACCGGCGGCAGCGGTAGTGGTGGCGGTACTCTCGTGGAAGTGCTGCTGGCCAATCTGATTCGCGATGGCATGCACAAGGGAAGTGGTCTGCCCTTGAATGGCGAGTCAGCGGTCAAGCCCGAAGCCCTCCCGGCCCCCTAAGCCAGCGCGATGAACGCGGGGAGACATAACATCGGGACGGAGCATTGGCGTGGTGCCGGGGCGCCTTTTCTGCGTCAGCGCGCGAAGCGGGGATTGGGCCGACTGTTACTGACGGCCCTGATGTCAGCTCCAAGCGTTGCGCTCGTGTTGGCGGATCAACTGGTTTCGGCCACGCACGAACTGGAGCTGGTGCTCTTCAATACGCTGCTTGCCAGCACGCCGGGCCCGATCGCGGAGGAGGTCTATCGAGCGATCGCCGGTGCCGAGAGCACCATTCGCGTGCTGCAGCGGTCGATGTTTGCGGCTCTTGTCGTGGCCACAGGCTTGGGGGCGGTGGGTGTCTTCCAGGTCTGGCGCGGTCCTCGCAAGCGAGCAGATGAGCCTCGCCGTGCTTAAGCTCCCGGTGATGGCGGCGCCGTGTCGAGTTGAGGTCGTGGGCGTGCCACCAGTGCGCCCACGGCCTTTGCCGTGCGAAGTCGCGCGTCTGCGTTGTGAGAGCGTACGAACGACCATTCGGAATGTCTGGTGCACACAATGAACCCCGAACCCAAGCCCAAAAAGCCACTCAGGTGGCGGATTCTCGCCCTCATGGTGCAATGCGCCGCCGTGGCGATCGCACTGAATGCGGTGCTGGTGCTATTTGGCGTCATCTCGAATCCCGCAGAGCAACGCCGCGAAGTTGATGCCGTGACGTACCGCATCCTGGCGGACGGCTATACGGCGGGCTCACCCGTGTACCGCGCAGCCGTTCGTGATGCGGTGAAAGAGCGTGGGGCGATCATGCTCGCTGATCGGGAGCGGCTGATGGGCATGTGGGCCAAGGCCGCGCCGGTTGGATATGGCGTGCCCGCTGCTATTGGGCCGCGCGAAACCGAGCGAGCGCGCCTTCTGCGCCTTGTGAAAGGCGAATCAAACTAACACTGCCAACAGTTTGCGACTACGTAGACCGGCTAGGAACTTCTTTCGGCGTGTGTGCGCTTCGCGCGTCGGCTACGCAGGTAGAAGGAAAGGGTGAATAAAACAAGGGCGCAGGCTATGCCAACAACACTACTTGGCCAAATCGGATTGGCACTCATCGGAGTGCTCTTCATGTCGGCTTTCAGCCTGGGGGTGATTGCACCATTCAATCGATCGGTTTCATTCGGCGTGATCGCCCTGTGCATTGCGGCGGCAGTCGCATCGTTCGTCATACCGGGATAGGAAAAACGCCGGCTGCGCCGGTAGAAGGAAACAGACCATGTCAATTGCGAACAACAGTACCGATCCGCAGCACCTGCTGGGGCACCTGGCCAGCCAGCCTGTCGCAGCACCGTTCAAAGTGGATTTGTCGAAGCCGACCGACTTGGTTGAAGCGATGTTCGGGCCAGGCGCCAAGATCGTGCATCCGTGCGATGCATTTGCGCGCCGGGCAGGGTGTGCGGACTGGGCGTCTGCGGTGCAGGCGATGAAGGCAGGCAAGGTGCTGGTCGCGCAGGGCCCCAAGGTTGGAAAGTCGATGATGGACCTGATGATGTTCATTGAACAGGTTCGTTCCGAAGGACTCCATTCCTACGCAGACGACCTTGGCCGGATCTGGCTGGGGCTGAAAGAGAACTTTCCGCAGTCCGTGCTCGACCGGCAAGAGCAGGAACAGCATCTGCGTGACCTTCTCATTGGGCGGTAGAAAGAAACATGCCGAGTCGCCGGCCGCCACACTGGGACGAACCACTCTCGCCGCTGTGTGAACACGGCAACGGCTATAGCTGCAAGCATTGCCGCGAAGTGCTTCCTTTCCCGACAGAGCCGTTGCCTCACCAGACCGGGCATCGCCCCAGCGGGAGCAAGCACATTCGCAAGGTGGCGGCCTACAGGACCAGTGATAAGTGCGAAGGAAAGACGCCGGCACCGCGCGGGCTGACGAAATAGGACAACGACGATGAATGCAAAATATGCGCTGCCGGGGTTAGTTGATGCGGTTGGTAGTCTTTTGTGGATGCAGGTTGATCGCTATTCGTTTAGTTCGTACTGGTGGGTTTCAACGCTGATCGCTTTGCTGGTTGCCATGGCCTGGATGGTGGCAGACGGTAAGGCGGAAGGTTGATCGGAAGAACGGATAATGCGTGAGCACGTTGAAATGCAGCTCGGCGAGTGGTTCGTGCGCTTGTTCTGCAAGCTGATCGCACTCGGCGCCGCGATATGCGGGGCTGGTGGCTTCGCGATTATCGGGATGCGGACCATCCTGCCGCTGCTGGATGATGGCAGGTACGTCGAGACCGCGTGCGCAGCCATCGCGTGTGTCGCAGTGCTGTACGGACTCACTCCACTCGCTTTGGCCGTGGACGGATCGCTTCTCCATGCCTTCGGCATGGAGCCGTTGAAAGGGCTTCGACAGGACCCGAATCAAGAGCGATAGAGGGAAAGCCTCGGACGCCTGATCTGATCGTTGCCGCTGTGAAGGCAACAGTCGGACCCGAAAGGGGGTAGCCGGCCGGTGCCTTTTCGGGGATGCTGCGAGTTTTTCAAAATGCGTGTCGACGGCCCCTTTCCGGCGCCAAAGCAAGCTGCTACGATGCCCTTGCTTTCCGCGTCTTAGGCGCATCGATTCACACCAGTCTTTGGCTGGTATCTCTTCTCCCCCCCTTACGGGCCCTCACGCCCGTAGGTGTGATGGGCCCGTTTTTTTCGAGGCCCATCATGTTCAAGTCCTTTTTCTCCGCTGCTCTCGTCGCCTTCTGCGTTCTAGCATCTGGATGCGCTCTTCAATAGAGCTCGCCCGACGTCTACCGCGGCATGGAAGTCATGCGCCGCGGTGATGCCGAGCAGGTCACTGTTGTTCGCGTTCGCAATGTCACGATCACTGGTGACGATGGCTACATGTCCGCATCAAGCGGCATGCCCGGTCTCATCGGGGCAGGCATCAGCGCATTCCTCGGTGGCCGTTCCATCGGTAACGGCAATGGCCGCTATGTCGCCGGCGCAGTCTCCGGCGCCGTGGGCGGTGTGATCACGCAGCAAGTCTCCCAGGTGCTGAACAAGCGCCCGGGCGTAGAAGTCATCGTTCGCACGGATGCTGGGCGAACGTTGGTCGTTACCCAGGATGCCACGCAGCAGTTTGTGGCTCGGGAGCGTCTGTACATGATCTCCAGCGCGGCGGGCTTTCGCCTGACCCGCTGATCCTCTTGGTGGCCGCCGCAAGGCGGTCACCGCCCTGTTGGCGCTGCCAACGCTGCTCCCCCTCCACTCAATGGCCACCCCAACCACAGACGATCTGGCTGTCTATCGTCGGGATCACCGGACGCTGGAAGTCTTCAGCCACCTGACGCGTGGCCGCTGTTCCACCGTCTTCTTCTTCGAATTCAGTTCGCATCCCTCGATCGTTCCGTTCCTGATTCCCAGCTACATGCAGGGCATCACGACGGAGTTGATCCGGGAGGCGGGCCAACAATTCTTGCAACGCGAGGCGGCAGTACTGCCCGTCTAGCCGACCCATCATGAGCGAACAAAATCTCATCCGCTGCACTTCCTCGAAGTACCCAAATCCCGGCGAGGCGAGCGACGCTCTCTCGGGTTCCAGCTGCGTCCCGGGCTTTCGCTTCGGGTATGTCGATCAGGATCACCGAGTGGTGGTGTTCTTCGATGACGCACACCCGGAGAAACCTCTGCCCGAACGCAAGGGGCTGTTGCGCGTCACCGCGCGTGTTCCGCTGCCGCAGCTCCAGCGCTAGTCCGCGGCGCTCCATCCCATAGCAAGCCCGAGAGGGCTTGCCCAACTGCCAACAGTTGGGCAAGCGCTTTTGATCGCGTCACCGACGCATCGAGCTTTGTCTGGCATGCCCAGACCATACCCATCGCGGGACACCGTCCCGCTGGGGTTGGTGTACCGCACTCTTTCATAGGACACCAACGATGAAGATTCCTCAATCCTTTACCCGAAGCCGCTGCCCGTCGAACACGGCCGCCGGCGCAATCCTGCAACGTGATGCTTCACGCGTTCTGCGTCGCGTCGCCAATGACCTGGCGCTGCGTCAACGGGAATATTCGATCCGCACGCGTCGCCAGCGTCGCCGCCTGGTCGACGTCTTCGCGCTGCACACCGACGCGCTGTACTTCGAAATCTCGCACGCGCCGGCGGACCCGAAGGTGTTGGTCCGCTATCGCACCTGCGCCGGCCGTCACGATCTTGGCGGCGGCCGCAACAACGCCGTCTGCCTGGAGTCGCTGGCATCGCCGGAAGGTTACAGCCAGCTTCTGGCCAACCTGCGATTCGTTGCCGGCCGCCGTGGCTAAAGCGAGGCCGCCATGTCCAAACTCATCAAGGTCATTCTGCGCTCGACCAGCGGGGACGAGACATCTGGAAGGGCAGCCATCCAGGCTGACACCGATGTTGTCGTGTTGCCCAACCGGTTGGTGCAGCAGATCGAGTCGGCCAAGGCCGCAGGCGAGGCGTACGTCCTCGTTGCTGCCGAGGATGGCTACGAAATGCCGCTCGTGCACGTCGAAGCGGCGACGTTTCGCTTGAACCGCAAGGGCCGGGCGCGCAAGTCGTTGTGGAGCGTGGTGCGAAGCGCACTTCTCGCGCCAACGCGCGATCAGCGCCAGCAGTACGGTCGTTTCGCTCATACGCTGTCGGCCGCGGCGCTGATCGGTGCTGCCAGCTATTTCAGTGGCAGTCGCGCTTGGACGCTGGGTGCCGTGTCCGATGTCGCTACGTTGATCGCCGTCACTGTTGTACTATTTGTAGTAGGCGCTGTTTTGTCCAAAGGAGACTGACCATGACGCTCGGAATGTTCGCCGCTGTCGTCACGACATTGATCGCGGCATATCTGCTGTGGGCCGACCGACGTGGTCGTCAGCTCAACAACGACTAGCGATTGCTCGACGCTGGCCCAGCCAGCCACACCAAATGACGCACCCATTCGTGGGTGCGTTTTTTTTGCCGTTTCGGCTTTGGCCGAAGCGGCAAAAGCCCTCTTAAGGAGGCTCAACCATGATTTCAATCCGTTCACCCGAATGCCAGGCGTTGGCATACAACTGTAAGCTTGACCCCCTCGGGGCAAGCGTTCTCATGTCGCTCTCGCGCGTCTTGTCGTCGGTTGACCCGATCGGCAGCCGGGAGCTGCAGGAGCGTGCCGAATGGGCGGCAGAACTTGCAGGAATGCAGGCCATCGATAGCGACCGCATTCCGGTCTTTGTAGCCGATGGCGGCTCGCTTGAGATGCACTTTCGCGATGGCCGCCGGCAGGGAAAGGAAGATGACGAATACGCCGAGCGTCACCCACCGACCGTTTGGTTTGGCAGGTGGCGAATGGACTTTGACGGTCTGCGCGAAACACGCGCGAGCGTTGCGCAGTCGCCAGCAGGCTACCTCCCGGGGCTGGAAGTCTCGTACCAAGGCGGAGATTGCGACGTGCATTACGGTGAAGCCGTGCCGACGCTTGAAGAGGCTGTTGCAGTCGCAAAGGAGCGCGAGAGCAATTGGCACCAGGCTGACGATTAAATCTCCACCTCAAGTCGCAGGATGGTCGTCAGTCATTGACGCCGCCGCATCACCATTTCATCCAACAACCCACGCGGGGTGCGTCCCCGATGGGGCACTCCGCGTACAACAAGGAGTTCTCCATGGGCCATCAAGTCGTCGGTGCCGGCTTGGCATCATTCCCAGCGGGCGTGACGATCGCCGTGCAGCTCTACACGGATATGCACGTCGCAGTTCATCTGCACGCGGCGGACGACGGTCTGCGCTATGCCTCGTTGTCCACCAACATCCGGCACGCTCCGCTCGCAGACGACGAGTTTGCATTTTCTTCGGGGCTGGTGCCGCAGGATATGTGCCAAGCACTGCTGCACACGGGCGCGTTTGCTGATACCGGGCGCGTCATTCGCAGCGGCTATGCGACGTTCCCCATCTGGCGCATTGCCGACGAGCAACTGATCGGCCAAGTCGTCGCGATGCGTGTCGACGCTGCTGCCGCGACAAAGAGGCGCCGCAAGTCGCACTGACGCGCGGCCTTCAATTCCTTCCATCCCACCAGGGGCAATCGCCCCGGTGGGGCGCGTTGCCCCAGTCCTTATTGGAGCAACGTTCATGTACATCATCACCATCAACCATACGAAGACCGAGACCCGCACAACGATGGCCGGCGTCTTGGCCCTCCTGAACGCCGACAAATCGATTCCGCGCAAATTCACCGCGGACTCGTTCACTGTACATACCGTCGAAAATGGTCCAATCCCCGTCGTTGGTCTGCCACGCGGCCGAATCGGGCTGCGTCCCGACGGCACGGTGCACGAGATCCTCTTGCACGTGATCACCGAAGTCGAGCGGATCATCCTGAAACCGGACGGCAAGCTGCTGCGGCCCTACGAGGTCAGCTTTGAATCCTGGGAAGCTGTCCTTGCCGCAAGCGCGCTGGCCTACGAGAGCGAATACCTGATCGATCCTGAACGCCTGAAGGAGGGCTCGCTTTTCTCGGAGTTCCAAGTCGAGAGTCCGCAGCGCTTCATCACGGACGAGCTACTTCGCCGGTTTGGCTTCGGAACAGGCGGGCCACACGCCTATCCGGGCGGAGGGGCGTGCAAGGGGCATGAATGGCACGTCGCCTACGCGCTACAACGTGGCGAGCGCGTCAAGGATTGCATCCTCAACTTCTACCGTCACACGAGCACGGCGATCCCTCACGGCTTGGAATGGCTGAACGCTCTCATTGAGTTCCCAGTGCTACGCGGCGCGCTGCCGGCGGAGACGCTGCGGGACCTGTGTGATGTGCTCAGACGCGAGAAGATGGCGATGACCGAGCAAAACGTGTCGAAGCTGCTCGCCATCGTTCGGGCCTTGCCGGTCGGTAGCTCCTATATCGACATCGACGACGCGTTCTACGACGCGAAGATCCTCGGCCCACTCACGGCGCCGACACTTCAGCTCGCAGAGGGGCCTGACGCAGAGCCGCTTTCGCCGTTGGCCAAGCGCGTGACGGAGTGCGTCAACGAGAGCGTGTATGAGAAGACGGTGGCGCGGCTTCGGCAGGAGCGGGAGGACGGTAACCTTTCGAAGCGCCGTTTCGAGCTGCAGATGATGATGGCCGAGCGCCAACGCAATTGCAGAAACTACCACTACGGCAACATGATTGCCTCGCTGTTGTTGGAGCGTAATGTCGCTGGGCTGCTCGAGATTCTGGACCAGCCCAACAACAAATCGAGCAAGCGCGCCATTCGTGAAGTCATCGGGGTCAACCTGCTGACGGTAACGGGAGCAGCGCGCCGGCGCGCCATCTTCAGCATGTGCGGGTTCGCCCAGCAGGAGCAGGACGTGTGGGAGCAGCATGCGGCCGAGGCCAAGGCGGAGAAGCGCCGCATTGAGGCCATGGAGCAGGCAAAGAAGACTGCTGAGTCGGTACGCTATTCCGTCGGCGGTGGGCAGGTCATGACCGGCAAGCAGTACGTCGACCTGTGCATCGCGGAAGGCTTCTCGCAGATTGTTCCTTCGCGGCGCGGCAATGCTGTCAGCTACCTCTTCGTCGATCCGAAGCGCGACCTGGGCAGGCCACTGAAGGTGAAGGACGGCACCCTGGACTATGCACGCGCTTGCTTGAGTACACCGGCAGAGCGTGTGCCGGCGTACGCCTGACGCCAATCTCTTTCACGCGCCAGTCCCTGCCCCTCCATCACGGGGGCAGGGCGGCCGTTTCTACCCCCTTGCGCGTGTGGCGCCGCGCCGCGCAACCTGCTAACCTCTCCTTGCTGAAAAGCGCTGTTCGGACTGGCCTGAGCCAACCCAAACACTGTTTTTCCTCGCGTCTCCGACGCATCGATCCAACGCCGGCAGCATCGGCCGTTTCTTCAACCATCCCACAGGGGTCTACTCCCTGTGGGCGTGGATTCCGTGGGTTTTCGTCAAGTGATACCCCATGGACAATACCCTTACCGATCAAGTTACGCCCCTCACCAATCAGGTTTCCCCGTCGCAACTGGAGACCCTGTTGGCTGCCTACATTCCGGCACACCTGCCCGTGCTCGTGACTGGCGCGCCAGGTGTCGGGAAATCCGACATCGCAGCCGCGGCTGCAGAGCGCGCCGGCTACGACCTGCTGATCTCGCATCCGGTGGTCGAGGACCCGACAGACTCCAAGGGCCTGCCGTTCCCCGGCGCGGATGGCCAATCCGCCAGGTTCCTGCCGTTCGGGGATCTGGAGAGGGTGTTACACGCGAAAGAGCCGTTGGTCTGGTTCTTCGACGACCTCGGTCAAGCGTCTCAGGCGGTTCAAGCCGCCAAGATGCAACTGCTGCTCGCGCGCCGCATCGGCGAGCACAAGCTTCCCGAGCATGTGACGTTCTTGGCGGCGACGAATCGCCGGACCGACAACGCCGGCGTGTCTGGCATTCTCGATCCGGTGAAGTCGCGGTTTGCGACCATCGTCGAGCTTGTGCCAAACGTTGATGCCTGGGCGGCATGGGCTGTGAAGTCGCAGCTTCCCGCTGAACTGATCGCGTTCCTGCGCTTCAAGCCGGATCTGCTGGTGGCGAAGGAGCGCACGCGTGATATCGAGAACCTGCCGTCGCCGCGAGGCTGGGGCGCGGTTGGGAAGCAGATGCCCGTGGTGCCAGCTGGCTTGGAAGCAATCGTGTTCACCGGTGCTGTCGGCGCTGGTGCCGCGACCGAGTTCCAGGCGTTTCGCGAGACCTTTCGCAGTCTCCCCTCTGTGGCAAGCGTTCTGTTTGCGCCGGACACTGCCTCCATCCCGGAGGAGCCCTCGGCGCGCATCGGGATTGCGACGGCAGTTGCGAGTCAAACCACGGTCGCGAACATCGATCGCGTCCTCGTCTACGCCGACCGCATGCAAGCGGGCGGTGACGGTGACTGCGCAACGATGATGATCAGCGACGCGATCCGCCGTGACGAGTCTATCGTTTCCGTGCCGGCTTTCATTGCAGCGCAATCCGGCTGGATCGGTGCCGCGATGGACGGCCGGTAAACCGGTTCCCTTTCAAGCAGTACATCCCATGCGGCGAGCTTTGGCTCGCCGCTTTTCATTTCAAGAGGCTATTTCCATGAACATCCTCAACGTTCACGAGCGTGTCATGCTCGCATCCCTTGGCATCTCCGTTTGGCGCGCACGTCGCTTCGATACCCGCGCCACGGAAGAGGTGGAAAAGAACCACGCCACCAAAGACATCGGGCGCTTCAACAAGAAGCTCCTGACCGACGATGCCATTTCTTACAAGAGCGTGTGCAGCATCGCCACGCAAGCACGTGCCTTCTTCAATGCGCACACCCTCGAATACGACCAGCTTGGCGTGCGTTTGCTGCCCACGGCTGTTTACCTAAAGGTCGCTGACCGGCTGCGCGAGTTTCAAGACGAGTTCCGTGAAGCCACGTCAGCCTTTCTCGCCGAATACCCAGCGTTGAAGGAGCAGGCCAAGGGTGCTCTCAACGGGCTCTATACCGAGGCGGACTACCCGACCCTCGAAGCGCTGTCGACCAAGTTCGGTATACGCCTGTCTCCCTTGCCGTTTCCGGACGCAAGCCAGTTCGGCATCAACTTGCCGGCCAACGTGCTGGACGGCATCAAGGCGGATATGGACGAGCGGGTGTTCAGCGCGGTCAAGACGGCCAACGAAGACATCGTCGGCCGCCTCTACGACGCTGTGCAGCACTTCGCCAACCGTCTGTACGCGGGACGCAACGTCCGGCTGGGCGTTGTCGACAAGGTGCGCGAACTGTGTGACCTGCTTCCGACGTTGAACTTCACACAGGATCCGGCATTGACGGACATCCTGAACGAGACGCGCAATCACCTGGCTTGCTACACGGGCGCCGAATTGAAGGATTCGGCCGATCTTCGCCAGAAGGTGGCGGAGAAGGCGATGGAGATCGAGGCGCAGATGGCGGTGTACATGACCGGCGCGCTCAGCACGCCGGCAGCACCGGCACTTGGCGATTCGTCTGCGCTCAGTTTCCTCCTTGCCTCGTGAGGTGTGGCCATGCTCGAACGGATCATCAAGCAGCGTGGTCAACTGGTGCTGAACCACCCTTTCTTCGGGGCGCTGGCGCTTCGTCTGAAGCCTGTCGAAGACCCCACGTGCCACACGTTCTGGGTTGACGGCCGGGCGCTTGGCTACAACGCGCAGTTCGTGGCCACCTTGGACGATCTTGAACTGCGTGGGTGTCTCGCTCATGAGGTGCTGCACCCCGCCAGCGGGCATTGCTGGCGGCGTGGCAATCGCGATCAGAAGCTGTGGAACGCGGCCTGTGACTATGCGGTCAATCCGGTTGTGCTCGCTGCCAACTTGAAGCTCCCGAAAGGCGCACTGCTGGAGGAACGCTTCACTGGCAAGTCAGCAGAGGAGATTTATGCGGTGCTCCGCCAGGAACGGCCACCTGAGGCTCCCCAAGAGCCTCAGGCCCAGGGCGCTCGCGGTACGGGCGCTGGGCTGCCATCGCGCGACCCGAACGCATCCGATGCGGCACAAGGGCAGGGCGCTGCCGAAGGTGGCAACGCCGACGGCAGCCCGACGTATGAGCCCGGCGACATCCGCAAGGATCGCGGCAATGACCAGGCCTCGACGGAGACGCAGTGGAAAGTCGCGGCGATGAAGGCTGCGCAGGTGGCCAAGATGCGCGGCAAGTTCGGTGCGGATCTGCAGACCGTGGTTGACCAACTGGTTACGCCGGCGGTCGATTGGCGTGCGGCCCTCGCGCGCTTTGCAAGCGAGTCGGCCCAAGCCGACTACAGCTGGTCGATACCGAACCGCCGCTTCACGCACCTTGGTCTCTATTTGCCGGCGCTTCATAGCCGGCGGGTGGGGGACGCCGTGTTTGTGCGCGATTCGAGTGGCTCGGTGTTCGATGAAACGCAACGCCAGTTCGCATCCGAGATCCACCGCGTTTTCGATGAAGTGAAGCCATCGCGGCTGATCGTCATCGACTGTGACGCGCGTGTCACGCAGGTGCAGGTGTTCGAGCCCGGTGATGCGCTTGAACTGGCGCCTGTGAAAGGCGGCGGCGGTACCTGCTTCGCACCGCCGTTCGAGTGGGTGGAGGAACAGGGCTTTCGGCCGGCGTTTCTCGCCTATCTGACGGACATGTATGGCACGTTCCCCGAAGTGCCGCCGGAGTATCCGGTGCTGTGGGCCTCAACCACACCGTTGCGCAGAATCCATACCCCGCCATTCGGCGATTGCATCGAGGTCATCGTCTGACCATTGCCCCGGGCCATCCCGGGGCATTTCTTTGCTCCGGCATCGGTTGGTGGGTGTTCCGCCCAATTTGACCGCGTGCCGAAATCGATCAAAATTTTTGTGGCACTCGACATATCTAGTCCTGTGCCCGGAGGAGCAACATCATGATGGACAAAGAAGAGCCGATCGACATCGAGTCTCTTCCTCGCGCGGCCGACCTCGGGTGGATTGGCCGCTGGAAACAGGCTGTAGAAGAGGGTGGTACGGATCTCGGGTTTGACGACTGGTTCGAATCCGCACTGATCGGCGCGGCCGGTGGCCGCGATGGCCAGCCGGTGCAGTATCGACAGGGATCAGTGATCTTCGAACTGCAGCACGGCGCGGATTTCGAGATCGAGCAGGGCGGCAGCGCGAAGCGGCGCTTCCACTGCCTCATGGATGGACACGTACCGTTTGTGTCCTTCTATGGTGATGGCGACGCAGAGCGCCGGCCCTGGATCTCGATCAGCCGGCTGTTCACGGCTGAAGAGTTGCACACGCTCATCCTGGTGCCCGGACCAGCGGCCTGATTTGCGCTAGGCATGGCGAAAGGGCTGATGCGCGAAGCGGCTTTCTGTGGATTTATCCTGAACGCGGTAAACGCGTGTGTCAGAACCCACCCGATGGTGGGGGTGCAAACCAAGGGGGCCAAGTGCCCCCTTTTTCTTTTTCTATCCTGAAGAGCAAGTGCGGCAGCGCCCGCCTCAAAGGTACTCACGCCCTCGAGGGCCATAGGGTTTGGGGTCAGGGGAACCCAATACGTCAAGAACTTCACTGTAGTGCGTGACGACCATGGGTGCACCGGCAGGACCATACGGTAGCGGCATCCAGTCGTTGCGTTCACGGCTGAATTGCAGCAAGTACATGCCGCCGGCGGCATTCGGTAGCAACTGCACCACCCAGACCAGGTACTCCTTATAGGGTGTTTCAGGCGGGGAAGGCTTGCGTTCACGACAATCAATCCAGTCGATCAAGGTGCTCACGGGTTCCACGGCGTCTCCAATGATTTGTTCAACACGATATTCCGACTGGCCCTGTTTTCCGAGCAAAAAACGATGCACGGAGCGATGTACGGTGTGTCTTGTAGGACGAGTCCATCCGGCGCCAGGTTGCTACCCGGCCTTGAGCAGGCGTCGATCGCGCTGCCCGCCCGCTTGGCATGTGAGCACATAGGCCGCTGGCGCGCGCGGTTCCCAGACGATCACCGCAGCGGGTCCTTCCGTGCTGATGCGTGCCTCGGGCATGGTGCAACTCACCGGAATCGGATTCACAGGCGTCCCGTGCGCAGTCACGCGGATCGTAGACCCGCGACCGGTCATGAAATTGCCCTGCAGGCCGGCATACAGGAACGTGACAGTGGGTACGAGCGGGGGTTCGAGACCAGATTGGTCATCAGCCTCGTCGTCGGCGAGCGCGTCGATCTTGGCCTGCAGCCAGTGGCGGTCACTGTCGGAGAGATCGTGGCGGCTGAGCAGCGCCACCAGGAACGCGGTGCCAAGCCATCCCGGGCCGCTGCTTTCACGCTCGCGGATAACCTGCGCCAAATGAGCGGAGGGCTGTGCGCCACCTTCCAGCAGACTGCGGCGTGTGCCGCGCGCCCGCGCGCCTGGCGTGCTAGTCTGCGCAAGGCTGTTGGTCGCTGGTCGGTAGGTGCCGGGCTTGCTGGCGCCGGCAGACCGCGAAATGCCTCCGGCACTACGACTTGCTGTCGAGCTACCGCCAGCGCCACCGCGGCCGGCGTCTGCGACCTGTGCCGCGCTCAAAAGCACGAGGGCAACGGTCAGGGTCGAGATCTTGCGCATGGTGGTTCCCCTAGCGCCCAGCGAGAGACAGCACGGTGGGGTCGAGTGCCGCCTGTTCGGCCTGCCGGATCGCCGCCGTGGATAGGCGGCTGCGTAGCGATTCCGCGTTGACCGGGCGGTAGCCGTCATCAGGATGGCACTCGGCTCGGCAGCGTAACGCCCAAAGGTAGGCGTTGTTCAGGTCATGCAACGAATCGTAGAGCTGCGCGTTGTTCGCCGCTGCGGTCGGGTCGCCCGCCAACCAGGCGCGCGCGAACAACTCTGCCGCCTTGTCGGAGCTACGAATCACGTATTTTCCATCGCGCACGATCTGGCCAGCAACACGCAGGAGCCGACTATTGACTGCGGTACCCGTGGAAGCCTGGGCCGCCGCGAGAATGCGGGGCGCCATGTCGTCGCGTAGGGGCAGCATCGAGTCGCCCTCGAAGTATTCCGCCAGCTTTGCCGGCGTGAGCCGGTCCATCGCTTGCTTGATCCGCGCCGTGCGTGCGTCGTCCAGGTTGGCCATGGCTTGCACAATATCGCCACAGACGACTTCGCAACCAGTCAGGGCATCTCGACCACTACCCTGCAGCGGATCGAGCTTGGCCAGAGCAGAAACCGGGTCGGAGATGGTCTTGGTTGTCTCGATCTCCCGGTTGATCTGCTTGGCTGTATCGGTTGTCTTGTCGCTGCAGGCGGCCAAGCCAAGGCAGAGTGCGGCGACCGGAATGAGGGCGGCGTATCTGGATGCAAGGTGCATGATCGACCTGTCAGTTGGGTTTGTTGGTGCGGCTGGTCAGACAGCCAAAGAGCTGGAAGCGCGGCATCTCGTGTCGATCCATCACGCCGTCGGTGATTTTCATGGTGTTTGCGTCGTGTCGATTTCGCATTGCCGCCATGCTGTGGCGAGAGGCCAGCGTCAGGTACTCGATTCGAGCGCATCTTCGACAGGAGGCGCGGGCGCCGCCGCTGAAAGGCGCGGAATGCGCGTGATGCGACCCTCCAGGTTGGCGTGCGGGCCGAGCCGAATCGTGCCGGCGTAGCGGATCTCGCCTTTGACCGCACCTTCCACCTTGAGAGAGACCTGGGCATTGACGTCGCCTTCGACTGCGCCCTGGATCAATACGAACTGCCCGGTGACCGACCCCTTGATGACGGCGGCCGGGCCGATGTGGAGAAGGCCGCCTGACGAGACGACGTTGCCATTGACGAGACCCAGGATGGAGCCGCCATGGTCCATGTCGACATTGCCGTGAATCGCCATGCCCTCGTTGATGATGCTGATTTCCATCTGCTCTTTCATGGTTTGCTCCTCAGAACATCTTCACGTCGCCGGACGGACGATTCGCTTCCGTGGTGCGTGCCGGTGGTGTAGCGGCGCGCGGTGCCGTGGCGGTTGGTTGGGGTGCCGGCGCGGGCCGCGTAACAGGGGCTTGATCGGGTGCGGTGCGCTCGGTACGCCGAGCAGCGGGCTGAGCCGGGGCTGTTTCGACCTTCTCCGGCGCAGGAACGCGCTCGCGGGGCGCCACCTCGGCTGCGGAAAGGGCGGCTCGCTGTGGTTGAGCCACCGGTGCAGTGGGCGCGGCCGTGACAGATGCTGCAACCGGCGCTGAGGGCGTCGAGCTTCCGATGGCTGCCGGCGTGGCTTGGTTTGCGGCGACTGCAGGTTCCGGCGCCGAGGCAGGGGCGGCCGGCGCTTGCGTCTGTACTGCGTGCGTGACTTGCTCGGGCCCGGCCGCTGCCGCCGAACCCGCCCGGCCCTTCTTGGCGTACAGGTCCCCAAGCCCCAGGCCAGCAATCGTGGCCAGCACGATGAACGCGCAGCAGATCGCAGTAACCTTCAAGGCAGGCTTGTGCTGGTCCCACCGGCGCTTGCCGCCGGCGGCGTAGGTAAGGGCCGGTGCGGCCGCATGATCTTCCGCCGTGCCCATGTCGATCGTGACAGGGGAGTGCGAGTACTGCTGGTGCAATCGGTAGATTTCGCGAATATCCATGGCTCTCTCCAGCGGTTGGGGTGAGGGGGGCGCCTGAGAGGTCGTTTATTCGGTCCGCGATGCCTTCGCGCGGGACGACAATCCCCTCTGGCCTTCGTACCGGCCACTGTTTCGGGCGCCGTGTTGGCTGCTAGGTCGGATATGGCGCCATGCCGGCTGCCATCCCGATGGGTGCGTTGGGTGGTGTGGTTGGCTATCCCGCAGGGGTGTCGCCGTCTTGTGCGCCGTCAGCAGCGAAACGGTCGTTGTCGGGGATGCAGCTCTGGTGGATTGAAGCGATCTTGCTGCCGGCCACTTTCATCGTGCCCTCGAATTCGAGCGCCGATATGGAGTTGGCGACGCGGGCGAAGATGGCGAGCGCGAACAGCCTGTCGTGCTGGTTCAGGAGGCGAATGAGGCGCCCAGACAGCGGATGTGTGACCTGGACCTCAACGGTATCGGTCTCGATGGGGATGGGGGTTTGGCTTTTGTTCGCGTGCCACGCGATGGCTTTTTCGAACCAAAGCTCGGCTTCGCGGAATTTTTCGTCGAGCGCTCGGGTCTTGCCTGACCTGGCGACTGAGAACTTGGAAGAGCAGAAGTTGTACGCGGAGCGCAGGAAATCGCGAACGTACACAGAGGAATAGGTGACTTGAGCACTGGCGGCCGTCTCGGGGACGATCCGCTTAATCCTGTTTTCTCCGACCAGCCGCGCGATCGGCTTGAGTCCGGAGTTGGATGTACTCGGCTGTGGCGCGCCTAATGGCGCCTCAAGTTCCTGGGGGTGTTGGGCAGCGACCATGGTTCATGTGTGGTATCTCATCTCTCACTCGAAATTTTCCGGCACGTGAACACGGTGGCTGCTTACAAAAGCCACGCTATTTTGGCGAGCTTTCCGGGATTCCTAATGGATTGTCTGGTGCATACTGCAATCACTCCTCGCGTCATCGACGCATCGAACTGACTCCCTAGCGAGTCCATCTCCTTAAAAAAGTCGTGCCTTGCGCATGCGCCGACCAGTTGGCAACTGGTGTGGAAATCCCCCCTTGTGATGAGTGCTTAGCCAGACACTCCCCATCTATCAGCCGTAATACGCGTTCCCGTGTGTATGACCCTAGGTCATGCCTGTGAACACCGTCTGAGCCCCGGAAATGTGTGGTCTCTCTCTCCAGCGCCTCCGGGTGCAGGACGGTTGTCGTCGACTGATCCGTGAACCTGCGGTGGACGAAAGTCCTAAATGGGTTGTTGTGCGGCGTGAACATGCTGCACGAGAACGACTTTACGTTCTCCCCCCTGAGCGAAGTGCATTGGCACGACGCTCCCTGTGAGCCACGCCCCCGAAAGGGGCGTGGCAGCAGGTTTCTCACAAGAAGCCCGCTTCCGGTTACCGGAGCGGGCTTTTTTTGCTTTTAAGTGAGAGACCCCACACGGAGGAGCTGACCATGGCACTCGAAATGACGTTGCAATCCCAGATCAAGGCGCAGATCGCCGAACTGATCCACGCCCGTCGACCGAAGTACAAGGACCAGCCGTACAGCTGGAAAAATTTTTGCGAGGCGGCGCACGTTGCCAGCCTTTCCGACGCCGCGCGAGCGGCATATCTCAACGAAGTAACGACCCAACGCGGGGCCGACGCCGCCCTGCATCTTGGGGACCGTGCTGAGACCCTTCGTTCCAAAGTCGTTCAGTACCTGAACAACAGGAGCGTTTCATGCACGCAATCCCAACCCACCCAGGCTTCGCGACCCCGCGCAGCATAATTGAGGAGCGGCCCCTGCGGCCGCCCGTCATTGGAAAGATCCGCCCTGGCATCAAGGTCCTCACCAAGAAGGCCAGGGAGAATCCCCAAGCCGTCCAGATTCACGACGCGCTTCTCGCCCAAGGGCTCTCGTTCGAGGACATCGGTTCCGAGATCGAACGAAAAACCGGCCTGAGCTACGCCCTCATCCCCCGCAATACGCCGTACTTCACGTGTCGTGGCAGTGATTTCACGAATCCTGCCATCGCGGAAGAGATCCTGACCCGATACGGGGAGGATCGCGGTGACGGCCTCAAGCTCTGGCGCTTTCCGGTCGTCTTTGCGTTCGACGACTGGTTGCGCAACATCCCCAACGAGCTGGCGGTATTCAACGGCACGGGAAAGGTGTTCTGGTCGCAGTACGGGGCGGATGGTCTTCGTCAATGCAAGACGTACGCACCTGTCGAGCGCAGTGACCGCGCCAGGCGTGCAAAGCGCATCTTCGGCGGCCGCACCATCATCCTGCGCCAGGACGACGCCATTCCCGATGGCGTATGCGACCCGCAGGTCTGCCCGCAATACCAGGACCGACACTGCAACCTCACGGCCAGCTTCCTATTTGCGATCCTTGACATTCGAGGCCTTGGCTTGATTGAGTTGCCCACCAATTCGATCTACGTCCTGCAGAAGGCCCATGCGGCCATGCAGACTGTGGCGATTGCGCGCGGCGGCCGTCTGGTCGGCACCAGGTTCTGGCTCTCCAAGCAGGAAGTGGAGATTTCCCGCATCGACGATAACGGCTTGCCGGTACGCCAGAAACAATGGCTCACCACGCTGGATGCCGAAATCGACCTGGGCGCGCTGCTGGATGGCGCTGACCATATTGGTGCTGCGATCGAGGTGGGTACGCAGACGGTTGCCCTGCTGGAGCACCCGACGACCGAGCCGGCCGCCACTGCCACGCCAACGTCAGGCGAGGAGGGTGGTCAGCCAGGAGCGCAGAGCGAGCCGCCTGTCGGCGGCTCTATCGCCGAGCAGTTTGAACGTCTCATCGTGGCGCTGGGCATGGAGGGGCAGGAAACGCGCGAGCATTTGCGCGTGTACGCACACTCCAAGTTTGGCAAGGGCTGGACCAAGCGCGAGCAGGACATGCGAGCGCTGATCGATGAGATGGGTGTGGCTCTCGTGTCTCCTCCCGCCTTCCGCGAGAAGGTGAAAGCGGAGTTCGATGGCAGTCTGTTCTCAGCTTGACCTGCGCCGGCTTGGCGCCTGGTCGTAGCATCAACGTGCGGCGTCGAGAGTTCCCCCGACGCCGTTTTTCTTTTCTGTTGCTGTGACCGTTCTGGTTGCGGCTATTCCATAGGAGGTGAGCATGCCCAACGATGGCGAAAGCCTTCACGTGGGTCATTTTTCCGACCTGCACTATTCGACTGAGCGGTTGGTGGAAGCGGACCGATGCTTCGGTTTCGCCGTGGAAGATGCGGTCGCGCGTGGTTGCCATGTGGGTATCGTTTCCGGTGACGCAACCGATCATCGGCTCGACGCGCACACGCCGGCACTGCGGGTGCTTGCCGAGCGCATTCATGCGCTGTCGGGCCACATGCCGGTCCTCATGCTGCAGGGGACCTTCTCGCATGAGCCGCCGGGCACGCTGGACCTGTTCCGGCTGATCGGTAGCCGCCACCCCGTCTACGTCGCCGATCGCATTCACCAGGTTGCGCTCGTCGGATCGACGTTCCTGCCATCGGCCGGCCCGCTGTTCACCGTCGAAGAGCTGGAAACGCTGCTGCAGGAGGGCACACCCTCTGCTGTGTTCACCTGCGTTCCGACCGTCAACAAGGCTGTGCTGGCGGGCATCGTGGGCGCCATGGATGCGGCAACCGCGGTGGGCGAGCATCTGACGGTATTCCTGGGTGCCGCCGGCAAGGTGAATCGGCTGTTGCGGTCCAAAGGCATCCGAACCATCGGTGTGTCGCATGGAACGGTCAATGGCTGCTACACCGAGCACGGCGTACCGATGGCCGGGTTCGACCATGAGTTCTCGCTCGGCGCGCTGTTCGAAGCCGAGTGCGATGCCTTCATGCTGGGACATATCCATGCGATGCAGTTGTGGGAACGCGAAGGCCGGCTGGTCGGTTACGCCGGTTCCATCGGGTGCTTCCACTACGGCGAAAAGGGCAAGAAGGGCTACCTGAGCTGGCAGATCAAGCCGGGCCGGGCCGAAGCGGTGCAGGTGGAAACGCCGGCGCGCGAAACGGTCTGTGTCGATTTCGACGGCCCGCCGGATATGGAGCGCCTGGCCAACATCGCCGAGCAAACGCAGGACAAGTTCGTGCGCGTTCGCTGGACCATTGACGAGGAGCATCGCCAGCTGGTCGACCGCGAGGCCATCCGCACGCTGTTCGCCGGCGCCGCGGAGCTGAAGCTGGATCCGCGTGTGTTGCCTGCCGTCAGAAGCCGTGCGGAGGGCATCAGCCGCGCGGCGACTCTCGGTGAGAAGGTTCAGCGTTGGTGCGGTTTGACCGACGTGAAGCCGGACGCGTTGCTGGAGCGCCTGTCCATCCTGGAGGCACTGGAGCCGCAAGACATCGCGGATCGAGTGGTCGCCTCGTTGGAGAGCGGGTCTGCTGCCGACAACGGTGAAACGGTGGCGTCCGCCACGGCTGAGCCGGTGACAGTTCAGCCGGCCTGGCAGGACGCTGACCAAGTTCAGAACCAATCGTCGTTGGATTGGCTGACCGATGACCTTTTCGCGGCAGATGCCGCCCAACCCTTGAACGTGTGAGCCACGTTCCGACAGCCTTCGGGGCTGTCGAAACTCGGTTTTCCCCGCGTCTACGACGCATCGACCAGCAGTACCTATTCCTTTGAACCCGGACGGGCGCACAACCCGTTGGGGATGCGCTTCGCCCAATTTTTGGAGTGCATCATGATTCTCTATCCCGCAGGTTCCCAGTGGACCCGTTGCTTTGAAGCCGATCTGCCGGCCTCCGAGTTGGCCGCGCGGTTGGTGGGCAAGCACGAATTCACTCGTGCGATGCTGTTCCAGCCGTTCGGTCATGGTCGTGGCGCGGTGATCGCCACGCGCGGCCACATGCTCGTCATGGCTGTCGAAACGGACGGTGAGCGCACGGTTTTTACCGTGGCGCCCACGGTCCAGGTGCAGAACCTTCTGTGGTCCCTCTCCAACGGCTACACCAGCCAGTGGAGTGAGGCTGAACTCAAGGCCTTGACCGCATGCACCACCTTTCCGGAGGTGCTTGACCTGGCACGGACGCAATTTTTCGCGGCCGTGCGTTCGTTCGAGCGCGCACTAGCCGGCAAGCCGGAAGTCGACGTCGTCGTCACGTATGACGACTCGCGTGAGGTGCTGGAGATCCCCGGCGACTACTACATGACTGGCTTCAGCGGTGAGGGGGCACCATGCGACCTCTCAAACTGACCCTGTCTGGCTTTCGCGGCATCCTGGATGGGATGCACCGCGACAGTGTGACGGTCGACCTGCGCGAGCTGCCGACCGGACTGATCGCCGTGATGGGCCCTAACGGTGCCGGCAAAACGACGATCATGGACAACCTGCATCCGTATCCGCTGATGCCTAGCCATGCATCGAAGATGTCGGCCGATGCGTTTTCGTACTGGGACCACCTCACGGGTACCCGGGCCGAAAAGGATTTGGAATGGGAGCACGATGGCCAGCAATACCGGTCACAGTTCGCGTTTCGTAATTCTGGCAAGACGCGCAAGGCCGAGTACTACCTGTTTGTGCTTGGCTCGGACGGCGTATGGCAACCGGTTCAACTGGCAGACGGATCGCTGTCTGACGGTAAGGCGGAGACGTACAACCGCTGTGTGGAATCGGTCCTCGGATCATCGGAGGCGTTCTTCACCAGTGTCTTCTCTGCCCAGAACCGACGGCCGATTGCTGGCTACCAGACCTCTGAAATCAAGAAGTTGCTTGCTGAGCTGCTTGGTCTGGAGCGGATGCGTGAGCTGTCGGGCAAGGCTATGGACGTGGCGAAGTGCCTCGGCCGTGCTTTGGATGTCGTTCAGCACAACATCACCAGCCTGGTTGGTCGGCGCGATCGTGTTGCACGACTCTCCTTGGAGATCGAGCAGGCGGAGGCCTCGTTGGTTGAGACCCGCCAGGCGCGTGATCGTGAGCTGGAGGCCAATGCGCAGATGGTTCAGGAGCGTGCGACGCTTGCAGCCAAGCAGGCGAGCAGCACCGTAGCAGAAGCGCGCATGCGTGAGCTTGGCCAACAGAAGGTGGCCCAGGAAGCAAGGCGCCGAACGCTTGACAACGACGAACGGGCTGCCGTGCAACGTACCGAGGCGCAAGCCAAGGAACTGGGGGCCGTCATTTCAAGCCGCCGCGCAATCCTGGCCAGCAGCACCGCCATCCTGGCGGCCGCAACCTCGCGTGATGCTTTGCAATTGACCGTCACGCAGCGACAGTCGGAGGCAATTCGGCTGCAAGAGGGGATTGCTCAGCTCGAAAAGGTTGTGCCTGACCAATCGCGCATCATCGGCGAATTGCAAAACATGGCCGGTCAAGGTGAATCGAAGGCTGTCCTTGAAAAGTCGCTGAAGGGCCAGGCCGACGTCATTGAGTCTGTTCCGTGCCGGGACAATCCGATGCACTCGACGTGCCCATTGCTGGCTCAGGCGCGCAGGGCGAGCACGGATCTCACGGAAGTGCGGATCTCGTTGGCAGAGCTTCGAACCGGCTACCGGGACAAGCTCAAGCTCAAGACGGCGCTCGATGAGCAGCTCGCGCCGTTGGCGGGCCAACGTGCTTCACTTCGAGCACTGCAGGGGCAGGTGGCGGCCGACCAACGGGAGTTGCAACGGCTGACCGAACTTGCTGCGCAGAAGCCATTGCTTGACGACGCCCAAGAGGCGCTGGCGAAGGCCGAGCGTGATCTGGTCGAGCTGAACGCCGAAGCTGCCGCCCGAAAGGAGCGATACCAGCGCGACGTTGTTGCGACGGACGATCAGTTGGCCACGATCAACCGGGAGGTTACGTCACTGCAAAGTGCCGACGTTACCGGAAAGATCGCGGACTTTGATCGTCAGGTTGCCAGCTCGCGCGAGCGCATTGCCCAGTTCGAAGGCCGGATTGAAGCACTGATCCGGACTCAGACTGCGCTCAGCACCGAGCGGCAGGGCCTCCTGGTTGATCTGGAGGCACTACCCGTTGTGCAGCGTAAGGCAGAGCGGATCTCCGACGAGATTTCGTCGTGGAAGCTGCTCGGCAAGGCCTTGGGCAATGACGGTGTGATTGCGCTGTCGATCGACGATGCAGGCCCTGAAATCACGAAGAAGGTCAACGACCTGCTCCTGGCGTGCTATGGACCCCGATTCACAATCGGTATCCACACGCAAACGGAGCTGGCCAACGGCGATAAGCGTGAGGGGTTTGAGATTCGTGTCCACGACGCTCAGGCTGACAGCGAGAAGGAGTTCGCGGTCATGTCCGGCGGGCAGAAGGTGTGGATCAACGAATGCCTGACGCGTGGTATTGCGCTATATCGCGCGCAGGGCGCCGGCACCGCCTTCCAGACGTTGTTCACGGACGAGGCGGATGGCCCGCTTGATCCGGAGCGCAAGCGCGAGTTCATGAAAATGAAGCGCGAGGTGTTGCGCCAGGGAGGGTATGAGCGGGAGTTCTTCATCTCGCAAACACCCGATCTGGTCGACGAGGCCGATGCTGTCATCGATGTGGTCGCACTGGCCACTCAGTAGGTTCCACCAACCATATTGGTCCGCTCTCACCAGAGGCGGACCATTTTTTTTTTGAGATATCGAAATGACTACGATTCAAATCTCAGCCGTCGATGCTGAACGGCTTCTCCCACAGAAAAAAAGAAGTGCACACGTTCATTCGCAGTCTGGGCTGGATGGGGGCAGACGTGACGCGCGAGAAGGCGCTCGCAGCCTTCAAGGCCTCGGTCCGCGTTGATCTGTCGGATGAAGCGGACATGTTTGATCACCAACTGGTCGTCGCGATGGATGGCCTGCGCACGTTCGTCGAAACCGATCAGCAGGCGCTGGCCACGTTGTTTCCGCAGTTTGCGGGGTAATTGTCCTTTTCGTGCATTTTCTTACGGTTTCCCCGCAGAGCCTTTATTCATAAGGGCCCCAGGTCTCTGCCGACAATTGTCTGCTGCCCTCCAGTGACTTCGGGAGTACGATATTCGCCCGCGATTTCGGATCGCGCCACCTTGACGGGGGCACAAGATGCCGGGCTTGGAATTTCGCTATGTGGGAAGAGACTCCCTACCCACGCGTCTGCCGGAGTTCGACGTCGAGCATTACTTCGCGTTGACCGCTAGCGATGTCGCCGCGATCAACCAGAAGTTCCGACGCGCCAGCCGCCCTGGAGTCGCCATTCAGTTGGTCTTTCTGCGCGCCAGCGGCCGTACGCTGGACCAACTCAACACACTCCCCCGTCAGTTGCTGCGCTATATCGGCGAAAAACTCGCCGTCGAGACACCAACGATCGCCTCGCTGCGCACCATTTACCAGCGATACCCGACGCTGTATGAGCATCAGGTCTGGGCCCTCCAATATCTGGGCCTGACACGCCTCGATGACGAGCAATGGGCCGGACTCGAAGCCTGGATGCGTCAGGACGCCGCCGAATCGCTGACCGTTGAGGAACTGCTTCAGCACGCGCACTACTGGTTGTACGAACGGCGCATTCTGATCCCGTCGACGCGTGCGCTGCAGGATCTGGCCCGCTCCATCTGGGCGGGCATCGAGCGGGATCTGCTGGCCATGATCGACGTGGTGGTCTCGCGCGAGCAGATCCTGCGGGCCGAGGCTGCGGTGTTTGCCCAGCACGCCACATCGGGCACGACGGTGCTGGAATGGCTCAAGACCCCACCCGCGCGCCACAGCCCGTCAACGATGACCGAGATGCTGGCCAAGATCAGCTTCTTGAAGGACCTCGGCGCGCATACCTGGACATTTGACGCGGTCCCCATCGAGAAACAGCGGGCCTACGGCCAACGTATCCAGGCCCGCCGTCCCGCCAAAATCCGCGAACTCAAAGCGTCGACGCGCACGCTCGAACTGGTGTTCTTCCTGCGTGTCACCTTGCTGGAGTTGACTGACGCCATGGTGTACCAAAGCGGGCGCCGTATCTCAGACCTGGTCCGGCAGGCGTACAACAAGACCACGACGAAGCAAGCCCGCTCGGCGATCGAATACCGGCAGCAACTGGTGGAGATCAAGGCCCTGGTGGACGATACCCGCCGCTCGGCCGAGGACCGACTGGCCGACATCGGCAAGCTGCTTAAGGGTCTGTCCAGTCGGCCGCCGGCAAGTCACGCCGCAAGCGTGCGCGAAACCCTTACCGAAGACCACCACCGACTCCGCAACCTCCTGACACCCTTGCGGGCGTTGGAATTCGCCAGTCACGGTAACGATCCTGCCATGCGCCAACTCGATCTCGTTGGCGGTTTGCACGATCGGGGCATGACGGAGTTGCCGCCAGACTGCAATGTGCCAGTGAGCGCCAGTTGGCGCGACCTGGTCGACGGTGAGGACCGCCAGCGCGCGCTGCGTGCCTTGGAGGCCTCTGCTGTAATGAGTTTGCGCAAGGGGCTGCGCCGCGGCACGGTGTGGATCAACCATAGCCTGTCGTTTCGAGAACGAGACCAGTTGCTGATTCCGCCGGCACAGTGGGAGGTCGACCGCGACCGGCATCTGTCTTCGCTCGGCCTGCCAAGCCAAGCGAGGCTCTATCTTGATCGCCTGACCGAGCATTTGAAGGCGGGTCTCGCTGCGCTGGACGAGGCCCGTGAGGCTGGCCACTTTACGATCGACGCGGACGGCATCCTGCATTTGTCGCCATTGGAAGCGCAGACCACGGATACCACGCCTCAACGCACCCGAGATCTGCTGTTCAAGGACATCGGCAGCGCACAGTTTGCCGACATGATTCTGGAGATGGATGCGCGCACCAATTTCAGTGAAGTGCTGTTGGCGCGCAAGGCGCGGGATGCCCACGAACTCGTCTCCCTTTATGCAGCCCTGATCGCGCACGGCACCGAACTGGATGCCAAGGGCGTCGCGGCGATGATCCCGCAGTTGGACCTCGCGCACGTCTCCACCGCGATGCGCTCCCTGGAAATGCCCGGCCGGCTGCGCCGCGCCAACGAACG
This sequence comes from Ralstonia flatus, assembly GCF_958439105.1. Classification (NCBI taxonomy): domain Bacteria; kingdom Pseudomonadati; phylum Pseudomonadota; class Betaproteobacteria; order Burkholderiales; family Burkholderiaceae; genus Ralstonia; species Ralstonia flatus. The sequence continues at coordinate 107,365 of NZ_CAUDLI010000007.1, read as the reverse complement.
TGTGGTGGAGTTCCAGCGCACGCACCCGATCACCGATCTATGGGGCACCGGCCAACTCGCCTCCAGCGACTCCATGAGCCTGGACACGTCCCCACATCTGTTCTACGCGCGCGCTGATCCCCGCCGACGCACGCACGCCGCTGGCGTCTATACGCACGTGCTGGATCAGCATGGGATCGTCTACAACCAGCCGATGGTGCTCAACGAGCGCCAAACTGGCGCGGCGATCGAAGGCGTCATGCGTCACAACGAAACCCGCGCTGACGGTGGGCTGCTGCGGCTCGCCGTCGACACCCATGGCTACACGAACGTGGGGATGGCGGTGGCCAAGCTACTTGGCTTTGACCTCTGTCCCTGGCTGCGCAACCTGTCGGAGCGCAAGCTGTACCTGCCGCGTGCCCTGTCGGTGACGGAGGGATTGTCGGCTGCCGTGTCGCACGAGGTCTCCCTCAAGGCGATCCGCGACGGCTGGGATGGCTTGCTACGCCTGGTGGCGTCCATTCACGCGGGGCGCGTGAGCGCGATCGTTGCGCTGCAACGCTTCGGCAGTGCTGCCCAGGGTGACCCGATCCACCGGGCAGCGGATCACCTGGGCAAGCTGCTGCGCACGCTGTTCCTATGCGACTTTTTCAGCAACATCGAGTTTCGTCGCGAGTTGCGCACGCTCCTCAATCGGGGTGAATCCGTGCACCATCTCCAGCGGGCGATTTATATGAGTAAGGTCCAACACGAGCGCGGTCGCCGCCAGGACGAGATGATCGCGATTTCCGGGGCGCTCTCGCTGCTGACCAATCTGGTGATTGCCTGGAATACCGAGCGGATGCAAACGACGGTGGATACGTGGCAGCGCAAGGGGCAACGGATCGACGATGACTGGCTGCGCCGCATGGGGCCGGCACACTTCGCCCATGTGAATTTCCGGGGCGTTTTGAGCTTCAAGATCCACCAATTTCAGGATGCCCTGTTGGAGGCGGCACCTCGCCGGCGTGCGAGCCAAGCATGAAGTCCTGCTTGGCACGGGTCGGCCGCAATCGCGTTTATTAGAGGTTCATGCAAGGTTACTGCGTCAAAGCAATGGCAGAGGTCCGCCAGACCGGACCTGTCAGACTGCAATGCCCGGCCGGGGTGCGACCGACAGCGCTGTTTCGATCCGATGCTGGGCAAATGGGTCGGCCGCGTCGATATAGCGCATGGCCGAGCGTACGTCCTTCCAGCCGACGTATTCCATCAGCATCTTGAGATCCCACTGGTTCGAGTTCGCCCAGGTTGCAAAGCCCCGTCGTAGTGAGTGGCTGCTGTAGCGGTCCGATTGCGGCAGTCCTGCGCGATGGAGCAGCGCGCGCAACAAAGGCACGATGCTGCTGGCCTGCAGTCCATCGGCTGCGATTCGGCTCCAGCGGTCAATCCTGCGGAACGCGGGGCCCTCGGTCAGGCCGGACGCCGCCAACCAGGCCTCGTAGGCGGCGACTGGGCACAAGCGCGACAACGCGGGCGCCTTGTGGGTCGTACCGACATGGTTGCGGTCCGTCTTGGTGCGCGGCAGGAAAATCGTCATGCCCCGGCCGGGCTCCACCGTGATGTGCTCGATCTGCAGCCGACTCAGTTCGTCCGACCGGAAGCCCCGCCAGAAGCCGATCAGCACCAGCGCCTTGTTGCGGGTATGCACCTGGAGTTGATGGGCGTTGCCCTCAGACGAGGCGGTCGCGATCTGCGCATCCAGCGAGGCAACCAGTTGCTCCAACTGGGCGAGCTGCAATGGCTTGGCGCGCCGCTCCTGCGCGGGGTGCAGTGCCTGGATGCCCTTGAGCACCTTGCGGACGTGCGGTGCTCGCGTGGGGTCGGGAAAGCCCTGCGAAACGTGCCACTGCGCGATCGCAGCCAACCGTTGGCGCAGCGTGTTGATGGAAAGCGTCTGTGCGTGCTCAGCCAGATAGCGTGCAACGCTGTCGGCGCTGGCCGGCAGGAAGCCACCCCACTCTTGCTCGAAATGACGGATGGCGGACTGATAGCTGCGCCGTGTGTGATCGCGGGTCGCTGCCTGCAGATACCTGTCGATATCCGCCATTGAACTCTCAAATCAAGGTAGCGACTACGCTTTGCTCGATGCCTTCTGCGATCGGAGGTTATACGCGAAGCTGAGCACAATGATCAGCAAGATCGCCACCTGTGCGATCACCGTCTGCATGGACGGGTAAATCCCCAGCACGTCAATACGCGGCATCGAAATCGGCGTGATGTGCAGAAAACCAACCTTCTGCAACGCCGCAACGCCCTTGCCGATCAGCACCACTGCCAGGACCGCGACCAGAGCCGAGCTGAAGGCAAAGAACTGGCGGATCGGCAGGCGCGCCGAGGAGCGCAGCAGCACGACGGCGATGATCGCCAGGATCGCAATCCCGGAGCCCAAGCCGGCCAGCAGGTAGATGCCGTTCCCTTCGCTCCACAGCGCGGCGTAGAACAGCACGGTCTCGAACACCTCGCGGTACACCGTCACGAATGACAGCACGAACAGCATGATCGCCGAGCGCTTGTTCAGCGCGGAGGACAGCTTCTGCTTCACATAGGCCTGCCAGCGACCGGCCAGGCTCTTCTGGTGCATCCACATGCCCACGCCGAGCAGGACCACGGCCGCAAAGATTGCCGAGAAGCCTTCGGTCATCTCGCGGCTGGCACCGCTCAAATCCACCAGGTAGGTAGCGACGGCCCACGTCAGTCCACCGGCGGCCAGCGCAACAATCCAGCCGGCATGGACGTATGGCAGCACGTCGGTGCGTTCGGCCTTCTTCAGGAAGGCCATCATGGCGACCACGACAAGCAGTGCCTCCAGGCCCTCGCGCAGCAGGATCGTCAAGGCGCCCAGGAACGTCGACAGCGGGTCGTTGGTGCCACCCAGTGCATCCTGGGCTTCAGTCAGCATCGTCTGCAGATGCTGCGCGATGTCCCGTACCTGCTCGGCCTGACCGGTAGTGATCGCGTTGCGATACAGGCCCATCATTTTTTCGATGTCCTGGAACAGCGACTGGTTCTTGGCGGCCAGGGCCGGTTCGACCGGCTCGAAGCCGTCGAGGTAGGCGGAGAGCGCCAGGCGCGAGGCAGTCGCTTTGTCGCCCTGGTCGAAGGCGGCTACGCTCTCTTTGAGCTTGTCCTTGGCGATTGCGAGACTGTCTGCGTTGGAGGCGTTCAGCACATCCGGCGCGCTTCTCAAATAGGCGGTCAATTGCCGCGCGGCATCCGGGCTGATCGTCTTGGCCAGCAACGCTTCTGGCGTCTGGCTGAGCTTGGCGAGCGTCGGCACCGCGCTATGCAGCTCCGGGCGGGATGCCCACAATTTGGCGCCGGCTTGCCGGTCCGCATCGGAATAGGACAAGGTCGACGCAAAATAGGCCAGTGCCCAGCGATCATCGTCAGTGAGCTGCGCGAAGCTCGGCATCGAGGTGCCCTCGACACCGCGCGTGATGATCTGCTGGAGGGCGAAGACGCTGCGCTCCTGGGCGCGCTGATGATCGGCCAGGGCTATGGGGGGCGGGCTCAGCTTGGCGGCCAGCGGACCATCGGCGTGTCCGGTGTTGCCATGGCAGGACGCGCACTGGCTTTGATACAGCGTAGCTCCATGCTTCAGGTCGGGCACCTTGCTGGGCGCCATCGGCACCGGGTAGGCGGCCAGCAAGCTGTCCGCGAGCTTATGCGCCTGTTCACCGACGACGGTGGGTGCGGCCTTGTCGGCGATGAGCGTGCGCAACGCGCCAGCATCCTTGAGCAAGGCTTGCGTCTGTGGCCCCGCCGGCAACTCGGCAATCTGGCGCTGCGCCGCATGCGCAAACTCCTGCATTTCGGCGTACTCATCGGCATTGGCCACCTGGCCGTCCTTGACGGAGCGACCGTAATCGACCGCCAGATAGTCGAGTAATTGCCAGACCTGCTTGGTCTTGTCTTGAGTGGACAGCGTGTCGGCGTACGCGCTTGAAACCGATGTCAGCAGGTAGAACAGGATGAGGGTGACGACGCGCTGCAGTTGCATGAAGAGCCTACCGGCGAAGCGGGAGAAATGGCTTTAAATGAGAATGATTGTAATTCATGTTTCGTGACGCAGATGTCGCGCTGGTCAAAAAACATGCGGCCGAAGGGGTCACATAGCGAACCCGTTCGGCCATTCCCCTTCGTGTCAGCGGTGCGTGCCGTCTCCAGTGCACGTGCCGCTACCTTCGGACAACCCCTGCAGGATTCCGCAAGCTTCTGCAGCTCGCCCGTCGGAACAGGTCTCGCGCAGCGCGCACAAATGGTGCTTTAACACCCCCAGTGCCTCGATACGCCGCTCGACTTCCTCGATGTGCTTGTCCAGGAGGGTGTTCACCGCGCCGCAATCCTCGTCCGGTCGCTCGCGGTAGCGCAGGAGTGTCCGCACGTCGTTCAGCGGCATGTCCAATGACCGGCAGTGGAGGATGAACTGCAGCCGCTCAATGTGCCGCTCGCTGTACAGCCGGAAGTTGCCCGAGCTGCGGTCCGGCGGCGGCAACAGGCCTTCGCGCTCGTAGTACCGGATGGTTTGAATCGGGCAGGCCGTGCGCTTGGCGAATTCACCGATCTGAATGTTCATGATGTCGGGCCGAAGTCCCTTGACTCTATAGTAGCTATAGAGTGTGTACTTGAGTCCAATCCATTTCAAGCGACAAAGGGAGGTGCTGTGAGTGATTGCGGCTCCAAGGGGTGCGGTTGTGCTGCCACCAACGTGGTGACGCCGGCGGACGGCGATGCGGCGGCTGTTGACCTGAAACGATCCCGCTACCGGATCGACAACATGGACTGCCCGACGGAAGAAACGCTCATTCGCAATAAGCTGGCGGCGCTGCCCGGCGTGGTCAACCTTGAGTTCAACCTGATGCAGCGTTCGCTGGCCGTCCAGCACCGGCTGCCATCCCCGGCGCCGATCGAGCAAGCCTTGGCAGCCGTTGGCATGCGAGCGGTTCGCGCCGATGAAAGCCCCGCCGGGCAGAGCACAGTCCTGACCATTCGTCAGATGGACTGCCCGACCGAAGAAACGCTGATTCGCGGCAAGCTGGCGGGCATGGCGGGCGTGTCAGACATGCAGTTCAATCTCGTCCAACGCACACTCGCCGTTCAACACGCTGCCGATGCGCTACCGCAAGTGCTGGCTGCCATTCAGTCGCTTGGCTTCGATGCCGAGGTGCGCGACCGCTCTGCCGCAGCACCGCTTCCCGAACAAGATGCCGCGCCCACCAAATGGTGGCCGCTTGCCATTGCCGGCGCGAACGCCGTCTTGGCGGAAGTGGTGTATTGGCTCAACGGTGGCAACCATTGGGTGGTGGTGATCCTGGCGCTGGCCGCGATCCTGACCGGCGGGCTGTCCACCTACAAGAAAGGCTGGATCGCGCTCAAGAACCGCAACCTGAACATGAACGCCCTCATGTCGATCGCAGTCACTGGGGCGATGGTGATCGGCCATTGGCCGGAAGCGGCGATGGTGATGGTCCTCTTCGCCTTGGCGGAGGTCATCGAAGCCCGTTCGCTGGACCGCGCCCGAGATGCGATCCGGGGGCTGATGGATCTCGCCCCGGAGACAGCCACGGTACAGCGCAGCGACGGCAGTTGGTCCGACGTCGATGCCAAGACCGTGGCCGTTGGCAGCCGTGTGCGGGTCAAGCCGGGCGAGCGCATCGCGCTCGATGGCACGATTCTGCAGGGGCGGTCATCCGTCAATCAGGCGCCGATCACGGGCGAGAGCCTGCCGGTCGAGAAGGCAGCGGGCGACTCCGTGTTCGCCGGCACCATCAACGAATCCGGGTCGTTCGAATATCGCGTCACCGCAGCGGCAAGCGACTCCACACTGGCACGGATCATTCACGCCGTCGAGGCCGCGCAAGGCAGTCGAGCGCCCACGCAGCGCTTCGTTGACCAGTTCGCCCGGCTGTACACGCCCATTGTGTTCGCGGTTGCGCTTGCGGTGGCCATCGTCCCTCCGCTGGTCTTCGGTGCGACTTGGCTGGACTGGATCTACAAGGCCCTAGTTCTTCTCGTGATTGCTTGCCCCTGCGCGCTCGTGATCTCGACGCCGGTGAGCATTGTGAGCGGCCTGGCGGCCGCCGCGAAGCGCGGCATCCTCATCAAGGGCGGCGTCTATCTGGAAGAGGGACGCAAGCTGAAATGGTTGGCGCTCGACAAGACCGGCACGATCACGCACGGCAAGCCAGCGCAGACGGACGTCGTGGCCTGGAACGGTGCGGACGCGTCCGCCGCCCAGATCCTGGCAGCTAGCCTGGCTGCCCGCTCCGACCATCCCGTCTCCCTGGCCGTGGCCCGCGCGGCGCAGGACCAAGGCCTAGCCCTGCGCGACGTCACCGATTTTGCGGCCTTGCCCGGACGCGGCGTCCGGGGCCATGTCAACGGTGCGCTCTATCACCTGGGCAATCATCGTCTGGTCGAGGAACTGGGCGTGTGTTCGCCGGCATTGGAAGCACAGCTTGCCGTGCTGGAAACCCAGGGCAAAACGGTCGTGATGCTGATCGGCCAGGACGGCGTACGCGCGTTGTTCGGTGTGGCGGACACCATCAAGGACAGCAGTCGCCAAGCGATCAAGGAATTGCACGCACTGGGCATCAAGACTTTGATGCTGAGCGGCGACAATCCGCACACCGCAGAGGCGATTGCGCAGCAGGTCGGTATCGACGAGGCTCGCGGTAATCTGCTGCCGGAAGACAAGCAGCGCGAAATCGAGCGCCGATCCGCACAAGGAACCATCGGCATGGTCGGCGATGGCATCAACGATGCGCCGGCGCTGGCACGGGCCGATATTGGATTCGCAATGGGCGCGGCCGGGACGGACACGGCGATCGAAACGGCCGACGTTGCGCTGATGGACGACGATCTGCGCAAGCTCCCGGCGTTTGTACGACTATCCCGGTCCACGGCCGGGGTGCTGAAGCAGAACATTGCGCTGGCGCTCGGCATCAAGGTCGTGTTCCTGGCACTGACCTTTACAGGCCAGGCCACCATGTGGATGGCGGTGTTTGCCGACATGGGCGCCAGCCTGCTGGTGGTCGGCAACGGGCTGAGGTTGCTGCGCAAATGAATTGGAAGTTCCTCGTGTACGACTGGGGCGGCTGGAACGTCGCGCTATTCCACGCCATCAACTCGGGGATGCCAAGCGCCCTGGACCCGGTGGCGTGGTGCTTTAGCCTGATTGGCAACTACTGGACTGCGCCGCTCTTGCTGCTGGGGCTCTGGCGGTGGTCGATATCAGCGTCGAATCCAGCGCGCGCGTGCGCTGTCAGGCAACGCCTCGTCACGTTTGGGTTGGCCTTCGCGCTTGCCCTGCTGGCCGCTTCCGCCTTGAAGTGGTGGCTGGATTTCCCACGGCCACCGGCGGTACTCGGCCACCTCGTGCACGTCATTGGTGAGCCGGAACTGCACTACAGCCTGCCGAGCGGGCACTCGACGTTCGCAGCGCTTGTGGTCGGGGCACTCTGGCCCTTGGTGGGTTTTCGGGGGCGTCTCGCGTTGGTGTTCTACGCCGCGTTGGTCGGGTGGTCGCGTGTTGCCGCCGGGATGCATTTCCCGGCGGATGTGGTCGCCGGCTGGATGCTCGGGGCTAGCAGCGTCGCTATAGCAGGGTTGTTGCGCTCAGCATTGATGTCACGACAAGGCGCCCTCGTGAAGGGACTTTCTGGCTGATTCCGCAGCATGCAGCGGCGCACGACCGATGGGCCGTGCGCCGCCGAGGGTTTACTTGCTCCGCAAATCGACGACGGTCGGCTGACCGTCGACCATATCAAAGACGGCCCACACCGCTTGGCCCTCCTTGAAGTGCTGCAGTGATGCCTTGTCCTTGACGGCAAACGTCATCGTCATGGCGCCCATGCCGAGATTGTCGATGGCGCCGTGCTTAAGCGTGACCTTGCCGGTGTCGAGGTAGATCTTGCGGACCTCTGCTGCCACGGGCTTGGGCGCCTGCTTGGTTTGACCAGCAGGCTTCATGTCCATACCTTCCATCGGCGTGGCCGCAAAGGCGGCTGGAGTCGACGCCAGCGTCAGGGCGAATACAACAGCGGAAACGTAGTTCATCGTGAGACCTTGTCATGAGAGGGTGGTTGGGGAATGGATTGCCCGCTGCCACGCCTGCGCAGCAGCAGGTAGACAGCAGGAACGACAAACAGGGACAGCAACGGCGCGGTGATCATGCCGCCGACCATCGGCGCGGCAATGCGCTGCATGACTTCGGAGCCTGTGCCGTCCGACCACATGATCGGGAGCAGGCCAGCCAGGATGACGGCCACCGTCATGGCCTTGGGGCGTACACGCAGCACGGCGCCTTCCTGAATCGCTTCCAGTAGCGCTTGGGTAGAAGTTTGACCGTTTTCCTGCCGCTCGGTCCAAGCGTGTTTGAGATAGAGCAGCATGATCACGCCGAATTCGGCCGCCACCCCGGCGAGCGCAATGAAGCCGACGACTCCGGCCACCGACAGGTTATAGCCGAGCAGATACAGCAGCCAGAACCCGCCGATCAGTGCGAGCGGCAGCGTGCCCATGATGAGCAGCGCCTCGTCGATACGGCCGAACACGAGGTACAGCAGCACGAAGATGATCAGCAAGGTGAATGGTACGACCACCTGCAGCTTGGCACTCGCACGCTCCAGGTACTCGAACTGCCCTGACCAGCTCAGCGCGTAGCCCGCCGGCATCGGCACCGCCTTGGTCACTGCTGCCTGCATGTCCTTCACCGCCGAGCGCAGGTCGCGCCCCCGGATATCGACATAGATCCAACCCGAGAGCCGGGCATTCTCGCTGCGCAGCATCGGCGGGCCCTGCACGACGCGGATGTCCGCGACGTCGGACAACACAATCTGCTGGCCCCGGTCAGTGACAATCGGCAAACGCCGCAACTGCTCCACGGAATCCCGATAATCGCGCGGATAGCGGAGGTTGATCGGGAAGCGGGCCAGGCCGTCAACCACCTCACCGACATTATCGCCACCGATGGCGGATGACACGATGCTTTGCACGTCGTCGATGTTCAGGCCGTATCGGCCGGCGGCCTGTCGGTTGATGTCCACGTCGATGTATCGTCCGCCGGACAACCGCTCCGCTAGCGCAGAGGTGACACCCGGCACGGTTTTGACGGTCTCCTCGATCCGAGTGGTCAGTCGATCGATCTCCTTCAAGTCCGTGCCCGCCACCTTGATGCCGACCGGGCTCTTGATGCCGGTGGCGAGCATGTCGATGCGGTTGCGGATCGGTGGCACCCAGATGTTGGACAGCCCCGGCACCTTGACCACGCGGTCGAGTTCTTCCACCAGTTTGTCGGTCGTCATACCGGGGCGCCACTGGTCGTGCGGCTTGAACTGGATGGTGGTCTCGAACATCTCGATCGGCGCCGGGTCCGTTGCGCTGTCCGCGCGCCCAGCCTTGCCGTACACGCTGGCCACTTCGGGAACCGTCTTGATGAGGCGGTCGGTCTGCTGCAGGAGCTGAGCCGCCTTGCCGGCCGACAACCCAGGCAATGCTGACGGCATATACAGCAGATCGCCCTCATCCAGCGGCGGCATGAATTCGCCGCCTGTGCGCAGGATCGGCCAGGCCGTTGCCCCCAGCAGCACAATGGCGATAGCGACCGTCGCCTTGGGATACGCCAGCACCTTGGACAGCATTGGCTGGTAGAGGCGGATCAGCCAGCGGCTGAGCGGGTTCGATTGCTCGCTCGGGATACGCCCGCGGATCAGGTAGCCCATCAGCACAGGCACCAGCGTGACCGACAACCCAGCCGCTGCCGCCATCGAATACGTCTTGGTGAACGCCAGCGGCGAGAACAGGCGGCCCTCCTGCGCCTCCAGCGTGAACACGGGGATGAACGACAGCGTGATGATCAGCAGCGAGAAGAACAGCGCCGGCCCCACTTCTGCCGCCGATTCCCCGATCACGTTCCAGCGCTCGTGGCCTGTGAGTTCGCGGCCGGGGTTGTCCTCGAGCCAATGCTCCAGATGTTTGTGCGCGTTCTCGATCATCACCACGGCCGCGTCGACCATGGCGCCGACGGCGATGGCGATGCCACCCAGCGACATGATGTTGGCGTTGACGCCCTGGTATCGCATCACCAGGAAGGCCGCCAGGACGCCCAGCGGCAGCGAGACGATTGCCACCAGTGCCGAGCGCAGATGGAACAGGAACACCAGGCACACGACAGCGACGACGATGAATTCCTCGATCAGCTTGTGCGTCAGGTTGTCCACCGCGCGCTTGATCAAACCGGACCGGTCGTAGACAGGAACGATCTCCACGCCTTCGGGCAGACTGGTGCGCAGCGTGGCGAGCTTGGCCTTGACGGCTTCGATCGTCTCCAGGGCATTCTTGCCTGAACGCAGGATGACGACGCCACCTGCCACCTCGCCCTGACCGTTCAGTTCCGCGATGCCACGGCGCATCTCGGGCCCGAGTTGGACGGTGGCGACATCGCCCAAATGCACGGCGATGCCCGCATCGTTCGTCATCAGGGGAATCTGCCGGAAGTCGTCGAGCGTCTTCAGGTAGCCGCTGGCGCGGACCATGTACTCGGCTTCGCCCAGTTCCAGCACGGAGCCACCGGTCTCCTGGTTGGCACCCTTGAGCGCTGCCAGCACCTTGGCCTGTGTCAGGTTGAACGCACGCAGCCGGTCCGGCTGCAACACCACCTGGAACTGCTTGACCATGCCGCCGACGGAAGCGACCTCCGCGACGTTCGGCAGGGCCTTCAACTCGAAGCGCAGGAACCAGTCCTGCAACGCCCGCAGTTGGGCCAAGTCGTGCCGGCCGGTCTTATCGACCAGCGCGTATTCGTAGATCCAGCCCACGCCGGTGGCATCCGGGCCCAGCGCCGGTTTGGCCGCCGCAGGCAGGCGGGACTGCACCTGGTTCAAGTACTCCAGCACGCGCGAGCGTGCCCAATACAGGTCAGTCCCGTCCTCGAACAGCACATAGACGAACGAATCGCCGAAGAACGAGTAGCCGCGCACCGTCTTGGCGCCCGGCACCGACAGCATGGTGGTGGTCAGCGGATACGTGACCTGGTTTTCCACGATCTGCGGCGCTTGGCCAGGGAACGGCGTGCGGATGATGACCTGTACGTCCGACAGGTCGGGCAGCGCATCGAGCGGCGTGCTGCGCGCGGCCCACAGACCCCAGGCCGTCAGCATGACGGTCGCTAGCAGCACCAGGAAGCGGTTGCGGATGGACGCGAGAATCAGCCGTGCGATCATGGCTTGCCCCCCTGATCCGCGCCGGCCGGCTCGACCGAGGACAGGACTGCCATGCCATCGTCATGCAGTTGGAACCGGAAGCGCACACGGTCCCCAGGCTTGAAGCGCTTTGGCAGGCCGGAGGGCGGTGCGGCAAAATCCATTGTCATCGCGCTCCAGTGCGCGGACGGAATCGCGCCATGTGAGATCGTCAGGCCTTCGCTGGTGACAGCCTCAATGCGGCCGACGCCTTCATGCTCGATGGCGGCCGCTGCGGGCGCGGAGGCCGCAGGTGGCGATGCCATGCGTTGGGCGGTGCCGCGCAGGCTAGCTTCCGAATCAATCAGGAACTGCCCGGAAACCACCACCTTCTGTCCCGCGCTCAAACCGTCGGTCACTTCGGTCTGCCCATTGGCTTCGGCTCCGGTCTTGACTTCGATGGGGTTGAAGCCGCCATTGCCGGCGTCCACCATGACGATCGTGCGCGTACCGGTGCGAATCAACGCCTCCGTGGGGACCAGCAGCTTGTCCGGGCCGGCTTGCGCGCCAAACCGCACGTTGGCGAACATGCCGGGCAAGAGGCGGCGGTCCCGGTTCTGGAGTTCGACGCGCACCTTGACGGTTCGCGTATTGGCATTGACGTCGGGCAGGATGGCATCCACCTTGCCGGTCAGCGCGTGTCCAGCGATTGCCGTCGCCGTGGCCGTCACCGCCTGGCCCGGGCGGATGGCCGATGCTTGGCTCTCGGGAATCTCCGCCAAGACCCACACGGTGGACAAGTCGGCAATCTTGAAGAGCGTCATGCCGGGTGCGACAGCCATGCCGTCCCGGACCCCGACCTCGGTGATGACGCCATCGATGTCGCTGGAAATCGCCAGCCGTGGCTGTGGCTTGCCGGTGGATTCGACCAGCCGGATCTGCGCCTCCGTCATGCCGGCCTGGCGCATGCGCAGCAACGCTGCGCTGCGCAGGTCCCCCTGCAGGGCGTTGGCCGTACGCGAAACGGCCAGGTACTCCTCTTGTGCGGCGACCCATTCCGGCGCGTAGACGACGATCAGCGGTTGCCCGCGCTTGACCGGGTCTAACGTGGTTTTCGCGTACGCCCGTTCGACAAAGCCGGCGGCGCGCGCTTGAATGATCTCGATGCCGCGCTCGTTGATGGCGATATTGCCGGGCACTTCCAGCATGGCGTCCAGCCGGCCGGTCTTGACCTCAGCCGTGCGCACAGCAAGATTCTGTGCCACACGGCCATCAACCGTGACGGCGGCGCTCCCGCCGGCGCCATTCTCGTAGACGGGGGCAAGCGGCATGTCCATGAAAGGTGATTTGCCTGGTTTGTCGAAACGCTGGCCAGGTGCCATGGGGTCTTGCCAATAGAGAATCCGCTTGCCCGTCTTGGGATCGATGTCGCCCGCTTTGAGCGGGGCATCGGCGGCTTGGGCAGATGCTGCCGCCTGCGTGGGCGCGCTCCGCTGTCCCTGCCTCACGCCAAGGTAGTAGGTGGCGCCCATGCCAAGGCTCGCCAACACCAGACTGGCTGCAATGCGCGCAAAGATGGTTCGGTTCATGGTTGAACTCCAACGTTGGAGGTCGGCTGGTTTGCCGTGGGGAGCGGTTTGAGGAAGGCGAGCTCGGCCCAGAGTTGGGCCGTCGACGCTTCGAGCTTGAGACGTTCCAGCGCAAGGTCGAGTGCCTTGCGGCTTGCCTCGGCGACCGCGGCGAGCGAACCGCTTCCAGTCCGGTAGGACGTTAGCGCTGCCTCGGTTTGCGCGCGCGCTAGCGGGACGGTCGTGGTTTGATAGCGATCCAGGCGGCGTTGGTTCAGTCGCAACGTCTCGCGCTTGCCCAGAATCTGGCCCACCATGTTGCGCCGCAAGACTTCTGCTTGAGCGCGCGCGGCATTGGCTTGCGCCAGCTTGGCCGAGACCTCGCGGTCCTGGCGGTTCTTCTGATCCCAGGGAATCGGCAGGGAGACGTTCAACGACACCATGTTGGCGTAAGCCGGTCCGCGCTGGCTATACATCAGCTCCACCGTCACGTCGGGTGTCTTGGCCGCACGAGAGACACGTCCTTCAGCGTCCGCCATGGCGGCTTGCGCGCTGGCAGCGGCCACATCGGGCAGGGTATCGATGGCCGCGTCGTCCAGCGCGTCGAGCCACTGCGGGACGTCGAACCTGGGGGGCGCGGCGGGCGGGCGGCTGGATGCGTCGCCTACCCAGCGCCGCAGCATGGCCTTGGCAGACGCTTCCGTCGCCCGGGCCTCGTCGGTCCGGTCTTGCAACTGCTGCCGTTCAAGGCGTGCAGCTACGATGTCGGCGCGTGAGCCGCGATTGCCGCGATAGGCCGCCTCGGCTGCCTCGACCTGCAAGGCGACAGAGGCTGTTTGTTCCGCCAGCAGTTGAACGGTACGTGCGGCATACCAGCGGTCAAGCCAGGCTTGCGCTGTGCTGCGCTGGACGGCTGCCAGCGCGGCGACACGCTGTGTTTCGGCCGCGGAGGCCTCGGCGTTGAAACGTTCCGCACGGGCACGGCGCTTCTCGGTCCGCGTGAGCTCTTGCATCACGCTGACCGAGCGCATGGTCATGAAATCGGTGCCGATGGAGAACCGGTCGCTGCCATCGGCGGGAACATTGTTCACGCCGAATTTGAGGACAGGGTCGGGCAGTTGGGCTGCCGCCACGGCCATGTCGAGCGCCGACTGTACACCGGCGCGGGAGGTTTCCGCGTCGGCGGAGCGGGACGATGCCAAGCCGATCGCTTCCTGCAAGGAGAGCGCATCGGTCTGGCTATACGCCAGATGACTGCTTAAAAGCAGCAGGACGGCGAGCGCGAGCAAGCGCCCACCGCGTGGGGGAAAACGCAAAAGCATAAAGCCTCCGGAAAGCAACGACCACCTTGCCGGTTAGGCGGCAAGGCGTGAGAGATACGTCGCTTCGGAGGCTACGTGCGGAAACAGCAGTTCAGGATGGGAATCGGGGGTGGTGGTGCACGGGGCGCCACATCGGCGAGCAAGACCGATTGGCCGTCCGCCATGATGACTGGCTCGGCCGTGATCATCCGGATCAGGACGGGCAGGAAGATGGGAATCTGCGGCGATACGTGATTGGCCGACTTGGTGCCGCTCTGGCAGTGCTCAAGACAGAGGCCGTCATGCTGGTGCACATCCTGCTGCGCCTGCATGGCCATCTCGGGGCACGACTGCACCATGGCACCGGCGTCGGTCGCATCGGCCATGGTGGGCATGACCTCCGCTGAGCCGCGGCTTGCCGCACAGGCGTATGCTGCCGCTGCCAGTTGAACTGTCAGGAAAGCGATGACTAGGAATCCGGCGAACCACGGCCGGCGAAGCGATGCGCGCACGTTCTGCAGATGATGTGATTGGATCGAATGGTAACAGCGGCTACGCGCGATGTGCACGCGGACGCGGCTTATGATCGAACGGGTTGATCTGCCGCAAACGTGCCATCGCGCGATGGGCGTCCTGCCGATAATGCAGAACGCCCCACCGTGTTATTTCGGCGCTTGAATCATGTCTTGGCAGGGCTGCGGCATCGCAGGCATGCCAGCGCTTTTCTGCGCTTGCGCTGCGCGGATCTGCGCAAGTTTCGCGTTGCGAGCTTTCTCGATGACCTGCCAGTCTGGCCCGGCAATGGCCGTCAACGATGTCAAAACAGCCGCCAAGCCGACAGCGGAAAGAATGACCTTCTTCATGGTGATGCTCCAGTGATTTCACGCGGGGCCGGCATGAATGCCGGCTTAGCAATTTGCGTGGCGTATTCGCTTACGCCGCTATACGGATGCCGCACTGCAAAAAGGCGCGATCCGTAAAGCTAAATGGAGCGGGCTCGGGGTGGCCGTTCGAGCGGCACAGGAACTGCGGAAATATAGACAGGCTCCTGGGCGGGAACCAGGATGTGCATCCCCTTGGCGCCGAGCGGCATCGCTGGGCTGGAAAGCGCCCCGATCACAGCGCAGAAAGACACGCAAGGAGCGGTGTCCGTGCAGTCGGAACCACTCTGGGCATGGCCGTCACCGGTGATATGGCAGGGGTGTCCTTTCTCGGCTTGTACGACATCATGCGCTGTCGACAGCCCTGGCAGACCCACAGCGCCGTGCATCTGCATTGATGCCATGGGGAGCCCGCGCGCAGGCAACGCCACGGCAAGCAGCACGATCATCAGCATGCGCCAAAGGGGATTCATCGCGCGCGGATTTTTGTCAGATGTTGCGTAGGTTCAAGCTAACGGTCAGCAGGTATGCGTCACGCACGCCTGTTGACCAATTCTGGGCAGTATTCACCTTCCCACAATGGCAACGTCAAGGTTTCTTTGATGGTTCCTGCTGTTTGAGCATCTGGTCCATCATCATCTGCATCATGTCCATGCGGTTTTCCATCATGTTCATGCGCTGCTCCATGGGCATGCCCGAGCCGCCCATCATCGGCGCCGCACCGCCGGCCCCCATCCCTTGACCGCCCATCATGTCCATCATCATCGGGCCGCCCATACCGTGCATTGTCTGCATCGTGTCCTGCATGGCCTGCATGTGCTCGGCCATCAGACGTTGCCGTTCCTTCGGGTCCTTGGTCTGATGGATCTTGTCCATCTGGGCCTGCATCTTCTTCATCTGCTGACGGGCTTGCTCGAAGCGCTTTTCCGTATCCGCAGAGTTTGCCGTGGCAGGGGCAGTCTTCGCTGGGGTTGCCGCACTAGGCTGGCTCGCTGCGGCGGGGTGGTGCTCGTCAACGGCCCAGACCGATGCACTGGCGATCAGCAGCGCGCCTGCTACAAGAAAGCCAACATGCTTGTTGTTCGTCATGGTGCTGCCTCCTGAAATGATGGGATTTCATTTTGATATGCGATCGGTGGTCGCCAGTTGACGTATCACAACGAATTGCTCTCGCTTGACCCGTATCAACCTCCCGTTCCGGGCGTGGAACACACTGCAATCGTAGTTGTGCCCAGACCTAATCAAGTTAAACAATCAGCACATCCGAGGTTGGCATGCCAAGCGATTCCATCGGACACCATCGTGGCGATCAAGTGGTCGGTCGGCAGAGCGCGCTGCGCATCGCTCAACCGGTCGTCGATGCCGGTCGCGTGCGCGATCCGGTTTGCGGTATGGAGATTTCCCCTGCGCAGGCAGCAGCCAGCACGGAAGTCGGGCATCAGCGCTATTGGTTCTGTTCTCGGCACTGTGAGAAGACTTTTCTCGCTGATCCGGCGCGATATCTCTCGCATGACGCGCATGACGCGCATGACCACGACGGCGCGGCCCATGATCACGCGCCAACCGGAGTTGCTGCGGTGTCCGCAAGCACGAAGCAACTGGCCAAGGACCCCATCTGCGGAATGATGGTTGACAAGGCCACTGCCTTGTCCGCAGAGCGAGGAGGGCGAAAGTACTACTTCTGCAGCGAGAGCTGTCTGCACACGTTTGAGTCGCCGGAGTCCGAACTGAAGGCGATGAAGACGCGCGTCACCATTGCCTTGACCGGTGTGCTGGCGTTGGCGGTGTTACGCGCCGGGGCGTTTCTGGCCTTGGCTGCAGGTGCGACCCTGCTGACTTGGGCGCCCATTCCGGCGCTGCCTTGGTTCACATGGGGAATATGGCTGTTCCTGCTGGTGACCCCCGTACAGTTCATTGGAGGTTGGAGCTTCTACAAAGGCGCGTGGAACGCGGTCCGCACGCGCAACATCAACATGGATTTCCTGATCGCGCTGGGTACGTCGGTAGCGTACTTCTACAGCGTGGTCGTGTTGTTCTTCCCATCCTGGTTGCCGGTGAAGGTGGCCGAACGCGATGTCTACTTCGAGGTGTCCGCGGTCATCATCGCTTTTGTGCTGCTGGGCAAGTACATGGAGGAGATCATCAAAAAGAAGTCCTCCGCCGCAGTCCGTCGCCTGCTTGACCTCAAGCCCGCTGTGGCGCACGTGATTCGCGATGGCAAGGAAGTCGAGATTCCCGCCGAAAGCATCATGGTCTCGGAGCTGGTAGTGGTCCGCCCCGGCGAGAAGATTCCAACCGATGGCAAGGTGACGGACGGGCAAACCAGCGTGGACGAATCGATGCTGACCGGGGAGTCGATGCCAGTTGACAAGAAGCCTGGGGCAACGGTGATCGGCGGTACGCTGAACCGGTCAGGCGCCTTTACGTTCCAGGCGACCCGCATCGGTGCGGATACGGCGCTGGCGCAGATCATCAAGATGGTAGAAGACGCGCAGGCAAGCTCGGCACAGATTCAGCGGCTGGCCGACCAGGTGACCGGCTATTTTGTGCCGGCGGTCGTGGGCGTTGCACTGCTGGCTGTCATCGGATGGACGCTCGCGGGGCATTTCCCGCAGGGGCTGCTCGCCTTTATTGCCGTGCTTATCATCTCCTGCCCGTGCGCTCTGGGTGTAGCGACGCCTGCCGCCTTGATGGTCGGCGTGGGAAAAGGCGCGGACGCCGGCATCCTGATCCGCGGCGGCGAAGTGCTCGAACGCGCTGAGAAATTGACCACCGTTGTCTTTGACAAGACGGGCACGATTACGCGCGGCGAACCGACCGTGACCGATATCCTGCCGCTTGGGACACACCAGGAAGCCGAGCTGCTCAGTATTGCTGCAGCGGTCGAGTCCGGCTCGGAGCATCCGCTGGGCGAAGCGATCGTCCGTGCCGCACAGCATCGTGAGCTGGCGACGCGTAAGGCGAACAACATCCAGGCGCTGTCGGGGATGGGTATTCAGGGGGCCATCGACGGCCAGCAGGCCTGGCTAGGAAACCGGCGCATGCTCGCGCAGCAGGCCATCTCAGTCGATACGATTGAAGCGACGCTGGCCGGGCTGGAGGCTGATGGCAAGACAGCGATGCTGGCGGGGATCGGGCATGAACTGCTTGGCATCATCGCCGTGGCCGATACGGTCAAGCCAGAGGCGTCAGAGGCCATTGCCATGCTCAAGTCGCGCGGCATCAAGGTGGTTCTGCTCAGTGGGGATAACCAGCGCACCGCGCAAGCTATCGGGCGGCAGGTCGGCATCGAGCGCGTAATCGCAGAGGTCATGCCGGAAGACAAGGTCAAGACCATCCAGGGCTTGCAGAAGGACGGCGAGGTGGTTGCCATGGTCGGCGATGGGGTCAACGACGCGCCCGCGCTCGCTGCGGCGGATATCGGCGTCGCTATCGGCTCGGGCTCGGATGTGGCCAAGGAGACCGGCAGCATCATCCTGATCCGCAATGACGTACGCGACGTGGCGGCTTCCATCGAGTTGTCCCGCGCCACGATGCGCAAGATCAAGCAGAACCTGTTTTGGGCCTTCTTCTACAACACCATCGGCATTCCGGTGGCGGCTTTCGGCCTGCTCAATCCCATCCTGGCGGCGGCGGCGATGTCGCTGTCCTCGCTTAGCGTGGTGGCGAATTCGGCCATGCTCAAGCGCGTGCGGCTGACAAGTAAGGCGCAGGAGGTGCCGGCATGAAACCCGCTGTCTGGTTCTGTGCCGCCGTGGCGACGGCGCTGGCCGCCGCCATCCTCTATTGGTACGGAATCTCACTGTTCTCGGTGCTGGTTGCGCTGATTCTCCTGGCCTGTCCGGTCTGGGTGATCTGGATGAGTTTGCGTCTTTCACGGCAAACCAGACGAGAGGTTGAGGCGGCAGTGGAGCGGGAACTGAAATCGCGTAGGAAGTCGTAAGACGGAGGTGGAAAATGACCTGGCTTTCGCAAAACCTGATCTGGATCGTGCTGGGCGGATTGGTGGTGGTGTTCCTTTGGCGCAGCCAAGCGATGCGCTCCAGAGGCGGCGAGGGTGCCGGCATGATGCACGGCGCTCCAGATGCAAACAGTGACCCAGTGACCGGAAACCGGGTTGACCCGACCCACGCCATCACGGCCAATTTTGAAGGGAAGACGTTCTACTTCGAGTCTGAGCAATCTCGCGCGGTCTTTCAGCAGAATCCTTCACGTTTCGTCCACCAACACCATCGCCATCACGGCGGGTGCTGCTAGCCAGCCTTTTTTCAAGCCGATTGCCTGTGGACGAGGAGGCTCGCATGAATGATCAAATGAACCCTGAAGATGGGCCGCACGCGGCGCACAGGACAGTCTTCAGGTCCAGGTGGGTTTTGATAGGCTTCCTGCTTGTGATCGCCTATTTCCTGTTCACGGAACATCGGGCACACGTGATCCCGTTCCTGCCCTTCCTGTTGCTCGCTACTTGCCCGTTGATGCACCTGTTCATGCACCACGGCCACCAAGACGAAGGGGGCGAGCCGTCAACGCACGTACATCCAAAGGGAGAGTAACGATGCAGCACGACACACAATCCGGCTACGGGCTCTGGTCGTTGGTCATCATCAACTCGGCCATCTTCATCATCTTCGCTTTCAGCTTCACCAAGCCAAAGACCTCGCGTGACTGGCGGTCCTTCGGGGCCTTCTCGGCGTTTCTCGTGGCGCTGTTTACGGAGATGTACGGGTTCCCACTGACGATCTACTTGTTGCTGCCCTGGTTGAGCAAGCATTTTCCCGGTATCGATTTCCTCTCTCACGACGCGGGGCATTTGCTGGAGGTGATGTTCGGCTGGCGCGCTAATCCGCATTTCGGGCCGTTCCACATCCTAAGCAACCTGCTGATCTTCGGTGGTTTCATCATGCTCGCTTCCGCCTGGCGGGTGCTGTATCTGGCGCAGCAGCAGCACCGTCTGGCCACCGGTGGACTCTATACCCGCATGCGCCATCCGCAATATGTGGCGTTTGTCCTGATCATGCTCGGCTTCCTGCTGCAGTGGCCGACGTTGCTCACGCTGATCATGTTTCCAGTGCTGGTCTGGATGTATGTTCATCTCGCGCTGACTGAGGAGCGAGATGCGCTGGCCGAGTTCGGCCGGGCATACGAAGCGTATTGTGAGCGCACACCACGTTTCATCCCCCGTTGGAGCAGTGGTGCGTCGAAGGCGTCGTCTCATTGATCACGACATCCTCGGCAGGAGGCAACCCTTCGCAGCCGCTGTAACAGAGTCCGCCACTCTGATCCTCTTCTCCACGTAATGCACGTTGGCTTGGCTGGCGGCGCCCGAACCTTTCGTGGATTTCATGGGCACGCTTTTCCATGGCGTAGATTTCAAGCATCTGCCGGCCAACTGCTCACGTGATGGTCCCTTCTGTATCCCGCCATCATGTTTGTAGTACGGTTCTTTGCGGCGGGCGCCTTCTTTTAGTCGCCGCACAACGGCCAGTTAGGTCAAAGAGAAAGCGCTGCCCGCTGAGGCTCGCGTTGCTAGTGCGCTTGGCCGGCAAATTCGAGCGCCCGTTGATTGGGCCATTGCCCATGTCTGGATCATCACAACCGCCCATTGGATATGCAGCTAAGAGTCGCCGGAAACCTCACCGCACGTCAGTGTCGCAAGCGCTGCAAGCTTGGCGAACCGTTGCTTCTCCAACGTCGCAGTCACGATGGTCTGATGCCGGAATATAAGACTGCGCAAACGAGTAGGGCCAAGATGGCCCGTAAAGCCACTGGAATGCCGTCTCGGCCACCAAGTCGCGCACTGACCGACCTGTCTCAAGTGTGTGTGTCAGCGTGGCGCTAAGCGCTTCTTCCGAAGCGCGCCAGATATTGTCTTCCCCGGCTTTTCGCCTGGAGGCCCTCACGCCCGCAGCCATGGCGGCTACGAGCAACAGCCATGGTTGGAACCGCTCGGACCATGCATAGCGCGTCCAGCGCATCGGATGGCTCCATTTCAGCCATTCAGCGCTCCACGGCGTTGCCAGCGCGCGCACGGTTGGGCTCCAGAACTGGTCATACAGCCGTTCGTTGATTTCCGAGACGGCGCGCACATGCTCGAACAGGGCACGCGGGTATGGGAATTGAATGTCTTCGACGCGACGCGGCTCAAACGTGACCCCGCGTTGGGAGTTGTTCTGTGGCGGCGCATCGGAGTGTTCCGACAGCTTCATCTCGTACAAGCCGGGCGGCAGCGCCTCAATCGCATCGAGGCTTTGCAGGATCGCGCGATGCTCGTGACGCGCCACGCTTGCGGAGACGAAAATGCCGAGGTGTCCGACATGCGGGTTGGTGAGATACACGATTCGCTGGCCGGCGGCGACCAGAGCTTCCGTACTTTCGTACACGACGGGAATCCAGCCGAGCGCCTGGTGCGGTGGCGTGATGTTGTCGCCGTACGAGGCAAAGATGACGATCGGTTTGCAAATGCGCCGTAAGTCGACCGTGCACTTACCGTCGACATGCACTTCGCCGGTTTCCAACTTGTTGCCGACAAAAAGATCCTGGATGGTTGCGACCAGTTCTTCCCGGCTGAGAAAGTAAAAGCCATTCCACCAGCGCTCGAATTCCAAAAACCGGTCACCTTCACCATCCGGATCGGCGAAGACAGTGTAGAGCTTGGTCCAGAGCGCGGACTCAGGCTTGAGTGCCTCGAAGTTCTGTACCAGCCATGCACCGTCAAAACGGCCGTTGCCCAGATCGGCAAGAAAGTTTGCTGACCACACGCCGCCGGTGAACGCCCCGAGCAGGCGCATCGGGTTGACGCCTGCTTCGCCGGACCAGTACGAGAGCGGGGAGCCGTTGAGCACCGCAGGGCAGGCGACGCGCTCGCAGCAGTGGGCAGACAGGAGCATCACTTCCCAGCCGGCCTGGCAGTTGCCGTAGAGCACCGGCGCCTGCCCGTCATGCCGTCGCGCGACCTCCTCGACGAAGGTACGAAGCGCGTTCAGGACGTCGCCAAGGGTCTGTCCGCGGCAGGGGGCCGGGAAGAAGCTGACAAAGTAGACAGGATGGCCTTCGGCGAGGGCCATGCCGACTTCCGAATCGCGCTTGAAGCCCCCAATGCCCGGTCCGTGACCGGCACGCGGGTCGATGACGATGACGGGGGTTGCATCCGCCCGAACCTGTCGCTCCAGGTGGTCGGTGCCACAGCGCGTGATACGGAGCAGGGCATAGTTGGCCGGGCGCTCGAAGGTTCGCGCATCCAGTAGCAATTCGTAGTCGAAATGCAGCGGTGGCGGCAGGCCGGCCTCCTCATGGGCCAACATATTGTTGGCGCGTTGCCGCAGGATATCGATGAACAGAATCCACCGCTGCGTGACATCCACCCAGTAGTCCCACCCTTGCTCAAGAGGGGGCTCGGCAGGTGCCGGCTGTGGCTCGGCCTGGTGGTCCGGTTCGCTAACCAACCGCAGCGCCGGGGCTGCTACACCCGGCGCCGATCGGGCCGGACGTCGTTTGCGCTGTACCGTACGGTCTGTCATCACACCACCTCATCACTTCCTGTGAAAGTCGTGATGTCCGTCACCAGACAGTGCGGACACGGGCTGCAAATCATGCGGTGCAACTGCATGGGCCTTGTAGGCCAGCTTAGCCGCATCGGGCCGAACTTCGTTGTCGCAGGTCAGGTGAATTGAAGCGCGGGCTCTTTTCTGAGCCCGCGCGCAGACTTACTTGGTATCGGGATGGAAATGCTTGGACTTGTCCCTGCCCTTGGTGTCCTCGGCGGGGGCGGCCGCCGGCGCGCTGGCGGCGGAAGCGCCAGCTTTCTCGGCGACGTGCGAATGCGGTTTCATTTTGTGCGCGCCGGAGGCTTCGGATGCCATGGGCATGTCGTTGTCCGTGGCAAATACGCCGGCCGACATGGATGCGGCGGTTGCAAGCAGCAGTGCGGAAAGGATGGTTTTGCGGTTCACGTTGTGTCTCCTAGCGATAAAAGTTGGCGGTTCAGTTTTGCAGTCCATTCTGGGTGATGAGGGGCCACTATTGCACTGACTCCTGCTGGATAGCGACCGTGGCTTGATCCATGTCAAGCCGGATCGGCGCTCCATGTCTCATTTCACCCAGCCAATAGCAGGATGTTTGGTCTCGTACGCCATGCCCCAATGCTCTTGGGCAGGGGCGGTGGGTGCGGGGATGGTTTCCATGAGCGGGGTATCGGCAGTCTGCCAACTGCTTCCCGATGGGAAGCTGACCGGAAGGTGACTTTTCTGTCATGCATTCCAGTTGCTTGATCTTCAGGTGCATGTTTCTGGCACATGGGGGCTGAAATGGCGACGGGTAAGCTATTACCTGCTACGCAATTGGATCGAATATGCCTTGATCCAGGTAAAGCGATGCCGCCCATAAAGGTGTAACGTGAATTGTGCTTGGGGTTACACCTTGGGTTTCACGAGGAGGTGCACGATGATGGTTCACGGGTTCGACATGGCCGGCTATGGTCTCGCTCACTGGATCACGTTTGCCGTCATGGCGGTGGTATTGCTGTATCCCATCGGCCGAATCCTGATGCGGATCGGGTTGTCGCCTTTTTGGGCCATTCTGGTGCTGGTGCCATTCTTCAACCTGATCGGGCTTTGGGTGCTGGCATTTGTCGAATGGCCACGGCAAGGGTCTGGCCGTCCTGGCTAGTCGGATGCCATGAAATCGTTCAGCTGCCCGGATGGCACCATGGTTCGCAAGGCCATTCCCTCTCTGGTGTCCGCGTGCCTTGTGGCGTTTGCTGCCGCATGCATGGTGGGTGGGGCTTGGGCTGAGGAACCAGACGGCCGCACGCTCGTCGATCGCGTCGATACCCTGCTGTGGGGCAAGACGCTGCAAGGCGAGTTCCAGATGACGATCACCACACCGCGCTGGCAGCGCGCGCTTGACCTGCGCGCCTGGATGGAGCGGCCGCGGCGCTCGTTCATCCGCGTTCTGGCGCCGGCCAAGGAGGCCGGTATTGGGTCGCTGCGTATCGGCTCGGAGATGTGGAACTACCTGCCCAACATCGAGCGCACCATCAAGATTCCGCCGTCGATGATGCTGCAGCCCTGGATGGGCTCCGACTTCACCAACGACGACTTGGTCAAGCAAAGCAGCGCCGTGGATGACTACACGCATCGGGTTCTCCGCACGGAGGTGCTGAACGGCGCCGCGTCTTACGTGATTGAATCGATTCCCAAGCCGGATGCCGCCGTCGTGTGGGGAAAGATTCTCTACTGGATTCGGCAAGCGGATACGATTCCGCTCAAGCAGTATTACTACAACGAGCGCAACGAACTGGTGCGGGTCCTGACGTTCTCCGACGTTGGCCCGATGGGTGGCCGCACCATTCCGACCAAATGGGAAATGCGCCCCGTGAATGATCCAGGCCACGCAACCGTGATCGTCGTCAAGGCCGCGCGCTACGACCAGCCGATTGACGACGAACGCTTTACGCAGCGCAATCTGCAAAAGCCATGAATGCTGCAGCCGATACAGTCGTCAAGCTCGTAGGTGTCTCCAGGCTGTATCGGCAAGGTGCCAGCGTCGTGCATGCGCTGCAGCATATCAATCTGGAAATCCGCAAAGGCGACTTTGCGGTGCTGGTAGGGCCGTCCGGCTCGGGCAAGACAACGCTCCTGAACGTGATCGGTGGCTTGGACTCACCCACCGAAGGCCATGTCTGGGTCGACGGCAGCGAGATCGGGACACTGGGTAAAGCCGCGCTTTCGGACATCCGCTTGCGCAAGATCGGCTTCGTCTTCCAGGAGTTCAATCTGATTCCCGTTCTTTCCGCGCTAGAAAACGTGGAATTCGTGATGCTGTTGCAGGGGGTGCCAGAGATGCAGCGCCGGGACCGCGCCATGACGCTGCTCAAGGAACTGGGATTGGAAGGGATGGAGCACAGGCGTCCGCAGCAACTCTCCGGTGGGCAGCAGCAGCGCGTGGCGGTGGCGCGCGCCATCGCGGCCGAGCCGATCATCGTGCTGCCCGATGAGCCGACCGCCAATCTGGATTCCAAAGCCGGCGCCGCGCTCATGGACATGATGAAGGCCATGAATGAACGGCGCGGCGTGACGTTCGTGTTCTCCACCCACGACCCGATGGTGGTCGAACGCGCGCGGCGGGTCATTCGCCTGCGTGACGGCCGGATCGAAGCCGATGAGCGCCGACCGCCATGATGCTGCTGCCACTCGCCGTGCGCAATGTGCTGCGCAACCGCAGGCGTTCCGCCATCACCATCTCGTCGATCGCCATCGGCCTAGCGGCGATGATCTTCAACTGGGGATTCACCGCTGGCATGAACCGCGAGATGGTCGAGAACACCACGCGGTATTTCGCCGGCGATGCGCAGGTGCATCTCAAGGGCTACCACGACGATCCGATCCTTGATCTCGCCATGCCAGACTCGGCCCCCATCCTGCATGCCGTGCGCAACGAGGCTGGGGTGGCAGCCGCCAGCATCCGCCTGGAAACCAAAGCGCTGGCCAGCCGGGGCGACAAGTCGCGCGGCCTCATGCTCGTCGGCGTCGAGCCGGCAGACGAGGCGCAGGTGACGATGCTCTCGGACGCCATCGTGGCCGGGCAGCCGCTGACGACCGGCGCGCCCGGCGTGCTGATCGGGGAGATGCTTGCTGAAGCGCTCGCGGTGCGGCCCGGGCAGAACATCGTGTTCGTGGGGCAGGGCTACGACGGCTCGATATCGAGCGGAAAGTATCCGGTGCGCGGCATCTTCCGCAGCAAGATCGACGATCTCGACGGCTACGTCGCCGTGATGCCGCTGCCTGTTGTGCGGGAGTTTCTCTCCGCGCCCGGTGGCGCCACCGCCATCGCCCTGCGGCTGCGCGAGCGCTCGCGCCTGGAGCCGGTCAGCGCGGGGCTCGCCGAGCGCCTGGGAGATCGTTACGAAGTCGTGGGGTGGCCACGGCTGCTACCGATGGTAGCGGTCAGTTCGCGCTTTCACGAGGTCACGACCTACGTGGTGCTGTTGGTGTTCTTCGTGGTGGTCGTCTTCGCGGTGGCGAATCCTGTGCTGATGTCCGTGATGGAGCGCACGCGCGAATTCGGCATCATGCTTGCCGTCGGCATGAGCCGCACGCGCGTGCTTCGGCTGGTCCTGTATGAATCGATCCTTCTGGGCATCGTTGGCCTGATCGTCGGCAACGCCGTCGGCTGGACAGTGACGGCGTATTTCGCGCGCGCGGGTATCCATCTGCACGGTTTTGAAGCCGGGCTGCGCACGATGCCCGGGCTGTCCGACGTCGTCTATCCGGTGGTGAGCGCCGAGCGTGGCGTCGTGCTGTCAGTGGCGGTCTTCGTCATTGCCGGGCTGGCGGCACTGTATCCCGCTGCCAAGGCCGTGCAGTTGCGGCCCATCGAGGCGATTCGCGGGCTACCCGCTGCCATGCGGGTGTCGTCACGAAACACGGGCGATTCCCGCTTGCCGGTGTTCGTGCTGCTCGCACTGCGCAACCTGCTGCGCAATCCACGCCGCACGGCCCTCATGGCCGCAGGCGCTGCCTTCGGCATCGTGGGCTTTGTCTTCATCCTGGGGTTTTTCGACGGATTCTTCGACCAGACGATCGAGAACTCCACGCGTTATCTGACGGGGCACATCCAGGTCGAACGCAAGGGCTTTCGCAAGGATTATGCCCCCGAGCTTGCCATCGACGATGCCGTCTCGCTGCTGCAAGCCGTCCGGGGCACGCCTGGCGTGATTGCGGCTGCGCCGCGCACCCAGGTCCAGGCGTTGGCCAGCACGGCCTCGAAATCCGAAGGCATCATGCTCATCGGCATCGATCCGGTGGCGGAGGCTAAGGTCACGTTCATTTCCCGCACGGTTGTCCAGGGACGGGCGCTCATACCTGGCGCCGATCGCGAAGTCATGATTGGCCGCAGGCTCGCCGACAAGCTCGGTGTCCGCCTGGGCGAGAAGATCGTCGTCATGGCCCAGGCCGCCAACGGCGAGCTCGGCACGGCAGCCTACGGGGTGGGGGGCATTTTCTCGACGGAAAGTGCCAGTTTCGATGGCGCATTTGCTTTTGTCACGCTGCCAGCGGCGCAGTCGTTGCTTGCGCTCGGTTCACGCGTTTCCACCATCAATGTCCGGCTGGAGGATCGCGCGCACGTGTCCGCTGCCGTTGCCCTGCTACGCGCGCGTATCGGTGGCACCGACGTGACGCTGATACCGTGGCAGGAACTCTTGCCGCAGCTCGAAGACATGGTCCGGCTCCTGCGCGTGGTGAGCAGTATCATCCTGGCGGTGCTGCTTCTGGTGATTACCACGTCGGTCATCAATACCGTGTTCATGGCCGTCACCGAGCGCACGCGCGAGTTTGGCGTGATGCTGGCGCTTGGCACGTCGCCCGCCGCCTTGAGGCGCATGGTCGTATATGAGTCCATCGCCTTGCTGTTGATCGCGTCTGCCGTCGGGTATGGCGCCGGCATTGCGCTGGTGCTGTATCTTGGGCATGCCGGTATGGACCTGTCGAGCTTCTTCGCCGGATATTCCGCCATCCCCGGGTTGACCGGCATCGTTTATCCGCGCATTTTCGGTGCGACGGTGGTCCCGCCGGGTATTGCGCTGTTGATTGCCGGCGTGCTGGTTTCGCTCTATCCCGCGGCCAAGGCGGCGCGGCTCGATCCAGTGCAAGCGATACGCCATGTTTAAGCAAGCCGTGCCGTTCGGACTTCTGGCGGCTCTGGCCTTCGGAGCCTCGGCGCAGGAGACGTCGCAGTCCGGGTTGAAATTTTCCGGTTACTACAAGAGCTTGCTGGAGGAATCGGAAACCATCGTGCCCGGCGGGCAACGCTATCTGCTCGATCTCAATCGCCTGCGGCTGCAGTTGCAGGGCAAGCTCTCCGAGCACGTCGCCGTGGATCTGCAGTACGACAACGAATTGCTGTTCGGCAGCTACCTGCACACCGCACAGTTCGCAAGCCAGAGCAGTCTCGCGCCGGATCAGTACCTGGATCTCGACGGCAATTACCTGCGTGGCGGCTCGTACTACGGCCAGCACCGGCTGTATCGCGGCAACGTCACCCTGTCATCGGGCGACACCGATGTGCGCATCGGGCGGCAGCGCATCGCATGGGGAACGGGCCGTTTCTGGAGCCCGCTCGACCTGCTGAACCCCCTGAACCCGACTGCCATCGAGCGCGAGGAGCGCGTGGGTGTCGACGCGGTGCTGGCCGAGCACAAGCTGGGGCCCATCTCCCGCATCAGCGCTGTGTACGCGCCGGGGCACGGTGGCGCGGACTCCAGCGCGGCATTCAATTGGCACGCCAACACGCATGGCGTGGACTATTCCATTGTCGGCGGGCGCTTCGGCAATGAGCAGGTCGCCGGCTTCGATCTCGCGGGGCAGATCGGCACGGCGGGCATTCGTGGTGAGTTCACGCAAGTGCGTGCCAAGACTGGCTCGACCTATCAACGTGCCGTTCTCGCGCTCGATTATGCGTTTGCGAACACGCTCACGCTTAGCGCCGAGCTCTACTACAACGGCGCCGGCACGACCAATGCCGCCGCGTACGATTTCACGTCGCTGTTGACCGGCAAGATTCGCAGCGTTGCCAAGCACTATGCTGGTGGCTACATGAGCTACGAAATCACGCCGCTGCTCAAGTGGGAGGGCTATGTGGTGGTCAATTTGGACGACCATAGCCGTTTCGTTTCGCCCCTGCTGACCTATTCGATCAAGACGAATCTCGACTGGCAGATCGGCGCCCAGTTCTTTATGGGCAGCAGTGGCAGTGAGTTTGGACATTTCCATCACATCTACTACACGCAGATACAGTGGTTCTTCTAAAACGATAGTGCTTGCCGGCTGTCGACGTCCGGAAAGCTGGGCTCGGATGCGTGCATGGCGCGGCAATGGGGAAGGTGGGCAACGAGGAGAAGGAACATGGGCGTCATAACGCATGCGAATCCCGAACCAGCGGTGCGCGAGCGGGTGCCCGCTGAACTGCCACGGCTCTTGTACATCCTGCGCGCATTGGCCGGGGCAGGGTGGGCGCATTATGTGGAGCGGCTACGGATTGGCCGTGACGCACTCGAAGCTTCAGTTGAGGCGGTGCAAGCGACCGATCAGGATGCAAAGCGGCTGAGAGCTACGCTCGAAGGGCTGGGGCCCGCGTTCGTCAAGTTTGGCCAGCTTCTGAGCCTGCGGCGCGATATGTTGCCGGAGGTCTATATCGAGGAGCTGCAACGGCTCCAGGATGATGTCGCTGTTTTCCCTGGCGAGCAGGCGCGTGAGATTGTCGAGCGTGAACTGGGCAAATCCGTTCACGCGTTGTTCACCAGTTTCGATGAGACGCCCCTGGCTGCCGCGTCGATCGGCCAGGTCCATACGGCGCAGTTGATTGACGGCACCAGCGTGGTGGTCAAGGTGCAGCGCCCCGGCATCGAGCCCATCATTCATGCCGATGTCAGGATCATGCGCTTCTTGGCCCGTCAACTGGAGCGGTATGTGCCGGAGAGTCGCCGATTTGGCCCGGGCGATCTGGTGGAAGAGTTTGCCCGGCTCATCAACGAAGAATTGGACTATCAAGTCGAGGCGCGCAACGGCGATCTCCTGAGGGAGAATTTGCAGGATGATAAGCACGTCTTCGTGCCCCGCATCTTTTGGGAGCAGACCAGCCGACGTGTCTTGACCATGGAGCGCAGTTTCGGCAAGAAGCTTACGCATATTCCGTCGTCCGAACAGGAGAGCCGACGGCGCGTGGCGCAGGCGCTGATGGCATCGTTCTTGAAGCAGGTCTTCGAGGACGGCTTCTTTCACGGCGACCCGCATCCGGGCAACGTATTTTTGCTGGAGGACGGCCGGCTTTGCTTTCATGACTTTGGCATCATGGGACGGCTGTCCGCCTATGATCAGGAAGCCTTGGCCCAGTTGATTCTCGCCGTCAGTTCCGGCGAGGTGTCATGGATGGTGGATGCCTATTTCGAGATGGGGGTGGCGACCGAGGGGGTGGATCGTGAGGCATTTACCCGCGATGCTTCGCAGGCACTTGACGCATACTACGAAGCCGCCGGGAAAGGCTATTCGTTCGGCGAAATTGTCCGCCAGTTTGCGCTGCTCAGCCAGCGCCATCGGATCAAACTGCCGCGCCAGTTTCTGCTGGTCTCGAAAGCGTTCATGCTGGTCGAATCGCAAGCGTTGACGCTCGCCCCGGACTTCAACGCACTCGCGTCCTTGCGGGAATATGCGCCGCATTTGCTCGGCCGCAAACTATTGCAGGGGGCGAATGTACAGACCGAGTTCAGCAGGGGATTCCGCACCTTGCGCGCGCTGCATCACGCCGCCGCCTTGCTGCCCGACATTCTGAACCGCACGGTGGAGGCGCTCAGCAGCGGTAAGGCGACGCTGCATATCAAACACGACCAGTTGCAAGGATTGGAAGCGCATATCGACCGTGCAAGCAACCGGCTGAGCTTGAGCTTGATTATTGCGAGCGTCGTGATTGGCTCCTCAATCGTCATGGCGTTCCACAGCGGTCCGCACTATGCGGGCATTCCAGTGCTGGGGCTTCTGGGTTTCGTCGTCGCCAGCGTGATGGGCCTCGCTTGGGCGGTTGCGATCCTGCGATCAGGAAAGTTCTAGAGGCGCCGCTACAAGCAATGGGGCCTCGAAAGCAACGATGCAGCGCTCCGCTAAAAGACGGCGATGGCACCCGTGGCCAACTCCCGTATCAGCGCTGGAAGCGCCGCCAAATGCTGCGCGGTCAGCTCGCGAACTTGCCGCTGCCGCGCAGCGGAGAACCCACCCGCCGCTGCAAGGTCGATCGCCACCAACTGAGGCTGGTCGACCGGGTGGCCGATTGCCGAGAGCAGCCTGACCGTCACTTCATCCACGCCTTCGATGTCGGCATGAATGCTCGCCGCCAATCGATGTGCCAGCACGTTGTAGAGCTTGCCGACATGCGCGGCCGGATTCTTTCCCGCTGCCGCTTCCAATGACATCGGGCGGTACGGCGTGATCAAGCCGTTGACGCGATTGCCGCGGCCGACCTCGCCATCGTCGCCGTGCTCCGCACTTAACCCGGTCACGGTCAGGTAAATTCCGCTCTCGTCAAGCGTAGCTGGGTCATCCAGGGTGTTGATCCCGATATGGCACGCCGTCGGCAGACACCCAGCCAGGTACGCTGCCAATCGGCCCTTGAGTGTGAAATAGTCTTCAATACTTCCCACGTCTCGGTCGACGAGTGCGAGCGCCACGGTAAGGCCGAAGTGCGCGCCCAGCCGGTGCCCCATGATCTTAAAATCCGCCCCAGCCGCATCAAAGGCGCTGCGAAATTCGTTGGAGCGCAGGACGCGCGCAGCGCAAAGGACCGTGTCTTCGAGTCGGGAGCGGGGTGCGTACCCGACGCCGAAGGAGGTGTCGTTGGCCAGCGGAAGCGCCGCCTGCTGGATAACACGCTGAAGATTCGGCGCCGAAGGCCTCAAAACAAGCTCGATGCCGATGTCATTGCCTGCCTTTCCCAAGGTTGCCACCAGGTATTCGCGGATGGATTGCTCGACGAGTGACGTGGCCGAAGCCGACGGCAACTCGGTCACGGGGCCGCAGACGATCAGCCGCGCGGGACGCAGAACTTTGCCGCCGCCGAACCGTGGCTGGCTGATGCCTCCGATTAACAGCGCCTTATCCAGGTTGAAGTGCTGAATCGCTCCGTATGCTTGCAGATAGGCTCGGGATAGGGCGCAGGCTGCCGCCTCGACGGCGCCATCGCACAGGCTGTCCGGATGGCCGAAGCCCTTGTGCTCGGCAATTTCGGTTTGTGTGGCTTCCAGCGTCGACGTGGTCGAGATGGAGAGTGCAATTTCGCCGACAGTCCGCATGATAAGACGCTCCTGCCCAAATCCGATTGGGTCATTCTATTCACTGGCAGTCCAGTTTGGTATTAAGACCGTCCCCTCGGGGGTCGCGATTGTGGGCCTTGAGCGACATCAACAAATTCGCCGCCCGAGTGACTAGCATGGAAACAGGACACCCGGAGCGGCATGGGCTCTTGTGTGGCAGGAACGGCATGGTTGGCCCATGCGCGGTGTTCCCATGCCTCCGGGGCTAAGAATCTCGAAAATGGAGGTGTCTGATGCGAGCAGCATGGTCAGTCGTTGTTGCGGTAATTTTGGCAATCAGCCTCTCGGGGTGCGGCTATAACACCATTCAAGCGCAGGATGAACAGGTCAAGGCAGGCTGGTCTGAAGTCGTGAACCAATACCAGCGGCGCGCCGACCTGGTACCGAACCTGGTCAACACGGTCAAGGGTTACGCAAGTCATGAGAAAGAGGTGTTGACGGAGGTGACTGAGGCTCGCGCGCGTGTCGGCGCCATCCAAGCCTCGCCTGCGTTGCTCAATGATCCGCAGGCGTTTGCCCGATTCCAGTCGGCGCAGCAGCAGTTGACCGGATCGCTGTCCCGACTCCTTGCCGTGTCGGAGAACTACCCGCAGTTGAAGGCAGATGCTGGGTTTCGCGATCTGCAAGCACAGCTTGAGGGGACCGAGAACCGGATCACCATTGCACGAAATCGGTACATCCAATCGGTACAGAGCTACAACGTGACCGTGCGCTCATTTCCATCGAATCTGACCGCGAAGGCCTTCGGCTATCAGGAGAAGCCCAATTTCACCGTTGCCAACGAGACGGCCATTGCCAAGCCGCCCCAGGTGGAATTCGGTTCGCCGTCCGCCAGTGCGCCGGGGAGCTCCAAGTGAACCTCCTCAAAATCGCGCGTGGCTTGCTTGTGGCAGCGGCTGCGCTCGTCTCTTTTGGGGCGGTTGCCGAAGTTGCCGTGCCACCCTTGACGGCGCGGGTGACTGACCAGACCGGCACACTCACGCCTGGGCAACTAGCAGAGCTAGAACAGACGCTGCAAGCCTTCGAAAACAAAAAGGGCGTGCAGATCGCTGTACTGATCGTGCCCAGCACACTGCCCGAAGCCATCGAACAGTATTCGCTGCGCGTGGTCGAGCAATGGAAGTTGGGGCGAAAGCGCGTCGACGACGGCGCACTGCTGATCATCGCTAAAGACGACCGCACACTTCGCATTGAAGTCGGGTACGGGTTGGAAGGTGTCCTAACCGATGCGACAAGCAAGCGCATCATTAGCGAAGTCATCTCGCCGCGGTTCAAGACTGGCGATTTTTATGGCGGCGTGAAAGACGGTGTTCAGAGTATGCAAGCCGTGATTGAGGGTGAAGCACTGCCGCCCCCCTCACGGTCGACGCGCGACGGAGGCGTATCCGTTCGGTCCTATATGCCTGTCATTCTGGTGTTGACGTTGGTGTTTGGCGGCGCGCTGCGAGACTTCCTTGGCCGTTTTCCGGGGGCGGTTGCAGCGGGCGGCGCCGTCGCCCTAGTCGCTTGGTTGCTTTCGGGCGCCATTTTTGTCGCGTTTACGGCGGGAGTGATCGCGCTCATCTATACGCTATTGGGTCCGGGCATGGTTGGGCACGGAGGCTCTTGGTCTACAGGCTCACGCTCGGGCCGCGGGGGATTCGGCGGTGGCAGCGGCGGTTTCGGCGGTGGCAGCGGCGGTTTCGGTGGAGGCGGCGGTGGTTTCGGTGGTGGTGGTGCCTCGGGAAAATGGTGATGGAAAACATCAAGCGAATTCTTTCCCATCTACTGACGACGCACTGGCGCGTCAGGCGAGCGTTCCCGCGCAAGGCGATGCGGGCCATCGGGCAAGCGATCGCTCAAAGCGAGTCGTCCCATGTCGGGCATCTGTGCTTTGCCGTGGAAGGCGCGTTGAGCTTCTCTGCGCTATGGAAGGGGGTGACGGCGCGGGAACGGGCTCTTGAAGTCTTTTCGCAACTGCGTGTGTGGGACACAGAGCAGAACAACGGCGTCCTGATTTATCTATTGCTGGCGGACCGCAGTGTCGAGATCGTTGCCGACCGTGGCATTCACGCGCGGGTTGGTGCTCAAGGATGGCAGGCGATCTGCAGCCAGATGGAAGCCGCGTGTCGGCGCGCCGAATATGAGCGCGGTGTGATCGACGGGATACGATCCATCACGCTGCGCCTGACGCAGCATTTCCCGGCGCGCGACCGGCGCGAGCAGAGGTTGCCCGGCAAGCCGGTCATCCTGTGAAGACGCAGAAATCTCTGTTTGATATTTGCGAAGTCGCGGTAGGAGGTGAATATGTTGTCTCTGCGCTCATTTGTTCCCTACGCTGCGGTGATTTGTGTCTTGGCGCTGCCGTCGGTGGAAACGCTCGCGCAAGCGCGGCTCGAACGTGAGGGCGTCGTCCTCTACTGGGGGTTGATTCCCGCCGCCATCGCCTCGGAAAGGCTCGACTTGGAGGAGTCGCATGGCGCACCTTCACCGGGAGGCGGCCGCCCTCACCACTTGCTAGTGGCGTTGTTTCGTGCCGACGGCTCCCGTATCACAGATGCCGTGGTGCGTGCGCAACTCAAGGAAGTCGGGATCGTTGATTCGCCGCCGAAGTATCTGACGCCCATGGTTATCAACGGCCAGGTTTCCTACGGCCAGGTGTTCACCTCGGTGCTGAGTGGGCGCGTGTATTTCCGCGTACTGGTGAAACTTGTTGACCGAACGAATGACATCGAATATCGGATTTCGGTCTCGCCTCCGCACATCGGCGGAAGTGAACCTTGATACCGGATGGAGCATGGCCGATACTGTGCCGACCAATGCATCTCGGCGGATTCGCCAAGCCTGTAAGACGATGATTGGACGTCGAAAAGGTCAGCAGCGACCAAGACCTGTCAACTCAGGTTGAGGGCCATGATCGCGTAGACATTTCGTAATGCCTCAACTCGACGAGCCACCGGTGGCCGGATAGCGCGTGTCGCCCGTCCATGCGCCGTCCGAGTAGATCTCAAACTTTCCAGCCTTGGCGCCATCAGTGTACGGATCGCGCGCGTCAGCAGCCCGCGCCCCGTCGGTGTAGACGTCGCGCTGAGCGAGGGCCCCGTTGCTGGAGGTTGCTGCGCTGGAAATGTTCGCGCCGAGAGAAATCAGCGCGGCTGCGATCAAGACGGTCTTCTTGGTGTGGTTCATTGCATTCTCCTGAAGTGGTTGGACTCAAAGGACTTGCTATGGGAGCCACTATAAGAATCCGCCCCTGACCGAGCGATGACGACCACATTACGAGAGCGTCATTCGGGCAAAGGATCGCGCAATAGTCGCGCTGATCCATGTCCTCCTGAATTCGACCATACATCGGAGGGCGCTTGACTCACATCAACCGCGCAAAATTGGCAGGTGCTTAAGCTTGTTCACCCGTTCGTAGGTTCAAAATGTGGTTGTCTGCCCATTTGAGCGTTTCGTAACAACGAAACCGCCATACGGCTGATGACGCTCTGGAGCGTTACTCCCGTTTCCATAGCCAACGCCGGAGGTGCGCATATGGCAAAAGGCAAGTCGAAGAAAAAGACCACTTCATCGGACGCCGAACACGTAACTGGCTTATCGTCCAGCCAGGCGCGAGTCGATGCTGCCAAAGGAGTCCAGGGTCGCGAGGACTACGAGGCGCAACTGCACCTGCTGCAAATTGAATTGGTCAAGCTTCAACGGCATTTCATCGGGTGTGGTGACCGCATCCTTGTCCTGCTGGAGGGGCGGGATGCGGCAGGCAAAGACGGCAGCATCAAACGCATTATCGAATTTCTCAGCCCCCGCGAGACGAGGGTGGTAGCGCTGGGTAAGCCGTCAGATCGCGAGCGCACCGGCTGGTATTTCCAGCGCTACGTGCCCCATCTTCCTCTCGCCGAAGAGTTTGTCCTCTTCAACCGCAGCTGGTACAACCGGGCAGGCGTTGAGAGCGTGATGGGCTTCTGCACTGCTGAGCAGTATGACGAGTTCATGTACTCCGTGCCCCACTTCGAGGAAATGCTCGTCAATTCCGGTATCAAGCTGCTTAAGTACTACCTCGACATCAGCAAAGCCGAGCAAGCTCGCCGACTTGCCGAGCGGCGCCGCGATCCGCTCAAGCAGTGGAAGACGAGCCCGGTCGACGCCGTGGCGTTGAAGCATTGGGATGCCTATACGACGGCACGCAACGCCATGCTGATGCATACGCACACGGCTGCCGCGCCATGGCACATCGTGCTCGCCGACGACAAGCGCACGGCCAGGCTCAACTTGATTCGTCACATCCTGTCGCGGCTGCACTACGCGGGCAAGAAGAACAAGCTGGTCGCTCCCGATCCTGAGGTCGTGTTCGAATTTTCGAAGGAGTGCCTCGATGCGAAACGTCTCGCATCCTGATGCTATCCAGCAGACGCAATCGATAAGGAGGAGACGCTTGAAGGTCGTCTGCGTGAGCGATGAAGGCAACTGAGCAATGCTACGCCTGAGCCTGCAGTCCGGTCTGCTCCGTGCCCTAACCCGGCGGGCCGACTCGCGCGCGTTCCCACTGGTGGTTGCCGGGGCAGCACTGGCGGCGGAACTGTCGATGTCGGTTCCATTTGCCAGCCTGCTGATGGCCGCAGTCCTGTTGGCGCCGCGCCGCTGGGTGTCCATCGCGACTTTGGCCAGCCTGGGGGCCGCTGTTGGCGCTCTCGTGCTGTACCTCGTCTTTCATCACCTGGGGTGGAACCGGTTGTTCGCTGCCTACCCGGACGTGGTGCGATCCACCGCGTGGCGTGATGCGACCCACTGGCTCGAACACTACGGCGTCGTATCGCTTTCGGTCATTGCCGCATTACCGGTGCCTCTCACCCCCGCTCTCATGTTTGCGGCGATCTCGCGACTTCCGGTCGCAGAGGTCATCGCCGCACTGTGGCTCGGCAAGTTGGCGAAATACCATGTTTACGCCTGGCTCGCCTCGCGATTTCCGGATCGGCTTGTGCGCCACGGCCGGCGCCATGTCGATACGTTGCGGGCAGTGCTCGGCAACGGCACGAAGGCTGACGGTGGCACAACCCCCACGCGGGGAGGGCGTCGGTAGCTCAATACACCATCGGGGCGCCTGTCTCACGTGGTGAACGCATTGATTGCCGGCAGCCGGCCGCGCTTTGGCGTGGTTGCGTTCTTGGCATGCCATGGCATCAATCTTCGCTCTATGTGCCTTGCGTTTTTTGGTCCGGTTTCCCCGTTGCAGTTGACTCCTCGATATTCGCGACGGGCTTGGGCGGAGGCATTGGCGTCACCTTCGCTGACAAAAACATGTCCAGGTCTTGGCGGTCAACCACTTCCTTCTCGAGAAGTAATTGGGCCAGAGCATCGAGCTTGGTCCGCTGTCCTTCCAGCGTCGCTTGTACGCGATGACTTGCTTCTGCCAATAGCTTACGGACTTCAGCATCAATCATCTGTGCGGTGCTCTCGCTGTATTCATTGCGTTCGCGCTGCATTAGCCCCGTCCCAGCAAAGAGCGGGTTCGGCATATTCTCGTACGTGGCCAGGCCCAGCTGGTCGCTCATGCCAAACTGGGTAATCATCTGCCGAGCCATGTCGGTTGCGCGCTGCAGGTCGTTCTGTGCGCCCGTGGATACGTCGCCGAAAATGAGCTGTTCCGCAATACGGCCACCGAGCAAGACATCGAGCCGGTCAAGCAGTTCGCTGCGCTTGAGCAGGTAGCGGTCCTCGGTTGGGGTCTGTTGCGTGTAACCCAACGCCGCAACGCCCCGCGGAATGATGGAAACTTTGGAGACACGGTCAGCCAGCGGCCGATGCTCCGCGACGATGGCATGTCCTGCCTCGTGGAATGCGATAGTTTCCTTCTCCTTCGGATTCATCACGCGGTTCTTTTTTTCCAGGCCGCCGACGATCCGGTCAAGCGCCTCGTCGAAATCTGCCATCTCGACCATTTGCTTGCTCTTGCGCGCGGCAAGGAGCGCGGCTTCGTTAACCAAGTTGGCAAGATCGGCACCTGCGAACCCCGGGGTCCGTCCGGCGAGTTTAGTCAGGTCGACCTCAGGAGCGAGGACAACGCCCTTGACGTGAACTTTGAGAATCTGCTCCCGTCCCTTGAGGTCAGGCCGGTCCAGTGCGACGTGGCGGTCAAAGCGACCGGGGCGAAGCAGGGCGGGGTCCAGTATCTCGGGTCGGTTTGTGGCGGCCATGATGATGACGCCTTTGTTGCTATCAAAACCGTCCATCTCGACCAGAAGCTGGTTCAGTGTTTGTTCGCGCTCCTCGTTGCCGCCGACCGCATTCAGTGCTCGCGTCTTTCCGAGTGCGTCAAGCTCATCAATGAAGATGATGCAGGGGGCTTTGGTTTCGGCTTGCTTAAAGAGATCGCGGACCCGTGCTGCACCCACACCAACGAACATCTCGACGAAGTCGGAGCCGCTCATGCTGAAGAATGGCACGCCGGCTTCGCCTGCCACGGCCTTTGCCAATAAGGTCTTGCCAGTGCCCGGGGCCCCAACCAGCAGCACGCCCTTGGGAATTTTTCCGCCCAGGCGCTGGTACCGCTGAGGATCTTTCAGGAAGCTAACAATCTCCGACAGCTCCTCCTTGGCTTCGTCGATTCCAGCCACGTCGGCAAAAGTCACGCCGGTCTCCTTTTGCATGTAGACCTTTGCCTTGCTCTTGCCAATTTCCATCATGCTGCCGGCGGCGCCGCCCACGCGCTTGATGAGAAAGCTCCAGATACCGAAAAAGATGACGGCCGGCACAACCCACGAGAGGATCGTGCTCAGCCATTTGTTGTCGGGCTGCCCGACGAAGCGCACCTTTGCCGCTTCGAGCTCCTGCACCAGCTCAGGATCGGCCACTCGAAGCGTGGAGAAGGCGTGGTCGCCCTTTGCCTCTCGGCGGATTTCCTCGATCTGCTGCTTGGCAAGGAGATTGTCGATACCTTCTGTCGAGAAGGTTCCGCTGATAGCCTGCTCACCAATAGCCACGTCCTTGAGCTTGCCAGCCTTCAGTAGGACCTTGAAATCGCTGTATGGGATCGTCTCGACATGCCCCGACACGAAGAGCGTCTGGATTGCAAGCATGGCCAGTATGGTCACGAGCACGTACCAGAGGGAGAACTGTTGCTGTCGCGGTTCCATGGGATTCTTCTCCAAGTCGACCTTATTGAAAGTGAGTCTGGTCTCCAATGCTGGGAAGGTTGGTGGGCGGCCTGGGTAGGCGCCGGACAACCGCGCATTGGTATGCGTTCCCAGTATTGACGCTTGGAAATCGCCGAGGTTGACCTTCATCAACCCGCGACATTGGGGCCGCGCGCGCGGGCGCAAGCGCCGTGGCTTCTCCATGGTTGTGCCCAGCCGATAGGGGATGTGTCGCGGAAAGCAAACATGACAAATCCATTACGGCGGCATGAGACTCAACAGCAACTTGCGCTGGCGCAAAGTATCGATCGCATACCCACCTAAAGTATTCCCAAGTCGCGTTGCTCATTGAGCATCCACACAGAATCAGAGGATTCCATGGCTGAGGTAACGAAGAACGAGCACCGTAGCGCATACCTGGTTGGCAGCGGCATTGCGTCATTGTCGGCTGCCGTGCTGCTGATTCGCGACGCAGGCTTCAAGGGGGAGAACATCCACATCTTGGAGGAACAGCAGGTGGCCGGTGGTGCGCTCGATGGCTCCGGTGATCCGCACAAAGGCTATGTAACTCGGGGCGGTCGCATGTTCACCGAAGAGACTTATGTCTGTCTGTGGAACGTGCTCGACAGCATTCCGTCGCTGGATGATCCGAAAATCAGTGTCAAGCAGCAGGCCTGGGCCTTCAACGCCGAATGGCGCTCGGATTCACACGCCCGGCTGATCGACGGGCAACGCCGTATCCTCGACGCTGCCGATCTGGGTTTCAACCTCCATGACCGGTTGGAGATCATGCGATTGCTGGCCACGCCAGAAGGGCTGCTGCATACGCTTCGCATTGAGGACTGTTTCTCGCCGCACTTCTTCGAGACCAACTTCTGGGCCATGTGGCGTACGACCTTCGCCTTCCAGAACTGGCACAGCGCGATCGAACTCAAACGCTATATGTTGCGCTTCTTGCAGGAGTTCCCGCGTATCCACACGTTGGCCGGCGTACGGCGCACGCCGCTGAACCAGTATGACGCGATCGTGCGGCCGATGGAGCAATGGCTGAAACAGCAGGGTGTGGTGTTCGAATATGGCACAAAGGTGGAGGATGTCGACTTTGTTGAAACCGGTGACGGCCGGCGAATTGGACTGCTGCGCGTGGTGCGCGGCGGACAGCCGATGGCCTATGACGTGCGGCAAGAGGATCTGGTGCTCATCACCATCGGCTCGATGACCGCCGACGCGTCTTATGGGGACGACCACCATGCACCGGAACTGGTGCGCGACAAACGCGATGGCGCCTGGACTCTGTGGGAGACCATGGCCCGTAAGGAACCTGGGCTCGGGCGGCCGAATGCGTTCTGTGGCAACGTCGACGAAAGCAAGTGGGAGTCGTTCACCTTGACGATGCGCAGCCCGGCGCTTGTGCACCGGATTGAGACCTTTACCGGCAATGCGCCAGGCACCGGCGGTCTGATGACGTTCAAGGATTCGAGTTGGCTGATGTCGATCGTCGTGCCTCACGCGCCGCACTTCGCCGGACAGCCGAAAGACATGTACACCCTGTGGGGCTACGGGCTCTTCGTGGACAACAAGGGCGATTACATCGACAAGACGATGGCCCAGGCAACCGGCCAGGAAATCCTCACCGAGCTGCTGCACCATTTGCATTGCGAGGACATTCTTGACGAGGTCTGTCGTACCACCACTGTGATCCCGGTGATGATGCCGTACATCACCAGCGAATTTGAGCGCCGCGAGCCTTCGGATCGGCCGCCAGTGATCCCGCACGGAGCGAAGAACTTCGCGCTGCTTGGGCAGTATGTTGAGATCCCTCAGGACGTAGTGTTCACCGTCGAATATTCGGTTCGCGGCGCGATGCACGCGGTTTATGGGCTGCTGGGCTTGAAGAACGAGATCCCGGCCATTTACCACGGGATTGCTGACCCAGGCGCTGCGTTTGCGGGCCTGAAGACGTTGTTGAGTTGAACCGTCGGACGGTTTACGGTTGATTTGTATCAACCGGAGGTTGGACATCCGCGCCTAGGCTGACTCTGTGTGACCGTTCCTCTCTTTGGGCAGAAATCATGTTCTTCCACTCCCGACATCTACGCCGCTGGGCAGCTCAAATGCTACTGGTGTGGCTGTTGGGTCTGGCCGTCGGCATCGCAAACGCGTGCGCTGTCGCGGATGCAGGTAAGGCCGCAGCGCCGGCATCTGGCCACGTGTCAGCCCACAGTCATGGACACCATGCGGATGCCGACGATGATGGCTGTGACGATAGCGGCAAGATTGCCTGCCACAGCTTCTGCGAAAAGTCCTCAACCAGCATTCCCCGTGTGCTGTCGGATCATGACAAGCCTCTCATTCCGGTGGCCGTGCCATTACCGATGAGCATGGCATCCACGCCGGAGGTGGACCGCTGCAGTGTGCACCGTCAGTCCAATCCCCGGCCAGCGGACAAGTTCGCGTCTATACCAATCGTCTTCCTCCGGTTGACGCTATAGCGCTCTGTCGCTGTTTGGCAGTGCGCGGCTTTGTCTTACGTATCGCCTTGACGCGCATCCAGTGCGGACACCGCCAAAGGTGCGTTGCAACACGCCGTTCCATCGTCAATGCACTGAACAAAAGCGGCCTTGGTCGGCATTCGCCCCGAGCGTCTCGATTGCGTTCTTTCTCTACTGCCGGAAAGTGTCTGGCGCTGTGTTGAACGCAGTCGCAGTGAGATTTTCAACGTCACCTCCTAAAAGGATTTCTTCCATGGACACTATCGAACTGAAGATCAAGGGCATGAGCTGCGGCTCCTGCGTCTCGTCGGTTACTCATGCACTGCAGCGAGTGCCTGGTGTGGATGCCGTCGACGTGGATCTGGCGCGCGGTATCGCGCGCGTCAGCGGTAACGCCCAGGCCGCGCCCGCAATGCTGGCCGCGCTGGCAGCAGCCGGTTACGAAGCCGAGTCGCTTAGCACTGGCGCCGGAGCGAAGACGGAGCATGCCCACCATGGTGACGTCCCAACCGGCACTGCTCACAAGAGCGGTGGATGCTGCCACTGATAGACCGCTAGGAGGGGCGGCCGGGCAGTGCACCGATCGGCGTCCCTAACCTTGACCTTGCGAAGGAGTTCTCATGTCGTCGCTTCGATCTCTCTCCAGGCACCGCCAGTCGGGCCGCATCGGTTCAGGGGCCATCTTCATTGCGTTTGCGTTGATTGCCCTGTTCTTCCTGTTCACCGAGCACCGGGCACATCTGTTCGGCTGGTTGCCGTTTCTTCTACTGCTGGCTTGTCCGCTGCTGCACCTCTTCCACGGGCACGGTGGCCATGGAGGGCACGCAGGTCACGAGGACCAGCCGCGCGGTTCCGATTCCGGAAGTAGCCGCCCATCGGGGTCGACGGCCAGCGAACAACCGCCCGTTCAGGGCGCTCAGCATCACCACCACTAAGTTCTTCTCAGAGGAGCGCCATCATGGACCAATCGACACCTCCCGCCTATGGCTTATGGTCGCTGGTAATCATCAATTCCCTCGTTTTCATCATCTTCGCGTTCAGCTTCGCCAAGCCACAAAGCCCGCGCGACTGGCGTTCGTTTGGCGCGTTCTCTGCGTTCCTGGTGGCGCTATTCACCGAGATGTACGGCTTCCCGCTGACGATCTACCTCCTGTCGGGTTGGCTGAGCGCGAAGTTCCCCGGCGTGAATTTCATGTCGCATGACGCTGGCCACCTGCTGGAGGTGATGTTCGGCTGGCGCGCCAATCCGCATTTCGGGCCGTTCCATCTGCTGAGCGCTATCTTCATCGGCGGTGGCTTTTGGCTATTGTCGGCCGCTTGGGCGGTGCTTTACCACAACCAGCGGAGCCATACGCTGGCGACCACCGGCGCCTACTCCCGTATCCGGCATCCGCAGTATGTGGGCTTCGTTTTGATCATGTTCGGTTTTCTACTGCAGTGGCCGACCATCCTGACACTGCTGATGTTCCCAGTGCTGGTGGTCATGTACGTGCGTTTGGCCATTACGGAAGAGAAGTGGGCGGAGCGCGAATTTGGGGAGGAGTGGGCGCACTATGCGTCGCACACCCCGCGGTTCATCCCGAATTTTGGCGACAAGCAAGCGGATCGCCACCACCACGCATGACAAAAAGGGGGAGGCGATGAAGCTCAGTTTTCACGGTGCGGCCGGCACAGTGACCGGCTCAAAGTATTTGGTGGAGCATCAGGGGCAGCGCCTGCTGGTTGATTGCGGGTTGTTCCAGGGCTACAAGCAGTTGCGATTGCTGAACTGGGAGCCGTTGCCGTTCAGCGCCGCCGACATCGATGCGGTGGTGCTGACACACTCCCATCTGGACCATGCCGGTGCGTTACCGTTGCTCGTGAAACAGGGCTTCCGGGGCCGGATTCTGGCGACGCCCTCGACAAT
Organism: Ralstonia flatus; assembly: GCF_958439105.1. Taxonomy (NCBI): domain Bacteria; kingdom Pseudomonadati; phylum Pseudomonadota; class Betaproteobacteria; order Burkholderiales; family Burkholderiaceae; genus Ralstonia; species Ralstonia flatus. The sequence goes on along the minus strand of NZ_CAUDLI010000007.1, from coordinate 64,052 downwards.
CGAACTATGCGGTCTGCTGTTGCCCGACAGCGGGAGAATCCAGGAGGAGGACGCCGCCTATGCGAACCGGCATCACACCTCCAAGCACGCCACGGCTTTGCCGCTGTACACGGAGGACGACGCACGTCGCGCAATGGAACAGTTGCACCGATTGCCTTTCGACCAGTGTGTGGACGTCGTCCCCGACGTTACGGTGACCTTGCGCCCGGCTGGGCATATTCTCGGCGCGGCCTCGGCCGAACTGACAGCGGGGCAGACGACAGTGCTGTTCTCCGGAGACGTTGGCCGCCCCGACGACCCGGTGATGCGTGCGCCTGCGCCGGCTCCCAAGGCAGACTACATCGTTGTCGAATCGACTTATGGGGACCGGCTACACGAACCGGTACCCAATGCGCAGGCCGTGCTCGGTGAGGCGATTGCTCGCACAGCACACCGTGGCGGCATGGTCGTGATTCCGGCGTTTGCGGTGGGGCGTGCACAGTTGCTGCTGCATTTGATCCACAAGCTGAAGCAACAGGGCGCGATTCCAGACCTGCCTGTTTTTCTCGACAGCCCGATGGCAATAGATGCAACCGAGATCTATCACCGCCATCACGCCGAACATAAGCTGTCGCTCGAAGATTGCCTCGGGATGTACAAAGCTGCGCGCATGATCAGGACCCCGGAGGAATCGCGGGCGCTGGCTGGGCTGGCCCTCCCGGCTGTGATCATCTCGGCCAGCGGCATGGCCACCGGCGGCCGCGTGCTGCACCATCTGAAGCATCTGGCGCCGGACCGGCGCAACACCATCATCCTGGCCGGTTATCAGGCTGGGGGGACACGCGGCGCGCGGCTGCAGGCTGGTGAGCGAAGCCTGCGCATTCACGGTGAGGACGTCGCCGTGCGTGCCGAAGTGATTTCACTGCAGGGCATGTCGGCGCATGCCGATGCAAGCCAATTGATCGAGTGGCTGGGCAGTGCGCCAGCGGCGCCGCGCTCGGTGTTCGTCACCCATGGCGAGCCGGGGCCGGCTGATGCGATGCGCCAGCGCATCGAGCGGGAACTTGGGTGGTCCGCCAGCGTTCCGTTGTTGGGACAGCACGTGGAGTTCGATGTATGAGGAACCCTCGCCACAGGGCAAGTCTTGCCGTGCGTCGGATGGGCATCGAGACGCAGCAGGAATATGTCGTCTACATGCATCGAGACTGCCATGTTTGCCGCTCCGAGGGTTTCGAGGCGCAGACGCGAGTACTGATTAGCCTGAACGGACGCTCGATCATCGCCACGCTGAACGTTGTCGATCCGACCTTGCTGGAGTTGGGGGAGGCGGCGCTTTCGAACAGCGCGTGGCGAGCGCTGGCGCCCGCGCCGGGCGACCGGATCACGATCTCGCATGCCCCGACGCTGGACTCAATGAGCCAGGTGCGGGCGAAGATCTACGGCCACAGGCTCGACGCGTCGGCTCTGGACTCGATCATTAGTGACGTCGCCGCTGGCAGCTACCCTGGGACACATATCGCCGCTTTTCTAAGCGCCTGCGCCGGCGGGCGGATGGATTTGCAGGAGACGATCGATCTGACGCGAGCGATGCTGGCCGCGGGCAAGCGGCTCGACTGGGGGCATGCACCGATCGCGGACAAGCACTGTGTGGGTGGATTGCCGGGAAACCGCACGACGCCGATTGTCGTGTCGATCATCACCGCGGCCGGGCTCACGATGCCGAAGACGTCGTCAAGGGCCATTACCTCGCCGGCTGGCACCGCCGACGTGATCGAAACGATGACGCCGGTGGCGCTCGATTTGGAGCAGATGCGCCGCGTTGTCCAACGCGAGGGCGGCTGCTTTGTCTGGGGAGGCTCGCTGGCGCTCAGCCCGGCCGACGACATGTTGATCCGCGTCGAGCGCCCGCTGGACCTCGACAGCGACGCGCAGCTCGTGGCATCTGTGCTGTCGAAGAAGATCGCTGCCGGCGCTACCCACTCCGTGATCGATGTGCCGGTCGGGCCGACCGCCAAGGTGCGCAGTGACGCAGACTACGAGTGCCTGAAGCAAATGCTGGAGCAGGTAGCGCAGGCCTTTGATTTGCACTTGCAGGTAGTGCGTACGGACGGGACGCAGCCGGTGGGCCGTGGCATTGGTCCCTCACTGGAGGCGCACGACGTGCTGGCAGTCCTTCAGCGTGCCGAGCGCGCGCCCGAGGATCTGAGCGTGCGCGCTGTCGCATTGGCTGGACAACTGTTGGAATTTTGCGGTCACAGCGAGCCGGGTACTGGCGTCTTGGTCGCTCAGCGGTTGCTTGATAGCGGCGCCGCGTGGGCCAAATTCCAGGCGATCTGCAAAGCGCAAGGGGGCTTACGCGAGCCGCAGCGGGCGCGGCTACGCGAGCCTGTGCTGGCCGAACGTGACGGGATGGTACGTGAGATCGACAGCCGGCGGTTGGCTCGCGTGGCCAAGCTCGCCGGGGCACCGAAGGCACCCGCTGCCGGGCTCGAACTGCATGTCAAGCTGGGGGATCGCGTCGAGCGAGGTATGCCGCTGTTCACCGTGCATGCCGAAGCGCTCGGCGAGTTGGACTACGCGTTCGACTACCTGGAGGCTCACCCGCTGATCGATGTGGGAGATTCGAGATGACGCCACTGATTTTTGCCATGCCGGGCAATGAAGCGATGGCAGAGAAGCTGGCTTCGGCGTTGGGCGCAGAGCGCGGGACTACGACGGTGCGGCGCTTTCCGGATGGAGAGTCGTATGTGCGGGTGGAGTCTGCCGTGGAGGGGCGGCGGGTCGCCATCGTCTGCACGCTAGACCGGCCGGACGACAAGCTGATTCCGTTGCTGCTGTTGGCGGCGGCCGCCCGGGAGAACGGTGCGACCGACGTTGGTCTGGTCGCACCTTACCTCGCCTACATGCGACAGGATAGTTGCTTCCAGCCGGGTGAGACGGTGAGTGCACGGCATTTTGCAGCCTGGTTGTCGCGTGGATTTGATTGGCTGGCAACAGTCGATCCCCACTTGCACCGCATCACCAAGTTGTCGCAGGTCTATGTAATCCCAACGCGTCACGTCCACGCGGCGCCGGCTGTGGCGGCATGGCTGCGCGCCCATGTGACACGCCCGGCGCTTGTGGGCCCTGACGAGGAGAGCAACCAATGGGTGGCCGATGTCGCAAGCAGGGCGGACGCGCCCATGGTGGTGCTGCACAAGGTCCGCAAAGGTGACCGGGATGTCGAGGTTTCGGTGCCGGATGTGGAGCGCTGGCGCGACCACACGCCGGTGCTGGTCGATGACATTGTCTCCACCGGTCGCACGATGGCCGAGACCATTGGTCATCTGCGGCGCGCGGGCTTGGCCGCGCCTGTGTGCATCGCGATTCACGCGGTGTTTTCAGGCAACGCGGTTCAGGATTTGGAGTCCACTGGGGCCGGGCTGGTGGTGAGCTGCGACACGGTTGTCCATCCCACCAATGGAATCTCCGTTGCCCCGGACCTAGCGTCCGCGGTTCGTGAACTCATGCAAGACCCCGGGGGTGCCACATGAGTGCCAAGACTCCGCACGTTCACTTCGAGATAGATCTGGCCGGATTTTGCAAAGCCGCGATTCCGATGTCGGGTTGGCGCTTCATCGTGTCAATTGGCGGAGAGGACCGCGACGAGCCATCAACCCAACGGGAGGGCAAGAGATGAACAGCACCAAGGCATTTATTGGCAGCGTTCCTTCGACCGACACCGAGCCGGCGCTACGCATCCTGCGTCGGTTGCTCGCTGGGATGGAGAAGCCGCCCGCACTGCGGCTGTGGAACGACACGCTGCACGGGCACGATACGGCGGTCGATTTCACGTTGGTGGTGCGGGACCCCAGCCTGTTGCGTCAGTTGGTGGTGGCGCGCAGTCCCCTTTTATTGGCTGACGCGTACTTTCGGGGCGTGCTCGACATCGAGGGAGACCTGTACGGCGCGCTCCGGTTGAAGAACCATTTCGAGTCGATCCAGTTGTCGTGGCGCGACAAGCTCGCGCTGTTAAAGGACGCGTTAATGCTGCCCGCTCCGGACCTGGGTGAGATCAAACCGGATGCGGGCTTCGCATCCCGGGTCGCCCGGCGCTTCGCGCACCGGCATTCGCGCCACAGCGATCGCGCCGCGATCTCGTTCCACTATGACGTGTCCAACAAGTTCTATGGGTTGTGGCTGGACGAGGAGCGGGTGTACTCCTGCGCCTACTTCGAGCAGCCCTCCGATTCGCTGGACACGGCGCAGCGCAACAAGCTTGAGCACGTTTGCCGCAAGCTGCGCCTGCGGCCCGGCGAACGGCTGCTGGATATCGGCTGCGGCTGGGGGGCGCTCGTATGTTGGGCCGCGCGCGAGCACGGTGTGCACGCCCACGGCATCACCCTAAGCGAGCGACAGCTCGAATACGCCCGCGAGCGCATTCGGATCGAAGGGTTACAGGATCGCGTCACGGTGGAGTTGCGCGATTACCGTGATCTGGAAGGCGAGGGTGTCTACGACAAGGTTTCCAGCATCGGGATGTTCGAGCACGTCGGCCTGCGCAACCTGCCGGCCTACTATGCGGTGGTGCGTCGGATGCTCAAGCCGGGCGGCCTATTCTTGAACCACGGCATCACGCACGACGAGGAAGGGTGGAACAAGACAGCTGCCACCGAGTTCATCAATCGCTATGTATTTCCCGACGGCGAGCTTGATTGCATCAGCAACATCCAACTCGGCATGGAGCGCGCGGGCTTTGAGATCCATGACGTCGAGGGACTGCGCCCGCACTACGCGATGACCTTACGGCACTGGGTGCATCGCCTGGAGGCTCAGCGCGATGCGGCGATCGCTGAAGTTGGAGAAGCCGCCTATCGCGTCTGGCGCCTGTACATGGCGGCCTGCGCGTTGGAGTTCGAGGCCGGTGGCTCCGGCATCTATCAAATCCTGGCGTCCAATCGCCACCCGGGTAAATGGCCTGTGCCGATGACACGGCGTGATCTGTACCGCAGTCGACCGCATTGGGATTGGGGGAACTAGCGCTATGTGCTTTTCCGCGACGGCCAGCTTTGGCTCCGGCACGCTACTGCTGGCAATCGGCACCGTGACGCTGCGTATGGCGCGCTGCCCGGCGGAGCGCCCTTATGCCGCCATCCCATTGCTGTTTGCGATCCAGCAGCTTGTCGAGGGGGTGGTCTGGCTCAGTTTTGGTGGCCCCGCTTGGCTTAACTTTGTTGCTACGCAGGTGTACTCATTTTTCTCCCACGTACTGTGGCCGGTGTACGTCCCCTTAGCGGCATGGCTGCTAGAGCCCCGGGGTCCGCGCCGCCGAGGGTTGTTGGCCTTTGTGGTTATGGGTCTGGCTGTGGGTGCATACCTGTTGTACAGCCTGGTGGTCAACCCGATTCAGGCGCGCCCGATGGCAGGCCATGTGGACTACCAGTCCCCGCATTTCTACATTGTCGCGTCGATGACGCTGTACCTGCTTTCCACGACGGTGAGCCTGTTGCTCTCCAGCCATGTTTGGGTCAAGGTGTTCGGGGCGCTCACGCTGGCCGCTTCGTTCACCGCCTACGTTTTCTATGCCCATTGGTTCATTTCGGTGTGGTGCTTCTTCGCCGCGCTGCTGAGTGGCGCTGTCGCACTGCACTTCATCGCACTGCGTTCGATTCCCCAACAACGGATTCCCTCATGAGCACAACCAACACATTCGAGGTGGCAGGGCTACTATCGCCGCTGGCAGCGCGCGGCGTCGAAAAGCACCTAGCGCAGATGCCGGGCATTGAGCATGTCTCGGTCAACGCGGTGGCCGGATCGGCCACGGTGACGTACGACCAGGGGCGCATTGATCCGGAACGCATCCGGGCGGCAATCCAGGACTGCGGGTACCACTGTGCGGGCGAAATGTTGCCCCGGCACATGTGCGGGCCGATGGAGCATGCTGTGGCGCCGGCACACGCGCACGGCCATATTCAGCACGAGCATCCTGAGCGGCACGTACATGCCGCTGGTGGGCCGGCCACAGCGGAGGCGCCCGTCGCGCACGACCACGCCGCGATGGCTCACGGTGGCATGGATGCAATGGCCCACGAGATGGGCCATGGCCCCGGTATGGATGCCAAGGGGATGGCGCGCGACATGCGCAACCGTTTCTGGGTCTGCCTGGCGTTTACGGTGCCGATCTTCCTGTATGCCCCGATGGGCATGGATTTCATCAAGCTGAAGCCACCGTTCGGCTTGGATTTGGGGCTGTGGCTGTTCCTGCTCGCCACCGCTGCGGTGATCTACCCCGCGTGGCCGTTCTTCGTCGCCGCCGCGCGTGCGTTGCGCAATGGCGTGCTCAACATGGCGGTGTTGGTGGTGCTGAGCGTCGGCACCGGCTACGTCTTCAGTGTCGGCAGCACCTTCATTTTCGGCGGTGCGCAGTTCTATGAGGCTGTGTCGGTGTTGCTGGTGTTCATTCTGCTGGGCCACTGGCTGGAGATGCGCGCGCGCGCAGGAGCGTCGGAAGCCATCCGCGCGCTGATGGATTTGGCCCCGCCAAAGGCCACTGTCTTGCGCGCCGGCAAGGAAGTGACTGTGGCGACCGCCGAAGTGCTGCTCGACGACATCGTCCTGGTGCGTCCTGGCGACAAGATTCCGGTTGACGGCGAGGTGCTCGAGGGCGGTTCTCAGGTGGACGAATCGATGCTCACCGGCGAGTCGATGCCGGTGAAGAAGATGGTGGGCGACAAGGTGATTGGCGCGACGATCAACAAGAGCGGCAGCTTCCGTTATCGTGCGACCAAGGTGGGTGCCGACACCGCGTTGGCGCAGATCGTCAAACTGGTGCAGGAGGCGCAGAATTCCAAAGCGCCAGCGCAGTTGCTGGCCGACCAGGCCTCACAATGGCTGGTCGTGATCGCCTTCCTGATCGGTGTGGCCACTTTCGCTGTCTGGTACTTCGTGCTCGGGCAGCCGGTACTGCTGGCACTGACACTCACGATCACGGTGTTTGTGATTGCCTGCCCAGATGCACTGGGGTTGGCGACGCCGATGGCGGTGATGGTGGGTACCGGCCTGGGCGCGATGAACGGCATCTTGTTCAAGAATGCTGCGGCGCTGGAGGACGCGACACGGCTAAATGTGGTGATCTTCGACAAGACCGGCACCCTGACGCTTGGCGAGCCGGAAGTGGTCGATATAGCGGTGGCCCGGGACGTAACGCCAGACGACCTGCTGCGCGTTTCAGGCTCGGTCGAAAAGCTCTCCGAACACCCGCTTGCGGTCGCGATCCTCAAGCGTGCCGGCGCACTGGCCTCCGAAGCGGTGACGGATTTCACCAACATCGATGGGCAGGGCACGCAGGCGGTGGTGGCCGGTCGGCTGGCCCTGCTCGGTAATCGGCGGTTGATGGAGGCCAATGGCGTTGACCTTGGCGCGCTCAAGGCAGATGCCGACCGTCTGCAGGGCCAAGGCCGCACCGTGGTGCACGTCGCACACGGCGGTCGCCTGATCGGTTTGATCGCGATCGCCGACGCAGTGAGGCCGTCTTCGGCCGAGACGATCAAGGCACTGCATGGCCGCGGGGTGCAGGTCGCAATGCTAACCGGTGACAACCGTTCGACCGCTGAGCGCATTGCGAAGGAATTGGGCATCGACATCGTGCTGGCCGACGTGCTGCCGGGCGACAAGGCCGCAAAGGTCAAGGAACTGCAGGGGCAGGGCAAGAAGGTCGGCATGGTGGGCGATGGCGTCAATGATGCTCCGGCGCTGACGCAAGCCGACGTGGGCTTCGCGATCGGTGCGGGCACCGATGTCGCGATGGAGAGTGCCGATGTGGTCCTGATGAAAAGCGATCCGCTGGATGTGGTCGGTGCGATTGAACTGTCCCGCGCGACCTTGCGAAAGATGCATCAGAACCTGTGGTGGGCGGTCGCCTATAACGTAGTGGCGTTCCCGTTGGCGGCCGGCGTACTCTACCCATTCACGATCAGCCCCGAGGTGGCGGCGATTACCATGTCGGGCAGCTCTGCGCTAGTGGCGATTAACGCGCTAATGCTCAAGCGAACCCGGCTGACTGGAATCCGACGCGCAAGCGCGGCGACGGTCCACAACGGCGTGACCGCTCCGGTGGCCGCTCACGGCGCGGGCTGAAGGCATCATGCTTAATCAATCGTCCGCCACTCCCGCACCCCTCGATGCGCGGGCCGTCAGGCCAGCGTTGGTCGTGCTGCTTGCTCTGGTATTTGTTGTCTCTCTCGGCTATGGAGTCGGGCTGCCGTTGCTGCAGTTGTATCTGGCGCAGTACCTGCCTGGTGCGACGCGGCAAACGCTGGCGTGGCACGTTGGCATGCTGGGAGGAATCTACACGCTCGCGCTGTTCATCTTTGCGCCGTGGTGGGGCCGCCAGTCGGATCATCGTGGGCGGGCGGCGGCGCTGACTACCGGCTTCGCTATGTTTGTGCTGGGAACCGCGATGGTCGCGCTAATACCCAGTCTCATGGCGATCTATGGCGGTCGATTGATCGCCGGGGCGGGGGCAGCGGCTATCGTGCCCGGTGCCCAGGCCTATGTGACCGACATCAGCAATACCGAGGACAGGAGTCGGCGCTTTGTGCTGATCGGTAGTGCATCGTTCGTTGGCTTTCTCGCGGGCCCCGCGTTCGGTAGTTGGCTTGCCGGGCCGCTGATGGGCATGCCTGCAGGCCAGATGCCCAGTATGGTCAACTGGCCCGCGTTGGTGGTCGCATCGGTCGGACTGCCACTTCTGTTGGCGGTTCGCCGCTGCCTGAGCACGACCAAGCCGATCTTGCTCGACAGCGGCTCGGTGCAGATGACCCGGCAGCGCAAGCGCTTCGTTGCTGTATCGATGCTGTTAGCCCTGCTGGCGTCCTTTGCCGCAGGTACCTTCGAAGTCGGCTTCAGCCTGTTTGGTGGCCAGACACTGCGCCTACCCAACTCGATGATTGCGGTGATGTTTGTCACGTGCAGCCTGGCGATGCTCGCCGCGCAGGCTTTGCTGCTGCTTCCGGCAGTGCGCAAGCATATCGACCATCGCTGGGTTGCCGGCGCATTTGCCGGCTCAGCGGTGGCACTGGGCTTTGCCGCACTGGTGCCCGATGCCGCCGCGCTTGGGCTGCTAATCGCCGTGGTGGCTACCGGCGTCGGCATGATTGGACCGGTGCTGTCTTATGAGTTGCTGGAAGGTGACCGTAGTTTCGCTGGGTCGCTGTTGGCAAGGCAGGCAGCCGCAGGCAACCTGGGGCAGGCACTAGGTTCGGTGAGTGCCGGTACCCTGTTTGGATGGAATACGTTCGCTCCATTTTGGGCAGCGGCGGCTGTGTTGCTGCTTGGTAGTGTGGCTGCACTGCGTTGGTGGGGCGCGGCGCGGCAGGCTGAACGTCAGCCAGAGCAGCGCAGCTTTCAAGCAGAAGGAGAAAGGCAGACGAGGGAAGGGCGGGGCGCATGAACAACAATGAAAATTCCTCGTGCTATGTGCGCGCATTGTGCTTTTGAGGCCGCTTTCCAATGGCAGCGCACCGAACCGGCAATTCGTGGATGGTGTAACACGTGACGGCGGATGTGACCTATCAGCGCCATTTGCTCCTTCCAATTGAACTGGGGTTCAAAGCCGTTATTGCATAGCTCGACAGGCTTGCGCGCATTCCTCACACGCACGTGCGCAAGTTTGACAGTGGTCGTGTGCATGCTTCGCGCACTCTGCGCCGCATTTCTGACAGATGGTTGCGCATAATACGCAAACGGCTTTGGCTTGGCTGCTGCCGCGTGCCATATAACCAACGGCAGTCTGGCACAACTCCGCGCAATCGAGATCCAGGCGAATACAGTCGGCAAGTTCCGCCGGGCTTGGCTCGTTGAGGCAAGCCACAGCACAGTGCAAGCATGTGACCTGACACGCGTTACAGGCGTCGAGACATTCTTGATAGGTTTGGTGAGACATCGTCGTTCTCCTGGGTGGTTGGCGTACCGACATGGCATGCGCACCCACGAGAAAGCAAGGACGGCGCCTTGTGCCAAAGAGGCGGGGCACGTTGAGTCGCAAATGGCCAGATCTGTCCGAACCGTAATCGGACCGCCATGTGGCGGTCATGTGCGCTTTCCGCCAGTGGCCCATGGTGAACCGAAGTGTTCGCGCTCTCGGCGGAATGCGGTCGGCACGTGGAGACGCGCGTGCGCCACGACGACCACAAGGCCATGTCGCGGGGGTGTGCCGGATCGCATTGGGCAGCAAATCACCAACGTAGCAGCGCCACAGCAAAGTGGTCTAGAACTAGCCTCTGGTGGACGGTGTCGAGCCGGTGCCGAACCCGTACACCTCTATGCGTCGTGACATCACCCAGCGGGCGCTACCGCGCGCACCAACAACTTCGGTACGCATTGCCATATCGTGCTGTTTTGGGACACCGATTACCATCTCATCGCACGCTAGTTGCTCGTGGGTGGTCTGACCTGCATCAACAGGCTCCGTGTGCAACGACTTAAGCTAAATGCACATTCCCAAGAAACGGAGGTGCGCCATGTCCGCAAGTCGCCGCGCATTGCGAGGCTCAGTCACCGTCCTGTTCGCGATTCTGAGCGAGATCGCTCTCGGCCATCCAAAGCTGGTTTCATCGAGACCAGCGAACAATTCTGAAGTGGCCGCCCCAAAGCGAATCGAATTGAGATTTTCAGAGGAACTTGTATTCCCGCCTTCGGGAGGTAATCTAGTTATGGCGTGGCTGCCGGGCCGGGCGCTTCACGGGCCGATGAAGATTCCGGCTGAAGTATCGCGTGGCGGAGACGCCAAGACGGTCGTTATTCAGCCGACTCAACCTCTCATGGCTGGTTCCTATCGCGTTGACTGGCAAGCGGTCTCATCCGATGGGCATCCTGTCAATGGCAGGATCGTATTCCGAGTACGATGAAGCGCCGATCCTCATCGTTTGAGTCCATCGGAGTGGCGCGCGAAACCGGCGGCTGTTTCGGTTTGCGACCCAAAATGCCCGCCAAGCCCGGCTTGGCAGTAGTCGCCGCAGTGTGCAAAGAACTATACAGACAATATTGCGGCATCGATGCAACGCGGTAGGCGGATAGAGAACCGTGTGCGCCCGTCAATGCGCGCAACGGTGATGGTGCCGCCGTGCGCCGCAACGATCGCTTTGGTGATGGCCAAGCCAAGGCCGGCACTTTCCGACTCGGGCCGCGCGCGCGATTTGTCCGCCCGGAAAAAGCGCTCGAAGATAAATGGCAGCAGCTGCGGCGCGATCTCGCTGCCGTCGTTGTCTACCGAAACCGTCATGCCGTCGCGATCATCACTGACCGAGACGACCACGCGGCCATGTCGCGGGGTGTGCCGGATGGCGTTGGAGAGCAGGTTGCTCAACGCACGGCGCAGCATGAGCCGGTCTCCTGTGACGTGTCCATCGCCCCGCGTTTCGAGCAGGACAGCCTTGTCTTCTGCAAGCGCGTCATAGAAATCGAACAACGCGCGGATTTCGTCAGCGATGCGGATGTCTTCGGCGCTTGGCAGCGTCAGGCTGTGCTCCATCTTGGCGAGGTACAGCATGTCGGACACCATGCGTGCCAGGCGCTGCAGTTCCTCCGCATTGGAGGTCAGCACATCGCGATACTTCGTGCCCTCGCGCGGCTGGGATAGCACGACCTCCGTCTGCGTGAGCAGGTTCGTGATAGGCGTACGCAGTTCATGGGCGATGTCGGTCGAGAAGTCCGACAAGCGGCGGAAATCGTTCTGCAGGCGCTCCAACATGCCGTTCAGGGTCGCGGCAAGGTCCGCCACTTCGACTGGCACGGTATCAACAGGCATGCGTTCATCGAGCTTGTCGGCAGTCACCGTGCGCGCCCGCGAGGCCATGGTGCGCAAAGGCGCCAGGCCTCGGCGTGCAGCCCACCAGCCGAATAGGCCCGTGGCCAGCGCTGCGACGGCGATATAGAAAGCGAGCGTCCCGCGGAAGGTGTGGAGGAAGTGGGCGTGAATGTCCGTGTTGATCCCCAGCAGGACATCAAGCTCGCCCGATGATCCATCTCGCAGTGGGATGGCCGCGTGCATGCCCCGATATTGCTGACCGCCTTGCGCCCAAACGAGGGTTTCGCTGGTATGCCGCAACTGCGCCAGCGCTTGCGTTGCCGCTTGAAAATCGAAATCCTGGGTTACGTACAGCATGTGCCCGTCCGAACCCTGGATACGAGCTACGAGATCGGTGCGATGTTGGATTGCCTCGCGGATGCGTTCGGGGACCTGTTCGGCGGGACTCGATTCGACAATCTTTTCAATGACGCTGACGTTCTCGCGCAGCGCGGTGTAGTCCTCCACCGCAAAGTGCTGATCCATGGCCAGCGCAATCACCACGCCCAGGCCCAGCAAGACGGCTGCCGAACACAGCGAGAAATACGCGGTGAGCCGAGTGGTCAGGGAGAACTGCCCCATCAGGCCGCGTCCTCGGGCGCTTCCAGTACATAACCCATGCCGCGTACCGTTTGGATCAGCTTCGGCTCGAAGTGGTCGTCGATCTTGGCGCGCAACCGGCGAATGGCGACGTCGATCACATTGGTATCACTGTCGAAGTTCATGTCCCAGACCTGCGAGGCGATCAGGGAGCGAGGCAAGACCTCGCCACGGCGGCGGACCAGCAGCTCCAGCAGGGAGAACTCCTTGCTCGTCAGCGGGATCTTCTGGCCTCCGCGTGAGGCACGACGGCGAGCCAAATCCAGCACAAGGTCGGCCACTTGGATTCGGTCGGACGAGACGGCACCGGTTCCCCGGCGCAGCAGCGTGCGGACCCGGGCTAGCAACTCAGCAAACGCGAATGGCTTCACCAAGTAGTCGTCGGCGCCCATTTCAAGGCCTTTGACGCGGTCGGCCACGCTGTCGCGGGCGGTCAAGAACAACACCGGCACCGCCTGTTCCGCAGCGCGCAACGATTGGACGATCTGCCAGCCATCCACGTCAGGCAGCATCACGTCCAGCAACAGCAAGTCGTAGTCGCCCGACATGGCCAGATGGCGGCCGTCAGTACCGTTGCGTGCCAGATCGACCACAAAGCCGGCTTCGGTCAGGCCTTGCTGCAGATACTCTCCGGTTTTGGGCTCGTCCTCGACGACCAACAGTTTCATATCGCGCCTGAATCACTTCCTATGATTTATGGGCTGTAGAGTACCGCGCTGCAGGCGGCATCACACCAAGATGACGGATTTGTAATGTTTCAGTCAGGTCGGGGTAGCCTGGCGCTGGGTAGCCTGCACCCACCTTTCAGAGTCGGACATTTTGTTAAGGAAATCTCGATCATGCGCAGCAATCGTGCATCCGGCCTCGTGCTACCGAACCTGCCGCGGCGGCGGTTTGTGCAAGGTTTGGCTGCCGGCGGTGTCATCGCCGGTTTGGGCCTGGGTGGTTTCACTTCGGCGGCATCCGCTGCGTCCACCGCGCTGGGGACCGCACCAGTGCTGCGCGGCACCGAATTCGACTTGGTGATCGACGAGACGCCGGTCAACTTCACGGGCAAGCCGGCTATGGCCACGACCATCAATGGCATGCTCCCGGGGCCCACGCTGCGCTGGCGCGAGGGTGACACCGTCACCTTGCGCGTGACCAATCGCCTGCGCGAGCCGACGTCAATCCACTGGCACGGCATTGTCCTGCCGTTCGAGATGGATGGCGTACCGGGCATCAGCTTCCACGGCATTCCGCCCGGCGAGACCTTTACCTACCGCTTCAAGGTGCGACAAAGCGGCAGCTACTGGTACCACTCGCATTCGGGCTTCCAGGAGATGACCGGGGTCTATGGCGCCCTCATCATCGATGCCGCCGGCGGTGACGCGATCCGGGCCGACCGCGATTACAGCGTGCTGCTGTCGGACTGGACCGACGAAGATCCGATGCGCGTCCTCTCCAAGCTCAAGACGCAGGGCGACTACTACAACTACCACCAGCCTACGGTGGTGGACTTCTTCCGCGACGTTTCCAACGATGGCTGGAAGGCGGCCATGGAAAAGCGGGCCATGTGGAACCAGATGCGCATGAACCCGACCGATCTGGCCGATCTCTCCAGTGCAACGCTCACCTATCTGACCAACGGCGTCACGCCGGCCGGCAATTGGACGGGCCTGTTTACGCCGGGCGAGACTGTGCGGTTGCGCTTCATTAACGGCTCCGGCAACACGTTCTACGACGTGCGCATCCCGGGGCTGAAACTCAAGGTGGTTCAGGTCGATGGGCAGAACATCGAGCCGGTCACGGTGGACGAATTCCGCTTCGGCCCCGGCGAGACTTGCGATGTGCTGGTCGCGCCCAAGGACGACGCCTACACCATCTTCTCGCAGTCGATGGACCGTACTGGTTATGCACGTGGCACGCTGGCTGTCTGCCGGGGCTTGCAGGCTGCAGTGCCTGCGCTCGACAAGGTGGAATGGCTGTCCATGGCTGACATGATGGGTGACATGGGCGGTATGGGTGGCATGAGCCACGGTGGCATGTCGGGCATGGACCATGGTGCGATGTCCGGTATGAACCACGGCGGCATGCCCGGTATGGATCATGGCGACATGCAGATGATGGACGACACTGGCATGACCATGATGGACTCCGGCGGCATGCAGATGATGGACCACAGCCAGCATGCGGAATCCGGCGGAGCGGCTAACAGCTTGAAGGTGCCGAGCAAGACAGCACGGCACGCGCGCACGGAATACGGTCCGAGCACCGATATGCACGTCGACATGGCGCGCACCAACCTGGACGATCCCGGCGTCGGTCTGCGCAACAACGGGCGCCGCGTTCTGGTGCTCGCCGACATGCATACCATCGGCGGTCCGATGGATAAGCGCGGTCCGGAGCGCGAGGTGGAACTGCACCTCACCGGCAACATGGAGCGCTACACGTGGTCGTTCGACGGCGTGGAGTTCGGCAAATCGACACCTGTGCACTTCCGTTATGGCGAACGGCTGCGCGTCATCCTCCACAACGACACGATGATGACGCACCCCATGCACCTGCATGGTATGTGGAGCGAACTGGAAGCGCCGGACGGTACGTTCCTCGCGCGCCGGCATACCATCCCCGTCCAGCCCGCCCAACGGATCAGCTTTCTCGTCACAGCGGACGCGCTGGGTCGCTGGGCCTGGCATTGCCACCTGATGTTGCACATGGATGCGGGTATGTTCCGCGAAGTGGTGGTGGTCTGATGCTCGACTTTCACAGCGGATTGATCATGCACAAGCACGTAAGAACACTGTTGACTGTGGCGCTGGCTGCCGCCGGCATCGGCGTTGCCTCGGCCCAGGAAATCCAACTGATGAACGGGGAGACAACCCCGGCGTCCCAATCTGGCGCTCAGAATACTGGCAGCTCAATGCAGGGGATGGACCACGGCTCGATGCAAGGCATGGACCACGGCAGCATGAAGATGCAGGATGGTTCGGCGCCGCCCGACGCACGCGATCCCGATGCTTACTCGGGCGGATACCAGCTCGGCACCGGCAAATACGCACTGGGCGATCCCCGCCACATGATGATGATGGCGGACGCGCACAACTTTGGCTCAGTGCTGGTTGACCGGCTGGAGTGGGTGCACGGTAACGATGCCAATGCAACCGCCTACGAATTGCAAGCCCGGTTCGGCAGCGTGTACAACAAAGCGGTCCTAAAAGCCGAAGGCGATGTCTCAAAGGGGCGCTTCGAAGAGGCGCGCACCGAGTTGCTGTGGAGCCATGCCGTCACAACGTTCTGGGATACCCAGCTCGGTGTGCGGAATGACACGGGTTTCGGCCGACCCACACGCAACTGGGTGGCCTTCGGCGTGCAAGGTCTGGCTCCATACTGGTTCGATGTCGAGGCCACCGCCTATGTGGGCAATAGTGGACGCACGGCATTGCGTCTGTCCAGCGAATACGAGCTGTTGCTGACCCAGCGGCTGATCCTGCAGCCGCGCATCGAAGCCAACTTCTATGGCAAGCGCGATCCCGATCTCGCCGTTGGCAGCGGGCTTTCCAACGCGACGGTGGGCTTGCGGCTGCGCTATGAGTTCAGCCGCCAGTTTGCGCCCTATATCGGCGTCGAACGCAGTCAGGCATTTGGCGGTACCGCCAACATGATCGAAGCGGCCGGTGGGCGCCGCGGCGACACCCGTTTTGTTGCGGGTGTGCGCCTCTGGTTCTAGTTTTCTCAACTCCCAACCACAAGGGTGTTTCTATGTTCACGTCTCGTTTTGCCACCAAGGCCATCATTGGCACGTCCTTGGCGCTTCTGGCTTCGGCCGCGTTCGCGCATCCCAAACTGGTCTCTTCGACGCCCGCCGATCAGGCGGAAGTGACTGCGCCGACGAAGATCGAGCTGAAGTTCTCGGAGACCCTCACGACACAATTCTCCGGGGCCAATCTCGTCATGACGGAGATGCCCGGCATGTCGGGGCATAACCCGATGAAGGTTGGCGCAAAAGTCTCCGCCGGCGACGACGCCAAGACGATGGTCATCACGCCCGCACAACCGCTGACGACCGGGACGTACAAGGTGGAGTGGCGCGCGGTCTCGTCGGATACCCACCCGATGACGGGGAATTTCACGTTCAAGGTGAAGTAAGGCCATGGCGGACGATTGGCTCAATATCGCCCTGCGCTTTGGGCTGTACCTGGACTTGACGATCCTTTTCGGGGTCTCGCTGTTCGGGGTCCAGGCGTTGCGACCCGATCACCGGGCCACGGCGATTGCGCGCCGATACGTCCGTGCCGTCGGAGTCACTGCCGCATTGGGCATCGTGCTGTCGCTCTGGAGCTTCGTTGTCATGGCCAAGGCGATGACGGGGGCCACCGAGTACGCTGAACTCACCAGCCATGTCTTCAGCATGATGCTGACCACCACCGCGGTTGGCCTGGCCTGGATGGCGCGATTGGTGGCCCTGGCCGGATGCTTGGTCGCCGTTGCGCGTTTGCGGAAGCACCCAGCGCCTCACTTCGGCGTGTGCGCCGGGCTGGGTGCGGTGGCTCTGCTAACGGTCACTTGGGCCGGGCATGGGGCGATGGACGACGGTGTGAAGGGATACCTTCATCTCACATTTGATATCGCGCACGTTTTGGCCGCGGGCGCCTGGGTTGGCGCATTGGCAGCGTTTGTGCTGCTGGCGTCGACAAGACAAGCGGCCTCATCGGAAACGGTGGAAATCCTTAGTCACACATCCAATGGCTTCGCGCGTCTTGGGACGCTGATTGTTGCCACGCTGTTTGCGACAGGGACGTTCAACTATTTTTTGATCGTTGGGCCGACGATTAACGGGTTGTTCACCACGCCATACGGGCGCTTATTGTTGATCAAGCTGGCTTTGTTCGCGCTGATGCTCGGACTGGCCGCAGCCAATCGTTATCGGCTGAGCCCACGGCTTGCGGCGGCGGTTAGGGCCGCAGACCACGTCCACGCGGTGATAGCACTGCGCCGCAGTCTGGTCATGGAAACCAGCCTTGCCATACTGATTTTGGCGTTGGTCGCTTGGCTTGGTGTGCTTTCGCCGCCTGGAACCTGATACTGCTTACCTGTTTGCCGGAGGAACCATGATGATGAAATCGCCGACTGCCAAGCCCGTGTCCGCGACAAGACGGTCCCTGATTGCGGGTCTGTTACTGCTGCCTGCCGTAGCCCTGGCGCAAAAGGCCGGATCGAAACCCGTGATCCAGGTGTGGAAAACGCCGGGTTGCGGCTGCTGCAAGGATTGGCTTGCCCACTTGCGGGACAACGGGTTCGACGTGGTTGCACATGACGTCGAGGAAACGGTGGAAGCCAGGCGAAAGGCTGGCATGCCAGAGCGCTATGCCTCTTGTCACACGGGCATCGTGCAGGACTATGCGCTGGAAGGCCATGTTCCGGCACGCGAAATCAAGCGTCTGCTGCAGGAGCGCCCGAAAGCGATCGGGCTGGCGGTCCCCAGCATGCCGCTCGGCGCCCCTGGCATGGATGGGCCGGCATACGGTAATCGGCGCATGCCATACAACGTCCTGCTGATCGGATTGGACGGACAGGCCACCGTGTTCCGCGCATACAGCTGATGGGGTGTGACCGTCTCCTTGGCACCCGCAATCGTGCCACCGGTCAGAGCGTTTTGGCGATGGCTTCAATCGGCTTGATACCTGCGCCGAACCGGGCCATGGTTTCCCGGTGCTCGGTGAGGCTGGTGTAGGGCACATATCGGATGCCAAGTTCCGATACGCGGCTGAAGGCGGGGCGTGCAAGTTGAGCGCGCACGTCGGCCTCTCGTCCATCCGGCGCAACCAGGAACAGGTGTTTCTTCGCCGGCTGTTCTGTGCCCAGGGCTAAATCAAGCAGTCGCACGATGCCTGAGTAGATCGAAGTGGTGTGTTCGACCTCGAAGGCGGCTTCCACCTCCAGCGAAGCAGCGTTCAGCCAAACGACGTCGATAAGGGGCACGGTGTCGGCACCCGCTACCAACAGCGAGTTCGGCAACGTTGCCAGGCAGCCATCGCTGAGCACGCCGCCGTTGTAAGGGCGGCTACGGTCGTTGGTTGCCACCCATACTGCGAAGCCCAGTGCCTTGCCGAGATCGCGCAACCAGCCTTGCACCTCTGTATGGGAGGCATCGTCGGTTCGTCCCGCCTGAAGTTGTTTGGCGAAGGAGGCCGCTTCCTCGCGCGCCTTGGCCAGATTGCTCTCCCACTCAGCGATCGTGGCAGCATCGCCTTCTCGCGGCGGCGCCGGATAGCGCTCCATTCCGATATCGAACAGCAGTCCGGCAACTGCGCCCAAATCGTTGGACAGGAGGTCGCGGTAGCGACCATTCAGGGACAGCACACCCTCGCGCATGGCCAGGTAGTGGTCCCATTTCCCGAGCTTGACGCGAGAACCCGTCAGCGCGTTGTATCCGTTGACGATCGCGGTGTTGAAGGGAACCGCCAGCGTCGGGTGAATGAAGTACAGCAGGTTGGCGACGGCCGGGCCCAGCCCCTTGATGCCGTGTTGGTTCAACTGCTGAATCGCTTGAACCAGTTCTTGTTCGGTGTCGCAGCAATTGCACGTATGCAGCAGCCTGGCGAACGCTCGCTGATGATCGGCATTCTCATAGATGTCCGGGATGCGCAGTTTGGGCTTCCAGAGGAAGGCATGGTCCGCCCCCTTGAAGATCTGGCGCTGCTCTGCAATCGAGGAGACCACGGTTTCGAGGGGGGACCCGCGATAGGCGTTGCCGAATGTCCCAGCTTGAATCTCATTGACGACCGCGCCGATGCCGCGCCGAATGGAGCGGAAGTTCTTGAGGCGCTCCGGCCAGAGAAACCACGTCTGATATGTCCCGTCCCTGTCAGCTTTCCATCGCTCAATGAGCGTTCTTGTCAAATCGGTCATGCACGCCAGTGTTCTTCAAAAGATCGGAGTCTATCTTCTCAAAGAATGCGTTCAATTTGTCGCTCGTATGCGCGTCTTGTTTCGATAACCAGCGTGCTGGTGCCGGGAATGCTGTATGGGCGCAAACTGATTTCGGCGGACACCCTGGAACGTGCACCGCAGGCGTCAGGTGATACCAGTGTGGCTCACTGAGAGCAGGGTCGGTGGCCGTACGGCCAATTGCGAAGGTGTATGTTTTTGAAGTGTACGTTGCCCCTTGAATCCATAGAGGCGCGCTCCACCGCTTGATCCTATGACCTATTTTCTTTTCAAATCAGCACCTTAGATCGGATGTGGCGGATTTTTTACGAATCCCGGCCATCCCTCCCATTGGCCCAGGTGGCGAAGCCGCGCCGCAGCGAGTGGCTGCTGTAGCTACCCGCCTGCGCCAGGCCTGCGTCACGAAACAGCGAACGCAGCAACGGCACGATGCTGCTGGCCTGCAGCCCGTCGTCGGCCATCCGTCCCCAGCGATCGATCCGTCGGAACACGGGGCCGCCGGCCAATCCGGATGCGCCCAGCCAAGCCTCGTAGGCGGCGACCGGACACAAGCGCGACAGGGCCGGTGCCTTGTGGGTGGTGCCCACGTGGTTGCGGTCCGTCTTGGTGCGCGGCAGGAAGATCGTCATGCCCCGGCCGGCCTCGACCGTGATGTGCTCGATCTGCAGCCGGCTCAGTTCGTCGGAGCGGAAGCCCCGCCAGAAGCCGATCAGCACCAGCGCCTTGTTGCGGGCATGAACTTGTAGTGGATGGACGTTTCCCGCGGCCGAGTCTGCCGCAATTTGCGCGTCCAGCCACGCCACCAACTGCTCCAGTTGGGCGAGCTGCAGCGGCTTGGCACGTCGCTCCTGGGCCGGGTGCAGCGCCTGGATGCCCTTCAGAACCTTGCGGACATGTGGCGCTCGGGTGGGGTCCGGAAAGCCCTGCGAGATGTGCCATTGCGCGATCGCAGCCAAACGCTGACGCAGCGTGTTGATGGAAAGCGTCTGCGCGTGCTCGGCCAAATACTGCGCAATGTTGTCGGCGCTGGCCGGCAGGAAGCCTCCCCATTCCCGCTCGAAATGGCGGATGGCAGACTGATAGCTGCGTCGCGTGTGATCGCGGGTTGCGGCTTCCAGGTATCGGTCGATGTCGGCCATGAAGCAGTCGTGGTGGGCTGGATGGCCATATTGTCGCCGCTGCAGCACCGTGATGTGGCACCGGTCAACAGTGACCGTACTCCTTGCCATCAATCCATATTTCTACTACATTGGAAATATGGAAGAAAACGACGTCATCCGATCCCTCGCCGCGCTCGCGCACAGCCTCCGCCTGCAAGTTTTCCGCATGCTGGTGGTGGCTGGGCCCACGGGCATGACTCCAGGTGCGATCGCCGAACAGCTCGACGTGCCGGGTGCGACCTTGTCGTTCCACCTCAAGGAACTGATGAACGCGCACCTGGTGACGCAAGAGCGCGACGGCCGCAACCTGATCTACCGCGCGGCCTACGACCATATGGATGCACTGTTGGGCTTCCTGACCGCCAACTGCTGCCAGGGCGAAGCCTGCCTGGAAGCCGACACCACCGCATGCAAATGCTGACTGGAGATGCCAAATGAAGCGATTTCACGTACACGTTCACGTTGACGATCTTGGCAAGAGCATCGCCTTCTATTCGAAGCTGTTCGCCGCCGAGCCGGCGCGCGTGGAAAGCGACTATGCGAAATGGATGCTGGACGATCCGCGCATCAACTTTGCCATCTCCACGCGCGGCAGCGCCGCCGGAGTGGACCACCTCGGCTTCCAGGTCGATGACGCTGCCGAGTTGGCCGAGTTGAAGGCGCGAGCCGAAGCCGCAGACATGGCGTTGCTGGACGAGGGCGAGACCACCTGCTGCTACGCCCGTAGCGACAAGCACTGGATCACCGACCCGCAGGGCATCGCGTGGGAGCACTTCCATTCGCTCGGCAACATCCCGGTATTCAGCGAAGGCAAGAAGGAAGAAGTTGCTACTGAAGGCTCCGCCTGCTGCGCTCCGCGTGCGCCGGGTGGAAAGCCGATTGGGATTGCGGTGAAGTCGGGTTCGTCCTGCTGCTAGGAGCCCCTCCATGGCCGACAAGACCTACAACGTGCTGTTCATCTGCACCGGCAATTCCGCGCGCTCGATCCTGGCCGAGGGTCTGTTGAACCACCTCGGTGGCGACCGATTCAAGGCCTTCTCCGCAGGTAGCCACCCCGCCGGTGCGGTGAACCCGTTTGCGCTGCATGCCCTGCAGCAGTTCGGTATCCCGACGGACGGGTTCCGTAGCAAGAGCTGGGACGAGTTCTCGCAAGACGGCGCGCCCGAACTGGACTTCGTTTTCACCGTCTGCGACAAGGCAGCCGGCGAGGTGTGTCCGGTATGGCCGGGCCAGCCCATGACCGCCCATTGGGGTGTGGTTGATCCTGCAGCGGTGGAGGGTTCCGACGAGCGCAAGCAGCAGGCCATCCGCGATGCAGCCATCACCCTGAAGCGCCGCATCGAGCTGTTCCTGTCGTTGCCAATTCCAAAGCTCGATACCGTTGCCTTACAGAAGGCTGTGCGCGACATCGGCCAGCAATAACCCGATTTCTTCCCATGACTACAAACGTCCTTATCCTCTGCACCCACAACTCCGCACGCAGCGTGCTGAGTGAAGGCATGCTCAACCACTGGGCACAAAAGCTCGGCAAAGACGTGCGCGCCTACAGCGCCGGTAGCGCGCCGAGCGGCCGCCTCAACCCGTTTGCATTGGAAGCCCTCACCAACGCCGGCATCGACACCGCCGGTTATCGCAGCAAGAGCTGGGACGAGTTCGTCGCTGACGGTGCGCCACAGATGCGCGTCGTCATCACCGTGTGCGACAGCGCCGCCGCCGAGCAATGTCCCTACTGGCCGGGCAGCCCGGTCAAGGTGCATTGGGGCTATGCCGACCCATCCAACGCTCCAGGCGGCGACGAGGGTAAGCGACAAGCGTTTGAGGTGACGCGCCAAGCCATCGGCTACCGCATGCTACAACTGCTGGCGTTGCCACTCGATACGCTCTCCAACGCCGAGTTGCAAGCGCAGCTCGAACGCATCTCGCAAGACTGAACGCCATGGTGGATCTGCGCAGCCGGCTTGCCGCCGAAGCATTGGGCACGGCGCTACTGCTCGCCATTGTCATCGGGTCCGGCATCATGGCCGAGCGCCTGGCGGGCGGCAACGTCGCGGTGGCACTGCTGGCCAACACAGCTGCCACGGTCGGCGGCCTCTACATCCTGATCGAGGTGTTCGGGCCGATCAGCGGCGCGCACTTCAATCCGGCTGTCCGTGCGGTCATGGCGGCACGCGCAGAACTGCCCGGTTCGGCGCTCGCTCCCTACATCGCGGCACAGCTTGTGGGGGCGGTACTGGGTGCATGGCTGGCGCACGCCATGTTCGACATGACGATCCTGCAGTTCTCGACCAAGGTGCGCAGCGGACCGGGGCAATGGATTGCCGAGGCGGTGGCGACCGCGGGGCTGCTGCTGGTGATTCTGCGTGCGCCGAACGGTCGTGCCTCTTCCATGGTGGCGGCCTACATCGGTGCGGCCTACTGGTTTACGGCCTCTACGTCGTTCGCCAACCCGGCGGCCGCGTTCGGACGCATGTTCAGCAACAGTTTCGCCGGCATTGCCCCAAGCAGCGTACCGGGTTTTGTGCTGGCCGAATGCGCTGGCGCGGTGCTCGGATTGATGCTGCACCGGATGCTGGAGCCGCGTCTGGCGCGTCGCGGGCATCCCAACGTCATCGAGTCCTCCGGCGAACACCCGGCGGATTGACTTCTCCAATGAGCACACCTGACTTTCGCCCTGCACGCCCTGAGGACTATCCAGCCATTCGCGCGCTGCTCATTGAGGAAGGGCTGCCGAGCGAGGATGTTGCGGTCGGGCAAGTCAGCCGCTTCCACCTGGCTGTGCAGGATGGAGAGCTTTTGGCTTGTGCAGGGTTGGAGCTATACGGGTCGGATGCGCTGCTCCGATCGGTCGCCGTCGCCAAATGCGCCCGCCAGAACGGTCTTGGCCGCGCCCTCGTGGGAATCGCCGAGCGCGATGCCTTTGCCATTGGCGTAAGCCGCCTCTTTCTGCTGACGACGACAGCAGCAGGCTACTTCACCGCGCTGGGGTACGAGCGCTTCGACCGGCGCTTGGCGCCTGGCTCGCTTCAATCCAGCTCGCAATTCAGCTTGCTGTGTCCGGCGTCCGCCACGTGTATGACAAAGAACCTGCTGTAATCGCGGGAAAATGCCCGTTTGTGTCGCGACGACCTCAAGGGAGCGGATAGACTCGTGGCGCGGCCATACGGTATGGGCGCGACCAGCGCGGCTCAAGCGACCGCGGTTCTCGGCCTCGCTATGGCAGGATCGATCCACCCGACACAGAGCCAATCGCTGTGACTGCACCCACTCGCACCACCTTGAGCCAGATACCCGCAGGGATTTGGATGCTTGGCTTTGTCAGCCTGCTGATGGACATTTCGTCGGAAATCATTCACAGCCTGCTGCCTGTCTTCATGGTGACCGCACTCGGCGCGAGTGCCTTCTATGTTGGCCTCATCGAGGGTGTCGCCGAGGCGACTGCGTTGATCGTCAAGGTGTTTTCGGGCGCATTGAGCGACTACCTCGGCAAGCGTAAAGGGATCGCGGTGCTGGGCTATGCCCTTGGGGCGCTGTCTAAGCCGTTCTTCGCGCTGGCGCCAGGGGTGGGAGTCGTGCTGGCGGCGCGTCTGGCCGACCGGATCGGCAAGGGCATTCGGGGCGCACCCCGTGACGCGCTGGTCGCAGACATTGCGCCACCGCATCTCCGAGGGGCAGCCTTCGGGTTGCGGCAGTCTTTGGATACTGTGGGCGCCTTTCTCGGCCCCCTGATCGCCATTGGCCTGATGTTTTTGTGGGCGAACGATTTCAGGGCTGTTTTCTGGGTGGCCGTCATCCCGGGCATTCTCTCGGTGTTGCTCCTTCTGGTCGGCGTGCGGGAACCGGATACCCACATCGGCGCCAAGCGGACCAACCCGATCAAGTGGGCGAACCTTGTCCGGCTTGGACGTCCATACTGGCAAGTGGTCGCAATTGGAGCGCTGTTCACGCTGGCGCGCTTTAGCGAAGCGTTTCTGGTGCTGCGCTCCCAGCAGGTCGGCCTGCCGCTATACCTGGCGCCGCTGGTGTTGGTCGCGATGAACGTCGTCTATTCGCTCTCGGCCTATCCGTTTGGCAAGCTGTCCGATCGCCTACGTCACACCACGCTGCTGGCGTGGGGCCTTGGGGTCCTGATTCTCGCCGACCTGGTGCTAGCAGTAAGCGCGCATTGGGCCGCCACGCTTGCCGGTGTGGCAGTGTGGGGCCTTCACATGGGCATGACGCAGGGGCTGCTCGCCACCATGGTCGCCGACACCGCCCCAGAGGATTTGCGCGGTACTGCTTTCGGCTTCTTCAACCTGGCCAGCGGCCTAGCGCTGCTGGTGGCCAGCGCCTTGGCTGGCCTGCTGTGGGACCAGCTCGGGGCCGCTTTCACCTTCTATGCCGGCGCTGCCTTCTGTGTGGCCACCATCGCGTTGATCATCCTTGCGCGGTATGGCGCGCGGAGGCTGTCGTCGGGCGAGACGGCAGGTGCCGGGCGTATGCGCCGGTGACGGCAGCTCACTTGAGGCTGTACGAGTCCGACGCGCTTCGGCCGGACCCCTGGTTCGCGGTAGGCTGACGCTTATGCCTTGTTCGATGCAGACCGCACGTTGTAGGCGATCATGCCGGCAATGATCAACAGAATCGCCACCTGGGCCAGCACGGTCTGCACAGAGGGGTAAATTCCCAGCACGTCGATGCGCGGCATCGAAATCGGCGTGATGTGCAGGAAGCCGACCTTCTGCAGCGCTGCGACCCCTTTGCCGATCAGCACTACCGCCAGGACAGCGACCAGAGCCGAACTGAAGGCAAAGAACTGGCGGATCGGCAGGCGTGCCGAGGATCGCAGTAGAACAACGGCGATGGCTGCCAGGATGGCGATCCCCGAGCCCAAGCCGGCCAGCAGGTAGATGCCGTTGCCTTCGCTCCACAGTGCGGCGTAGAACAGCACTGTCTCGAACACCTCGCGGTACACCGTCACGAACGACAGCACGAACAGCATGATCGCCGAGCGCTTGTTCAGCGCCGACGACAGCTTCTGCTTCACGTAGGCCTGCCAGCGACCGGCCAGGCTCTTCTGGTGCATCCACATCCCCACGCCAAGCAGGACCACGGCCGCAAAGATCGCCGAGAAACCTTCGGTCATCTCGCGGCTGGCGCCGCTCAAGTCCACCAGATAGGTGGCGACGGCCCACGTCAGCCCACCGGCGGCCAGTGCAACAATCCAGCCGGCATGGACGTACGGAAGCACGTCCGTGCGCTCCGCTTTCTTCAGGAACGCCATCATGGCGACCACGACGAGCAGCGCTTCAAGGCCTTCGCGCAGCAGGATCGTCAAGGCGCCCAGGAAGGTCGACAGCGGATCGTTAGTGCCGCCCAGCGCGTCCTGGGCTTCGGTCAACATGGTCTGCAGACGCTGAGCGATTTCCTGCACTTGCCCTGCCTGTCCGGTTGTGATGGCGTTGCGGTACAGCCCCATCGTCTTTTCGATGTCCTGGAACAGCGCCTGGTTCTTGGCGGCCAAGGCGGGCTCAACCGGCTCGAAGCCGTCGAGGTAGGCGGAAAGCGCAAGGCGCGAGGCGGTCGCTTTGTCACCTTGGTCGAAGGCGGCCACGCTTTCCTTCAGCTTGTCCTTGGCAATCGCGAGACTGTCAGCGGTGGACGCGCTCAGCACGTCCGGAGCGCTTCTGAGGTAAGCGGTCAATTGCCGCGCAGCATCCGGGCTGGTCGACTTAGCCAGCGACGCCTCGGGCGTCTGGCTGAGTTTGGCGAGCGTGGGCACCGCGCCATGCAACTCAGGGCGGGACGCCCACAACTTGGCGCCGGCTTGCCGATCCGCATCGGAATACGACAGGGTCGACGCAAAATAGGCGAGCGCCCAGCGATCGTCGTCGGTGAGCTGCGCGAAGCTCGGCATCGAGGTGCCCTCGACACCGCGCGTGATGATCTGCTGGAGCGCGAAGACGCTGCGCTCCTGAGCCCGTTGATGATCGGCCAGGGCAATGGGCGGCGGACTCAGTTTGGCGGCCAGAACGCCATCGGCGTGTCCGGAGCTACCGTGGCAGGACGCACACTGATTTTGATACAGCGTGGCCCCACGCTTGAGGTCGGGCACCTTGCTGGGCGCCATTGGCACCGGATAGGCTGCCAGCAAGCTATCCGCGAGCTTGTGCGCCTGCTCACCGACTGCGGCTGGCGCGGCTTTGTCGGCGATTTGCGAGCGCAATGCCCCGGCATCCTTGAGCAGTGCTTGCGTGCCGGGCCCCGCCGGCAACTCTGCAATCTGGCGCTCCGCCGCATGCGCAAATTCCTGCATTTCGGCGTACTCGTCGGCATTGGCGACCTGCCCGTCCTTGACGGAGCGGCCGTAATCGACCGCCAGATAATCAAGCAACTGCCAGACCTGCTTGGTCTTGTCTTGCGTCGACAGCGTGTCGGCGTACGCGCTTGAGACCGATGCCAGAAGGTAGAACAGGAGGAGAGAAACGACGCGCTGCAGCTGCATGAAAAACCTTCCGGCGAAGCGGGAGAGATTGCCTTAAATGAGAATGATTGTAATTCATGTTTCGCAGCAAAAGCCATCCACGTCCTCCCTGCAGCCGTGCAGGCGGTTCCTGAGAGATGATCGGCGCGAAGAATCGGGACGATGACCTGTGGGCTGCGTATCAGCCTTGACGGGTGACGTCAGCGTCGCACCCGTAACTCGCGTCGGACAACCCTTGCAGGATCCCGCACGCTTCAGCGGCCCGGCCATCGGAGCAGCTTTCGCGCAACGCGTACAGATGGCGCTTCAAGGCCGCAAGCGCCTCGATGCGCCGCTCGACCTCATGGATATGCTTGTCCAGGAGGGTGTTCACCGCACCGCAATCCTCGCGCGGTTGCTCGCGGTAGCGCAGCAGAGCCCGCACGTCGCTCAGCGGCATGTCCAGCGACCGGCAGTGGAGGATGAACTGCAGCCGTTCAATGTGCCGCTCGCCATACAGCCGGAAATTTCCTGAGCTGCGCTCAGGCGGCGGCAGCAGGCCTTCGCGCTCGTAGTAGCGGATGGTTTGAACCGGGCACGCCGTGCGCTTGGCCAGTTCACCGATCTGAATCGTCATGATGTTGGGCAGGAGTCTCTTGACTCTATAGTAACTATAGAGTGTGTACTTAAGCCCAATCCAATTCAAGCGACAAGGAGTTGCCGTGAGCGAATGCGGCCCGAAGGGATGCGATTGCGCTGCTGTCAACGTGGCGCCTCCGGCCCCCGATGCAACTGGCGTCGATTTGAAGCGCTCGCGCTACCGGATCGACAACATGGATTGCCCAACCGAGGAAGCGCTCATTCGCAACAAGCTGGCGACGTTGCCTGGGGTGGTGAAGCTTGAGTTCAATCTGGTACAGCGTTCGCTGACCGTCAATCACCGGCTGCCGTCCCCGGCCTCAATCGAACAGGCGTTGTCGGCCATTGGCATGCAAGCCGTGCGCGCGGAAGAGACGCGTTCCGCGCAAAGCACGGTCCTGACCATCCGGCAGATGGACTGTCCCACTGAGGAAGCACTGATTCGGGGCAAGCTGGCGGGCGTGCCGGGTGTGGCCGGTCTTGATTTCAACCTCGTTCAGCGCACGCTGGCGGTCCGTCACGCTGCGCACACGTTGCCCCAAGTATTGGCCGCCATCCAATCGCTTGGCTTCGATGCCGAGGTCCGCGACACCTCCGCTGCCGCACCCGCTTCTGTGCCGGATGCCGCGCCCACCAAATGGTGGCCGCTTGCCATTTCCGGGGCGAACGCCGTACTGGCGGAGGTCGTCTATTGGCTCAACGGTGGCAATCACTGGGTGGTGGTGGTCCTGGCATTAGCCGCGATCCTGACCGGCGGGCTCACCACCTACAAGAAAGGCTGGATCGCGCTCAAGAACCGCAACCTGAACATGAGTGCCCTCATGTCGATTGCGGTGACGGGCGCGATGGTGATCGGCCACTGGCCGGAAGCAGCGATGGTGATGGTCTTGTTCGCGCTGGCCGAAGTCGTCGAAGCCCGGTCGCTGGATCGTGCGCGTGACGCGATCCGTGGTTTGATGGATCTCGCGCCCGAGACCGCCATGGTTCAGCGCAGCGATGGGAGCTGGGGCGACGTCGATGCCAAGACCGTTGCCGTCGGCAGCCGGGTGCGGGTCAAGCCGGGCGAGCGCATCGCGCTCGATGGCGAGGTGCTGCAGGGGCGCTCCTCCGTGAACCAGGCACCGATTACGGGCGAGAGCCTGCCGGTCGAGAAGGCGGAAGGCGACCCGGTGTTCGCCGGCACCATCAACGAGTCCGGATCGTTCGAGTACCGCGTCACCGCGGCGGCAAGCGACTCTACGCTGGCACGCATCATCCACGCAGTGGAGGCTGCTCAAGGCAGTCGCGCACCCACGCAGCGTTTCGTTGATCAGTTCGCCCGGCTGTACACCCCCATCGTCTTCGCCGTCGCGCTGGCGGTGGCCATCTTGCCGCCGCTCCTGTTCGGTGCCGCCTGGCTGGATTGGATCTACAAGGCCCTCGTACTGCTGGTGATCGCGTGTCCCTGCGCCCTCGTGATTTCGACGCCGGTGAGCATCGTGAGCGGCCTGGCCGCCGCCGCGCGACGCGGCATCCTGATCAAGGGCGGGGTCTATCTCGAAGAGGGGCGCAAGCTGAAATGGTTGGCGCTCGACAAGACCGGCACCATCACACACGGCAAGCCGGCGCTCACCGATGTCATGGCCTGGAACGGCACAGACCCCTCGGCCGCCGAGAGGCTTGCCGCCAGCCTGGCGATTCGCTCCGACCACCCCGTCTCTCAGGCGGTGGCCCGCGCAGCGCAGGACAAAGGTCTCACCCCAGGCGAGGTCGCCGATTTCGCGGCCATGCCTGGGCGCGGCGTCCGGGGCCATATCGACGGTGCGCTCTATCACTTGGGCAATCATCGCCTGGTTGAGGAACTCGGGGTGTGCTCGCCGGCATTGGAAACCAACCTTGCCACCCTCGAAACCCAGGGCAAAACCGTCGTGATGCTGATCGGCCCGGACGGCGTACGCGCGCTGTTCGGCGTGGCCGACACCATCAAGGACAGCAGTCGCCAGGCGATCAAGGACCTGCACGCGCTGGGCATCAAAACCGTGATGCTCAGTGGTGACAACCCGCACACCGCGGAGGCGATCGCGCAGCAAGTGGGTATCGACAAAGCTCGGGGCAACCTGCTACCGGAAGACAAGCAGCGCGAAATCGAGCAGCTATCGGCACAGGGAACCATCGGCATGGTCGGCGATGGCATCAACGACGCGCCGGCGCTGGCACGGGCCGATATCGGTTTCGCGATGGGGGCCGCCGGGACGGACACGGCGATCGAAACGGCCGACGTCGCGCTGATGGACGACGATCTGCGCAAGCTCCCGGCCTTTGTACGGCTATCCCGGTCCACGGCGGGAGTTCTGAAGCAGAACATTGCGCTGGCGCTCGGCATCAAGGTGGTGTTCCTGGTGCTGACCTTTACCGGCCAGGCCACCATGTGGATGGCGGTGTTTGCCGACATGGGGGCCAGCCTGCTGGTGGTCGGCAACGGGCTGAGGTTGCTGCGCAAATGAATTGGAAGTTCCTGTTGTACGACTGGGGCGGCTGGAATGTCGCGCTGTTCCAGGCCATCAATTCCGGGACGCCGGGCGCGCTGGACCCGTGGGCGTGGCTTTTTAGTCTGGTTGGGAGCTATTGGACCGCGCCGCTCATGCTGCTGGGCCTGTGGTGGTGGTCCACGTCTGCATCGAATCCGACTCGCGCATGCGCTGTGCGGCACCGTCTGGTCACGTTCGGCGTGGCCTTTGCGCTCGCCTTGCTGGCCGCTTCCGCGTTGAAGTGGGGGCTGGATTTCCCGCGGCCGCCCGCAGTGCTTGGCACTCTCGTGCACGTCATCGGCGTAGCGGAACTGCGCTACAGCCTGCCCAGCGGACACGCGACCTACGCGGCACTGGTTGTGGGCGCACTCTGGCCCTTGATGGGACGTCGAGGCCATCTCGCCTTGGTGTGCTACGCCGCTCTCGTCGGGTGGTCACGCATTGCGGCGGGGATGCATTTTCCGGCGGATGTACTTGCGGGCTGGACCCTCGGGGCTGGCTGCGTCGTTGTCGCTGGCCACCTGGTGCCGTTGCTTGCTGCAACATGGAGGAACCGTGGCACACCGAACGCGGTCTGGTATGGCGTTGCGGCGTGTTGCTTCATGGCCGATCAAGCTGCCAAGTTCGCCATCACGCGGATGTTTGCCTATGGTGAGCGGGTTGAGATCACGTCAACGTTCAACCTCGTGTACGTGCGCAATCCTGGCGCGGCCTTCAGTTTCCTCGCCAATGAGGCCGGCTGGCAGCGCTACCTTTTTATTGGCTTGGGCCTGGCTGTCTCAGCGTGGTTGGCCCACACGTTGCGCAAGCGGTTGTCTCGTATGGAAGCTTTGGCGTACAGCTTGATCCTTGGCGGTGCAGCGGGAAATCTCACAGACCGCGTCTGGCGTGGTCAGGTCGTGGACTTTCTGGACCTGCATTGGATGCAACTCCACTGGCCGGCATTCAACCTTGCTGATATGGCTATCTCCGCGGGCGCGGCATCGCTGATGCTGGCAGTGTTGACGCAACGGCATGGCATTACGGCGAAAACCCTGTCCGGCTGATTGCAGCCATACCTTGCGGCGGCACACGACCGATGGGCCGTGCGCCGCCGACGGCTTACTTGCTCCGCAGGTCCACCACGGTCGGCTGGCCATCGACCATGTCAAAGACCGCCAACACTGATTGGCCTTCCTTGAAGTTTTTCAGCGACGCCTTGTCCTTCACGGCAAACGTCATCGTCATCGCGCCCATGCCGAGGTTGTCGATGGCGCCGTGCTTGAGCGTGACCTTGCCGGTGTCGAGGTGGATCTTGCGGATCTCCGCAGCCACGGGCTTGGGTGACTGCTTGGCATGGCCGGCCGGCTTCATGTCCATGCCATCCATGGATTCGGCCGCAAATGCCGCTGGCGCTGCAGTGAGTGCAAGCAGGATCGCAAAGGTCTTGATGTGCTTCATGGTGATTCCTCTTGATGTGAGGGGTGGGTGGGAAGTGGTGATGATTTCGTCTGCCGCCGACGGATCAGCAGATACACGGCTGGGACGACGAACAGGGACAGTAAGGGCGCAGTGACCATGCCGCCGACCATCGGGGCGGCAATGCGCTGCATGATCTCGGACCCGGTGCCGTGCGCCCACATGATCGGGATCAGGCCGGCCAGGATGACGGCGACCGTCATGGCCTTCGGGCGGACCCGTAGCACGGCGCCTTCCTGGATGGCTTCCAGCAGCGCTGGTATCGTGTTCTGGCCCGCCTCCTGCCGCTCCGTCCACGCCTGCTTGAGGTAGAGCAGCATGATCACGCCGAACTCGGCCGCCACGCCGGCCAGTGCGATGAAGCCGACGACCCCGGCCACCGACAAGTTGTAGCCCAGCAGATAGAGCAGCCAGAAACCGCCGATCAGCGCGAGCGGCAGCGTGCCCATGATGAGCAGCGCCTCGTCGATCCGGCCGAACACCAGGTACAGCAGCACGAAGATGATCAGCAAAGTGAACGGCACGACGACCTTCAGTTTGGCGCTGGCGCGCTCCAGGTACTCGAACTGGCCCGACCAGCTCAGCGCATAGCCCGCCGGCATCGGCACCGCTTTGGCGACCGCCGCTTGCATGTCTTTCACTGCGGAACGCAAATCGCGCCCACGGATGTCCACGTACACCCAGCCCGACAGCCGGGCGTTCTCGCTGCGCAACATCGGCGGGCCTTGCACCACCTGGATACGGGCCACGTCGGCCAGCGTGATCTGCTGGCCGCGGTCGGTGACGATCGGCAGGCTCCGCAACTGCTCGACCGAGTCGCGGTAGTCCCGTGGGTAACGGACGTTGATGGGGAACCGGGCCAGACCATCCACGACTTCACCCACGTTGTCTCCCCCCACGGCTGATGACACGATGCTTTGCACGTCCTCGATATTGAGGCCGTATCGCCCCGCGGCCATCCGATCGATATCGACGTCAATGTAGCGCCCGCCGGACAGGCGTTCGGCCAGCGCGGACGTGACTCCGGGTACGGTCTTGACGGCCTCCTCGATCCGAGTGGTCAGCCGGTCGATTTCCTTCAAGTCCGTGCCCGCCACCTTGATGCCGACCGGACTCTTGATGCCGGTGGCGAGCATGTCGATGCGGTTGCGGATCGGCGGCACCCAGATGTTGGACAGGCCCGGTACCTTGACCACGCGGTCAAGTTCCTCCACCAGCTTGTCGGTGGTCATGCCGGGCCGCCACTGCTCGCGCGGCTTGAACTGGATGGTGGTCTCGAACATCTCGATGGGGGCCGGATCGGTGGCGGTGTCGGCGCGGCCTGCCTTGCCGAACACACTGGCGACCTCAGGGACGGTCTTGATGAGGCGGTCGGTTTGCTGCAATAGCTGGGCCGCCTTGCCGGCGGAGAGCCCCGGCAGCGCCGATGGCATGTACAGCAGGTCGCCTTCATCCAGCGGCGGCATGAATTCGCCTCCGATCCGCATCACCGGCCAGGCGGTTGCGATCAGCAGGACGGCGGCGATCCCGACGGTGGCTTTGGGGTAGGCGAGCACCTTGGCCAGCATCGGCTGGTAGAGGCGGATCAGCCAGCGGCTGAGCGGGTTGGACTGCTCCGTGGGAATCCGTCCCCGGATCATGTAACCCATCAGGACCGGCACGAGCGTGACCGACAGACCAGCCGCTGCTGCCATCGAGTAGGTCTTGGTAAATGCCAGCGGCGAGAACAGCCGGCCTTCCTGCGCCTCCAGCGTGAACACCGGAATGAATGACAGCGTGATGATCAGCAGTGAGAAGAACAGCGCCGGCCCGACCTCGGCTGCCGATTCGCCGATCACACTCCAGCGCTCGTGGCCTTCGAGCTCGCGGTTCGGATTTTCCTCATGCCAGCGTTCCAGGTGCTTGTGCGCGTTCTCGATCATGACCACGGCGGCGTCGACCATGGCACCGACGGCGATGGCGATGCCGCCTAACGACATGATGTTGGCATTGACGCCCTGGTAGCGCATCACCAGGAAGGCCGCCAGCACGCCCAGCGGCAGCGAGACGATGGCCACTAGCGCCGAGCGCAGATGGAACAGGAACACCAGACACACCAATGCGACGACGATGAATTCCTCGATCAGCTTGTGCGTCAGGTTCTCCACCGCGCGGTTGATCAGCGCGGAACGGTCGTAGGTCGGCACGATCTCGACACCGGCTGGCAGGCTCTTCTGCAGCGTGGCGAGCTTAGCCTTGACCGCTTCGATGGTTTCCAGTGCGTTCTTGCCGGAGCGCATCACGATGACGCCGCCAGCGACCTCACCCTGGCCGTTGAGATCGGCAATGCCACGCCGCATCTCCGGCCCGAGCTGGAGGGTGGCGACATCGCCCAGGCGAACGGCGATGCCTGCGTCGTTCGTCGTCAGTGGAATCTGCCGGAAGTCGTCGAGCGTCTTCAGGTAGCCGCTGGCGCGGACCATGTATTCCGCCTCGCCCAACTCCAGCACCGAGCCGCCAGTCTCCTGGTTGGCTCCCTTGAGCGCCGCCAGCACCTTGGCTTGGGACAGGTTGTAGGCGCGTAATCGATCCGGCATCAGGACGACCTGGAACTGCTTCACCATCCCGCCGAGCGACGCCACCTCGGCCACATTGGGCAGCGACTTGAGTTCGAAGCGCAGGAACCAGTCCTGCAGCGCGCGCAGCTGGCTGAGATCGTGCTGGCCGGTCTTGTCCACCAGCGCGTACTCGTAAATCCAGCCCACGCCGGTCGCGTCCGGGCCCAGCGCGGGCTTGGCGGCGGCCGGCAGGCGGGATTGCACCTGGTTCAGGTATTCCAGCACCCGTGAGCGTGCCCAATACAGGTCGGTCCCATCCTCGAACAGCACGTAGACAAACGAGTCACCAAAGAACGAGTAGCCGCGCACCGTCTTGGCACCCGGCACCGACAGCATGGTGGTGGTCAGTGGATAGGTGACCTGGTTCTCCACGATCTGCGGCGCCTGGCCGGGGAACGGTGTGCGGATGATGACTTGCACGTCCGACAGGTCGGGCAAGGCATCGAGCGGCGTGCTACGCACGGCCCACAATCCCCACGCAGTCAGCATCAGCGTCGCCAGCAGGATCAGGAAGCGGTTGCGGATCGACGCCAGAATCAGCCGGGCGATCATGGCTTGCCTCCCTGATCCGCGCCGGCGGGCGCGACCGAGGAGAGGACTGCCATGCCGTCCTTATCCAGGTGGAAGCGGAATCGCACCCGGTCACCCGCCTTCAGTCCCTTCGGTAGCCCGGCGGACGGCGCCGCGAAATCCATCGTCATGGCACCCCACTGAATCGAGGGGATCGGACCATGCGAGATTGTCAGGCCTTCACCCGTGACGGCCTCGATGCGACCGACGCCTTCGTGTTCGGTGGTGGCCGCCGCGGGCTCAGATGCCGCGGCCGGCGCCGCCATGCGCTCGGTGGTGCCGCGCAGACTGGCCTCCGAATCGATCAGGAACTGGCCGGAGGTGACTACCTTCTGGCCAGCCTTGAGGCCCGCCAGGACTTCGACCATGCCGCCGGCCTCGCGCCCGGTCTTGATCTCGGTGGCCACAAAGCCCGACTGACCTCCGTCCACCATGACAATGCTGCGCTGACCGGTACGGATGACGGCCTCCAACGGGATGGTCAGCACGTCCTGGTGCTCGCCGCTGTCGAAGCGGACCGTGGCAAACATGCCCGGCAACAGGTGCCGGCCCTTGTTGGGCAGGACGATGCGCACCTTGATGGTCCGCGTCGCCGGGTTGACGTCGGGCAACACGGTGTCGACCTTGCCGACCAGCGGCTCGACTGCCCCGGTCGGTGTCACCTTGACCGCGAGGCCAGGCGAGATGATGCGAGCTTGGCCTTCCGGTACCTCGGCAATGACCCAGACCTGGCTCAGGTCGGCCAAGCGGAATAGCGTCATGCCGGGGGAGACGGTCATCCCGTCTCGCACCGCAACCTCAGTCACGATGCCATCGATGGGGCTTGCGATGCCCACGCTGGGCTGCAGCCGGCCGGATGCCTCGACCGCGCTGACCTGACCCGGCGTCATGCCGGCCTGCAGCATGCGCGCCTTGGCCGCACCGGCGAGATCGGCCTGACCGTGTGCCGACTGGCGCAACACGGCCAGATACTCTTCCTGGGCCGCCACCCAGTCCGGCGAATACAGCGTCACCAGTGCCTGCCCCCGCCGCACGGGGTCAAGCGTCGCCCTGACCGCGACGTGCTGGACGAAGGCATTCGTGCGCGCCTGGATCACCTGCACGCTGCGCTCGTCGATGGCGATATTGCCGGGCGCCTCCAGCACCGCGCTCAACCGGCCGGCTTTGACTTCGGTCGTGCGGATGCCGAGGTTTTGCGCAACACGGCTATCGACCGCGATGCCGCTACCTCCGTCCCCCTCGGCATAGACGGGCACCAACTGCATGTCCATGAAGGGGGATTTGCCCGGCTTGTCGAAACGCTGCCCGGGCACCATGGGGTCGTGCCAGTACAGTACCTTCTTGCCGGTCTGGGGATCGACGTCGCCGGCCTTGAGGCCGGATGCCGAGCTGGCCGGCATCGACGATGGTGCCAACCGGGCACCCTGCGTGACGCCGACCCGGTAGGCGCCATAGATGGCGGTCCCGATAAGAACGAGCCCCACAGCCGTTGCAATGACCAGTTTTTTCATTTGCGTTCCTTGATGGCGGACTCGGTCTGCGCGGTGGGCAGCGGAACCAGGAAGGTCAGATCGGCCCACAGCTTGGCCGTCTTGGCTTCCAGCGCGAGCCGTTCCAATTCCGTATCGATGGCGCGGTGATTGGCCTCGGCCACGGCCAGCAGCGATCCGGTATTGGCGCGGTAGGCTGTCAGGGCCGCCTCCGCCTGCGTGCTGGCGAGCGGCAAGGTCTTCTCGTCATAGCGCTTGAGCCGTTCGAGATTGCGCTGCAGCTCGGCCAGCTTGGCGCCGACCATGGCCTGGGTGTCGCGCCGGAGGATTTCGGACTTGGCACGTGCCGCCTGGGCCTGGGCCAGCCTGGCCGCGACTTCGCGGTCCTGCCGGTTGCCCTGGTCCCAAGGCAGCGGAAAGCTGACGTTCACGGAGCCCATGTTCGAGAACGCGGAGCCGCGCTGGCTGACCATCAGCTCGACCGTGATATCTGGCTTCTTTGCTTGCGCAGCGGCCCGGATCTCGCTCTCTGCCAGACCCACCTCGCGTTGCGCGGCGGCGACCTCAGGCACGGTATCCAACTCACCGCGCGCCAACCGCTCGACCGGCAGGGGAACGTCCAGGCGCGGCGGCTCGGAGAGCGGGCGGGTGGCGGCCGGACCGATCCAGCGCTCTAGCGCGACGGCGCTGGCCGCCACGGCGGCGCGGTTTTCGTCCAGGCGGTCCTGCAGCTTCTGGATTTCCAGTTCCATCGCCAGCACGTCGGCGCGCGTGCCCCGTCCGCTGCGATACGCGGCGGTCGCCGCCTGCAACGCAAGTTCAAGTGGGTGTCCATGGTGGCCCAGCAAGGTCCCCGTCTGCTCGGCATACCAGCGGTCCAGCCATGCGCTGACGGCGTTGCGCTGCACGTTGGCCATGCTGACCGCGCGCTGCGCTTCGGCAGCGTCGGCTTCCGCTTCGAAGCGTGCCACCTTGGCGCGGCGTTTGTCCGGGCGTGTGAATTCCTGCATCACGCTGATGGAGCGCATGGTCATGAAATCCCGGCTGACCGAAAACTGGTCGGGGCCATTGACCGGCACGTTGTTGATGCCGAGCTTGAGCACGGGGTCCGGCAATTGGCCGGCGGCGACCGCCATTTGGGTCGCGGCGTCGATGGTCCCGCGCGAGGATTCGGCGTCGCCGGCATGCGCGGTGGCGAGCGCGACGGTTTCCTCAACGGAAAGCGTAGGGACAGATTGCGAGGTCGCGGCATGCGACATCGCGATGCCGAAGGCAGGCGCGCAAAGCAACGCCAGCGTCAGGCGACGTGGAAAAAGCATAAAGCCTCCAAGAACGACGACAGCTACCCCAATCTAGAGAGGGCAGCACCGGGTGACGTCGGTCTGGAGGCTACGTTTGGAAACTGCAGTAAAGAACGGCCAGCGGTGGTGGCGGCGCGCGCGCTGCCACTTGTGTGCGCAGCACCGTGCGGATATTGGCAAACGCCACGGGGGCCGGTTCGATGACGCCGGTGAGCACCGGCAAGAACACCGGCAGTTGCGGTGCGACATGATCAGCGCTCTTGGAGTCAGCCTGGCAGTGGGCCAAGCACAGCGCGCCGTTGTCCTTGTCCTGGCTGCTGCCCTGATCGGTCCCATTGGCCATGTCGGCGCACGATTCGGTCAGGGCGGCCTTCATGTTGTTGCTGCCCACTTGGTATCGGCTGCCGGCACAGGCGTACGCCGCCGCTGCCAGT
Source organism: Ralstonia flatus (assembly GCF_958439105.1). Taxonomy (NCBI): domain Bacteria; kingdom Pseudomonadati; phylum Pseudomonadota; class Betaproteobacteria; order Burkholderiales; family Burkholderiaceae; genus Ralstonia; species Ralstonia flatus. The sequence continues at coordinate 26,124 of NZ_CAUDLI010000007.1, read as the reverse complement.
TGGACTGACAGGAAGACCAGCAGGAGAAAGCCAGCGAAGAAAGAATGCCGGCGCAGCGTGTGACGCAAGGGTTAATTGCCGTGGAAACTTTGTCGGAAGCATACCTTTTTTCATGCGCAATGTAACTTCGCCGGATACCCGCGCCGCGATCGGACAAAAGAACGAGCGCGCCGTCCTTGACCTTCCCACGTGGGCAGGGTCTACCGTGAAGCCGTGAAGATTTGGGTACGCGTCGCTCCCGTGGCACATGCCACGGACACGTGATGCCGAAGCTTCGATGCACGCAGGAATCGAGGAGCACACCATGAATATCGGACAGGCCGCGAGCGTATCCGGGGTCTCGGCCAAAATGATCCGCTACTACGAAAGCATTGGCCTGGTGGCGTCGGCTGCCCGGAGCGCGGGCAACTACCGGACGTATGGAGACAACGACATCCACGCCCTGCGCTTCATTGGGCGGGCGCGGGCATTGGGCTTCTCCATGGAGCAGATTCGAGAATTGCTCGGGCTGTGGGAAAACAAGCGGCGCGCGAGTGCAACGGTGAAGGCGATTGCGTTGCAGCGCATTCAAGAGCTGGACGCTCGGATTGCCGCGCTTACCGGCGTGCGCGACACCCTGATGTATCTCGCCCAGCACTGTGACGGCGACGATCGCCCCGCCTGCCCGATTTTGGACGCGATCAGCAGCGCCGTCCCAGAGAGGCAGCCTGTGGCACATGCCACGCGGCATTGAGGCACCGCGAGAATGAACGACAAACGACCACATCCGCATACGTCATCCCCTGCGCCCGGGCACGTCGGCGGAGATTTGTGCGCACAAGGCGGGGACCACCAGCACGCCATGGCGAAGCAACTGACGCTTGTGACCGCCACCGAGGACCGAGATCCAGTGTGCGGCATGGCAGTGAAGCTCGGTACGCCATACCAGTCAAACTACGCGGGGGCGCGGTACGTCTTCTGTAGCGCGGCATGCCAGAGGAAGTTTGAGGCGGAGCCAGCCAAGTATGTCTCCGCCGGTGACGAAGCCAGTGCAGCACCTGGCGCCGTCTACACCTGCCCTATGCATCCCGAGGTCCGTCAGGACCATCCCGGGAGCTGCCCGAAATGCGGCATGGCGCTTGAGCCTGAGATGCCGAGCCTCGACGCCGACGAGAATCCTGAACTCGCAGCGTTCCGCCGGCGCTTCTGGTGGACCTTGCCGTTGACGATTGCCACCGCATTGCTTGCGATGCTGGGTGAACATGCCTGGGCAATGGGGCCGACGGTGCAAAGCTGGGTGGAGTTCGCATTATCTGCGCCCGTGGTCCTGTGGGCAGGCTTCCCCGTCTATGCCCGGTGCCTGCAATCGTTCCGAAACCGCAGCCCAAATATGTGGACGCTGATCGGTCTGGGCACCGGCGCCGCGTTCGTGTACAGCGTTGCGGCCACCGTGGCGCCCGACCTGTTCCCCCGCAGCTTTGTTGTGCATGGCCGCATTGCGGTCTACTTCGAGGCCGCCGCCGTGATCATTTCGCTGACGCTGCTCGGCCAGATCTTCGAGCTGAGGGCGCGCTCACAGACCTCGGCGGCCATCAAGTCGCTGCTTGGTCTGGCACCCAAGACAGCACGCCGCATCAACCCGGACGGCAGCGAGGAGGACATCCCGCTCACGCACGTGCATGTCGGTGACTTGCTGAGAATTCGGCCGGGCGAGAAAGTGCCGACCGATGGCGTTGTGATTGAAGGTGTGAGTGCCATCGACGAATCGATGATCACCGGTGAGCCACTGCCTGTCTTCAAGCGGGCGGGCGACCACGTGATCGGCGCCACCCTCAATACGTCGGGCAGCCTGGTCATGCGCTCGGAAAAGGTTGGCGCTCAGACGGTACTGTCCCAGATCGTGCAGATGGTAGCCCAGGCCCAGCGCTCGAAGGCGCCAATGCAGCGGATGGCGGACCAGGTGGCCGGGGTGTTCGTGCTGGTGGTGGTAGCCATCGCCGTGCTTGCCTTCTTCGGCTGGGGATTGTTCGGTCCCGAGCCGAGCTGGGTCTTTGGGCTGGTCAACGCGGTGGCCGTGCTGATCATCGCCTGTCCATGCGCGCTGGGGCTGGCTACACCGATGTCGATCATGGTGGCGAGCGGCAAGGCGGCGACCCAGGGCATTCTGTTCCGCGACGCGGCGGCCATCGAACATTTCCGCAAGGTCGACACCCTGATCGTCGACAAGACCGGCACGCTGACCGAAGGCCGTCCGGTCTTCGAGCGGGCGTTGGCCGTCGATTCGCTCGATGAGACCACGGTGCTGCGTCTGGCGGCGAGTCTCGATCAAGGCAGCGAGCACCCGCTGGCGGCCACCATCGTTGCGGCGGCGCGTGAACGGGGCCTGACCTTGGCGAAGGTCGAACATTTCGCATCGGACGCGGGCATGGGCGTGCGAGGCCGGGTTGACGGTCACCAACTGATACTCGGCAATGCCTCCCTGATGCGTCGGGAGCAAGTCGATATTGAATCGCAAGCGTTGCGGGCAAACGTGCTGGGGCAGTACGGCGCCAGTGTCATGTACCTGGCCGTTGACCGGAAATTGGCGGGGCTGCTGACGGTCTCGGACCCGGTCAAGGCCAGCACCCCCGAAGCGCTTGCGGCGCTCAAAGCAGCCGGGATTCGCGTGGTGATGGCAAGCGGCGACAGCATCGCGACAGCGCGAGCCGTGGCCGGCCCCCTTGGCATTAACGAGTTTCATGGTGAGGTCAAACCGGCCGACAAGCTGGCGCTGGTCGCAAAACTCCAGAGCGAGGGCCACGTGGTGGCAATGGCTGGCGACGGCATCAATGACGCACCGGCACTGGCCAAAGCCGATGTCGGCATTGCCATGGGGACAGGAACCGATGTGGCAATGCATAGCGCCCAGGTCACGCTGGTCAAGGGTGACCTGCGCGGCCTTGCGCGCGCACGGGAACTGTCGCAGGCCACCATTGCCAATATGAAACAGAACCTGGGATTTGCGTTCGTCTACAACGCGCTGGGCATACCGCTGGCAGCCGGAGTGCTGTACCCGTTCACCGGGTGGCTGCTGTCACCGATGATCGCGGCCTTGGCCATGAGCCTGAGTTCGGTGTCAGTGATTTCCAATGCGCTTCGGTTGAGAACGCAGGTGTTTTAGGCGCTGCCTCTTGGATGACCATCATGCCCGTGCGCAATCGCCCCTCACCGTTTTTGCCCGCCTTGCGGTCAAGGTTTGGCAGAACTAGAGTGAACACAATTGTTGGCAGTGATTCATGATGCATCGCCAAAGTCCTCTCGCTCGGCTGCTTACGCTCTCATTGATCGCGATGGTGCTTTTCTCGCGCCTTGCGATTGCGGGATACGTTTGCCCGCCCGAGGCGGGGACCATGGCGAACTCCTCGACGATGGTTGTTTCCGTCGTGAACTGCCAGCACATGGATGAGGCGCAGCCCGCGCTCTGCGCGGACCATCGGCACGATGGGCGCCATTGGGCGGATGCCAACGGCCACGCTCCTGATCTTGGCATGCTGCCCGCCGCAATTGGGCTCGTGCACGTTCTTCCTCCGACGCCTTACGCCGGACCGGCTTACCCGAAGGCCTCTCGGCCCGTTGCAGTACCTGGGCCCATCTACCTCGCAACAGCGCGCTTGCGAATCTGATCGCTCCCCACACGCGGCAATCCGTCGCCGCGAGCCTTGATTTCAATCGCTCCCCCGGCGGGATGTCCCTGGACTCTGCCTTGACTGAGCCGGAAAGAAACCTTATGTGGGGAAGACCATCATGCATTCCATTCTCAGAATCATCGTTCTCGTTTCGCTTGGTGTTGCCGCTGGCGCGGCCTTCGCAGGTCCCAATTGGGATGCCATCAACAGTGCGCGCGCGGCGGCGAAACGCTCTGCCGCAGCTCCGGGCGCCGCATCAGCCAAGGATGCGATGCAGAAGCAGTGCGCTGAAATGATGAAGTCGTCGGCGGACAGCGCCAGCCCGAAGGGCCCATCCGAGGCGAAATGATCGCATGCGCTTCGGCCTGGTCGTCGAGGCGCGTATATCGACGCAATCGCTTACCGGGAGTAAGCCGCTTGATCTTGCGGCATCCGGAACCGGTGGCGAACAGCACGGAACTTAATCGAAGATGGAGATCGTCATGAGAACGAGATCAGTCATGGCCACAGCGCTTGCGCTTGCCCTGCTTGGGGCCGGTGGATGGAGCGCTGCAGCCGGCCCCAGTCGCGCTACCGAAGGCGCCAAAGCAAGTCCGCAAGACCCCATGCATTCCATGATGATGGGCCACATGATGGACGGCGGGATGATGGGCGGTTGTCCGATGATGGGGCAGTTGCCGCCCGGAAACGAAAAGCTCTCGATGCAGATGCACGGAGAAATGATGCAGGCGATGGGGGAAATCCTGCGCAAGTACGCGGACAAGATCCAGACGCCCTCATCGAAATGACGGTGGCCGGCCGTATCGCGAACGACCGAGTACCACAGGAGTACCGCTATGAAATGCAACACGAGAACCATGGTCGCCGTGGGCGCTGCCCTGGTGGCGATCTTGGCAGTCGCCTATGCCGTTTTCCCGTCAGTTCGTGCCTTCGTGCTGGGCATTGGTCCCTACCTGTTGATCCTCGTCTGCCCGCTATCGATGTGGCTGATGATGAAAGGCATGCAAGGTCAAGACGATCAGCGGCGTTCCATGAGAGAGGACACGCCTGAGCGGAAGCAGCCGTTTCGGATCGAAAAGTGAATCGTGAGTGCGGCCGCGCGTATCGCGAAGGCGGGTTCCAGCGCGAGCAGGACAAGGACTGTAGGCCAGCGTGGTACGCGAAATCATCAGCGCAAGTGTGAGGCTGTGTCCGGAGATACAGGGGCAAATCCAATCCTGTCGTCTGCGGGAGGAGTGCGATGAGCATCATGAGTAGTTTCAGTGCGCACTACGGCCATTGGAACCTGGTCGCGGTCTTGGTTGGGGTGGTGTCATGGATCTTGTATCGGTACGTGGCGCCGCAAGGCTGGCGCGAATGGACTGGGGCGGGTCTCGTGCAGGCCTTTGTGATCGCGCTGTACGCGGAAATGTACGGCTTCCCCCTCACGATCTACCTCCTGACGGGCTTCCTCGGAATCGACATACCGCTGACGGCCTACAGTGGGCATCTGTGGGCAACGCTGCTCGGTTATGGCATGGCAGGCGCAATGGTCGAGATGGTGATAGCGACTGTCTTTATCCTCCCGGGCCTCATTCTGCTGATTTGGGGGTGGAGCACTGTCTATCGAGCATGCCGTGCCGGCCGCATCGCCCAGGAGGGGCCTTACGGATTCGTCCGTCACCCGCAGTACCTCGGCATCATGCTGGCTGTCTTTGGGCAGCTGGTGCACTGGCCCACGCTGATCACCGTGGTGCTGTTGCCAGTCATTGTGTTTGTTTATGTCAGGCTGGCGCGCAAGGAAGAACAAGACATGGTCAGCCGTTTTGGGGCCGCTTACGAGGCGTATCGACGCAGGGTGCCCATGTTCGTACCGGGCCGCAGTCAATGGAAACAGCTATTCAGCACCCACGTGGGCTCATGATTTCTCGCCCTATAGCCCCGGCTGCCGTGGTCGCACCTTGATGATCAAGGAGAGGGTTATGCGTACCAAATGGATCATCGCCATCATTCCCACTGAACTGCTTGAGTCGCTGGAGAGGCAGCTCGCGACCGCCCATGCCCCTGGCCTGACGATCACAAAGGTCAAGGGGTACGGCGAGTACAAGAACTTCTTTTCCAGTGACCTGACCACCGTGCACACCAAGGTTGAAATCTTCGCGGACGAGGCCGAGGTCGAGGCTATCACCAACGCGATCGTTGAGGTCGGAAAATCGACGGTGCCGGGCGCCGGGATCGTCGCGGTTGTTCCTGTCGAGGGGTTCTTGCATCTTCACGTTCCCCCTGGGGAGTCGGCTGGTCCGGCGGAATAATCCCATCGTGTGTCAATGGCGGGGCGCCAGGCGGCACGGGATCACATGCCCGTGTGACCCGCGAGGCGTGAGGGCATCCGCCGAGAGGCTATAGCGCGATCAGCACGGTGTGGTCGGTCATTGAGGTCAGGGAGTGATGTATGGGGTGGAGCGTGGCAGCGACGCGCACTGGAGGTGGCGGGCGAGTACGAGGCGTCGCCCCGGCACAGCTCGTTTTGCTGCTGCTCGCTGTCCTGTGGTTCTGCGTCGCAGGCTCCGGTGGTGTTGCCCATGCCGCGGAAGAGGAAAATCTCTTGCCACCGGAGCAGGCCTTCCGCTTTGCGGCGCGGCAACTCGACGACCGCTCCATCGAGGTGCACTTCGACATCGCCGACGGCTATCACCTCTTCCGTGAGCGATTTGTGTTCGCCGCACAGCCGGCTGGGGTCAAGCTCGGTACGCCCGAGTTTCCGCCAGGGCAGGTCAAATTTGACGAAGCGCTCGGCAAGCAGATGGAGATCTATCATGGCGGCGTCACCATTCGCGTGCCGGTGGCGGTCGTGCCGGCTGACGGCGAATGGCTGCTGACGGTGACATCACAAGGCTGTGCCGACAAGGGAATCTGCTATCCGCCGATGCACAGTGTGTACAAGGTCGGCGGTGGCTTGCTCGGTGGCCTATTCGATAAGCATCGGAGCAGCAGGCCAATGACGTCGCCCGTGCCGCCGGCGATGCCGATTTTGCCCAGCTTGGGAGAGGGGCAAATTGGGCCGGCTGTTCCATCAGCCGCGCCAAGGAATGACGACGGCGACCGCGTTGCGCACGTGTTGGCCGGCCACCAGCTTGGGAGGATTGCTACGGTCTTTTTCGGCCTCGGTCTGCTGATGACGCTCACGCCAGGCGTGCTGGCGATGGTGCCGATCCTGTCGTCAATCGTCGTCGGCGAGCACGTGACGCGCGGTCGTGCCTTGGTGGTCTCATTAGCCTACGTGCTCGGAACGGCGGTGGCTGATGCCGGTGTCGGCGTGGCAGCGGGATTGCTCGGCGAGAGATTCTCGACGGGGCTGCTGACGCCGTGGGCGCTGGGGGCTTTTACCATGCTGGCGGTGGCCCTGGCGCTGTCAATGTTCGGACTCTATGAGCTAGGGCGGCTGCCCCCAATGACGGCATCCTCAAATCGCTGGTCGGGCGGTCGGATTGCTGTTGCCGCAGCAGCAGGCGTGATTTCAGCATTGGTCGTCGTGCGCAGCGTGCCTGTGCCGCTGTCGGGCACGCTGACCGATGCCGAGCAAACCGGTGATGCGATTGGCAGTGGCGGTGCACTATTCGGTATGGCGATCGGCATGGGGGCGCCGTTGGTGCTGGTCGGCGTCGCTACTGGCTATCTTGTGCCGCGCGCTGGGCACTGGTTGATGGTGACGAAGCGCTTCTTGGGCTTCCTGCTGCTCGGCGAGGCGCTCTGGGCTGTCAGCCCGCTTTTGCCACCCTGGGCATTGATGGCGGCGTGGGCCATGCTGCTGCTGATTGCCTCCGCCTTCCTGGGCGCCTTCGGTTCGCTTGGTCCAGAGCCTCGCAGCTTGACCCGGTTGGGCAAGGGCATGGGCATGGTGGCCGCGCTGGCAGGGGCGATCCTGCTGGTCGGTCTGGCGTCCGGCGGACGGGATCTGCTCCAGCCGCTGTCGCATCTGCGTGCTGGCCTGATGGCGCCCGCCTCCACTGCTGGCCCGGCGCTGGTGCGCTTCGAGCGCATCCGTTCTGTGGCCGAACTCGACGCGCGCCTGGTGCAGGCCGCCGCGGCCGGCAAGCCGGTGCTACTAGATTTCTATGCCGATTGGTGTGTCAGCTGCAAGGAGATGGAACGCTTGACCTTTAGCGATCCGAGAGTCCAGGCACGGCTGGCGGATGTTGTGCTGCTGCAGGCCGACGTGACACGCAATTCTGCCGACGATCGCACCCTGCTCAAACGCTTCGGCCTATTCGGTCCACCCGGCATCATCTTGTACGGTGCCGATGGACGTGAGAGCCCGGTGCGAGTGATCGGCTTCCAGTCTGCAAGCCTTTTTCTCGACAGTCTCGCGAAAGCCTTCGGCGACGACGGGAAGCATTGAGATCTGCCTGACCCCGCCCGCAGCTTATGCAGCAGTATCGCCACCGGGTTCTAGATGCTGTTGGCAGGGTGGCCAGTCTTTATGGACACCGCCTCTGAATGAAGGCAGAGATTTCCTCGGGGCGCGCAAAAACCACGGCGGCGCGGTCGCCCTGCATGCCTGTGCCGATCAGCACAGGTTGACCGGCAGCCGGGCCGGCAGCACTGCCATCGGTTTTGAAGCGCAGGTTGAACTCCCAAAAGACGTGGGCCTTCCGGTCGGCGGTGGTGAGGCGATAGGTATCGCCACAGAAGCGGATTGAGGTGACCCGCGACGCCGCATCGGACTCCTTCAAATTCGGCAGGCCACGATCGGGCACCTTCACACGCCCCGTGGAAACTGCCTCAATGTAGGCGACCAGATCGGCCCGCGTGCGTGCATCGGCAATGCCGGGAAAGGTCATCGCGTTACCCGGCACCAGGGCCGCCGGATTCTCAAGCCACGCATCGAGGTTCCGTTTGTCCCAGACCAGACCTGATTGCTTGAGGGCGTCAGAGTAGCGTGCAAAGCCGTCGGCTGTGCCTGCTTTACGTCCCAAAACGCCCGCCAAGCTCGGGCCCGTCAAGTGGCGACTCGGTGCAAATGAATGGCACGCCATGCAAGTGCGGGCGGCTTGTGCACCCCGCGCGGGGTCACCCTCTGCACGAGCCGGCGCGCCAAAGGCAAGTGAGGCCAAAGCGATCCCGATCGCATGAAGAGCAGGTCGTTGAATCATTGGGCCGCAGCGCCCGCTCCATCCACGTGCTCTTCTAACGCGCCAGTCAAGGCCTGGCCACGTGCCACGCGCCAATGACGCCGTCGCCAGTGGTGTCGCCCGGCTTCTGATCCTTGCTCCAGCGGTAAAGCGGATGGCCCTTGTAGGCCCACTGGCGCTTGCCGTCATCACGGGTGATGAAACTCCAATCACCGCTCGCCTTGTCGTATGAATCGGCCAGCGCGGGTGGCCAGTTGGTCGCGCACGTCCCGTTGCACGCGCTTTTGCCGGCCGCAGTGTCTTTGTCGAAAACATACAGCGTCATCTTGTGCTCATCGACCAGCTTGCCTTGCATAACCTCGGGCGGCTCGGCAAGCGCCGGAAACGATGCGACCGCGCCCAGCGCCAACATCATCAGGGTACGCGACATAGTGTGCTCCTTGCGTTGTTGATCAATATCTACGCTAGCGCCGGGACGGCAAGCTGCTACCAACGACCTGGGAATCCCGGTTGTGTGAGATGAGTATAGGGGTGCCGAAAACCGCACGGCAATTGATGCTGTAGCACGCCCGCCGTCGACGAAGAGGAGAAGCATGGGTGCCATGGTGGAGCGCTTTGTGACGCCGATCAACCAGATGCCGACGAGGCCTGTTAAGGCCAATCTTGATGCTCCCCCCGATGATCAGACGACGACCACGGGCTTGGCTACCGGCGACACGCTGGCGTTTGACATTGGTCCAAATGCTGAACTTCGTCTGCGCAGGGTAGGCTGGCGCGTGCCGGCGGCGGCCTTCGGGGACGCCATGATTTTGCTAAGGACAAGGTGCGCGGATCTCATCAAGGCTGCGGGATTGCTTCAGCAGCGGCCTACCAGGCAAGCCGGATACATGCATGCAGACCGTTTCAACATCACCAACAGAGGCTTGCAATAGACGTCGAGGCCATACATGCCTGAAAAGGACGACTACCCCGATTGCCAATATGAAAGAGCGCAATTGCCAAGATCGATTGCGCAACTGATAGGACACACTGCGCATATTCTTTCTATTGTTGGGGTGGACCACTGGAGCGTTGCGTAGGCTTTGCACCCTTGGCAAATCATGTCCTGGCGCGAGCGATCATGTACCGATTGCATGCTTGTGCCGTCAGCATGCCCACCTTGTCTAGTGGGAGGGAAACGCGCAGCGCCAAACACCTTCAACCGGCTGCATTCTTGTAATGCGCCCGTAACTCTGTGGTCAGGTTCCGTTTCCTAGACTGCGGCTTCGTGATCGTTGGTTCATGGTGCCCGGTGAAGTTGCTGCGTGTGTTTTTGCTCTGGTTAGTACTGCTTGCGCTGCCCTCACAGGGCATGGGCGCAGGCATTCTCGCCGACTGCGAACGCGCGCATACAACAACCAAGAAGTTACGAAAGATGCAGCCCCAGCGGCCCCCCACCGCTGCACGCGCCGGCCATGAGCATTGTCATGACCACCATGGAAAAGCCACGCCCGTTCGTTTCGACGACCGCTGCAAGTCATGTCCGTCTTGCGGGGAAGTTCCGCAGCATGCGATGTTGGCGGGACTGACCATGTCCGCTTACCAGCCGAGATTGAAAACACATCGTTCGTCTCGCGCTCACTTTCTCAGCTTCGTCCCGGACCTTCTCCTACGGCCTCCTCGGCTGGTTGTCTAACACGCATCGCCGATGGCGAGCCAGCTTTCGCTTTTGTAAGAGGAGGCAGACGGCGCATCGGCAAGACCTTTGGCAGCGCCTCTACACGCGCCAAGGGAAATCGAGTGTTTCGTCAGCAAGCAACCAGGACGCCGTGAATGGCGCAGTTGCTTGCTGCGTAGGAGTTTGCCGTGCATATCTGTGTAAGTTGCCATACACCCTTGAGGCCCTTCGCTTGGTCGTGCAGCGCTTGTGGCTGGCGAGCCACCATCCGTGATGGCGTCGCTTGCTTGGCGCCCGAGATGCTGCAGGACAACGACGGCTTCCATGAGCCGCTGTTCGAGGAATACCAAAAGCTGCAGGCTGACCACTTTTGGTTCGTGCATCGCCGCAGGCTAATCGTGTGGGCGCTGCAGCGCCATTTCCCGCAGCTCCAGTCGTTTCTGGAAGTTGGCTGCGGCACAGCGGAGAACCTAGCCGCGATTGCAGATCGGTTTCGGCACGCAGAAGTGTGCGGTGGGGAACCCTCGCTGAATGCACTCCAGATGGCGCGCCGTCATTGCGGGGCGAAGTTCTTGCAAATGGATGCTCGCGCGATACCGTTTGTTGAGGCATTTGAGGTGGTCGGCGCCTTTGATGTCATCGAGCATATCGATGATGATCGACGTGCCCTAAGTGAGATGTACAAGGCCTGCCGGCGCGGTGGCGGGCTGATCTTGACAGTGCCCCAGCACCCCCGGCTCTGGAGCCGCGTGGACGATGCGGCCAAGCACAAACGTCGCTATACGCGCCGGGATCTCATTGAAAAGTTGCGCGCCACCGGGTTCCGACCGCTCTATGTCAACTCCTTTATGTCGCTGCTGCTACCGGTCATGGTTCTTTCGCGTCTGCATCAAAAGATCGCACGGACCGAGCAGGAAGTTGACGAAGGCTTTCGTATCGGGAAAACGCTTAATCGCCTGTTCTCGACGGTCTGCAACGTTGAGTCTCGCTTGCTTACCCGCGGCATTCACTTTCCGGCCGGCGGCTCACTGCTCGCCATTGCGGTCAAGGAGTAAGGTAGCGACTCAACGAACAGGAACCCGCCATTTACACGTGTCCGATACACCTACGAGAATGAGCCGCCATGACGAATCGACATCGCTTCTACAGGTACCTCGCGAGCGGCGGTGTTTCCACCGCCGCTCACTATCTGACCCTATACGCGCTGGTCCAAATGGGGACCGAGCCTGTGCTCGGATCAACCATTGCGGCGCTGGTGGGGCTGGTGCTCAACTACTCGGTCAGTCGGCGGTGGGTCTTCGATGCGTCAGCCAAGATCCCGGAGACGCTCGCCCGATTCGCCCTCGTATGGATGCTGGCATTGTTGATCAACGCCTGGGCACTGGCATCCCTCCTCGCTTTAGGGTTCCACTATCTGGTTGCGCAGGTGACCGCAACCGGGGTCTTGGTCCTGATCAATTTCAATCTCCACCGCCGTTGGACGTTTTCCGGTGCGCGCGTGCCCCCCCTCGATAAGTGACCCATGTCTCACCAACGCAAACACTGGACAGCACAGCCTCAACACGCCTTAGGGCAGTTACATCAGGAGACGATGCCATGAGAAAAAGTACTGTCATATCGATATTGGCAACCCTTGCCAGCTTTCCCACGATTGCAAGCGCCTTCGTCCTGCATCTCGAACATGGGTTCGGCACCCACAACCCCGTCGTGACGTTGGGCGGCATGCAGCCCTCATCCGCACTCCCTGAAGAGATCGACGTTTCGCTCAAACGGGGCGATATTCTGTCCAAAACGCTTTCGTCTCAACAGCGCTATTCCATGCGGCTGGTCAACCGTGGAAGCGTTTCCGTGAAACTCCGCTTGGATATACAAGACGCAGGCGGGATCGGCGCACTACCGGGCACGCAACCGATCGATTTGGTGTTGGAGCCGGGGGAAGCGAGAGAACTGGCTATGGAGGCTTGGACTCCAATGATGGTGGTCGTCAGTACAGCGGCGCCTTAATTTCTCCGCGTGCAACACCTGAGGCAGACGTTAGCCCGCACGGCAAAAGCCAAGAATGAGCGGGCAATGTGCCTCTGTTGCAGAGACTGCGCGTTGCACTGTTCTGACACAGTAGCGAAACCGCCGCAACAGTCGAAAAATCACCGTGAGCCCACTGCAACTCTTCGTTATCTTGGCCGGCTTAACCGGCCAGCTATTCATTGCCCGCAAAGACCCGCGCGGCTATCTAGCCTGGATTGCCGGCAACATGGGCCTGGTGTTCGTGTACTGGGAGACCAAGCAATTTGCATTGATTGCATTGCAGTTCGTCAACACAGGGATCCAGGTCACGGCTCTGATCGCTTGGCGACGAGCAAAGCGGTGCAATGAAACCAGCCCTGCACAACCGTGTGAGGCGTGACAGGGCTGGTGGTATTTTAACTGCCGGTGAACCAGGTGCTGCGCGCGATGATGACACGCACTCCCTTGGCTTCGGGTGCATCCGGCAGCAGAACGCCCAGGTCGACCGAGGTGCTCTGCATCGCTTCAATGAATGTCCACGCTTGCGTCCCGGTCCCCGTGGAGAATGCGATGGTCTCACCGGAGTCAACATTGATGTACTTCATCCCGGGCTTCACTACCACCGTGCGCGCAGCCATTGACGCAGGGGCAGGTGAGCCGAACAACAATGCGGTCTTGTTCATATTCGACGGGGGTGCCGACGGGCTTTGCCGCACGTGTTCGATCCAATTGTCCCCGCCGTCACCGCGGAATTTGTCAGAGGCCCATGCCGCCGAGCTTGCGGCAAAGAGGACTGCGAGCATGAGCGAAGCAAGTCCATTGCGATTCATCGTTTTCTCCTGGAGCGTCAAGTGGTGTGAACGATTCTAGAGAGGCATTCCTCTCCCTTCGATGACTCGCGAATTACGTCTCGGTAAGGCGCTCATACCGAAGATGAGCCTCAGGGGAGGTACACAAAAAAAGGGCCATGCCCCCATTCAGAACCACCACCGTATGCCGGCAATGATTTGCCTATCTGTCGCGCTTTGCCCCGCCGCTCGCGCAAAGTCGGCGGTCTTGCCCATCTTCTTGCCCCAAACCACGCCGATATACGGAGCAAAGTCGCGGCGGACTTCGTATCGGAGTCGCAGACCTAGCCGGAGGTCAGCCAGCCCGCTGCCGATTTCCCGTGCCTCGTCAGTCTTTGCGTAGGCGTTCGCTTCGATTTCGGGAGTCAGGACGATGCGCTGTGAGAAGCGGACGTCGTAGGTAGAGCGTACACGCGCAGCCACGCGCCCCGCGTTGCTGACGTACAGTGTCGCCTCTGCATCGAACCAGTAAGGCGCAAGGCCTTGGATTCCGAACGCTGCCCATGTGCGCGCCGGCCCGCCACCAAAGTCGCGCCGAATGCCCGTCTGCCAATCCCAGAACGGAGCAAATGCATGTCCCCACAGCGCCTCAACTTTTGCATCTTCGGTCTTACCGAATAGCCGCATACCCTGCAGTTTGAGCCACAGCCTATTGATGTCCTTTCCGATCCATCCGTGCATGTCCCACGCCAACCCGGTGGCAGCGGGAGCGCGTATGGCTTCGAACCGGTCGAACAAGAATTGGTGATAAACGTCGTTGTCGGCCATGGTGTTTCCCGGCATGGTGATGCCTCGCTTGGGATCTCGCATGGGCACGCGAGGCTCATCGCTCTTAAGGATGACGTTGATGCCGCTTTCCTCGGTATTAGCGGCCCGTTCGGGTGATGCGGACATGTTTGCTCCCTGGCTGAGAACTTGGTCAGGCATGCCCTGTCGCTTCTGTGGCATGGCTTGCATGGAGGAGCCTGCTGTCTGTGCGCCTGCGGCGTCCACAGTAAGCGCCAGCGGCGCGGCGACCAAACACAGCCATCTTTGCACTCTTGGCAACATGACTCGCTCCTTAGCCGATGGGTTAGGCCACAACCACCTTGCGGAACATGCCGGCTTCCATGTGATACAGCAGGTGACAATGGAATGCCCACTGCCCCGGGGCATCTGCCGTCACGAGGAAACTGATCTGCTTGGACGGTTGAACGTTGATGGTGTGCTTGCGAACGAGGGCTTGGCGCTCACCGTTCTCCAATTCGCTAAACATGCCGTGCAAATGCATGGGGTGGTTCATCATGGTGTCGTTGACGAGGGTGATCCGCACCCGTTCGCCGTAATACAAACGGATTGGCTCAGCCTCGGAGAACTTCTTGCCATCGAACCCCCAAATGAACCGGCGCATGTTTCCGGTCAGGTGCAGGACGATTTCGCGGCCCGGGGGCCGAGCGTCAATGGGGGGGCGAGCGTTCGCAAATCCGCATAGGCCAATACCCGACGGCCGTTGTCGCGCAATCTTGGACCGGGGTCGGCGAGCGACTTCGAAGGATTCATGGAACGCATGTCGACTTCGGGGCCGGTCTGCATGACCGACATCGTCATTGGCGGAGAAATCATGGGCTTTTGGCGTGGCGGCATCGGCATGGGGGATGCCATTCCTTCATGGCCTGACTGCGGTTGCTTGTCTTGCATATCGGCCACGGGTCCGCTCATCTCCGGCATTGAATGGCGGGGGGCGGAGTGGGATCCGTTGTTTGGCATTCGCATCGTGGTACCGGGCTGTTCTCTGCCCATAGCCATCCCGCTAGTCTCCATTCCCATGTCCGCCATGGAGAGCCAAGTTTTAGGGTCCATCGGTGGAACCTCGGCGCGCATGCCCGGCTCCGGCGCGAGTGTGGCACGTGCGTAGCCGCTGCGATCCATCGCCTGAGCAAAGATCGTGTATGCAGCATCCTGGGGCATTTGCACCAACACATCGTAGGTCTCGGCCACCCCGATCCGGAACTCGTCGACGTCCACCGCTTCGACGTCTTGCCCGTCCGCTGCGCAAACGCGCATCGTTAGACCCGGAATCCGGACGTCGAAGGTAGTGGTAGCCGATCCATTGATAAAGCGCAGTCGTACGCGCTCGCCGGCCTTCGCGATGGCCGTCCAGTTGGCAAAGGGAGTGGCGCCGTTGACTAAATAGCTATAAGTGGCGGCTGATACGTCGGCGAGGTCGGTAGGGTTCATGCGCATCTCGTTCCACATGCGCCGACGTTTGAGCGCTCCCGAGATGCCCACTGTCCTTGTGTCGTCAACGAAGTCGGCGACCGTAGGTAGCTGGAAGTTATAAAAATCGCTCGATTGCTTCAGATGTAGGAACACGCTGTCTGGATTTTCGTCCGTCCAATCGCTCAGCATGACAATGTAGTCGCGGTCACTGCGGACGAGATCTGGCTCTTGTGGTTCGATTACCAATGGGCCGTAGAGTCCGAGCTGCTCCTGAAAACGCGTGTGACTGTGATACCAGTAGGTGCCGGCCTGCCTCACCTTGAACGTGTAGATGAATGTCTGGTGAGCGGGAATGCCAGGGAATGACACGCCGGGCACACCATCCATCGCAAATGGAACGAGGATGCCGTGCCAGTGGATCGAGGTTTGCGTGTCCAGTGTGTTGGTGACCCGCAGTGTCACCTTTGACCCCTGCTTCCATCGCAGTATCGGCGCTGGGATCGACCCATTCACGGTGATGGCATAGCGTGCGCGCCCAGTGAAATTGACGAGCGTGCGTCCAATAGTCAAGTCAAAGTCGGTCCCCGTAAGCGCACCCGGATAGTTCTGAACTTGTTGTGCCCATATGGGCGCGGCCATTGTCCCGCCGAACGCGGTTGCGACCGTGCCAGCCATCCGGTGCAAAAACTTGCGGCGGCCCACGCTGCCCAGTGAAATGCTGTCGCTCACGATCCTCTCCCTATGTTGGAAGGTTGTGGTCCTGCGTTACGAACGATAGTCCCCAACGGGACTCAATGTCGGTAGCATGGGGCATGCCCAGGGCGGAGGGTGCAACGGCGGCGTTGTTGTCTTCGCTCACCATTGCTCCTCCTGTGCCAGACCGCTATGCTCACTACGACCTTCGTAGCGCGCCACTCTTTCCTCACAGGATGCCGAGCATGACCCGCCAGCACAGCCACAAAGAAGCAGCTTCGCGCCAGGAAAACGCCAACGCACCGCAAACACACAACGAGTACACGCACCAACGCCTATGCGACAGCGACGACCAACACGCTCATTCGCCCCCCGTGCCCGAGGCTGTCGAGAGCGACAAAGCAGGCGTCTCATCAACGACGGAGTTCGCGCCCACGGTTTACACCTGCCCGATGCATCCGGAGATTCGCCAGGATCATCCCGGCACGTGCCCCAAATGCGGTATGACGCTGGAGCCGGTCATGCCCGCGGTAGAGGAGGAAGAGAATGCGGAGCTTGCGGACTTCCGGCGGCGATTCTGGGCAAGCTTTCCATTGACGGCGATTGTTTTTGTGCTGGCCATGGCTGGACACCGATTGACTCGCCTCGATCCAGCATGGCAAGACAGGTTTGAGTTGGCACTGGCCACACCGGTCGTGCTTTGGGCGGGATTGCCATTCTTCAGACGGTGTGCCCAATCCTTTGTATACCGCAGCCCGAACATGTGGACGCTCATCGGCCTGGGCACGGGGGCTGCCTATCTTTACAGCGCGGTAGCGGTCGTTGCGCCGGGTGTGTTTCCCTCTACCTTTGCGGCGTCCGGCCGGGTGCAAGTGTATTTCGAAGCGGCGGCCGTCATCATTTCATTGACACTGCTGGGGCAGATGCTCGAACTGAAAGCCCGCTCGCAGACCTCAGCCGCAATCAAGTCTCTACTCGGCTTGGCCCCGAAAACGGCCAGGCGTATCAACGCAGACGACAGCGAAGAGGATGTTCCCATTGCCCATGTTCATGTGGGCGATTTGCTGCGTGTGCGACCCGGTGAAAAGGTGCCCGTGGATGGCGTTGTGGTCGCGGGCGCGAGCGCGCTCGACGAGTCGATGATCACCGGTGAGCCGATTCCCGTCTCCAAACGCGCGGGCGACCATGTGATCGGTGCCACCATGAACACCTCGGGCGCACTCGTGGTCCGGTCCGAGAAAGTGGGCGCGCAGACGGTCCTCTCGCAAATCGTACAAATGGTTGCGCAAGCACAGCGTTCCAAGGCGCCGATGCAGCGGATGGCAGACAAGGTGGCGGGCGTCTTTGTGATCGGTGTGGTCGGCATCGCCGTCATGACGCTCTTCGCCTGGGGGATCTGGGGTCCACAGCCGAGTTGGGCCCACGGCTTGATCAATGCGGTCGCCGTGCTGATCATTGCTTGCCCGTGCGCGCTCGGGCTTGCCACGCCCATGTCCATCATGGTGGCCAGCGGCAAAGGGGCCGAACACGGCATTCTTTTTCGGGATGCCGCAGCAATCGAGAACCTGCGCAAGGTCGACACGCTTATTGTGGACAAGACAGGCACGTTGACCGAAGGGCGCCCCTCATTCGATCGGGCCATTGGCCTCAATGGATTTTCCGACATGGACGTCTTGCGCTTGGCGGCCAGTCTGGACCAAGGTAGTGAGCACCCCTTGGCCGCTGCGATCGTGGCGCAAGCGCGCGAACAGGGGCTCGCGCTCGAGCGGCCGGAAGATTTTGAATCCGCGTCAGGGATCGGCGTGAGAGGACACGTCGCTGGGCGAAGCCTGGCGCTCGGCAACACCTCGCTGATGCAGGCGCACGCGGTAGCTGTCGATGCCGCCTCCACCGAGGCAGACGCCATGCGAGCCCGAGGCGCCAGTGTGATGTACCTGGCGGTCGATGGGGTCCTTGCTGGCCTGCTGTCGGTTTCCGATCGCGTGAAGACGACAACACCGCAGGCCCTGACCCAACTCAGAGCCGATGGGCTTCGGATCGTGATGGCTACCGGCGACGGAAACGTGACCGCCCAATCCGTCGCAAAACAACTTGGCATTGTTGAGTTTCGCGGCGAGGTCAAGCCTGCGGATAAGCTGGCGTTGGTCGCCACACTTCAAGAACGAGGCTTGGTTGTAGCGATGGCAGGCGACGGCATCAATGATGCACCGGCGCTCGCCAAAGCCGACGTGGGTATTGCGATGGGTACCGGTACCGATGTCGCGATGAACAGCGCCCAGGTTACCCTCGTGAAAGGCGACCTGCGGGGCATTGCCCGTGCCCGCGCCTTATCCGAGGCAACGATTGCCAACATGAAGCAAAACCTCGGCTTCGCCTTCCTTTACAACGCACTGGGTGTGCCATTGGCTGCCGGCGTGCTCTATCCTTTTACCGGACTTCTGTTATCACCCATGATTGCCGCATTGGCGATGAGCTTGAGTTCGGCATCGGTGGTCGCCAATGCGCTGCGACTCCGTGCGACCCGACTCTGATCCCAGCATTCGCCGCTTCACGAGGCTATTGCGAACAATTCTCATTCTCCCTTACAATCTCCTTATTTCGGAAGGGGAGTCAAATGCAAGGTGCTACAAAAAGCACGCATTGGGGGAAGGTTTGGCTTGCTGGGGCGCTTGCCTGGCTGTGTTCCACAACTGCGCTTGCCGGCGAATCGCCGTTCGGGTGGATTTACACGGCCGACGTTATGCCCAAAGGCCGCTTCGAATTCGAGCACCAGTCTTTCCTGCAGCGGGGCCAGTCCCAAGGATCCTATAGCGGATTGCTCAACCGCGAAGAAGTCGAGTACGGCGTGACGGACAAATTCCAATTGGCCGGCTATTTCAACTGGAGCTACGTGAACGCCAATCGGAATGGTCTTGATGGCACCACGCGTGGGCCGCTGACAGATCTCGGTCCCAATGACGATCCGACTGGGCGTTACCGCAAGACTCGCTTCGAGACTGTTTCACTCGAAGCGATCTACCAACTCATGAACCCAGTGACTGATCCGATCGGCTTGGCACTGTACATCGAGCCAGAACTGGGGCCCCGTGAGCGCGATCTCGAATGGCGCATCATCTTGCAGAAGAACTGGTTGGATGATCGGCTCATTTTTGCCGCCAATATTCTCGGTGCCCATGAGCGCGACAAAACCGCCATGGGTGATATTGAGCGTGCTTCCATGCTTGATCTGACCGCCGGCGTGTCCTATCGCTTGACCGACAACCTGAGCCTGGGCATGGAGGCGCGCAACCATCGTGAATTCCAGGGGTATCGCTATAACCGTCGTGATCACTCCGCGTGGTTTCTTGGCCCCAATTTGCACTACGCCACCAAACACTGGTGGGTAACGGCCGCGTGGCGCCACCAATTGCCCGTAGTCAAAACCTACAACGAGGACCAGGCGGACGTAGTGGCAGGCAACCGTATCTTCGGTGACGAGCATGCGCGCAACGAGTTCATGGTCAAGGTGGGGTTCCCATTTTGAAGCGCGTCCATTGATACGGAGACAGACATGAAGTGGACTCCCATGGCGGCAGTGCCGCTTGCGGTGCTGGTCGTGCCCGTCCAAGCGACGGAATACCTGACAGTTCAACAGGCTCAGGCGCAGATGTTTCCTGGCGCGAGTTTTCAGGCCGTGCCTCTCCAGATTACGGACCAGATTCGCGAAACATTGAACGAGCGCTCCGGGGTACACGAGCCATTCAATGACAAGGGGGTCTGGAAAGTGTCGACTGGCGGCTGGTTCATCGTGGATCGCGTGGTGGGCAAGCATGAAAAAATCACGTATGCCGTGGCGCTCGACGCCAAGGGAGCCGTGCGCGCCGTCGATATCCTGACGTACCAGGAAACGTATGGCTATGAGGTGCGCAATGCCGACTGGCGTGCCCAGTTTGTTGGTAAGACCGCGCAGGATGCTGTGCAGCTTGGTAAAGACATCCGTAACATCAGTGGCGCGACGCTCTCATGCAAACACATCACCCAGGGAGTCAAGCGGGTGCTGGCTGTGTATGACCTCTTACTAGCCAAGATGTGATTCGTCGCTCCAAACCGCTATTGGGGACTTTCGTTGAAGTTCGCATTGACGATGTGTATCCCCAGGACTGCGCTCACTTGGCAGAAACCGCCATCGCAGCGGCGTTCTCCGTAATCGAGCAAGCCGAGGCGTTGATGAGCTTCCAGCGCTCGGATAGCGACTTGTCACGTCTGCATGCGGCGTCGGTAGGCGAAGCGGTCCGCGTTCACCCTTGGACCATGCGTGTGCTGCGCGAGGCCCAGCGCATGCACGAGCGTACCGGCGGCGTGTTCGACCCCACCGTGGCCCGCATGTTGGTGGCACACAAGATTCTGCCCCGCCCGGCGGGGCCGACAGCGGAAGTCGACGCGCGGATTGCGGACGTGGTGACGCTCGGTGAAAATCGCATCGGCAAGCGGCGCCCGCTATGGTTGGACCTCGGTGGCATCGCCAAAGGCTTTGCCGTCGACATGGCCGTCCTGAGTTTACGGCACCACGGCATCCGCAGTGGTGCCGTTTCGGCTGGAGGGGATCTGCGCGTCTTTGGCACACATGCGCAGCCCATCCACGTACGCAGTGCCAACGCGCCGGCTCGGCTGGAATTACTCGGTATGCTCGCCCACGGGGCCGCGGCCACCAGCGGTCACTATTTCGCAGAAAGCTTCGGATTGCCTCCCGGTACTGAGTCCATTCGATCGCAACAAATACTGACGGAGGCGCCCTGCGCAGAGCGGACTGTCACCGTTATCGCTCCTCGCTGTATCTGGGCGGACGCTCTTACCAAGGTTGCCATGCTTGCGGGCACGACGGCCCCTTCCACGATCCGCGCGCTATCGAGTTATCACGCACACGTTGTTGCATCATGACGCAATCCTCGCATCGACATCCGCTTAAAGGGACAGGCATCCGCTTGCATCCGTATCACTATTGGCTTGCTCTCGCCGTATTACTAGCGGTAGCGGTGTCTGGACTGGTGTGGACAGTTTTGCATGACCTGCTTCAATGGGCGGATGCGCCGGTCGTCCGCCAGATACTGCAATTGCACGGCGCCTTTGCGTTCTGCAGCCTGATTCTCTTCGGTTCCATGCTGCCGCAGCACATCCGCTTCGCGTGGGTCGCGCGCCGCAACCGCGTGACCGGCACGTTGACGGGAATCGTGTTCTTGCTGCTGACCATCAGCGCCTATGGTCTGTATTACGGCCCCGAAGATTGGAGTGGTCTTGCAAAGACTGCGCACCTTGTGATGGGCATCGCCGCTGTTGCGGCCGTTCCCCTACACATGCTCATCGGCCGGAAGCGCCACGAAGGCTATCGTGCGTCGGCGAGCAAGAGTGCGCGGCACTAGAGCGATTGAAGCGGATTGATGAGTCAGTCCAGCGAGCACGTGCAGCGAATGCCTCGACGTGCAAAAAAGCCCCGGAGGTGCGCTCCGGGGTGAGGGGGAAAGCCCGGAAGGGGGTGTTCCGGGGTTGAGCTTTCAGTTACTGGTGACCGCCGTCCGTGTAGGGATCGCGTGTGCCCATCGAATGCGCGCCATCGGTGTAGATGTCGCGCGCTGCGCGTCCACCATCGGTATAGGGGTCGCGCTTGCCCATCGCGTGACCGCCATCGGTATAGGGGTCGCGCGCGCCGGTAGCCATTGACGCGTTGGCGACGTTGATACCGAGCGCCAGCAACGCTGCCCCCATCAATGCGGATTTTTTCAGGATGTTCATCGCGTTCTCCTTCTTCAAGTTGAAACAAGACACTGCTAGTCACGGCAGTGTAGAAGGCTGAGGCTGACAGAAACGTGACCCTCGTATTACAACTGCGCCAGATCAGCGAGGTTGATCCGGTATGCCACCCTCAATGCATGGCACGACAGGCGTCGGCACACTTCTCGCAGGCGCGCGCGCACTCCTGACAGTGCTCATGGGAGTGCTTGGCACACTCGGCGGCGCAAGCTTGACAGATTCTCGCGCACAGTTCGCATATGGCATTGGCTTGGGTGCTGCCTCGCGCCATCAACCCCACGGCGGTCCCGCAGATATCAGCGCAATCGAGATCCAGCCGAATGCAGGTGCTCAATGTCAGAGCGTCCTTTTCGGTCAGGCAGGAGGCGGCGCAGTGCAGGCACGCCACGTGACACGCGGCGCATTCATCGATGCAGGTTTGGAAGTATTGGTGAGGCATTTGGGTTCTCCTTGATTGGCGACGTGCCGAAATGGCACGATGCACGTGGAGCAAGGAGAGAGCCTGGGCCTTGGTGCTTGTGGAGAAATGCTGTCGCCATGTTGTGATGCGTGCACATACTTTCAAAAACGTCATAGGTAAGCAAGATTTCGGACAGGTTGGACTGCGCCTGTGCCGTCATCCTGGTCGAGCCGGCGCATCACGTCAGCGAGCGGACGCCCAAAGTTCAGGAGCGGATCGGCAGCCGGACGGTAAATCGAGTACGGTCGTGCGCGCGTGTAACAGAAATGATTCCCCCATGGGCGAGAACGATTGCTTTGGTGATGGCCAAGCCAAGGCCTGCTCCGTCAGATTCGGGACGCGCGCGTGACTTGTCTGCACGAAAGAAGCGCTCGAAGATGAACGGCAGCACGTCAGGAGCAATCGCTTCGCCGTCGTTGTCGATCGTCACGGCGAGATCCTCCTCGCCTGGCTTGATGGAAACGATCACACGGCCGCACCTGGGCGTGTGCCGTATTGCATTCGACAACAGATTGCTGAAGGCGCGTCTGAGCATGAGCCGATCGCCGCGCACCTGCGCTTGTCCTTCCACTTGCAACTGCACGGCTTTGTCCTCTGCAAACGCATCGTAGAACTCAAAGAGGGCACGCACCTCGTCGGCAAGCTCGATCATCTCGGCACTAGGCAGCGTCAGGTTGTGCTCCATCTTGGCTAGATAAAGCATGTCCGACACCATCCGAGCCAGCCGCTGCAGCTCTTCCACGTTTGAAGCAAGGACGTCTCTGTATTTCGCAGGCTCGCGAGTCTGTGAGAGTGCCACCTCGGTTTGCGTCAACAGGTTGGTGATCGGTGTGCGTAGCTCGTGTGCGATATCGGTCGAGAAGTCGGTGAGTCGCTGGAAATCGCCCTGCAGGCGCGCGAGCATGCCGTTCAACGTCACGCCAAGATCGGCAACCTCGACAGGTACCATATCAACCGGCATCCGTTCGTTCAGGCGGTCGGCAGTTACAGACTTCGCTCGCGAAGCCATTGCGCGCAATGGCAACAGCCCGCGCCGGGCCGCCCACCATCCGAATAGGCCGCTCGCCAAGGCGGCCAACGCGATGTAGAGCATCAACGTCTTCCGAAACGCTCGTAGGAAATGCGCATGGATCTCCGTATTGATGCCCACCAACACGTCGAGCGCATCGCCGTCGCGCAGTGGCACTTGCATATGCACACCCCGGTATTGCTCTTCGCCCTGCTGCCAAACAAGGGCCCCGGAATGGCGGCCTGCCTTGCGCAGCACGCGCAACACCTCCGCAAAGTCAAAGTTGGGGGTAGCAAAAAGGGGCTGACCCTGTGGCGCCTGGACCCGCACAATCAGATCCGTGCGATGCTGCAACACGTCGTTGAGTCGAGTGGAGACCTCGGCCGCAGAACTACTCTCAACCACCCGGCGAATGACGTTCACGTTCTCGCCCAACGCCGTAAAGTCTTCCACGGCAAAGTGTTCCTCCATCGCCAGGGCAATCAGAATGCCGAGGCCCAACAACACGGCCGCTGACGACAAGGAGAAATATGCGGTTAGCCGCGCCGTCAATGAAAGGCGCCGCATTACTCCCCATCCTCCGGGCCTTCGAGGACATAACCCATACCACGAACGGTATGGATCAATTTGGGTTCGAAGTTATCGTCAATTTTGGCGCGCAGGCGTCGAATGGCGACGTCAATCACGTTGGTGTCGCTGTCGAAATTCATGTCCCAGACTTGGGACGCGATCAGGGATCGGGGCAGCACCTCCCCATGACGGCGGGCTAGCAGTTCGAGCAACGAGAATTCCTTACTGGTCAACGCGATTCGCTGCCCGCCGCGGGAAGCACGGCGGCGAGTCAGATCCAGCACCAGGTCGGCCACCTGGATGCGTTCTGCAAGTGATGGCGCACTGCCTCGTCGAAGCAGGCTCCGAACACGGGCGAGCAATTCCGCGAATGCAAAAGGTTTCACCAAGTAATCGTCCGCGCCTAGTTCCAAGCCCTTGACCCGATCGGCGACGCTATCGCGCGCGGTCAGAAACAGCACCGGTACGGCCAGTTCAGCTGAGCGCAGCGCGTGCAGAATCTGCCACCCCTCGAGATCGGGCAACATCACGTCAAGGATCAAGAGGTCATAGTCGCCCGTCATTGCAAGATGACGGCCGTCCATCCCATTACGGGCGAGGTCAACAACAAAGCCGGCTTCCGACAGCCCCTGCTGCAAATATTCGCCAGTCTTGGATTCGTCTTCGACAACAAGGAGCTTCATGTCTGTCTCTTTATTACTTATGGCGCACGAAAAGTGCGATCGGTATCTTGTAGCGTACATGGAGCCGCCTGGTTGCTGACCAACCTGACCAATATGTAATGTATCGGTCAGGTTAAAGTAGCCTTGCAGTGATTAGTCTGCTCCTGCCGTACAAATCTCATCAGGGACTTACGCAAGGAATCAAGAGATGCGCAGCAATCGTGCAATGGGCGTGGTGCTTCCGAACCTTCCTCGGAGGCGATTTGTGCAGGGCTTGGCAGCCGGAGGGGTGATCGCCGGCCTGGGTTTAAGCGGGATGCCCGCGCGGGCGTCGCAACCCCAGGGCGCGGCCTTTGGCACTGCGCCCGTGCTGCGAGGCACGGAGTTCGATCTGGTGATCGCCGAGACCCCGGTGAACTTCACCGGCAAGCCAGGCATGGCCACCACCATCAATGGCATGCTGCCCGGCCCGACGTTGCGTTGGCGTGAAGGTGACACGGTCACCATCCGGGTAACCAACCGCCTGCCGGAGCCCACGTCAATTCACTGGCACGGCATCATTCTGCCGTTCCAGATGGACGGCGTGCCCGGGATCAGCTTTTCTGGGATCGCTCCGGGCGAAACATTCACGTATCGCTTCAAGGTACAGCAGAGCGGCAGTTACTGGTACCACTCGCACTCCGGCTTCCAGGAAATGACTGGGCTGTATGGGGGCATCGTTATCGACCCCGCGGGCGAGGACCGCGTGCGGGCCGATCGCGATTACACCGTCTTGCTCTCCGACTGGACGGACGAGGATCCGATGCGCGTCCTAACCAAGCTCAAGATCCAGGGCGACTACTACAACTATAACCAGCCGACCGTGGTCGATTTCTTTCGCGACGTCTCGCGTGAGGGATGGACCTCTGCCATGGACAAGCGACGGATGTGGAACCAGATGCGGATGAATCCGACCGATCTGGCGGATCTCTCCAGCGCAACGCTGACCTACCTCATGAATGGCGTGACGCCAGCGGGGAATTGGACCGGCCTATTTTCTCCGGGCCAGACGGTACGGCTGCGCTTCATCAATGGGGCCGGCAACACGTTCTATGACGTTCGCATTCCGGGCCTGAAAATGAAGGTGGTGCAGGTCGACGGACAGGATATCGAGCCGGTGTCGGTCGATGAGTTCCGCTTCGGCCCTGGCGAGACCTGCGACGTAGTGGTCGCTCCAACGGACGAGGCCCACACAGTGTTTGCCCAGACGATGGACCGGACCGGGTACGCCCGCGGCACTCTCGCCGTGCGTCCGGGTGTGCAAGCCCCTGTGCCAGCTGTCGACAAGGCCGAATGGCTGACGATGGCGGATATGATGGGTGACATGGGTGACATGTCTGGGATGTCTGGGATGTCTGGGATGTCTGGGATGTCTGGGATGTCTGGGATGTCTGGGATGTCTGGGATGTCTGGGATGTCTGGGATGTCTGGGATGTCTGGGATG
>NZ_CAUDLI010000006.1:0-391595 GCF_958439105.1 Ralstonia flatus | reverse complement strand
CAGCTCGGCGGGAATCGCCGGCAGATCGCCCGGCTTGGTCTTTGGTTTGCGAGGCATAAACCCTCCTTGAGGGCATGTTATGCCTTGAACACGAAATTACTGACAGGCCCGGGCTAAGTCCCGCACTCAAAGCACGAACGCCGGCGCGGTGTAAACGGTGCACGCCGTGTAATGCGCGACCTTTTTCCGTCAAAAATTGTGCGTGGCATTGAGATACGCAGCAACGGTGCCCAACATCTCCGTGTCGTGCCGACCGGCATGACGCTGATAGCTGCTTTAGAAGGATTTCAATGTCTCAAAACCTGATTTCGTTTCAACTCAGCGCCACCGACGTAACCGCCATTGATGGCGCCCTGAAGACCCTGGAAGAAAAGCTCGTCGGGCTGATTGGCCTGTCAACTGAACAACGCAGCAAGCTCATGAAGATGGGCCACAAGTCTGAGGCGTTCTGCCGCGAAGCTGTGGAACTGCTCAGCAACAACCCCGGCGTGCTGCCCGCAAACTTCAATCTGCAAGAGATGCGCCGTGACCTGACGGGCTTTGACACCCTGCGCCCACGCGTTGCCCGGGTGGACAAGCTGCTGGAACGGATGCGCGATTCGCAACTGGCGATGGGTAGTGATTTGATGTCGGCCGCCCTGGAGGGTTACACGTACCTGAAGGTTGCGGGCAAGGGAGAAGGGCTGGAGGGGGCGCGTCGGGCCTTGTCGACTCGGTTTAGTCGGAGGCCGAGGAAGAAGGCGGAGGAGACTGCGCAGTGAGGTGATTGGTTGCTAATGGATTGAAAGGAGCCGCCCTTTGGGGCGGCTCCTTTTATTGGGTATGACCATTTTGTTCTGCGAAGTTGACCACTGAGTACATCGTGCTTCGCGAAGGCCAGCATGGGTCGCGGAGCACATAGCCGCTCTAATTATTGGAACCAAACAAAGTCCCATCATTTGACGCCTGACCCCGACACCATTACGAAGGTTATAAATTAGCAGTCACTTTCGAGTTCGTAATAATACCATTGATGAAAATCAACCTCATCAAACAAAAATGAAGGCTCGAGAAATAGATGCCCCGCCCCCCACCACGGAGGGGATTGCGCGACACCCAAAACCAATAAAGGTAGAGGCACAACCGCCGCTTCCAGAGAATGGCGCAAAGCTGCCAAAAAAAATGGACTAATCAGCCTGCAGTGCTAGTATGTCAGCACAAAAAAACACGTTATTGAAACCGGACTTGCCGTACTTCCCGGAGGGGGATGTGGACGACATCGTTGTATCTTTAGTGAGAGGGGGCGTGGTTATTGACACGATTCGGCGCCCACTACGGTGGATCGATGGGAGACCAGCGGTTACCTACCGGCGCACACTTTGGCCGGTGCACGACGGCAAAATTTATCTTGATTGCTCCCCAACGACCCTCACGGGCGACGAGATTGACAGCGGGAGCCCCATAGGGAATCCGCCCAACGCCGCAGCGCCCGAAGTATCCACCATTATTACCAGCTGGGACTCCGACCAGCAGGCTGTCATTTCGGCCCCCTCAAGCGCACGAGCCATCGTAGACGCAGGCCCTGGGACAGGTAAAACGGCCGTCGCATGCGCGAGAATCGCCCACCTTATTGAGGAGGGACTTCTCGAGCCAGTAAATTGTTTGGTAGTAAGCTTTACCCAGACCGCCATTCATGAGTTCAGAAACAGAATTAGTTCTTTTCTTTCCGATAAAGCAGCAGCCCTCAGCATTCGCGTAATGACCGTTGATGCGTACGCGTGGTCTATTAGGTCTGGCTTTGATGAGTCTGCAGCACTAACCGGAAGCTACGAAAGCGGAATTACATCCACCCTTCCAGTCCTCAGAGAAAGCCCTGAAGCCGCAGACTATATTGAACGCATAGAACATGTAGTCGTTGACGAGGCTCAGGATATTATGGGCGTTCGCGCAGAATTCTTATGTGAATTTTTTAATAGAATTTCACCTGAGTGCGGCGTTACAGTATTTTCTGATGACGCTCAGGCAATCTATGGCTTTGCTGAAAACGGTTCGGTTCAAGGCTCGATAGAGAACAGCAGCGGAGAGCCGCTCACCAAACGTCTACGCAAAAGAGGGGACTTTACAGCTGCCGCGCTCAAAAAAATTCATCGCTCCGCATCTCCCATATTGCAGGAGATTTTCACGACGGTTCGTGGAATCGTATTGGATCCCTCCTCGGAGCCTACGGCCAGAGAAAGAGAGGTCCGTAGCACGATCGAGAAACTCGCTGGAGATCCAGCACTTCAAGCGCGCAAAATCGATGGATCGACTCTTATCGATACGTCGCTGGTGCTATTCCGTCGTCGAGCTGAGGCCTTACAAGCTTCAGCCATTCTGAACCATGTACCGCATCGACTACGTTTGGGCGGTCTTCCTTCAATTCTTGCTCCATGGATTAGCGCATGTTTCTTCGATGTCACTGCGCAACGAATTTGTCGGACGGATTTCGATCACCTGTGGAACGGCCGAGTGGTGGGGATTCTGCCCGACTCAGGGGATTCTGAAGCCGCCTGGAATCGGTTATCCGCCGTAGCCGGAATTCAGGGTGACTCTATCGACATGAAGCGCCTACGGCGCGCTCTCGCACGCCGTCAGCTGCCGACAGGCTTGTGCACTCCAGACTTTGGCTCTGACGGCCCCATACTGGGCACGATTCACAGCAGCAAAGGGCGGGAAGCTGAGAGTGTTCTCCTTTTTCTCCCCACACGAAACGAGTCCAACGCGGAGATCGAAGAAGAGGCACGGATCATGTTCGTGGGTGCCACACGAGCACGAGCGAAGTTGCGCACCGGAACTGGGTTTCACATGAAAGCGGCGAATCTTCCTGGAAGTGGTCGCGCATACAGCTATCTCGGCAAGAGCGGAGAAACCGCTCTGATGACAGAGATTGGCCGCGAAGGGGATTTACGAGCAACTGGCTTGGTGGGTCGAAAATTTTTTACCGAGTCAGACGCCGCTTGGGCGCAGCGGCAATGCTTGGACCTCGGGAACAAGCGGACTGTTGCGACCGCCTCCCAGGTAGCACAGATCGACTTTTCCTATGTCATCACAACGGACGGCGAAAGAAAAATCGCCGTGCTCTCGGAAGCTTTCAATGATGACCTATGGGCGCTTGCGAAAGTCTTATCGACGAATCGCCGTTATAGGCTTTTGCCACCAAGGCAAATCAAGCATATCCGACTGAACGGTGTGCGTAGTCTAGTAGTTTCACCGGAAGACCCGGACTGCGAGCGTCTGCATGAACCTTGGGCATCAAGTGGCTTCATGCTGGCTCCGACTGTTATCGCATACACAAAGATATGGTTCCAGAAGAAAGCATGAGCCCTCCGCCCCCGGCTTCGCGGGATACCGTTTTGTCTCGCTTGACTGCCGACCTGCTAGGACCTCGCGAGTCGAGCGAATTGCTGAACGCCCGCCCCTCGGACATTTATGCCACCGGCATACTTTGGCCTAAGAATAGTCCGCCCGATCCCGACGATAACGACCGGCTGGGAGCGGATGGAGACACAGAAGGCGACGACGGCACTCCAGCAGATGAGACCGAGGCTGTATCGCCATCTTCACTGCGACGCCCGTCGGCCGCTGGACTCTCATTTGCTGTGGATAGTGATGAACAGGAGCCTGCTGTTAGGGTGCTGATCAAATTCGGCATGTACTCCCCGAAGGAGGCAACCGATATGAAAGGTGCTAGGCAGTGGTTTCGTCGCGATGTCCATATTGCCCTCGACCGGGTGGAAATCAAGGCCGGATTGCACACTCATTCACTTGAAGAGTATGGGGCACCTGCCGGAGTAGCGTTGTATGTGCGGGCCTTGCACCTGAAGAAAGGTCGGCTGGTAACACTAACCCTTGTCAACGGTATCAGCGCCGAGCAGGGACGTGACGAGATGGAAGCAGCGACTCTGTTCCAAACAAGTATCTGCGTTTGGCCGGCAGGTAGATCTCATCTCATACCGCGACCCGCACGACGCAGTAGCCTGGATGCCGACGAGGAGTCAGCGTCTGTTCTCTATCGACTGGCGAAGGAGTTCGCCGCTGGCCATACCTGCTCTGCGGACTGGTCCGAAGACGCGCATGGCCGGGCAAGCTGGGTAGCTACAACGTGGCTTCCCACAAGTGTGGTGTCGAGCGTGGATCCGCAAGGCCATGCCGTTTTCAAGGAGCTGGGCGAAAGAAGCAGCGTCTTTGATGCGGCTTGGCTCGCGGAAGCGCCTCCACAGGCGCTGCAAACGGAGCTCTCGGCTTTAGCGAGCACATACCGGCAGTGGATCAGCCTCCAAGAGGCGAAATTGATAGCGCTTCCCACTGAGCTTAAGCGTATTGCCCGGACAAATCTCGATGGTTGTGCCGATGTGGCATCAAGGATGGATGCAGGGGCCCGGCTGATTGGCACGGATCCTTTCATGACACGAGCCTTCCAACTTGCAAACAAGGCGATGCTTCTCCAGTACAGCTGGAACGATGCGAAGGCTCATCGCGGAGCGTTACGTTGGCGCCCCTTTCAGCTGGGATTCCTGCTTCTGGCCGCAGAATCAACAGTGGACTCTGCCCACCCAGCCCGAAATGTCATGGATCTGCTTTGGTTCCCCACCGGTGGCGGCAAGACAGAGGCGTACCTGGGATTGATTGCTATCACAGCGTTCTATCGGCGACTTTCGGCGCCTCAAGCCGATGACGGTGCAGGTGTCGCCGCCGTGATGCGCTACACGCTACGCTTGCTGACCACCCAACAATTTGAGCGAGCTGCAGCCCTATTGCTCGCTTGCGAAGCGATCCGTAGGCAAACAGACGATCTTGGACAGACTCCGTTCTCAATTGGTCTATGGGTAGGAGGGGATGCGTCTCCAAACAAGCGCCGTGAAGCGTATGCGGCGCTCCACGGTCACGGAGGCCCCTCACCCAAGCAACTGACCAAATGCCCTGCCTGCGCCAGTGGATTGAGATGGAGCCAAGCGAGCAGCGATGCGCCTGTTCTAGTGCATTGCGTCAAGAGTGGCTGCGTTTTTGGAGACAGCGAAACACCACTTCCAGTGTGGACAGTCGATGAAGATGTCTACCAAATGAAGCCCACGCTTCTTATCGGCACAATAGACAAGTTTGCACAGATCGTTCGAAAGCCCTCCGTTAATTCGCTGTTTGGACTTGATGGCGGGAAAGCCCCAGATCTAATCATTCAGGATGAATTGCATCTTATTTCTGGCCCTCTTGGCACGCTAGCCGGCCTGTACGAGGTGGCATTTGACTTGATGCTTTCAGCGCAGGGCAGAAAACCGAAAATCATCGGGTCAACGGCAACAATTCGACGTGCCGCCGAACAGGTGCGTGCACTTTTCAATCGCGAGACGTGCCAGTTTCCGCCTCCTGCCATCGATCATGACGATTCAGGTTTCGCCGTGAAAGACGGCAGTGCGCCCGGGCGTAGGTATGTCGGCATCGCATCGGCTGGACGGTCAGCAAAATACACTCTGCAGGCTGTATCCGCCTCACTACTGCAATCGGGTTCGGCGGGCTTCGCAACTCGACGTGCGGCGGATCCATACTGGACACTAGTTACATACTTCAACTCGCTTCGGGAACTGGGGGGATCTCTTGTCCTTATGCGAGACGACGTTAGTGATACTGTTGGCACACTCGCTGCCCTGCGAGGCGAAACTCCTCGCTTTCCCGCAAACATTGAGGAATTGACATCGAGGCGATCGCAAGAGGATGTCCGCGACATGTTGGACTGGCTTGCCACCCCCGCCACCGACCCGGCAGCTCTAGACGTTGTGCTGGCGACAAATATGCTGTCCGTGGGTGTCGATATCCCCCGGCTTGGATTGATGCTCGTCTACGGTCAACCCAAGGGCATTTCGGAGTACATACAAGCAACTAGCCGTGTGGGTCGGGGCAATGTTGCCGGTCTTGTCGTGTCCGTACTCAACAGCGCAAAAGCACGTGACCGGTCTCACTTTGAGACGTTTCGTACTTGGCACGGAAGCCTATATAGAGACGTGGAGGCAACCAGCGTGACGCCATTTGCTTCGCGAGCGCGCGATCGTGCTTTGCACGCAGTTCTCGTTGCTGCCGTTCGCCATCTCGTTCCAGGCATGCTCAACACCCCTGTATTTGACGCGCCTGCTGAGACTCAGGCTCGGGCGATGATAGCTGCAATAGTTTCGCGGGCACGCATAATTGATTCAAACGAAACAGCAGTCGAAAGAGAACTGACGGAACGCTTGGAAATTTGGCTAGATAGAAGCCCTATCAACTACTGGCACGATTACAAGCCTCGGGAATCGTTACTGCAAAGCGCTGAACGCGCTGCCACGGAGAAGGCTTTGGGTCGCAGCGCGGGGGAAGCGTGGCCCACAATGAATAACATGCGCAGCGTTGAAGCCGGCACTCCCTTTCGCTTAGCCGAACGACTGCGGCCGAACAATGGGAGGAACAATGAATAACTATCTTGGCGATCTGAGGCGCAGTGCAGTAGCGGCCATGTTTGGTCCTGGCTCCATTGTTGATTTCCGAGCCGATCATGCGACCATCTCAGCGGTCGCGGCCGGTTTGGAGGAGTGGGATCGCTCATTCCCACCTGCTGGCTTGATGAATGAGCAGGTTATCCAGGAACCTCGGCTACAGCGCAAACTTGGCGTGCACGGTTTTCGACTGCCGCCCGTTATCGATCCAACTCGCGGCAGAAAAGAGGGGAAAGGTGATACCCGCTCATTGGTGGCTTCACGGTTTCCCGGGTGGTTGCAATGCCCGCAATGCAACCGAATTGCCCCTCAAAAGAAATGGATGGGGGATCCAGGAAAAGCGGACCGCTATTGCCCGATCTGCTCTGCAGGGAAAAGCCCCCGGCAGCGGGCCTATGTTGTTCCCGTTCGATTTGTACTCGCTTGCACTCGAGGCCATCTTGACGATTTCCCTTGGGATTGGTGGGTAGGGCATGAAGATAACTGTCGATCACGAGGAGATTTTCTGCTCCTCGTGTCGGAGGGTCCAGGACATGCGGGCCTGTTCTTGAGCTGCACACATTGCGGCGCTAGACGGTCGATGGACGGCATCTTTTCGAGTCAGACATGGGAACGCTTCTCGGCATGCGCTGGCAAACGTCCATGGTTGGCCGCTCCAGACGAGAACTGCGACCGCCAGCCACAGGCAGTTCAGCGCGGCGCGTCAAATCTATATTTCCCCGTTGTTGAATCCGCGCTAAGCATTCCGCCGTGGTCCGATAGGTTGCAAGAATGCATAGGCGTGTACTGGGATGCGATCGTGCAGGTCGATCCGGCTCAGAGGGTCAGCTTCGTAACGATTCTTGCCGCAGGACCACTCGCTTCTGCGCTCCAAGAGCTACGTATGACGCCGGTTCAGCTAGTGGACAAGATCGAGCGCCGCTTACATCAGTACATTCAGCCCATGTCGGATCTCCGGCAAGAAGAGTACCGACAATTTTCATCCGGACAGGATTCATCTCCGGACGAAGATCGCGAGTTTGAGATTCGAAATATTCCACTACCAACACCACTTAAGCCCTGGTTCAGCAGCATCGTTAAGGCAGTTCGGCTGCGCGAGGTTCGCGCATTAAAAGGATTCACTCGAATAACCCCACCGGGCGACGAAAATAGCCCAGAGATTGCCTCTCTTTCGATAAAGCCAATGAATTGGCTACCGGCTATCGAGGTCCGTGGCGAGGGAATTTTTTTAGAACTGAACCAGGAAACACTTGTTTCTTGGGAAAGCAAAGAGTGGGTTCGTCTCCGCGGAGAACGAATTAATACAACTTGGCAACGAGAATGGCGTGAGCGATATGGACCGGACGCCCCAGCGCCAAAGGCGATAACGCCGCGCTTTCTTCTGATACACACATTCGCACATGCGCTCATGCGTCAGTTGACTTTGGAATGTGGATACTCCAGCGCGTCATTAAGGGAGCGTATATACGCTGCAGAAGGAGATACGCCAATGGCAGGATTGCTGATATTTACGGCCACGTCAGATGCAGATGGGACGCTGGGCGGGTTGCAGCGACAAGCCGACTCTTCACGCATCACGAGAACGATCGAATCCGCTCTCGCCTCGATGAAATGGTGCTCATCGGACCCGTTGTGCATAGAAGACGCATTCGCTCAGCCAGGCAGCCTCCTATTGGCCGCGTGCCATGCATGCGTGCTAGCACCGGAAACGTCTTGCGAGGAGTTCAACCGATTCCTAGACCGAGCGCTGTTAACTGGCGCACCTAGCTGCCCAGATGGAGGGTACTTCTACGGGCTTTCGCATGAAGAGGAGCCTCAGTAATGGCAATAATGTGGCCCCGCAGGCTCCCACAAGAAGTACTTGAAAACCCGCTTCGCTTCGCAGAAATCAAAGTCTACAACTTGTTAAATCAAGTGTTAGACGAATCATTTACTGTGTTCTACAGTCGCCCGTGGCTGGGCCTTACTCCCTCCGGCGCGGAACGCGATGGAGAATGCGATTTTTTTGTTGCCCACGCGGAGCATGGGCTCCTCGCTATCGAAGTAAAAGGCGGTTCCATTGCCTACGATCCGGCTCATGAGAGATGGAGCAGTACTGATCGATATGGAATTGTTCACAGCATCAAGAACCCCGTTGCACAAGCACGTACCGCTAAGCATGCCATTCTCGAGAAGCTACACAAATCACATGGCTGGCATTCTCGACGAGTTAGCGCACATCACGGGGTGATCTTTCCCGATTGCTACGTGCCAGCCGAAGGTCTTGGTGTGGATGCTCCGCGCCGCATCGTCTGTTCCTTGGATGATTGGCCTAACTTACGCCAATGGATTCTCGCGAGGATGACCGGGGGTACATCGGCTGGAGAGCAAGCGCTAGGGCGCGATGGCGTGCGTGCGCTAGAAAACTTGCTGGCTCGTCCGTTCATGCTGAAAACACCATTGGGACACCTTCTTGCAGAAGACGAACGCGCCTTGGAATCGCTTACCCCGCAGCAGTTCCAGATTCTAGAGTCAATCCAAGATATTCCACGCGCCGGAGTGGCTGGAGGGGCTGGCACAGGAAAAACAGTTCTTGCAATAGAGGAGGCACGACGCTTTGCTGAAGCAGGGAGGAAGACCCTTCTTATTTGTCACAGTAAGCCCCTATCAGCTGATTTCAAACGCCGAGTAAAGGGCATACAGAACCTGGAGGCGGCCGGTTTCCATGAGCTATGCCTACGATTGGCAACGAAAGCCGGGCTGTCGTTCGAGGTTAAAGATGATGCGCAGTTCTTTGACGAGGTCGCGCCTGAACTGTTGATGACGGCCATTGAGCGAAGACCCGACCTAGAATACGACGCTGTAATTGTCGATGAGGGCCAGGATTTTCGCGCTCTCTGGTGGATCGCCTTAGAGGCTACTGTCCGTCGAGGCGAGCAATCTCGGCTCCATGTCTACTACGATTGCAATCAGCGCGTGTACGAGCGAGGGGGGCGTCCTCCCGATGATTTCCATCTTGTACCGATTCGGTTAACGCGCAATCTTCGGAATACCCGCGCAATTCATGATGCTTCGATGCGTCACTACGTTGGCTTCCCGATACACCCCAACCATCTCGACGGTGTAGCGATAGAAGCGCACTGCATCTCAGAGGCACCCGACGTATTGAGGTGGATAGATGCGAAGGTTCATCATCTTACTGGGCCGGAACGGTTGTCGGCGGGGGACATAGCAATCGTCACGACCTCTTCTGAGCTCGTTGCTCTGATACGAGCCCGGGGGAAGGTTGGGGGAGAACTCATAACGGATGCTGCCGCGCCCGATGATGAAGCTGTGGCCGTAGATACTATTCGCAGGTTTAAGGGACTCGAACGCCTCGCCGTGATTGTCATTGCCGACCAGGAGATACTTGACGCTCCGGAGCTTGCTTATGTGGCTCTCTCTAGAGCGCGAACACTTCTGTCTGCTTATGGTCCGACCGAGGTTTTAACAGCGCTTTTTGGTACGCGGAAACCTGTTTAGGTGCGGAGCGTAGCAACAAGCCAGATCTATATGGACACCATTTCGAAGGCCAAACGCTCCGAAATAATGTCGCGCATTCGGAGCACGAATACCCAACCAGAGCTTGTTGTACGCTCGATGCTCCACAAGCTTGGCTATAGGTTTAGACTGCACCGTCGGGAACTGCCGGGTAGGCCAGACATAGTCTTACCTCGGCACAGAAAGGTTATCTTGGTACACGGTTGCTTTTGGCATGGCCACACTTGCAAGCTTGCTTCGCGGCCGAAGAGTAATCAACGATATTGGGCAGACAAGATTGCTAGGAATCAGTCTCGGGATGCCCATGCAATGGATCAGTTGCAGGTGCTGGGTTGGGAAGTCTTAGTGTTGTGGGAATGCGAGATCCGAGCACTGAGGGGAGTGCAAGAACGCATTGTCGCGTTCATGAATCAAGACGCCCACGCCCTTTCGAGACCTCTTGATGTGTGATCCAGTTAAGACTGCCTGTGCCCCTGTGCTGTCGCCCTCGAACTGCTGGCATCCCAGGGACATTTGGTACAACACCCAAACCAGGTGTCGGCTAGAATCCATCCATTTGTCATCAAAGAACCCCACATGGACGATCGGACGCTGAGAGGGTCTAGCGAGATAGCTATGGGAGATCGTTTTGAGGCGGCTCCGAATCAGCTTTTTAGTCGACGGCCCCAGGTAATTAGTTTTTTTTGTGGCGCAGGCGGCCTAGATCTGGGGTTTTCCCAAGCTGGTTTCGATATCGCATTTGCGGCCGACTTTGATGCCGCAGCGGTTGCTACGCATAACGCAAACAGTTCTGCCCAGACGGCCACACAAATCGATCTTAGCAAGATCACAATTCCTGAAATCAAGAGAAAGCTTGAAGCTGGGGATGTTGTTCCAGTTGGAATCATTGGCGGGCCACCGTGCCAAGGTTTTTCTCGCGCCAACACCCAGCGCTGCCATAGTGATCCACGCAACAACTTGGCAAAGCGCTATGCCTCAATGATTGTGAAGCTTGCGGACTTGTATCCCATAGAGTTTTTTGTTTTTGAGAATGTCCCCGAACTCCTCGCCAAAAAGAATTCTGGAATATTGGCGGGGTTGAAGCGCACGCTCAGCAAACGATTCCATCTTTATATTTCTTGCCTCAACGCTTCGGATTTTGGCGTCCCCCAGAACCGAGAACGAGTATTTCTTGTTGGGCTTAGAAAAACCCCCGGATGTAGGTCGACTTTCGAATTTCCAACGCCAACCGTCAAGGAAAAACGCACCGTGAGGGAGGCAATTGCCGCTCTCCCAGAACCCGCGTTTTTTGAGCGTGGACTTCGCCCAGAAGACGTACCACATCATCCCAATCACTGGACAATGCGACCTCGCTCGGCACGCTTTGGCTCAGACCTCGTGAGCGGTGGACGCTCTCTCATCAGACTAGACTGGGACAAACCGAGCCGCACAGTTGCGTACGGACATCGTGAAATCCACGTCCATCCCACCGGCTTACGTAGATTAAGCATCTACGAAGCCATGATGCTCCAGGGTTTTCCAAAAACTTATCGCCTGTGTGGAAATTTAAGCGAGCAGGTCACACAAGTCTCGAATGCAGTTCCCCCGCCAGTCGCCCATGCAATAGCAGAGCGCTTGGCGCAAGTTCTTCAGCTTAGGAATTGAATTCTTGCAGCTCTAAGGCGTCTACCGGCCACGACCTCCAGAACAATTGCTGCCGCGCATGTGAAATTAATAGAAACTCTGCCGAACGAGTGAATTACTAGGGTGCAGGATTGGTACGATTTGCGGCGCTGCGGTGTCCTTGTCGCCTCATGCCCCCTCAACAAAAAAAGCCAACCGATAATGGTTGGCTTTTTTATTTTTCCTATAAGAACATGTAGATGGATTCATAACCCGAGAAACTGCCCCTTGCCGGACAAGGGGTTCAAGCCAACCGGGGAAGCAAAAGACGAGAAAGTGGACGCATAACCCGAGAACTTCCTTCCCCGACCAGCTTCGATGCGCGCGGGAGCGCGCGATGGAACGGAGCCATCCCATCAGCAGCAGCCGCCAAGGTTTGTATTGGCCGCCGCAAGAATTGCGCTTGAAACGGGGCAATTTTAGCAAATTGCACTCGTCAGCGAACCCTCCTTCGATGCACGCCGGCGCTCCGGAAATGTCTAAGTTTCCGCAACTGGCCCACTATCGCGTCTAGCAAACTGCGATGGTCGTTTGGCGAGGCAGCTACCGAGTTGTCTCCCCCATCTCTACCCCGTCTCAGGCCAGTGATTTCCGTGGCCGGTCGAGACCCACCCGTCCGCCCATCACAACCCGGCCTGGAGGGTGTTCATGAAATCGACCCGCCTATGCCTCGCCTGTGGCAACGCGTTCCTCCCGTTGCCGCATGCTCCCCACCAGCGTTACTGCTCGTCGAAGGCTTGTCAGCGCGCACGCCGGCGCGACTGGCAGAACCATCGGCTCCGCATCGACCAGGACTACCGCGACAACCAAGCCCGGGCGCAAGCGAAATGGCGCGCCAGCCACTCAGGCTATTGGCGCGAGTATCGAGCTGCACATCCGGCGTACCGAGAGCGAAACCGCAGCATGCAGCGGATGCGCAATGCACGGCGGAGTTGCAGACCGATTGCAAAGATGGACGTCATCGGGCGCCGTTGGCCACTGGGTTCAGGCTTCTACGTGCTGTCTCATGCGGATGAAAGCAGCGTTGCAAAGATGGACGCGTGGACCGTCCACATCGCCGTGCTGTCTGCGCCGACCGGCCCACCGGCATGATTGCAAAGAGATGACGTGATTCTCATTGGCGCCGTGCCTGCTACGCTGGCCTCACCAAAGTTCGTTTTCGAACGCCACCGCCTGATGTGAAATCGTGGCGCGTGAGCATGAGGCCCCACACCCTCGGTGCCTGCCGCGGCCTATGCCTGAGTTGCGGAGTGAAAAATGTCATCCAATACCGCTGCTGCTGCAGTTGGAGCCGGCTCCTCTGGAGGACGGGCGGCGGAGTATGTCCGCATGTCGACTGAGCACCAGCAGTATTCGACCGAGAACCAGCGGGACAAAATTCGCGACTACGCAGCCCGCCGCGGATTCGAAATCGTCCGCACGTATGCCGATGAGGGCAAGAGCGGGCTCCGCATCGATGGGCGCCAGGCGCTGCAGAATCTCATCGCCGATGTGGCCAATGGCAAGGCTGATTTCTCGGTCATCCTGGTCTATGACGTGAGTCGATGGGGGCGTTTCCAGGATGCCGACGAGAGCGCGTACTACGAGTACATCTGCCGCCGCGCTGGCATCCAGGTGGCGTACTGCGCCGAGCAATTCGAGAACGATGGCTCCCCGGTTTCGACCATCGTGAAAGGGGTCAAGCGGGCGATGGCCGGCGAATACAGCCGAGAACTGTCCGCGAAGGTGTTTGCCGGCCAATGCCGCTTGATTGAGATGGGCTTCCGGCAAGGAGGACCCGCCGGCTACGGGCTGCGCCGGGTTTTGGTCGACGAGCACGGTCTCATGAAGGCAGAGCTGTGCCGTGGCGAACGCAAAAGCCTTCAAACCGACCGAGTCGTCCTGATGCCGGGTCCGGACAGCGAGGTGCGAATCGTCAACCTCATCTACGACTGGTTTATCAATGAATCGCTCGACGAACATGAAATCGCAGCGCGCCTGAATGGCATGCGTGTGCGGACGGACCTGAACCGGGAATGGACGCGGGCTACCGTGCGGGAGGTATTAACGAACGAGAAATACATCGGCAACAACGTCTACAACCGGGTGTCGTTCAAACTGAAAAAGCTGCGGGTGACGAACACGCCCGACATGTGGATTCGAAAAGAAGGCGCATTTCAGGGCATTGTGCCGAGCGAAACGTTCTACACGGCGCAAGGGATTATGCGAGCCAGGGCGCGTCGCTACTCGAATGAGGAGCTCATCGAACGATTGCGCAACCTGTACCGCAGTCGCGGATTTCTGTCCGGCGTCGTGATTGATGAAACGGATGGCATGCCTTCTACATCCGTGTATGTGTACCGATTTGGCAGTTTGATTCGCGCCTACCAAACCGTCGGCTTTACGCCCGGCCGAGACTATCGATACATTGAAACCAACCGCTTCCTGCGACAGCTGCATCCGGAAATCATCGCGCAAACGGAGCGGAAAATCGCGGATTTGGGCGGCACAGTCATACGCGACCCGGCGACCGACCTGCTGACGGTCAATGATGAGTTCACGGCCTGCATCGTACTCTCGCGCTGCCAGGCACATGACAATGGCCGCAATTACTGGAAGGTGCGCTTCGATACAAGCCTCCTGCCGGACATCACGGTGGCGGTGCGACTCGACCAGACCAATGCTTCGGCGCTGGACTACTACCTGTTGCCGCGTCTGGATTTTGGACAACCGCGCATCCACCTCGCCGACCAGAATCCAATCGAGTTTGAGAGCTATCGCTTCGATACGCTGGACTACCTCTACGCCATGGCTGCGCGTGCCCGGCTCAGGAGAGTGGCATGAACTCGCAGCAGCTCGGCGAAATCCGGATGGTCCCCGTCGCTCAGATTGAAGTCATCAATCCGCGCGAGCGCAATGGTCGAGTGTTCAAAGAAATCGTCGACAACATCAAGACCATCGGTCTCAAAAAGCCTATCGTGGTCACGCCGAGAGCGACGGCCGGCGGCATCGAGAAATACCTGCTTGTCTGCGGTGAGGGACGGTTGAAGGCATTCCGCTCGCTCGGCGAAGAAACTATCCCTGCACTCGTTGTAAGCGTGAGCGACGAGGACGCGTTCGTCATGAGCCTGACGGAAAACATCGCGCGCAGACAGTGCCGCCCGCTCGAACGGCTGGCCGGCATTCGGCAATTGCAGGACCAGGGATACGCGCCGAAGGTCATTGCCGAGAAGACAGGCCTGACACCCACCTACGTCCAAGGCATCCTCACCCTGCTGCGCCAGGGGGAAGAGAGACTCGTGGTGGCGGTGGAGAAAGGCCTCGTCCCCTTGAACGCGGCCCTCACGATTGTCGGGGCCGGTAACGACGACGCCGAAATCCAAGCGGCACTCCAGGAGGCTTATGAGTCGGGAAAATTGCGGGGCAAGCAATTGATGAACGCTCGCCGCGTCATCGAGCGCCGAAAAACACTCGGGCGAAGCGCCGCCCGCAATATGACGCACAAGTCCGCAGCGGTCACGACGTCCAGCCTGGTGCGGACGTATGAGCGCGAGGTGGAGCGTCAGAAGGCCATGGTGAGAAAAGCCGAATTCACGCAACAGCGGTTGCTATTTGTGGTCGGCGCCTTGCGACAACTGTTTGCCGATGAGAACTTCGTCAACCTGCTGCGTGCCGAGGGCTTGGCTAGCCTGCCGAAGTACCTTGCCGAGCGCGTCTGGCCCATCGGAAATGGCACATGACTGGCATAACTCTAGGGTTCATCCCCGAGCCGCTGTCCGTGCCCGTCGCCAGCATCCTGCCGTCACGCAGAATACCGGCGCCTGTGCTGGAATCGCGCAAGTTTGAACAGATAAGAACCTCCATTGCGGAGGTCGGCCTCATCGAACCACTCTCTGTCACGCCTGCAGACCAGTCAACCGGGCAGCATGTCCTGCTGGATGGGCATCTGCGCTTACTGGCTATTCAGGACTTGGGATACGAGCAGGTGGCCTGCCTTGTGGCCACCGATGACGAGAGCTACACGTATAACAACCGTGTCAATCGGCTGTCGACCATTCAGGAGCACTACATGATACGGCGCGTCATTGACCGAGGCGTCTCGCCCGAGCGATTGGCGAAAGCGCTTTCCGTCGACGTCTCTCAGATTATAAAAAGGATGTCGTTACTGGACGGCATTTGCCCAGAAGCCGCCGAACTGCTCGGAGACCGGCAGTTTTCGCCGGAGCTGGTTCGCGCCCTTCGCAAAATGAAGCCCACGCGCCAGGTCGAATGCGTGGAGCTGATGGTGGCCGCGAACAACGTGTCAGTCTCGTATGCCGAGGCGTTGTTGGTGGCCACGCCAGCGG
Source organism: Ralstonia flatus (assembly GCF_958439105.1). NCBI lineage: Bacteria > Pseudomonadati > Pseudomonadota > Betaproteobacteria > Burkholderiales > Burkholderiaceae > Ralstonia > Ralstonia flatus. The sequence continues at coordinate 375,613 of NZ_CAUDLI010000006.1, read as the reverse complement.
CGCGTCTTGTGGACGGAAAAAAGCCGCACAAGCTGACCGGCGTCAGCCCGGAGCAGATGGCGAAGATGGAACAAGAGATGAGCAATCTGCAGGGGCAGTACAAGCTCGTGGAACAGACTTATGGTCAAGATGTATTGAATCTGGTGCTTGCGAAAGGGTATCTCGCCAAGCTCCTCGAGAACGAATCGGCGCGGCAGTATGTTGCCCAGCGCCATCCGGATTTGATGGTGGAGTTCGAATCCATCATTGCGACCATTTCTCTCGACCAACAGCAATCCGGCGTGGTCCTTTAGCCGAGTGCGGACGCGCCCCCAGTCAGAGCATCGTCTTCGTCCTCGTCCAGCCCCAGCAACTCCTCCGTCGACAACGCCGCAGGCTGAGCTGCAACAGGCAGTTCCTCAACGTCACGCAATTTCCGCTGAACGGCTCTAGTTCTGCGGCCCACCTCTTCAAATTTTTTGGCAGCGGCGTCAATCGATTTCTTGGTGGCCTCAACGATGCCGCCGAACTTTTGAAACTCGGTCTTCACGCTACCCAGAATCCCCCACACTTCTGACGACCGCTTCTCGATTGCCAACGTGCGGAAGCCAAGTCGCAAGCTGTTCAGCATCGCCGCAAGCGTCGTCGGCCCGGCCACTACGACGCGATGCTCATTCTGAAGAGCCTCGACTAGGCCGGGGATACGAGCAACCTCCGCAAACAGTCCCTCGGTAGGCAAGAAGAGAATGGCGAAGTCTGTCGTGTGAGGAGGACTGACATACTTCGTCGAGATTTTCTTGGCTTCGGCTCGGATTGACGACTCGAACGCGGTCGACGCTTGCTGGATGACCGCCTTGTCCAGGGAGTCGTGTGCGTCCTGCAACCGTTGGTAGTGCTCGATTGGATACTTCGAATCAACGGGCAGCCACACCGGCGCGTCATCGCCCTTCCCCGGCATCCGAACGGCGAACTCGACGAGTTCATTGCTGCCGGGCACCGTCTTGACGTTGCGGGCGAACTGCTCAGCCGTTAGCAGGCTCTCCATGATGGCACCCAACTGCACCTCGCCCCACGTGCCTCGGGTACGGACATTAGTCATGACTCGCTTCAGGTCTCCCACGCTTCCGGCAAGATTCTTCATTTCACCCAAGCCGGCATGAACCTGTTCAAGCCTCTCGCTGACCAACTTGAAGGAGTCGCCCAGCCGCTGCTCAAGCGTCGCGTGGAGTTTCTCGTCGACGGTCCGCCGCATTTCTTCAAGCTTGGTCGTGTTGTCTTGCTGGATGGCAGCCAGGCGTTCGTTCAATGCCGTGCGAAGCTGCTCTGAACTGGTCTGCGTTCCATGTGCCATAACACCGAGTTGCTGCGCAACAGCCTCTTGCAACGTCGTGAATTGGTTCCGAATCTGGTTGCCATTGCCCTCTAGCTGCTCCTTCAAGGCAGTGGCCATCACCCCAAGCTGATTGGTGATGTCTGCCTTGAGAGAGTCAAGGGTACCTCGTGTGGACACCGTGAGGGCCTCGAAGCGCTCCTGGATGCGTGTCTCGAACGCCGTCGCACTTTCGGACAGAGTCTGACGGGACTTCCCAGTTTCCTGCGCCACAGTACCCAAATGCTCGGTCATTTCAGTCCGAAACTTCGCCAGCGCTTGGGACGTCTCAGTTCTAGCATTCGCTGCGTCGGTCTGTGCCTGGGTGAGCAAGTCCATCAGCGCCTTGCTGGAAGCATCAAGCCGGCCCGTGAGCGCGATTTGCAGCGCCTCGAACCGCGCTGCCAGCGATGTGTCAAACGACCCGAACCGCTGCTCGAGCTTTGTCTCAAAGGCACTGAATGCGTTGGTCAGCTCGGTGCGGCCGCTTCTCGCTTCCTCTAGCGTCTGCCCCAACTTCTCGTCGACGACCTTCCGGCTCGTCTCAAGGCTTTCCGCCGTCGTTCTCTGCAGGTCGGTCACGCGCTCGCCAACGCTGCTTGAAAGCGCTCCAATCTGCTGCCCCAAACGCGCCTCGAAAGCCTGGAGGCTTGGTTGAGCTCCGCACGACCGTTCCGAGCCTCAGCCACCGTGCGCTCGAGCTGCTCATCCATTGCCTTCTTGGAGGTGGCCATCGCACCGGCGGTTGCCTCTGTGAACCCGCGCAGTTGCTGCTCGATGCGCTGCATGCCGCCCTCGTTGCGAGAGACTGCTTGCACCAAGCTCTGGGAGGACTGTTCGAGCAGTCCCAGCCTCGCATCGAGGTCCGCGGGCATCTCAAACTTTGGTTTGCGTAGCAACAGCGCCAACAGCAGCGCCAGCGAGACAATGCTCAGCGCAACGAGCACGTAGAAGACAGTTTCGGCCATGTTATTCGTAGGTTTCCATTGTTCTTTCGAGGTCGCCGCCGCGTAGAGGGGCGCTACGGGTTGATTTGCTCCTGGTCAACAAACCTTGCGTAGAACTGCAGCGCGGGTATCAGGTGGGCGTCCGCGTAGGCACAACCGGAGGTGCCCAGCGCCTTCTGCCCTTGCTTGTCGGCGGCTTCCGGTGAATGCCCCTTGCCTTCTATGAGAGCGGCCAACATCTGGGAGTAGCCTGGTTCCCAAGCCGTGAGGCCCAGAAAACTTGCACGCATAGCAGACAGGATGCGCATGCCAGACCAATCCAGGTCCCCCCAGAAGAAGGCCGGAATAGCATCTTTTCCAAAGAGCCAGGCCTCGAAGCCATCTCGAAGGTTTTGACTGATGCCGCCGCGCGCCGCGTAGAAGAGAGAACAACCATCCGGCGTGCGCAGCCGCTGAGCACTTCCCTTGAACCCTGACGCGTAGACCAGCGCCAGTCCGTCGAACGCCGAGCTCGTCGAGCGAATAGCGCGCTCGAAGCTCATGAGGTTCTCAATGAACAGCACGCCCCGGCAGCCCGTCGGCGGCAGGAACACCTGCAGCTGAATCGGAGAATCCGGAAACGGGCATTCGTCGACACCTAAGACTGCAGCGACAAGGTTCTGCCGCTTGTCCAGGACCTTCGACATGCCCCAGAACAGTTGAGAGGAGACTTCGCGGAGCAGCATGGGCTTGCCGGCAAGAGCGGGAAGCTCGTTCAGCCGCCCGACAACCTCCGTCATGGTGTGGTCAGGCATATCGATGCAGAACTCCGAGACAGCCGCCTTGACCTCTGCGCTCCCCTGGAGACCATCGCGGACGGCCTCGCGCCAGCGCTCGGCTGCGGACTTGACGCGCTGTACGCGCCCAACCGTCCTTCTCACTTCGACCTCGTTGGCAACCGTGACGCGCGGCGAGTCGGCATAGCCTGAGCGGGACCCGATGGCCGCGGTTGGCTTGACCGTGAGCCACCCCCAACGCACCAGCTGGACCGCGTGGCCCCAAAGCTCTTCCTTTTCCGATTCGCGGTGAGCTTTATAAAGAGCCGGCCAAGTCCTTTCCCCAAGAGCGACCGACTGCGTACGAGCGCTTCCTCTTTGCTCGGCAGAATCCATTCGGTCCACAAGGAGGTTCAGCAACTGCTGAACAGACGAAGACTGAAGCCAAAGCGGTTGCTCCATCACTTTTCTGCTCCCGTGGCCTCTTCAGGCTCTGCCGCATCAAAGAGCAGCTTGGCCTGTTCGCGAACCTCCTGACGCTGCGCTTCCCAGACCTCGCGCATGCGGTCCTTCTTGAAGATGCGTTCGTCGCACTCCGAGACGAAGTCGATTTCGCCGTTGCCTGGCACGTTCATCCGACTGAAGCTGAACTCGCGGTCGAACTCTGGGCGCAGCGCGCCAGCGTGCTTGGTCGGCATCGCGCTGACCAGCTGCAAGCCCATGCTGTCTCGCAGATACCGCAGGACGGCGCGTGCACGCGGCTCGTCCATGCGAGAGAAAGACTCGTCGCTAACAAGCAACTTCAAGCTGGCACCCTTATCGAACAGGCGCAGCCGGTTGGTCACAACGGCGGCGCGCACAATGTACGCCGGCGTCTCCAACTGGCCACCGGAGCCCGTGCCCCACGTCGACAGGGCGATGCGGCCACCGCTGTCCGAGTCATTCCAGATTTCGTAGCGTCGGTAGTTGCGGTAGTCTGCAATGCGCAACAGCTCGCGCCCCGCCCTGTCCTGGTCTTGGTCCAGTAGTAGCCCGACCAAACGGTCACGGACCTCGATGTGCTTAGGCGACAGCTCCGTCTCACCGAACAGGTCGACGGCATCCGGCGAATCAGCCAGTTCCGCAACGGCGGAAAAGAAGGCGTAATACTCCTGGAATTCGGGCTCCCACTTCGACCAGTCAATGCTGAAGCGGTCGGTGCCGAACTTCAGCTTCTCGAGCTCGACGTTCAACTGGCGCAGCATTCGCACGCCTTCGTCGACCTTGCTCTTGATTTCAACACAGAACTGCTTGGTGAAGACGTCGTGAAAGGAGCGTTCTGCCTCCTCGACCTTGGCGCGATTGTTATACAGGCCAATGCTCTCAAGCTCGTTGTGAAGCGTGCTGACCGAGCGCCCAAGGAGAACCAGGGGACCATAGTAGGGGTCGAAGGACGGCGCATCCGTAAGGTGCGGCAACGCAGCCTGAAAGCGTTCGTCAGTACGAACAGCAGCGTTGTACTCCGCCAACATCTCGCGCACGTCGCCCAAAAGCTTTTCGGGTTGCGTACGCAGATGAGCAAGCCGAGCCTGGACGGCAGGGATTTCGTACGTGTGAGACGCAATGATGTCGTCCACCTCCTGGGCCATCACCGTGTACGTCTTCTCTGAGTTCGCTTCGCAAAGGTGCTTCAGGCGGCGAATCTGGTTTTCGCGCTCTTGGAAACGAGCGTCCCGCCCCCCTTTGATACGTTCGATGACGCCTTCCGCAGTGGTTATGCGCTGCTCGGCGAGCGTGACCGTCCTCTTTGCCGCCTCAATTTCCAGGTCATGCGCTTGGATGAGGCCTTCCAGGCGGGCCAGTTCCGTCCGCAGCTGTTCGACCTCGGTCAAGTCAAGCTGCGACAGCGACCGCCGCGTGGCGTCAATGTCACTTGCGTGCTGGGCCAAGGGCTGGGCGTCGAACGTCGGCTCCTTTAGCGTAGTGAGCAACTTCCGAAAACTCTCCAGAGTGCCTTGAGAGCTCTCCAGCTCCCCGATTTCCTTGTCAGCGGCCACCAACATTTCAGTGGTGTGCTGCAGCGCCCGCTCACGAGCCCTGCGGCCGAGCACAAAGTCCCGACGTTCGCAGATGAACATCGTCATCGCACCGCTGCCCTTGCCATCCTGGGTGAGGCCGCGCGGGGTGCGCCGCAGCTCTTCGGAGTCCGCCACCTTCACCACAGACCCGAACTGCTCGATGAGATAGGCCCGCGCGATAGGGTGGTCGGTGCGCAACTCGTGAATGATGGAAGTGCTCGGCACACGAGACTGGTCGGCACGCTCCAAGCATCGCTTGCCTTGAACGACCTTCGAGCGCGAACCCCAAGACTTCAGAAAGTCAATCGTAGGGGCTTCCCACTCAGGCTTGACGATGAGGTTAAAGCGCGCGCCGTCCATGTAGCCCTCGATGGCACCTTGCCACTCTTCGGACACCGGCTCAACGAGGTCGCATAACACCTGGACACCAGCGTCGGCGAACCTCTCTCGAATGCGCTCTAGCGCGAGAACGGTGTCCCGGTTGTAGTTGCCCGCGCCGGCCGCAAGTCGTTGCTTACGGGCAGCCAGCTCACCGCGTTCCCTCTTCGCGGTCTCGACGCGCTGGCCCAGCGATGCAGATTCTGCGGCAACAGCCATCAGCACACTACCCTCGGCACCAACTAACGAGTCGTGCAACTGGCTCAGGCCGGCGTCGATGCCGTCAAATGCAGAGGCCAGCTGAAGCAGCTTCTCTACTGATAGGACGTCATCACAGTTCGCATCGTCCACGAAATTGAGCAGCCCGGCTAACCGCTCCACATTGGTAGATGCAAGGGCCTCGGCTACGACATCTACAGACGCGCGTAACCTTGGGAACTGCTCCGGCACCGGCCGCCCAGCAATGGCGTCGCCGGTGTTCTTGATGTTCGCCGCGGCAAGGAGACCCGCATTCAGCTCAGCGAGCTTGGCGCGCGCGGCCGACGTCGCCCGCTCAAGACGCTCGTCAAGCGTCTTCTTCTCGGTGTGGGCCGGAATGCCGCTTAACTTCGCTGCAATATGAATGCGGCCGCTATCAACGTTGCGCTTTAACTTTGCTTCGGTTTCGGCCTTGAGCTTGTGCTGGTCGACCAACGCTCTGTCGTCCTTGATTTTCTCCAGCTCCGAAGCGATGCGCTCTTCGTCGGCAGCCAGCTGCACTTTGGCCAGGAGCAAGTCATATTTAACCTGTTCCTCGAAGCTGGCGGTCGTCTTGCCAATAACCTCCTTCAGCTCACGAAGTCGAGTGACGGTCGCTTCAATGCGCTTGCCTTCAACCTTCAAGTTTGTCACTTGACGCATCAGGTCACTGATGCGGGTGATGCTCTCCTGCAGTAGTTTTCCATCGAACTCGAGGATGTCGTCCCGGACTAGGTCATGAACCGAGCCGATGGGCTTGTAAGCAATCGACTGCGACCATGCCCGGGCCGCGTTCTGAGCCTCGTCCCAGGGAATGGACACGCGCCCGCGGAACCTGCCGTAAAGCCCGCTTAGGTAATCGCGCTTGTGGTCGTCGTAGGTAACGACCTTTGGGTACCGGGCCTTCAACTGCCTAACGATGTTTTCGACCGGCACACAGACACCTTGGTCCATGTCTTCAAAGAACTGTTCGACCGACAGCGCGGCGTCCTCGATGATGACCAGGACGAGACGTTCCAACTTCGCGTCTCGCCTCTCTCCTGAACCGTCCACGCGGGCCGAGGCGGCTACGAGCGCAGTGAACATCTTGGCCGAGCCGTCCTCGGGCCCTGGACGAAAGACCGCCGCGAGGTATCCCTGGGCACCTGCCGGCCGAGAGAAGAGGCTGTACTCGGCGCCGACCACGAAGGATTCAAGGGTGCGTTTGGATTTTCCACGGCGATGGTTTTGCTGGACTTCCTCTTGGCCAGGGTTGTAGGCCACGATACCTTGGTAGGCTGCCGTCATGATGGTCTGAAGACCATCGAGCATCGTCGATTTTCCTGCACCCGTTGGACCCGTGAGCAGCGTCATGTTTCCCAGCTCGTAGTTGCCGGGCTGCAGCTGCCCCCAATTTACAAGCACCAGGCGGTCGAGCTTCATTGGTCGGTCGCCTCCACGGACGTTTCTTGGTCAACTACGCCTTCCGCTTCCAGAGCCGCACTCAGCGCGTCGTTGGACACGATGCCCAGGATAGTTGGCCGGATAGCGAGCAGCGCATCTTCATCTGAAATCGAAAACTCCGCTGTGTAGCTGAGCAGGCGATGCCGCTTCAACTCGGCCAGCAAGGCCATCTTGTCGCCCATGCCGTTCGGCAGAGGACGCTTTAATTGCGTCTGCATGGTGGCCGCGATTTCCTCGAAGCTCACCAGCGCCTCACCCTGGGGCTGGATGTCGCCCGTGTTGAGCTTGTTCTGATACAGGAAGCGCAGCGCAAGGGCCATCGCAACAAAGTCGGGAGATACCCGAGCCCGCAGCGATGGCGTCGGCTCCAGGATGTCCTCAGGCAGCCCATCGACTACGGCGCCCGCCACGTAGAGGCGATAGAACTGGTTATTGCTGTCGTGGTGCAAACGGAACCCGGCGATGTCGAAGTAGTCCTCCAGCAGGCCCTCGACGCGCCTGGCGTCGTCATACAGCTGCTGCTCAACCCGGTCCTCCTCGCGCACGATGGCACCGTAGGCCATCAGGCGGTTGATGATTTCCCGGAACCGGTCTGGCTTGATGTTGGCAAGTGCAATCTGTTCGTTGATGTGGGACAGGAGACTCATTTTTTGAGGTCAATCTCGTAATCGTTGCCGCTGTAGAGCTCGTTCTCCAAGCGGGTGGGCAGCTTCTTGACGGACAGGTCTGCGCCGACCTCGCTTCGAACCGCCTCCACTGCCTGCATGGCACGAAGGGCGTCGCGGGCGGTGGCCGTTGGGAGCGCTGAAACACGAATGGGATGTTGAAAGATACGCAGGTCCCGCCGGAGCAACTGGGCAACCTCTTCGTTCGGGATGGAGAAGGCCTCCGCCTCGGCGCGAGCCATGGCTGCAGCCAGGCGCTCTTCGCGAGAGGGTCGCGGCCGAACGGAAATCGTGACCGCCTTTCGGCGCTGGGCGGCCGTCCGAAGCTTGAAGCTCGCGGGGTCCAGCAACCGCACCTCTGCCGGCGCCAAGAACTGCCCGATGTGCATGAGTAGCTGGTCCTGTTGTTCCTTGGGGACCTCTGCGACCTGCTGAATCGCTGCTAGGTAGGCATGTCGGGTCTGGCCTGCGCGCAACATCATCGACTGCAGCGCCAAGCCATTGACCCGCTTCAGGTAGGTCTCCATCGCTTTCAGGAAGCCAGGCTGCTTCGACTGGCACGCAGCGTCGACGATGTCTTCAATGCGGTTCAGGAGCCAGTCATAGACGGATGAGCCGACGTGCTCCTTCACGGCCCAATGAGCAATGTCTCTCAGCTGTTCGTCCATCCGATTGAACTTGGCTTCGGTGACGAGGCGAAGCCGCTCCAGCTTCTGCACGATGGCCTGCCGGTTAAGCGTTGCGTTATCGGCAGTGAGCTGCTTGGAATAGTCACGCTGGAAGCGGTCCAGGAACTCGACAAACTCGCTCCATTGCGTTTGCACCGAGGCGGTCTGCATCAGGTGCCGGACCAGCTCTTGGAAGTAGTCGATGCCATCAGTCAAATCCTCGATGACTTTCTCGGCGTACTCGTAAGCGTCGACCAGGTCGTGCGCGTCCCCGCGGTCGGACAGCGCCGCGTCCAGCGCATTTCGACAGCCGCGCATGTTCCGTTGCCGGCTGCGGCTAGGGCGGTCCAACGACCAGAGAGCCTCGGCGAACAGCTTCCCCGGTCGAGAAAATCGGAAGGCCGTGACGAGGCCGGTGCGGTCGGCGAACTGCTCCAGCCAAGCATCAGTTAGCAGTGCCCGGATGACCATGCCGACGAGCGCCTGCGGGTCATCGGCTTCCGCACCGCTCAGCTCATCGTCACCACCCTCTTGTGCCTTGACGCTTTGGTACTGTCGAACAACCGGCAGCAGGAGCTCACGCAGCGCATCCCGCGTGAGGTTGTGAGCATAGTCGGCCATGGGGCCGTGTAGTCGGTCGTAGAGTGCCCGCAGGCATGCAGCCACGAGCTCCCGGCGGGAGCTGTTGAGGGGACGGAAGAACCGCTGGCGCTCCGCCTCAAAGAACACAGGATGACCCGCTGGTGGGGTCATGGGTTCCGGCAACAAGTCAGACACTATCAAAGCAGATTGCTCCCATCAGCGTCGCTTGTTACGGCATCGAAACCGTCTTCCGGTACTGGCGTCACATCGGCAAAGACGTCAGCTTCTGGCATTTCTACCCCCGTTGCTCTGATAACCACTGATGCAGCAGCTGCACTGAACCGCTACCGCGCGTTGCCAATTGAAGACGCGTTAGAGTGCCGCCTTCTCCTCGATGAATCGATTCATTCGCCCCGCCAACTCGTTACGCCGGAACTGCAAAAAGTCCCGATAGCGTTCGGTAGCCCAGAGAGCCGAGTCGGTAGGCACGCATTGACTACTGAGCGCCTCTTGCCCTTGCTTTTTGACGATGTCCGCCAAGTAGCTAGATGCATCCTTGTTGCTGATGCGGCGATTCGTCTGGCCGGTAATAAAGGCCATGTTTGCAATTTCGTTGATTTCTCCAGTCTCGAAGTCACCTTTGAGAAGGGACTTGGGGATGATGTGATGCCACTGAATGAAGTGCAGCTTGCCCTGATGCGTCAGCGAAAGGCCTAGGCCGCTATACCAGTCCTTAGCACCCGAGGCTTTGAGTGCAAGGTACGCGAGGGAAAACAGTGGGCTGTTGACACCACGGCCAGCGAGGTCTGTAGGCTCAATATGGAGGCGGCCGAACTGACGTTTCACTGGTTCCATCAAGGCCGCAATGTCTCCAGTGCGGAACAAAATCGCCAAGTCCTCATTCAACAAGGTCTCGGTCGACCCACGCGAGTAGCGGCCTCGCGCATTCGCGACCAGCAACCAGTGCAGCAAGCGGCTTTGTTCATCGGCGGTGAGCTTGTTGTCCTTGATGTGACTCACTACCGCCAACGCGTGAATAAACATGGGCGAAGACAGTAAGGATTCATCTTCGATGCCTGCGTTGGCACGCAGAAAGTTGATGGCAAAGCGCAGCCCCGCCTTTGCCTGCTCCCAGCCTACTCGTAGCTTTTCGACTGGGATACTCGCGACACGATGGAACAGGCACTGTTGGGTCGAGAAGACTACGATGGCACGCACGAACTGACCCAGTTCGATGTTGAACCAGCTTTCCTCGCATTCGTCCTGGAATTGCTCGAGCTCTTTCAGGAGGTTCGGCCAGCGCGACGTCATCTGGGCAAGCGCCAAGTCGGAGGAGCGAAGTTTGGCCCCCAGTGAATTGACTCGCACGAAGATTTCGGTGACCTCCTCATAGCTCATGCCACGCTCGAGTACGTGCACCACATAGTGATACTGCTTAATGGCGCGTAGCTTTTTGAGGCGGTCAGAGTATTTCTGAAAACGAGGGTCCGAGATTGACTCAATTCCGGCCCGCCCGAGAATCTCCGCATCGTTTGCGTTGCGAAAAACTTCACTGACAGATACCCACTGGGGCAGCGAGAGCAGCGTTTTGCTGGCAACAACAAACGTCCGACGATTGAGTTTTTCTTGCAGCGCCTGGTCGCTCTCCTCGGCGTCTTCCGCGTCGTCCGAGAGCTCATCGTCGGGTGTTACGGGCGACGCCTCATCGCTTTCGACCTCAACGATGTCGGTCGGGGGGCCCTCCGGGTGCTCCAGGTTAAACAGAATATCAATGGGCCTCTTCCGCCCTCGCACCGATACGGGTTCGCCATTGAGCACAGCGGTAAGGGAAGTCAGTCGTTGCTGACCGTCCAGCAATAGCTTGCGCCCAGCAAATGCGCTGAAGTCCTGCTCAATCGCAAAATCCCTGGTTGGCACGGGCTCGTCGGTTTCCCACATCAAGATGGAACCGCTGGGGTAGCCACGATAGAGCGAATCAAGCAAGTCGCGGACACGCGTTGCTCGCCAAACGTAGTGCCGCTGAATTTCCGGGAGCCTCAGCTCACCGCGTTTGTACATATCTACTAATGTGCCAATCGGAATGTTCTGCTGTTGCATTGTTGGGCTTGTCTGAACGGTGAGAGATGGCCTTTCGGCGAGGAAAGTCCCGCGCTACCCCGGTACTTCCGAAGTAGCGCGATGGCGAAGCTTGAGGCAGCAGGTGGCCATAACAACGTCAATGAGTGCGCAGATGAGCGAGGAGCTGCTCGGTCGACAGCGGCCCATAAATGTGCTGCCTTTCCCGGTATCGGGTGATGGCCGCCTGTGTCCGCGGACCAGGATTGCCATCTGCTTGTCCCCTCAGATAGCCGCGCGCAATAAGCAACCGCTGTATGTCGCGATACATTTCTGCTTCCGTTGGGCGTACGACGGGCATTGTGGCAACCACGGGAGGGAGCCAGTAGGTGCCAAGAACGTGAAGTGGCGAACTGGGTCGGACATGCTGGACAAGCCAATTCGCCGCCGGTGCCGCCGCATCACGAACGCGAGGCGCCCATTGGTATATGCCAAGAACCCCATATCCCGCCCCAAGCATGCCTACTACTGCTCCGCTCAGGCACGCTGCCTTTAACGGTGCCCAGTTTCGACCGCGCTGGCGGTATGACTTGGGGACACGTCTGCGCGCGACAGCGCTCACACTCGCACTGAGTGCCCATGCGGCCGGCGAAACGATGAGCGCTCCAAGCACTGCAGCGATGACCCCCAGCATGATGCCGCCGATGACGCTGCCGGCGGTCAGGGTAGTTCGCATATAAAAGGAGTCGGCGCCGAATGCAAAGCCCAGGACAATGGGTATTGCGACAACTAGACCCCAGGCAACCTTGGAGTTCGCCGGCGAGACCTTGTCCAGGACCTTTCGGATGGACTTTCCAATGGCTGCCGACGTATCGGCAGAGATGAAGCCTCCAGCGACCTTCTGGAGAGCAGCGCCGCTGTCGCCCAACCGGTCTTTTGGCAGTTGCGCAATCTCCCTGAGCCCTGCATCCAGCACGGGGACAGCACAATACTCACCGAACAGCCGCCGTGCCTGTCTCCCTGAAAGACGCTTCGTGTTTTGGGCGCTGACGGCACGAGCCAACTCTGTCGCCAGCAGTTGGTCGAAAATGGGCGGCGTCACAATTGAAGTGGCTCGAGAGCCAACGCTTGCGACCATGTATGGCGTTGCCTTTACGCCGACATCCAGCTCAACGACTTCGGCCTCGCCAACGTAATGCACAACCCAGTTGTCCTCTTCGTTGTAGCCGGTTTCGGCGAGCTCGAGTGGAACAAGTCGACGGGCATGCTGAGGACCATATCGGCGTAGTGCGTGTGTTAGCGCAGCACCAGAGAGCCCTGAAAGCGCAGGCACATGCCAAGCCGGCTTAGCGATAGCTTTCACATGCGTGGTATCGGTAAATCGGCCGTGCCCATCGCAAGCACGACACCGTTGTTTCCCGGACCCGCCGCAACTTGTGCATACGACCTTGCCGAAACCACCGCATCCACCGCACGTTTCCGTCACGGATTGGGTGTACGACTCGTTGTGGCGTCCGTTCCAGCGTGTGCGCGTCACCATGCGCGTGTGTGTGCCACCGCCACCGCAACTCCCGCAGCGACGCTTTCCATTGCCTCCGCAGCCCGAACAGCTGACACGACCGTCACCGCCACACGGCTGACAAGACCGGTGCACGGTGAAGGCGCCGAAATCATGGACCAGTTGGTTCTGACTTGAGTGTTCAAGCGAATCCGCGTCATCCGTATCGATGCGCTGCATGAAACGGCCACGCAAGTCGCGATTGTTATGAGCCTCCCGGCAGAGTCCCGACACATGGGCGTTCAGTGCTGACGCGTTGTAGCCGAAATGTCGCTCCGCAATGGCAGCGTTGCCGGCTACAGTGTTTTCTGTGAGCTCATGGTCGAAGCACCAGGTCACCAAACAAGTTGCCATGTAGCGCTCGTGGCGCTCTTCGGAAACAGTGAGTTCCTTCTGCTCAAGATGATTGCCAACAAGCAGTTCGCCCAGTGAGTCGAACAGCTTTTTTCCAACTGCGGTGCGCAAAACGGAGGACATTGAGACGAGGTGCTGATGTCGTTATGATTTCGGCCAGGTTATTCGATGCTGGCCGTGTATTCGATTATCTGTACGGCCTGGGCCACTCTCCCTTGTCACGAGGAAGGTGACACGACTGAGGCCCGACATTCGTGATTTTTCGCAAACAAATGATTTATCGCCCATCCCGGCGATTCTTGTAGAGAAACGTTATAAAGTTCTCTTCAGCCCTTGCGGCACCCCACCCTGGAGGGGGTACGCCTCAGCGGAGTTCATACGCCAAGCGACCTCCGACCACAGCCCATTCGTTCGTATTAGCCCGACGGAAGGGAATTCCATTGAAATAAATAATAATTAATTCTGATTTAAGCCAAACAATCCTCGAGGTGAGGCTCGTTACAGCACATTGTGTCGCGGTTACTGCCGAGACCCCGGTCTTTCGCGAAAAATTTACGAGCCCGGATTTGCCATGAACCGCAATTGCCACTGAACAGTTTTCAATGCCGCACTCTGCATGCAGGTCGCAGTGGACGAATGGGTGAGGAGCGAAGGGTGGGAACGACTCGGATGAACGTACGCAGCGATGTCTCAGTTTGTTCTCAGGACCCTGCAAAGTGCGAACGCTCATAGCCCTCGCAGATATTCCATGACAGAGGCAGCCCCGGGGTCATTTGTCCGAATCTTCATATGTGTAACGAGATGGGGAGGTGGCCAGGTTTCTCTCCATAATATGGGCTCTTCTCCGCTTGTATCGTCCGCGCTCACAATGCCCTGGCTGCCAATTCCCCCCCAGACTCTCCGCACACTGACGACTGCAGTAGCGTTATTCGCTGGCTCGCATGCATGGGCTCTCGATACGAGTCCCGCAGTCCAAGCATTGGTTACCAAGTCCAAAGCGGACCTCGTTTTCGTGAAGGGCGGCACGTTCAAGATGGGTGACTTCGGGCCAGAGTCGACCCCGGACAAAATGCCTCTCGTGCCCAGCTATGGCTATGGAAGCCCGGTCCATGAGGTCCAGCTCGATGGTTTCTCTATTAGCAGGTACAAGGTGACGTATGCGGACTTCGATGTCTATTCAGACGCGGAGGGGAAACCTCATATCGCCACGCTGCCTTACGAAGCCCGATTGCGACGAGTTCCAAACGTGCCGGCCGGGGTCAATTGGCAAGAGGCGAAGGACTACTGCACTTGGCTCGGCAAGGTGTCTGGTTTGCCATTTGACCTTCCGACAGAGGCACAGTGGGAATACGCTGCGCGCAGCCGCGGCCGGCTCGTGCCCTACGCTACGGACAACGGGAAGTACGAAGAGGGCCGTAACGTGGTCAGCTACGCGCAACGGAAAGCTCTGATGTCTGACGGTAAATCGTCTGCACCAAAGGTCTACCCTATCGGTAAATTCCCAAGCAACCCTTTGGGGCTATATGACATGACGGGCAACGGTACCGATTGGGTCAATGACTGGTTCTCGGAGACCTACTACGAGCACTCGCCACGGAAGAACCCATTGGGCCCTGAGTCCGGTACCGAGAAGGTAATGCGCGGGATTGAGGGGGACTACGTAACCGGTGTTGCGATGTATCGGCAGAAAGCCGCACCAAAAATGAAACCGCTCATCAACGACGATGGGACGGTTTTTTCGGAGCGGCACGCCACCACCGGTTTCCGCTGTGTAGTGAACTCCCCAGCGAAGATTGCCCCCTAACGAACCGTCTACGCGTAAGTGGGCGGCATCCCCATTGAGCCGATGTCCGCCAGCATAGAGTGGTCGATGCCCCAGGTACGCTGCTCAGCGTACTGCGGGGAATCATTGTTGAACATCGGATACCCTCGGGTCGGCTCTGACTTCAGGGAGGCTTGCAGGTTGTTGTAGAAGTCTTCCATCTGCTGCCCGTCCTTGGCGGTCCCCACGAGGGCCATGTTCAGGAAATCCCGCACTTGCTTGCGGTTTTCCGCTGTCACCGTATC
Organism: Ralstonia flatus; assembly: GCF_958439105.1. Classification (NCBI taxonomy): domain Bacteria; kingdom Pseudomonadati; phylum Pseudomonadota; class Betaproteobacteria; order Burkholderiales; family Burkholderiaceae; genus Ralstonia; species Ralstonia flatus. Next base: position 360,499 of record NZ_CAUDLI010000006.1, on the reverse strand, counting down.
GGTGCACTTTGAACCGTTCGGGGACATGTGCTGGATGATGTTGTCGAAGTCGCGGCGGGTCTGAGCTGCCCGCAGAATCGCCATCACGGCGTCCTTGCGCTGACCATAGTAGCGGCCGCCATGGTTGCGGCCGTCCAGGCCATCAATTCTCCAGTCATGCCGCGTCATCTGGTACAGCATGATTCCTTTAGCTTCTGGCGCGGTGTAGCGAAGAAAGTCATATGGGTTCGCGAGAATTCGGTTCATCAGTCGAACGCGACGGTCTTCCTTCTCGAGTTGACTCATCAATTGGTCATACGCTTCGTCAATGGAAGCCTCAGCCCAACCAACGACATCTTCAATTTTCTTAATCGTGCCTTCGACAATCATCAAGTGCAGCTTAATGATGTACTCGAAGGCCTCCCTCGCGATGAACTTCAGTTGCCTGTAGTCGGCGTGATAGAGCTGATACGCCAGCCACATCCAGAACTGGGCAATTTGCCCCATGTCCACCTCTAGTTCGAGCTTGCCCTTCGCACCCAAGCCCAAGCACGCACTCGCCATCATGCGGAAGCGGAACTTGCCCGCCGCGTAGGTCAATTCCACCATGCAGCCGGCGCCGATGCCAAGCAGACCGGACACGGAGTCACTAACCTTGGCGAATTCCTGATAGCCCAGGCCCAACTGCTCGGGATTCAACCACTGTAGGCCGCCCCACAGCTTCACCTCGGCCTTGGCGCCCGCAAAGACTTCCAACTCAGCTTTGGCCGACGGGTCGAGGTGCTTGTCTTCTGGCTTTGTCGTGGCGCCCGGGCCGGTTGGCTTTTGGTTGACGTTCAGCTTTCGTGGACTGCGGGTCGCCTTGGCGGCTGCACCGAACAAGCCAAGCTCTTTGCGTTTCTCATCCGTCCAATCGACCGCGAGGCCGGCTTCGCCGACAATGCTCGCGCCCACCATTCCCGAGAGTGCCAGCTCTGCGGCAAACCGAATCGCAGTGGACGTGTCCTTGGGATTGTCCGTCAGCTTCCACACCCATCCCACCCGGTCTGGGTGGTACATGGTCGTGACGGCCTTGGCTTCGGCTATGGCAACCTCGGCCCGAGCGCTAGCCTTTAGGGCGCAATTGCCCTTGAGCGGGTCCCATTCCGTCGAGAGCCCATAGCCCGCGAAATAGCGCATCACTTGCGCTTGCGCGGTAAGGTCGATGTTGTTGTTCCACTTCGCGTTCGGGTTGCTGGTCGCGCGGTCGTACTTCAGATGCTTATTCCAGCCATCGGCCCAGTCCCACAAAGCCCCCTGGACGCAGTGCGTCTCAAGCTTGAGAAAATCGGCCTTGAATTTGGTTTTGAGCGTCGACACGCCCTTCTTCAACTCATCCTTGTCGAGCTTGTACTGGTCATTCTCTTTCTTGATAAAGGACTTCTGTCCCGAGTCCTTTTCCTTGGCCGTGCCCTGGCGTTTCTCCCAGCCTGTCGGGACGTAGCGGTCCCAGTTGCTCTTGATGCGGTCTGAGCGCACGTAGCGCGCGGTGTACTTGCGGAACTTGCGCACCGGTCCGCCAGACGCGTTGTAGATGGGGATGATTTCGACAATCGACATGTGCCCACTGTCCATCTTGCCCAGCGGCTTGAGCGCTCCGTGAAGCTTCTCTTGCGCGGCCTTTGCCTCCGCATACGCCTGCTCCAGTGCTTGTTCTGCCTTCCTGTATTCCGCCGGGCTCGATAGCGGAGTGATTTGCAGCTTATGCAACTGCTCAGCCAGTTCATCAGCCTTGGCGTTCGCCTTGTGGTACGTGTCGATGACGTGGTCTAGAAAGTTCGCCTCGTTTTCGAACTGAGTCACATCCTTGGACGGGATACACATGAACTCACCCGTCTGGGGGCAGAATATCAACAGCGGGTCGGGCACATAGTCGACGACGACCTTGCTGCCCTTGATGGGATTGGTCGTCGCCGTCCCGCGCACCGGTGGGCGTTCCAAACCAACGCGGCTCTCAGCGGCCAGTGCTGGATTGGGAGTGTCTTGGACGGGTGATGCGGGTGAGCGCTCGAATGCCATGGCGATTGATTAGAAGAAAATCTTGATGCCCTCTTGACTGGCCGTGTAGACGCGGGAGATACGCCCCTGCCCATCAGTCATGCCCTGTGCGAGGACGTTGCCTTTGGCGTCCTCAACGACATAGGGGTGATGGGGCAGAATCTCCTGGGTCTCCTTGTTGCGCAGCACGAATTGCTCGTCATAGGGCGGCTTCCCTTTGGGCAGGGTGTTGCTGACCTGCGCTCCGCCTGGACCCACGAGGTTGTGGTTGGCACCCTTGAAAGTCACCATGCCGGGTGCGTGCAGCTCAATCGTCCCGTTCGTCACCTTGATTTGAGCGCCGGCGGCGTTAAGCAGGACGTGCTTCTTGGCCTCAACGGTGGCGCTCGCCTGGGTCGACGCGAAGGTGACCTGCTTCTCGGCTGCGAATGCTGCTCCACCGGTGCTCGCCGTCAAACCAACCTTGCCCGTTGCGGCGTGTAAAGCGATGCCTGGCGTCGCATCAGACGTCTGGCCAACCGCCTTCCCATGAGCGAACAGACTGATGCCTTCCGTTGAGGCCATGGCCAGGTTGCCGCCTGCGGCGACGTTGGCATCCTGTTTGGCGACGGCCGTGAGCTGTGTTGTGGCAACCAGAACAGCGTCTGCTGGTGTGGTGGCCAGGATGCCCTTCGGGGCCGACACCTGCAGGTGCGGCTGGCTGTATGCGACAGCGCTGGCTCCTTGGCCACCGGTCTCGGCGTGACGCAAGACCTCAGTGGTGTGCCGAAGCTGTGCGAGCGCCGGAAGGTCCTTTGCGGAAGTTTCGTCAGGCAGCCCCGCTTTTTGCTTCCGCGCAGCGTCGGCCAAGGACTCCGCGAGGTCACTGCTGGCCTCGATTTGATTGGCTGCATCCTCGCTATCCAGGAATGAGGCGCCGACATCCGCAGAGTGCGCGCTCAACAGCAGTCCAGAGCCGGCGCGCAAGCTGCCGCTGTCGTCCGTTTCGAGGGCCGCGCCGTGGCCCAGGTCACCTTCGCGAGCGTTGTCCTTCTGGTCCTTGTGGTGGCCGAGCGTGAGTGCGCTCGCCGCTTGCGTCGTGGCAAGCTGAGTGCGACTCTGGCCAGCGGTATCGTCGAACAGCAACTGGTTATGGCCACCAGTGCCGTCTTGGCTGTTGCGCAGCGCCTGGGTCCTGATGCCCGATAGCACCGCATTGTGCGCATACGGACCTTGGCTCTGGGCGCTCCCCGCAAACCAAGCTGGCGCGTTACCTGTAGCGCCTCCGGCACCGGCCTGGTTTTGGTTGTACTGGGCATCGGTCTGGCCGCTGCCGTTATAGGCGGCGCCAACGACGACCGGGCGGTCGATGTCCCCGTACGGGAATTCGACGAGGACTTCCTGGCCCACGCGTGGTAAGGCGACACCACCCCAGTTGGGACCGGCTACCGGCACGGCTACGCGAACCCAGCAACCAAGGCTGGCGTCTGCACGGGCGTTGTCCTCGCCGGCGGGGTGTGCCTGTCGGCTTGCCGACCGTGCTCCACGCTGCCAGTGGAATTGAATCTTGATGCGATGGTCGCGGTCGGTGTGAATGGGGCCACCTGAGCCAACTACAAGCGCGGTCTGAGAGCCAACGACCGTCGGGCGTGGATGCAGTTGTCGACCGTGCTCGTCCTGCAGCTGAGGCCGGTACGGCACCTTGGATGAGATGACCGTGAACCGGTTGCGGTAGAACGCCTGGTCCTGTGTATCGGCGCATGCCGTCCCGCCAAAGGTTTGAGCGAGAACCTGTGCGAAACGTTCGTTGAAGTTGTTGCGTGCCTGATGGATGACAGCCAAAGCGACGAATCGCTCGGCGTCGTCATGCCCATAGTGGTCGAGGAGCGAGAAGGTCGTTGCCGGCGCTAGAGTCCGTACCGTACCTCCGCCGTCGGTCTGCGCATTGCGGACTTCGATGGACTCCAGCACGAGGCGTGCGGTGCGCTCGGCCTGCTTGCTGTCTTCGAACCAGTATTGACCCGGGTAGTCGGTGTCCTGCAGGGTGATGTGCTGGCCGCCATCCTGAGGCGAACCGAGCTCAGCTTTGCGGACAGTGTTGGCGCGGTAATCGGCGCTTGAGAGCGACACAGCGTTGGTTTGCCAGCGAGCGACCTCTGCCCAGTGGTCGATGACGTCTTCGTTCGCTGTGGCATCAGACCTGCCAAAGCGGATGGAGGCCTGAGCGTTTTGCTGGAAGACCTCATTGGCATCCGCTATGACCATGCGGTGCACGCCCAGTGATTCACCATCAGCCTTCTCGTGCTCAAAGTAGTAGAACAACCCCTCTTCAGCCAACAGCCGGGTGACGAAATCGAAGTCGCTTTCTTCGTACTGCGTAATGACGCTGCGGCGCGTGTACACCGACGCATCCCGCAATGACCAGCGCCAAGCCGGCACCAACCGACCTTGGCCACTGTAGTCGCCAAACACGCTTTCGATGACCTCGATGACCGACATGTCCTGGAACAGGAAGCTGTCCTGGCGATAGCGCAAGAACGCCAGCCAGGGTTCGATGACCATTCGGTAACGCGCCAAGCCACCATTGGCTCCGACCTGTTCGAAGCGAGTGACGTGACCATGGAAGGGGCGCAACGCGCTGCGGCTCTGCTGCGTCAGCAGGTCGACCCGAACGGCCTGGCCAAGCACCTTGGAAGCGTCGAGCTTGGCGTCGTCTGAGAGCACGCTCAACTCCAGCCGAAAGCCTCCATCATCAAGGCATTCGCGCGCATGGAACCGCTCTGGCAGTAGCGCGTTCGCGCCAAACGGTGTGTGTAGGCGCAGCAACCGATTGGCTTGCGTGAAGGTCTCGCGCAGTAGGCTCGCGAGCTCGGTCATCGAGACCATGTTCTCCCCAGCGGTGTTGAATATGCTGGGCTATGCACGGTCGTTGATGGCCTGAAAACTGGCCCAGCACAAGATTTTTGCGCTGCAAATACTAGAGGATTGGCGTGTCGCCAACATCCCTATTAAGGATGTTTCGTGTTGAACGTTTTGAATACCTGTGTTGCGGGAAATTGTGCAGGAGCAGCACCCTAAAGGTGAATGCCGGAACTGAATTTACGGAGCATTAAGGATTGTTAATCTTTACGCGAACGACAAGGCCCGTAACCCGTTTTAAAGCCGTGAATAAGCCGCACCTCAATACGCCAAGCTCTACGCTACTCCAACCACTCTGCGTCGACATCCCGTAGTAAGTGACCACCAAGGATGTAGTCACCAAGCCTCTCCGCTTTTGCCTCGAGCAGTTCCAGCTCACCGGCTGAGAATCGGTCCAAATCAAACTGACAGTAGAGATTCCGCTGGCGGAATGTAGCTTTCACGCGCGCAAGACCAGCAACCAGCGCTGCCGGTGATTTGACGGCAATGCTCTCGTGGCCACGGAACTCCACACGAACGCCAACGGCTCTGCCGAGCCGGCCCAATTCAACCGCATCCTGCCAGCCAGATTCGTAGTCGAGTTCGACGACCGCAACTGCACCGGAGCCAACAAGCCGGAGCGCCTCCTCGCGACTACCGGCGCGCGCAGTGGTTATCGCCGGCACATCGGTCCTCGGGAGTTGGCAGCGCGTGCCTACCACCCGTTCCGTTTGCATCATTTTCTTTGGGCTCCTGCTTAGTTTTCTATAGAGCGAATCTCCTGCGGTCACCCGCCTCACGGAGACGTCCGAAGCACTTACCGAACCGTCTTCGAGATGCATTCGCCACTCCCAGACGCAATGGATTGACTGAACACCATCGGCCCGAGTACTGGATAAATATACAGTATCCGTGGTTACGGTGGCAGGCAACTTTCCATCCCAAACTCGACACCAAAATGTGGGGTATCGATAGGCCTTTCGTAGCGAGACTGAACGCTCTGGATTCGGCGTTGTCCGGGGAGCCGTGTCTCTGGGAGCGCCCGGTAGATTGGTCCGCAAAAGAAGAACTCGCCTTGAAGCGCCTATCCGCACCAAACCAAGCAGCGACAGCGTCTCACCTCCCGCCTGCGGCGGACATGCCGTTCACGCCTTTGGCACCTAGAATGACCTCACGTGGACCGGACGGTAGGCAGATAGCGAAGCTGACCCAGGTGCGCAAAAAGGGAGCACGACGATGGCATCCGATAACAAAATCGACCTGGGCATCGCACTCCGCAAGTTCCACGAACTTGCGTTAGCGGACGGGGACCTCGGCTACGAGTATTGGTACGGGGTCGGCCAGTTGCTCAAGAGGGCCGCGAGCATGCAGACAGAAATCGACGCACTTTCGCGAGAGCTTGAAATCTGCCGAGCCAAGCAGCGTGAGCCATTCCGTAGTCCAGAAGAATAGGCCTCGGACCATCGCTACATTTGGTATGACATGGGGCCACACACGGCCACAGGCATCAATCTGCGCATCATGCTCCCCCGCGCTGCATATACTTTGATGCAAGACGCTAACATGCTGTCCGCCGCGCGGAATGCCGCCGGACAGTGGGGCCGCCCCAACCAACTGATGGGCTTCGGTGATGTGGTCATTGCCGCCTGCGCGGGCGAGGTACGAGCACCAGCGCGCAGGGGACACCGGATTCTGGGGGGCAGTTCTGAGACATCCGGCACGCTGGCGAAGGCAGAGGCGTGGAACGAAAGTCTACCGGGCGAGGCCGGCTCCATACCGTAGTAGTCAGGGCGGCGGCTGAGTGAAGGTGCGTCCCAGGCAATCCAGCCAGGGAGGGCTAAGCTCAGCCTCACCACCCGTAGCCAAACCATCAAGGTATGCATACGTTTTTTGGCTGAACCCTTGTAGGCGCAAACATAGTGAGCCATCTCTCGGTTCAGCCTTACATTCGGAAAGCGCAAGGAAGGTCACCCTACGTCAATCCATAAGCGTCTCGACCACATGCTCACCCCAGTTAGCCTCTCGCTTGTTCCCGCAACAAGACTGCACTGAGTGAGTGTTTCAGCGATTGGGCTTTGTCCGGACGCGGCGCCCGTAACCATCACCCGTCATCACATGCACGATTGACGGATTCGCCTGCGAAAGGTGCGGCAGTTCTGCATGGAAGCCATATAGCCTATGCAGCGCGACGGCGACTGCGCAGGACCTCGAGTACCCGCCCTCGCAGTGAACGACTACAGACCTGATTTCGGCGGGCAGCGACTCGATAAACGAACGAATGGAATATCCCTGCTCTTCAGTAAAGGCGTATGCAAGCTTGCCGCGAGCACGCTCCGACAAATTCGGGTTGAGGAAGTCCACGTCGGCAAAGCTCATGCGTAACACATGAGCGAAGCCGCCGAGATTTGCAGGTGGGCGCTCTGGTGCGGTGATGGAAATAACGGCAATCGATGGTAGCTGCGGTAGCCTTTCCGCGTCCGTCCTCGATAGCGCAAACACTTGCCTCACACCATCTAGCGGCGGCCTGTACAGCTTGCCAAGGACATCCTTCAGTCGCTGTGCCATACGCACCTCAAATGTCTTTCAGCATCCCGTATTTGCTCACCGAACGACGATAGGTCCACAAGAACAGGTCCACCGCAAGAGCAACATCCTGATACTCATACACGCCCAACATCGCTTGCAGGTAGTCGTCACGGCCGACGCCAAGGAAAACAAGAGGAGCACAGCCGTGAAGCAACAGCGGGATATTTGCGACCAGGCGGCTGGTGCAGTTGTTGCCATCGTCGAAGGGCTGGAGGTACGCAAGATTTACCCACAGGAAGAAGGCCGCCTCGACCGGATTTCTTATTAGGGCGGCTTTGCCAACAATGGACTTCAGCACTCGCCCCACCTGCTCTGCGCCCCGCATTGGCGAGTAGAGCGTCCCCGCAATGCCAAGCTGGCTGTTGCGGATGGCCCCCAACCTTGCGCCGTCCGGTACCAGGTCGCGCATAAGCAGCGCGTGCAGATTCTGGACGACCGAGGTCGAAAGGCCCTCCTGCGGAACGCAGTCCAGGAGAAACTCGATGGCTGCCCTGTGATTGAGCAGCATCACAGTGTCGATGTCACATCGAAGGGCGCCGCCATTGAGCAGTTCCTCTGCGGCGTGCCGGCTGTAGCGATTACCGTCCAGTCGTGACGAGTTCCAAGACAGGTCGATGAGCAGGCGCGAAAATGCTCTCTCCCCGTAGCTCCCCGCAGCCTGCGTTTTGCCTTGCCCGCACAGAGCGCAAAGCTCTTCGGCCAGTTCTTTCGGCAAGAGCCAAGCATGGTTGGGAACGTCGCGTTCGACAAAATCCTGCTGGTACGTGGCGGGACCACGCGCAGCCAAAGGGACGTCAAGCCTGTGCGCAAGCTTGATTCCCGCTGGTGACATATTCCGCTGAAGCATGATTTTCGGTATCGATAGCGTTCCGCCTCTAAAGCCGCGGACCTCTTCAACTACCCCTATAGCCTTTCGACGACTGACCTCGACAACGCAAACACTTGACGAGACCCGTCCGTCGGCCGCCTGTGAAGTTTGCCGAGAATGTCTTGCAGTCGCCACGCCATGTCGTGCCTCTCAAAAGCCGGTTACGCAAAGTGTTGCCCACGGCAGAACAGAGCCCCGGTGGCCGTAGCCCTTTCGTTAGCCAGTAGCGGCGGTTTCATCGAAGTTGAGACGTTCAATAGCAATGAAAACGCGTGATACCGGAAGCGCTGGAAAAGCATAATCACATCGGCGATGCAGATACGAACAGGTCCTGCCCAGCCCTTGCCCCAAGAACTGCCAAGCGGCCCAACTCTGCAATGCGAATCAGCCCACCGCGAGCGGTTCCACCCGGGAGCTGCTGCGCACCGACCAGCTCGATGCCAGACAATAGTCTCGACAACGCGGATGACTTGGTGCCCATGCCGCGCGCCAAGTCCGCAAGGGGCACGTAGGTTTGCCGGAAAGCCAACAGCTGATGAGGCAGCACCACGCGACATGGCTGGCCACGCAGCTCGATTGACTCCGCATCGAGCAAGCCCTCATCAATCCAGTGGGAAATGCTCTCCCACTTCCAGCCCGTAAACTTCGAAAGCTGCTGAATGGACATACCGGCCTCGAGAAGCGGCGTGCCGAAATACTGCGACACGTCCGTCCTCAGGAAGGACATTTCACCCAGTGTCCGACCGCGCGCGACGGCTCTCACCTTGCCTCCTGCGATGGCCTGCATCAGCGACTCGATTGCCCGTCGGTCACCCATGCGCCGGCTCGTCAACTCCGCCCATGTGAGCGTCGAATCATCGGCCACCACAACGGATTGGGCCGACCGCTCCACACGCTCATGTAAATCCGAGATGGATTGGCGCTCGACCGGACCGCCCTTCATCAGGTCTTCGCGCCAGCGAACGTCTGACCGGATTACCCCAGCTGCTTTCATGCGTTCGAGCACGATGGGCGAAACGCCCGCTAGTTCGCAGGCAACGACGTCGGGAATCCACCCGGCGCGTAGTCGGTGGATGCGCTCAACCTCAGCGCACGGAATTTCGAACAACTGACCACGCGTTCCAGTGCGCCGTGCACGGTGTTCGCACTCGCCCGCGGCAATGGAGTCATGCATACGTGAAACGCTGACGCCGATAGCCTTTGCAGCATCCGACGCGCGCATGTATCCGGTCGCGTCCTCAGCCATAGCCTTGGCCGAATCCAGGCCCAGAACACAATCGGACTTACAGGCAGCGACGTCAATGATGATTTGGAGAAGAGGCTCTAGCGTCGTGCCCTGGCAGAGCTTGCGCAGACTGATGTACCAGTCGCCAAGCAACGTGTTCAGCGTGCGGGCATCCTTGCGACCAGCGGCGATGCGCTGCTCGACGTGGGTCCGGAATCCCATTGGCCAATCAACGAGCAAACCTTCGAGCGGCGAGAGAAATTCGACAGCTTCGGTGACAAATTTCGGCAATGCCGCATTGCGCGGCAACCCGGAACGCGTCGGGTCCGGGTATTGGCAGAGCGTACGGATGACCTTCATCAGCACGTTGAGGTCCATGCCGTGCACAGGCGGCTTGATGCTGCCAGACTGCTGCCCGTCGCTCGCAATCAGCGTCGACAGCCACTGCTGTGCGCCGGTCGCCGGCACACGTGGCAGACTGCTCAGGTCGTGACCGCACGAGCACAATCCAATGTAAAGCCGCTCCGGTGAGAGATGCTTCCCGCAAGCGTTGCACTGGTCGACCAGCAGGATTCGATGTTGCGGACATGCTGTGACATAGGCGTGTTCCCAGGAGCTTCGCAGGTAAGGCGATTCAGCCATGCAAGCGGGACACACGGCCTCAGATTGCGCACGGTGCAGCCGCCCCCAACCCCGGCAGAGGTCGTCCTGATGTCGGGCAAATTCGGTCCATGCCGGTTCCAGGCCGAGATTGCAGGCGACGTCGTCCGTGCGCGTGAGCAAGGCACGGCGATTCCGCTCGACGCCTGCCGTACTTGCCAGGTCGCGCCAGCTGAAAAGCGCATTGTCGGCGGCGAGACGTCGGTAGTAACCCATCCCGGACTCGTCGTCCCTGGGTGCGCTGGTGAGAATGAGGCTCATTGTTTAACTCCGATTTTTTTGCGAACTGGTACCGACGCCGCGTTACTGGTCAGGACGTGGACATATGCCTGTTTCAGCGCCGCCGGCTCCACGCCCGCGTCGTCGATGCCGGAGTCCTCGAATGCCAGTCTGTGCGGCGACCCCGCGTGGCTGACATCTTCAAGCGCCTTCTGGCAATCAGCGTATGTAATGGCGCGCGGCGCTTCGTGTGCCATCAAACTCGCAAGCTCGCGCATGAAGTCCGCGAGCACCCCAATCAGGCCCCCGGTGAGCAGATAGCTTTGCTGCGTCAACACGCGGGCGGGCATGTCAATGGGATAGCCAGCCGCAGCGAACAGGCGCGCATAATTCGCGACACACGAGTGGTATGCCGTCATCTGTCCAACATCGGTTGCGTCATACGGCAAGAAAATGCGCGCGGGGCCAGCCCGGTTGCGCAATTGTTCATTTGCGGCAAAAAGCCGCTCGAGTCGCGGAATGCCGAAGAGAATCAGCGTCATGTTGAGGGTGTCCATCAGCGTCTTGAGCCAGTCGCTGGCCGCGCGCGGAGGCACCCGCGAGCCTTCATCAACGAGGTGTGATATTTCGTCGAAAATCACAACGCGTGTGCGGGCCCGGCGCAGTTGCTCCACCATCAGGTCGAACATCGCGCCCGCCGTCATGCTGCCGGAAACCTGCATGCCCAAAGCACGCAGCACACTTTTAGGAAGCAGTTTGGCCGTTGCGGATGGGGGCACCTCAACAAGTAATACAGGTACATGGCGCCGCCCCTCAATGCGGGCCTCAGGGTAGTCACGCGACAGTTTGGCGATGAGGGATGATTTGCCCACACGGCTCGGACCAGGAACGCGAACGATTTTTGGTGAAAAGCCAGCGAGCGCGTCATCGATGCGACGCTTGAGCGCAGTGAGGTGCTCCACGAACATAAGGTGCGGGAGTTCGCATTCCTCAATGTCCTTGCGCAGTTGTTGGGCTGGCGTCACAGCAGTTTTTCTCCAGTGTTTCTGTTAACAATGTTCATCGACGGCGCGTCGTCGTATGAGATGACGCCAGACTGAAAATCTTCCGCCGGCAACGACGGGTTGGTCGAAGGTGCAGGTCCAAATGGTGCTGCCGCTGAAAGCGGCCGGTCGATAGCTCGCTGGACAGCTGAATTGTCTTTGGCGCGGCGCACGGTTTCCCTGTTTTCCTCGCGCTTGCCGCGAGCCTTGCGCTTACCGGCTTTCGCGTTTCCGGTGACCGCCTCGTCCATCTCCCGCTCGAATTGGACCTTTTCGTCCGGGACCGTCCAGTCAGTCATGCCCGATTCGAACCTCTCTTTGGCTTCAGCAAAGGTCCACGCCGGCGTGTCCGGACGAACGTGCTCGTGTGTCAGTGGGACAAGCGGAAGGTCATTCCCCTCGTACACGTACACCTGACGAAAATCGTCGGGGTTGTAAACCACGTGAAGCGCCGCATGGTCGCCGTACTTGGCCAGCAGATACGACATCGCTTCGCCGTTGTACCTAAACCCATGCTCAAGCGAGATACCCGTCTTGGCGTTCAACTTGCGTATCTGGTGTTCGAAAAGTGCCGCCATCCATTCATGGCGCGGTGGCGGCAGAGTGATGGGCTGTCCCATTTCTTCGGTCTGGTAGGCCAGGCGCTCAAGCGGCGTCTTTCCCTTGACCGAATCGACCAAAAGTTCGTCCCAACGCAGCCGGTTGAGCGGGGTGTTGGCCCAGTCCCTATAGAGCCACCCAACAATCCACTTTTCGAGTGCTTCGACGCTCATCAACTCGTCGCCCAGCGCCTCGGGGTCGCGCTCGCCATCTTTTCCTTCGAAGCGCGTGCATCCCGGGAGACGCTGCAGTGCTTCCTTAAGTGACCTGTTCAGGCGCTCGATGAATGGCTTACCTTGAGCTTCCTTTGCTTTGCAGTGCTTGACATCCATTCCTAATCGCTCGAGTCGGACGATTCTTCCGCCTTTGGTCTCCGGACCATTGTCAAAAATGACCTGTGCGGGCGTGCCGTAGATGTTCATCGCGTGAGCGATGCCAAGCTCTGCGAAGCGGGCTGCCTTGGCGGGCGTCAGGTACATCTCGAGGCACAACAGCGAATCCATCTCGCGCGGCGAACCGATGACAAGATGCCATCCCACCGGATACCCGGTGCAGACATCAATTGCGAGAACCAGATAGATGGTCCGGGCGATGCCATGGGGGGTTACTACAACGAACGGCAGGTGCAGAGCATCCTGCTCAATTCGGGCGAACGGAAACGCCGCCCGGATACGCTTCTTCGCGAACGATTTACCTGCGACCCTATTGAGCGGGTCCATCCGGTCGTATTCGGCATCGACAGTCAGCTCATCAATCCTGGCGCACACGAACTTGCGGCTGATGGCGTGGCTGGCAACATGCAAGCCGCGCCGGCGAGCCTCTCGGTTGACGTAGCTCGTCAGGTCGAGGACCGTCCACCTGGATTCCGTGACCAGGAATTGGTCCTGGATGACGTCCTTGACGAATTCGACAAGGTCTTTTGAATATCTGGCCGTCGCATTGCCTTTATTTTTGTCACCCTTAAGAACCGGCAGGCCCAGCCTTTGATTCGTGTAAGCCCGATACAGGGTTGCGCGCGACGGGAACGGGCAAACAAGCGGCTTGTCTGCGTTTTCCATCAGGTAAGCGTCACGGACTAGCGGTATCGCTGCGTTAAACGACAGACCGTATTGGTCCCGGACGGCATCAATGCGCCGCAGTATGTCGTTCAGAAGGCGGACCTTACTGTGCAATTCGGGATTGTCATACTGGGCGGCAATGCTGACGCGCGGCGTTCCCTTCCGATGAAGGACCAGAGTGCCTTCCGAAATCCGGGCGCTGATGTCATCGTATTTGTCATACCTGGCCTCGCGCTTCTCGGCGTCGAACAGCTGGATGGAGCCAGCATGCAGGCGACCGTCCAGCACCTCGAAGTAGCTGTCGGGTTTGCCGGGCGGCGCCAGCTTGTCTCCAGCGCGCAGGTCGGACATCATGGCCGCAGCTCCTCAATCAAACAGAGGTGGGCCAAGTCACCATATGCGACTGTCAGTTCCAGCGTGCCGCAAATATGGTTATGCGCGAGGTCGGCCTGAAGAACGCCCCTAGCGAGCAGGGGAGGAATCAGGCCGGTCGGAATCTGGAGTTCGGCGCACAGCGTGCGCTGTAGCACCGGACCCAATTCGCAATAGCGTTCGACCCGGTCGATGATGTCAGGCGTCAGGTATTCGCGAGCACGCGCTATCGCCGGCTTCAACAGCTGCACATTTACGACGACCGGGTGCCGTTCATTCGCAGGAACGACCACCGTGGATAGCGGATAGCAGTTCGCCTCCATGATTTCCCGGGCCCGCTCGACCTTCGCCCAGTACCCACCGTCGCCCTCGAAGCCCTGGAGCTTGACCTCGTATGCGCGCTGCAGGCCGTCGGCCTGAACGGTGGCAAAGTCTGGCGTGTACTCCGCCTCCCCGGCGCGACCGCCGCGCATCCTGCGCGCTTCTGCCAGTTCCTCGCGCGTGAACAGCAGCCGCTCTGCGACCAGGTCGACGGTAAACGGTTGCTGCTTGAAAGAGCGCACGCGCGGGTCAACGCACAGCATATGCGCGACCAGGCGTTCCGCGTCGGATTCGACAGTGATGTGGCCTTCGGCCTTTTCGGCATATGTGCCGATGCGAGCCTTGCCATACGTACGGGCCGTAAGCCGGACGCCGGCGTTCGCAGCGCTCCGGCGACTACGGACGCCATAGGACGGTGCGCTCCTCATTTCGCGCCTCCGTCCGGAGTCTGCAACCGGCTGCTAACCAGGCTGGTCGTCTTGGTTGCAGTTGCGGCCCGTCGGGCCGGCAAACTGGGTTGTAGGGTTATTGTTAGCATTCTGTTCTCGCAAAAAAATGGCTTGCAGAGAACGTGTAGTGCTCCCCCATATGGAGTCAGTCGTATACGACCGAAATTTCCCGTGAGAGAATCGCGGCACCAGAAAAATAGAGGCTCGAACAAGGTCGCGGGGGAACGATGGAAGAACTGCCACAGAAGCGTGGTCGGCTGCCGGCTGAGCCGTACGAGCGGTGGGAAGAAGAGGCGAAGGGGCTGGTAGAGGAAGAGATGGTACGGCGCGGCATTCGCTACAAACAGCTTTCGCGGATGCTGGAGGCGCAGGGCATCTACGAGTCGCCGGACCAGATAAACCGCAAAATCAATCGCAGGAGGTTCTCGGCAGCCTTCCTGATTGCCTGCCTGCGTGCGATGGGCGTGGAGACCATCGCACTCGTCCCCTTCAAACCGGGACAGAATATTGGAGGTTAGGCGACTGACTACCCACGTCGCAAAATTCGCCCGCAGCCAGACCAGTTTCATCGCCTGCTCCCGCCATACCCTCTCATAAATCGTCCAAGTTCGGTGGCGAGTTGCCGCGCGCCGAGCCGGTCGTTTCTGTCCGGATTGAATAATTCAGCCGTTCGATAAGAGCCTTTTGTTGCCCGGCCCTGGCTCTACAGTGCTTCACGTGGGCGCCGAGCAGGTCCAGGTTCCGGATGCGTCCGCCCTTGGTTTCGGGGCCGTTATCAACAACAAGTTGCCCAGGTGTGCCACACACATTCATGTCGTGGTCAATGTCGAGTTCGTTCATGGAGTTCCCTTCTTCACGTTGCGCCGCATGACTGAAACGCAGCTTGCCCGCGCGAAGCAGCGTCCGTTTGGTCTATCAGGTCAACGCAAAACGGCTGCGGCTGAAAAGCCCTGACACGGGGGTCAATCGTCAGCAACTGTGCGACGAAGCGTTCGGCATCGGACTCGACATTGATGTGGCCATCAGCTTTTTCGCTGTACGTGCCGAACCTAGCTTTGCCGTATGTTGATGCCGTTTGACGGATTCCGGTGTTGGCGGCGCTCAGCCGGCCTCGACGACCATAGGACGCAGACGTTCGGCTCACGATGCACCTCGCTCTGCCGCACTTAGCCTGCTAGTGCTGTGGCCACGTGTCGTGACGTGAGTGAAAAGACCTGCGAGGCCAGGCCGGTAGGGGAAATCTGGGAAGCTGTTTCTCTTCAACATCATGCAGTCAATCGAGTCTTCGACTGCATAACTTACGGACGCGTTTTGCCAAAAAATAGGTGTGGTCTGCCCGCCGTTACAGCCAGTCTCGCGAATATCCGTTGGTACGAGATAGCTTTCCCGAATGAAATTTTTTTTTGCTCTACGCGCTTGTAACGTTAACGTTACATGGCTGTACGGTTGGGACGCGCAAGGCGGAAATTCGGAGCTACGGTGGGTGGCACGATGTGCGCCAGAACAAACGGTGTGGTGGGTGAGAAGCGGGACGGCAACTCGCGCTTGGTAATGCGTCGGAGAAGGGCACCCAAGAGAACGCCGGCCGGCCGAACCCTGGAGTTGCGGCAGAGTGCCAAGGTCGGTCCACAACGCGGGACAGGCGATGGGCGCAGTCAGCGAGGCAGGCAAAAACCGAATGCCGTCGCCGGTCTCCAGCCGAACGCGGTGAGCTTTCGCTCGCCAAAAAATGGTCTGCTTCATCAGCCGCTCCTGCGTCATACCCTCTCATAAATAGGGTTCGCCGCGGAAACGCGTCAGATTTGCGAAGGCAGATTCACTTTCGATACAGCATCCCAACATTGCGCTGAGACGGACTTACCGTAGTAAACGCAAGGGGAATTTTCAAGCCAAAAACTATGTCTGGGATTTCCGTGCCGACCTGAGCGGATTCCATCGTGCACGCACAGCGCGCCGTGTTGGCATAGGGGGCACCAGCGTTCATTTGCAATCTGCGAGATGAGTGATATACGAGTACGACGCACCCTCCAAGCTTCAACATCGCGCCGCCTCCATTTCGCGGCATGGTTACCTGCTGGAGCTATTCAGTCTTTTCCCGACGTGGAGATGCTCACCGTACTTCGTCGCCAGGTCCTGGAACTGGCCTGACAGCTGGTCTGCTTCCCCAACCTGAGCAGCGAACTCGTCCAACGTCATCGCAATCGATTCGTCCTCTCGACTCGGTGACATGTCCCAGTTCAGACGCACAAAGACGAGCAAAGGGGGCGCATCACAGAATCGCCCGGATTCTCCAGGCAGATGCTTTCCTGGCACGCCCCAACGGCCGTGGGCGTAGTGGTTACGAAATACCCTTGCTCTATGAGCTCGCTCAAACCACAGACTGAACTCCCGCTGCCTCCAGCTGCCGTGTTCACCCACGCGGCGCGCATCAAACACTCCAGAGCTTTCAGGCGCTCATCGAGCTTTGCTGTTTTAGGCTTCAGGAGCGATTGAATTTTGGTGTCCCTGTCACTCCCCCAGTAGCGCAATTGCAAGCCCCCATGAAAATCCAGTCTTGCAATGGCATGAACCAGTCGACCAAGCAGAAGATGGAAAGCATCTTCAAAGCGCAGGTATTCGGGAATTCGAATCTCGTTTCGGCTTCTTGACCTTGGCGTAGACAGGACGTTCTGCTTCCCAACTTCGCGGCAAAGTTGGGGCGTGGGGCGGGCACGGCAAGACCCCGTCTCTTCTGCATTCTCCTTCAGACAGCGCAAGCGTTTCGCTAATGTCTACTGTGCAGTCGCCTCATGCTGTTGCCATTCAGCAAAAAGCATTCGCTCCACTTCCAACATCGTCACTTCGTGCCTCTCCAGCAGGCTGGCCAAATGCGTTTGGTCCAATAGTTCCACAGAGTTCAAAGCAGCGTTCTCGTGCGCCTGTCGGTTGAAGAACTGATTCGTGATGCAGACCTTCTCAAACTCCACCATCGGGTGTCTACGGCGGTAGAAAGCTTCGCCGGTCACGACATCCTTAACAGCCTCCCACCCAAGGGTGGCACCGTCTGTCCCGCTGGTCTTAGCCTGTATGAGCTGCCCCTTACGACCGTCAATGGCAACTATGTCGACGCCATTGTCATTCGTGCCGGGCGTGCGGTAACAACCGTATCCGCGCTTTCCCCACAGAGCCCCCGTCAGGCATTCAAAATGCTGCCACCCCATGCGCAATGCCATGTCGAGCGTGATGCGTTCGTCGATGCCTGCGCCTTCCGACTCAGGAACGACCTCGGCCAAGTTGAAGTCGCCAGGGGCAACGTCCCCAGCACCATTCAACATGTCCTCCGCCAAACCGCGCTTGTATTCAAGCAGCATGTCGAGTTTTACATCGAAAGTCGTGAAATCGTCCGCACGAACCACCGGATAGTAGACGTACACAGGCTTCTTTTGATTTATGCGGTACGCGCGGTCAGTGGCTTGGTCCTCCTTAGCAGGATTCCATGTCCGCGTGTAGTGAACGACGTGGTTCGCTGCCTGAATATTGACGCCGAAGCCGACGGCAACTGGCGAAAGCACTAGGACGCCAAACCCGGGAGTTTCCTGGAACGCCTTGATGCGTTTCTGACGGCTGGCCACGTGATTCGCTGATGCCTTTGTGTCTCCGTTGATGATGTCAGGGCGAAATCCGAATTCGGCCTCGATGTAGTGCTGCAGAAGTCGCTGAATTTCGCGAAATTCGCAGAACACGATGACCTTCTCGCCTTTGGCCTTAATTGCATGAAGCTGGTTGAGCAGCCAGTCTAGCTTCGGAGCTTTCTCGCGGTATTGCCTGACCGGCTCAGGCTTGAAGACGCCCAATCCATGAGGTCGGGGGTCGGTGCAAACCAGCCTCAGGTAATGCAGTAGTCCTAGGTGATTTTTGAACGGTGTCGTAACCGTCGGGTCTCCACGTTTCTTGAAGCTCTCCACAGCTTTCGCATATAGGTTTCGCTGTGTGCTTGATAGCTGCAAGCGTCGGCACTCATCCACCACAATTTTCGGCGGCAAACCTGTATCCACTTGACTCTTCAACCGCCGAAGAATCTGCGGCGCGATGCGTGCCCTTAGCTCCTCAACGCGAGCTCGCTCCTCTTCAGTCTTGGCCTCAATAGGCTTTCTGTAGCGCTGACCGAAATCGTTTAGAGCGCCCAACAATCCCGGCTGGACGTAGTCGAACAGACACCACATGTCCGCAAGCGTGTTCTCGACTGGTGTACCTGTGCAGGCAATCTTGAAGTCCACGTTCTGCTTTTTTGCGGCTCGCGTGACCATAGCAGCAGGATTTTTGATTCGCTGGGCTTCGTCACAAACCATCAAGGACCACTTCTGGGCGGCGAACGAAAACTCGAGGTCCCGCAAAGTCTCGTACGTCGTCAGAACTATCTTGGCGCTGCCTATCCAATTCGGTCGCAGAAACTTAACTAGGCCATCCTCAGACTGGAGCCTCTGGTCAATCTGAGCGCGCGGCACTCTCAGTTCGGAAAGGCTGTCACCGTAGGCGGTCAATAAGGGTAATGAGCCCGGCTGAAAAAATTTGTTGGCCTCTTCAACCCAATTTTCCAGCAGCGAAACGGGCGCAACGACCAACATGGGGGACATGTCTGGTTCCAGCTCAAGCAGCCAGGCCATAAGTGCTAGTAGCTGGAATGTTTTCCCCAGTCCCATATCATCCGCCAGCACCGCTCCCCTGACCTGGTATTCGGTTTGCAGGCGAAATAAATGCTGCATCCACGCAAGCCCTTCCCGCTGGTGTTGTAGCAACGCGTACCCCGGGCGGATACTCTTAGGCACGTTGGGCTCAACTGGCACTGACTGCAGTGCTTCACGTCGCAGTTCCTCATACTCGAGCGCCTGGATGTTAGCTCTCAGCACGAGCTGCTTTTGGGGCCCCTTAGTGCTCGGAGGCGGTTGGTTAACCTTTACCGGGTCGAACGGCTTACCCGACTCTATATCGGAGAAAACTTCCTCAAAAGTTTTGACAATCTGCTTAGCCTCTCGAACCGATATGGGCTTCGGAAGCCAGGGAACGCTCACCTCATCCGCGCCCTTCAGCTCTGAAGACTGCAGCCCCGCCTTGAGCTTTTCTATCGCTGTCTTGCTGGTCGGGATTTCCACCGGCCCGCTGCCATCTTGCGGGTCGTAGACGACTACTGGCAAGACGTTCTCGGGGAACCACCCATCGTCCTCCTTCCTTTTGGCGATATAGGGTGAGCAATACGGCTTCTCGATTCCGATTGAATCGACTCTGGCAGAGTAGCCGCTCAGGTCGTGGACCGCCGAATATGAGACCAATGTCGGTGGCGCTAGTCGTTGCTCCAGTGCCGCCGTCAGTTCCTTGAGATGCTGCTCAGCATCCCCTTGGACGACGAAGTCATATCCGCCCCATGCAACCAACTGGTTGCCAAGTTTGAGCGCGCGGGAAAGCACCTGTGTAAACGACGACAGTTCAGCGTCATCCAACCATTCGATTTCTGACGAAGTCGGTCCGCTTGCAACTGCGGTTTCGATGAGCAGGCCAACGCGCACTGGATAGCCAGTCTCATCACGTTCGAGCAGAGGAACAAATCGCTCGTAATCGAGGCCCGCACTCTCGCGAGCTTGTTCGAACTGCGATTCCTCAATGACATCCACTGCATCTGCACCTAGTGTGGCGTACGGATTCAGGAGAAATGCTTGTGCGCGAGAGCCGGCGACACGCCTATGAGGAAGACGCTTCATTTCCTGCAGCACAGTCCGCACTTTCGGTGTCACCAGAATTTGGACAATGCCTTCTGGCGTCACAATGTCGTATCTGTCGCGGACGTCCTTAGCTCGGTCGAACACTTCGAGCCAATTGGCTGGTGCCCCCTCGAAGACCGGCTCAATCTCGACGACGTGGTCGTCGCTGACACTCTCCGAGCGGCGCAAGCCAATCTGAAGTTTTTCCGGAGTCAATACAACTGACCGATATAGGAAGTCGTCGAGATGAGCCCCTGCGGCGATGGCGAGTCTTCGAATGCGCCCCCACGCCTGCCGATGAGCCAAATCCCCTCGCTCTTCCTCCGCTCGCTGCGAAAACGCGACGACTTCCTTGAACAGAAGCCACTGCTCTGGACGCATGAGAGCCTGATGCCCGTCGCGCGCCATCACAGGGCCGTTGAGAATTTCATCAAACTCAAGTCCATCATTACCGTACCAACCAGCCAGCGCGATAGAGAAATCGCGGTCCGTTAATGAGTGGCTGCTTCGGAGGGCAGGGCGAGCATTGGTGAATCCGGGAAGCTGAAGAAGACTGGAAAGCTCGACATAGGCAGGCATGTCAAGTACCGCGTACATGGAATCCCAGCCAAGCAGGAAGCCGTCCTCTGTCTCCACTGCCAGTCCGTCATCGACCAACTGCGTGAGGTAACCCTCTAGCAATGCGCTCTCAATAGCTGGGACATCTGGCATAGCCTTGCCGGACGTCAGCACGACGCCCGCCGGCGACCACTGGCGCCGCCATGCATTTTTTTGCGCCTTCGCGTTCTTGAATAGCTTGAACACTGTCACCCCTTATTTCCACCACCCCTTGCCGGCTTTTTTCCGAAAGCCCCAGTGCGTCAGAACCTGATTGACTATCTCACCGTTTTCACCACCCCGAACCCACAGGTTGCCGCCCATAGATGTTTTATCGTCGATTTCAAGGCCATGCTCTCTGGCCAGCCCAGCAAGAGCTGAGCGAGAGTACGGCTGAGACTTGGCTCTCGCAGCGTGCTGGTTCGTTTCCTCGGATGATTGGCGGATTGAAGGCAGCTTCGTCGCGGCCCGTGTCGCACGAGGAACTGAATCAGTAGGTTTGATTCCAAATTCCTTGGCCAGCGTCGCCTCGAACATGTCCTCCCACTTATCCCAGTTATGGATGCCGTCTTGGTGACTAAGCCAGAGAATGCTTTTGCTCTTCTGTTTAAGGGAGTTTCGGCCATTTACTTCGAGCCGTAGCGTCTGCGTGGTGTCAAAGGGCACGGACCGTTTCGCGTCATAGCCGTACAGGGCATTGCCGAGGCCACTGAACTCTACGGCGACTAGGCTACCCATCGACATGATGAAGGCATTATTGGCACCAGATGCATCAAGTTCACGGACGAGCCCTGTCATCTTCTTACGCAGCGCAACGAAGTCCTGTTCCCTGGAGTTACGAGCAGACGAACCAAGCGCAAACTCTATGTGGTCAATTGATTTGACGTATCGCTTCCAGAAATTCATACGACGTGGGTCGCCAAGTCCATCTTCGGCCAGCTTGGTGAAGAATGTCTCAATGAACTCCAGTTTTAGCCAGTCGGCCACCATTGCCCGAGCCTCTGGTGCAACCCCTCCCCATCGTGTCCGGTTCGATGGCAACCATGGGTTACCCCACCAGGCAACCGAGTGGTCGCGGAGCATTTGGTGTAGCGCGGCATTGGGCACCTCTGCGTACCGGTCGAGCAGGAGAATCATTCCACGGTCACGCAATACCTCGTTAACGGCCAACAGCTCAAGCATCCTGGGTAGAAGCGCTTGAAACTGTGTATGGTTCAGGCGAGTTGCACCTTTCACCTGTGCGAGAACAAGCTCCCGGAGGAACCAGGACGCCTTCCCGATTCCCAACTGCTCGCAGAGGTGCTCAATGTACCCAGTATCATCCCGGAGCAATGCATCCACGTAGGGCTCACACGGTTGCTCCCCGAAGAGGCGCTTGTTTTCGACAGCGGTATCGACCCACTCCGGATTGAGGTTTCTGTCCTTGATGAGTCGATTTCGTTCATGCAGGTACTCCCGTAGCAAAACCCAATTCTTTCGGCCGGTTAGGGCCGTCCCATCAGCAATGGCGTCATAGGTGAAGTAGCTCTTGACCAAGCCCTGATAACACCGCCGGTACGCGCTTGGCCTACTCACCCACGCGTCGACGCCCTCGAGGACTCGCTCCAAGCGCGGCCGGTCCTCCATGACGCACGCCCCTTGCGGGCGATACGGCAAACACAGACTCCACGACAACAGATAGGCATCGCGAAACGATTTCACTTCTTGGCTCTGCCAAAAATGACGTAGCGTCTCTAGCTGATAGTCCTCAGAAAGCGCGCTGCCTTTGCGTGACTTCGTGCGCGCTTCCATCGCAGCAATTGCCTCATCAATGCCGCGGCTTGGCGTCATCGTCTTCGCGCCTTCTTGGACAGCTGGTCGCAGCAGCGACGCCAGATGGTCTAGTGCGCTCATTTCAGTGCGCACTCGCCAAAATTGCCGGACTGCTCCGGTGCTTCGGGCCGCTGCTCGCCAACGCCCAGAAACTCGAGGCGCATTTCGACGCGACGGCTCTCTTCGTCAGTATCCTTCGCCGCGTTAAAAGAGTATCCGCCAACCAGGAACAGGCTACGGACGCTTTCCTTCTGCTCCCCAGAGAGAAGACTTAGGCCAGATGCTGCAAACATACTGCAGAGCACCCGTTGGCTGCGCTGCAGACTCAGGTTCAGGTTACTGAGGTACGAGCCGGTCTTGTCGGTGTATCCCTCGACCACTACCCTCTTCAATACCCGCTTACCGAGCTCATCGTTTGCCACCGTCAGGATTTCGGGTACAAACTGACGAAGCACTACCTCCTGTTCAGTCGTCAGATTCGATTTCCCAAAAGCAAAACGCGCGCGGTCACCGAAGTCGATGACATGCCTATCACGGTCAACCTTGATGCCGTCATACCGCTTCGCAGCCTTTACGAAGCGGTCCAGGATAAGCTCAATGTCTTTACGGTGCTGCTCCTCCCTCTTCTCCTTCTCCGTGACGTTTTTGGTAACCGCGAGCAGCGCTACGCCCATGACGACCAGGAACAGCACCATCAAAGCAGTCATCAGGTCAGCGAACGAAATCCAGAACGGCTTCTCCGCCTCGTCCCGGCCGCCGCGCTTGAGAACGACCCTTGCGCCCACCATTCCTTACCTCCTCACCGGCGTGAGGCTCCCCATCGAGGCCAACGTCACTTCCAGCTCCGCAACGGCTGAATGCAACAGCCCAACTGCCGTGGAGAGCTTTGTGTGGAACTCGGTATTCGCTTTGTCGAGCGTCCTCTTTACCTCAGTCGCGAAGGATGTATGTGCTTCTCCGAGGACCCGGCTGACGCCATCAAGGTATTCATCAGCCTGCTTTTGCGCCGCACCCAAACGGTTTGCGGAACCTTCAATCCGCCCCAGAATGTCGCTGGTAAGAGTGGCTTCTTTGCGCGCCGCCTCCACCGTGGCACGCAGTTCGGTAACGAGCTGACTGATTGCATCTCTTTGGTTGCGATAGTCCTTCAGCAGTTCCTGAATGGCGGTTGCGCCAGCCGTAAGACTTCCTGAGGTTTCGGAGAGCTTGGTTGAAACACTGGTTACCTGGCCCATGATGCTCGTGACGCGCTCACCAGCCGTGGCGAAATTTCGGGAAGCCGTACCCAACTGCTCCGCCCCGGCATTCATCTTGTCGACTGACGACGACGTGACCTGGGTCAGTGCCGTGACGCTCTGCGCCATTTGGCTGGTTGCTGCGCCGAGCTCCTTGATTGCAGCTTCGACTGACTCAGACATTCCAGTGACAATACTCGAGGCGCGGTCGGCCATCGATTGCTCTCGAGCACGATTGCTCTCGAAAACCTCTTGCTGCGAGCCACTAAGTGTTGCAAGCATGGTGGTGACCTGCGTACCGATTGCCTCCAGCGTACCTTGCAGCTTCTGGTTGGTCTCCGACTGAGAGGTGGCGACCAATTGCCGAATCTGTTCAATGAAAGCGGCAGACTGGGCGTTCATCGCCTCTTGGCGCGACTCAATCTTCTCGATAGCTTCGGCCATCCGCTGTGCCATCGCATCAGTTGAGCGCAGACTCGACGCCTCGATGTTGGCTACTAACGCCTGAAGCGTGCCAACAGCGTCCTGCATGCTCCGTGCTGTCTGCTGATTGAGTTCGTTGAGGCCAGAGATTTGCCCACCAAAGAGGTCATTGAGACGCTGGCTGAAGCTAGCCATGATGTCCTGAAGCATACGGGCGGCGGTTGCGCTTTGGTCGCCGCTCGCTGTCCTTACGGTCGAGGCGATGTCTTCTAGCGGGCCTTTGAGACTCTGCTGAATGCTTTCGGCAATAGTGCTGCCCAGGACCTGGTTGTCTTGACGAGCAGCCTCCAATTGCTCGCGGGATGCTTGAACCAATCGCTCCACGACCTGAGCCTGCTGCTCCTTGCCTGCAGCAATCTGGGCGCTGGTCAGTTCGCGCAGCAACTCGCCTAACTCCTCGACGAGAGCGTCCTTGAGAAGCTTGGATTGGCTTGCAGACTCTTCTGAAGCCTTAACCAGCCGTGACAGGTATTCTTCGCCGGCACCTGCCTCGAAGCATGCGTCAATCGCGTGCGCAATCTCCTCTGTCTTCCGGTAGAGCGATGCCAGCAGCAGCTTTTCGATGAAGGTAACAACCATCGCGGCAGCAATGGCGGCAGCCGAGACAAGAAATGCCTCCCCAACCGAGTGCATGAGGGACTCGAGGCTCGTTCGCACAGTGGCTGCGTTCTCGCTCACTTGGAAAGCGCGAAGACCCTCAATGAGACCGCTGAACGTGCCAATGATGCCGATGCCAGTGAAGATACCTGGAAGGTGCTTGAAGAACTCCGTGCGCAACCTGCTGTCGACGATGGCTTGGCTATTGAAGTACAACTCCGCTGGCGCTGTGGCACGGACCGCCCGTACGACCATCTGACCGCCCCGTTCCTCGCGCTGGACATGCAGTGATTCCTGATACTCCTTCCAGTGGTGCGCCAACTGCTTATCGCCAGCAAACACCTTTCTGAACTCTGCTGGGTAGTCCTTCGCGTCGAAATTAGCGATGCCGTGCTGAATGCGACGCAAGCGCAACCAATGTGCAAAACCTGGCCCAAGGAACACTGCAAAGAAGGCTACAACGAGAACAGCGAGTGCAGCGCCGGTAACAAGGACTGGTGTTGGCGCCGTGACCAGAGACGTCTCGAGATTCACTGCTTGCCCCCTTCCAATGCAAACTCCGCTTTTTTTGCATTGAGCTGATGGGGCAGCTCAATGCCATGTTTCTCGCAGTATGCGTAGAGGAGAGTTTCGAGCATGTTGGTCAGCGAGCGGTGCTCACTTGCAGCCGCAGCCTCAAGTAGCCCTTTAAAACGACTGGAAACCCGGAAGCTCATTGAAATATTTTTCCCCTCGACCATGGCCGAACCTTTTTTTAAATGTATAGAGCCCTACGATACATGCATCGCAAAGCTAGAGATAGCGCGAAATAGCACCTCAGAAAAAACGTTGGAAAACAGCACGACTCGCTGTTGAGGAAGAGAATGAATCAGGCGGCCGTGCTCGCCGATTTGTGTAGGCACGCCACGTAGCCAGCTGCGAGAGCTCTCACCACTGACGGCGGCGTAATTATTCTGACGTTTGACGTCCTGAGCCATCCCGCGTCGCCAGTCACATAGCCTTGCGGCGTCCATTTGAGAAGCGCGTTGCCAGTCCAAAGGTGAGGGACACCAACCCAGTCTAAGAGCACCCCAGAAGGCAGCGTCCCAAGTTCATGCAAGCGGGCGGCGGCGTCACCATTACTTGTCCGCTCGTCATGTATTGCCTTGTCGATGTCTGCTATGGTCGTGTCGTCCGGGCGCCTATTGCCAAGCACCCAGGCGCGCTTGAAATGGTTATAGTCGTCCCGGCGGCATTCACCGCATGGTCGATGCCCTGCCGCCAACGCCGTTGCCTCGTCCAAGAAGAAGAGTTCAGTGTAACGACCAGGCTGCATCAGGGGCTTACGATTGCGCCCCTTGTAAGACAGTAGGCAGGTTACCCAAGCCTTTCTCTGCCATTGGCGGACGATAATGCCATTTGCGTCGTGAAGCATCCCTCGATTGCCCAACCATCCTGCGGATGGGCAAATCGAGTGAATTTCACCTGTCGGCAAAACACCGTTTGGTAGTGGCATCTAACCCCCCCACAAGATTTTCATGCACTCTTACCACGTTTAAGTGTGGCGAGAATCTGCGAGCCCGAAAATCACCTCTTTGGAGTACTGTGGGAGGCTCGCGTTCGGTTTGCCACATCAGCGCGGCCGGCGAAACGCCACATGCTGAAGCAACAAGCCAGCGCCCCCTAGCGCTGGCCACGCTCCCTCCGAGCAGCCGCCTAGATATAGAACTTGAACGGCAGCATGGGCTCCCCTTCAAGCGGAGCTGCCACCAGTATGTCCCCAATCGCATCGGCGAACCGGATAGTCACCGGTTCTCTGTCATTGAAGAGACAGCTATTGAAGTTAATTTTTGTGAGCGCGAGTACGTCGCTCATAACCGTTCGAATGGAGGCGTCTCCGCGTCTAACGCTTATCTGCAATGGGTTCGGAGTGTCGGGCCCCATGTAGGTTCCCAGCCTCGGCACGAAGCCAGATGTCCACAGGTATCCCGACCTCGGACCAGTCAACATCGCTGTTCCGCGAATAACCGGGTACGCACCGGGCCGGAATAACTTTAATTGGTCCCACGCATCAGCAATTTGCACGCCGACAACATTGGTCAGCGTTCCCCTACAAGCCTCTTGAAATCCTGCCCACTCATCATTGCTGAATGACGACTTGGCGTGAATAAAGAGCTCCTTCGGATTGTCGCCGTGACGAGTCTTGTACTCATGTAGCACGGTGCTGACTAAGCGGGTCGCCGCTTCTTGGTCAAGGTGAAACTGCTTCGTGTCCGGATGAAACCACGGGCCAAGCGCTCCACGGAAGACGACGCCTTCACCATCGGACAAGAACATTTGTGCGGCACATACGGAATGTCGTGATGTCCCTCCTTGGTCTTGTCGCTTATAAACAAGACCGACGTAACACACCCCAGGGCGCATGTTGGCTATCTGCCACGGGCGGCCCCCGCTCTTGTAATAGGAGCCCGAGCACAGTTTCCAGGCTACGGTCGCTGGGTCTTCTATTCTCCGCTTTGGTTCGCCTTTGGCGTTCAGGAAATCACTTGGCGCTAGCGTGCTCTCGCGGACAATTTGGGTGACGACTTGATGGTCAAGCAACCGCGCTTTCAGCTGCCGGCGAAAATTTTTCTCGTATTTGTAGACCTCTGCTTCTTCCTCGGCGTCGCCAAACAGAGTCGGCTGCACGGCCAATTTGAGTGCGTCCCTTTCTCGCAACGTCACCTTACCGTCAACTCGCTCCGCCTTAGGCACCGTCGACATCGAGCGTCCGAGTTCGTAAATGTACTCAGGAACAACGACGTACCAGAAGCTAGGCGGATTCTCATTGCGCTTCTGCTCAGCGATGAGACGCTCAACGAAGACGTCGACTGCGGACTTTATTGCTTCATGGCGATTGGCGATATGGATGCGCCTACGTAGGTCCTCCTCATCGATGTCAGCGATTACCTTGGATGGTTTGTTTGACCAGATGGCATTGAAGGCCTCGGAGAATCCGGGAAAGGGAACATGGTGGGGCTCAATCTCCTTGGCGCCCCGCCGTTGAGGTGGTGTGGCGATGAACGAGGATATCTGCGCGGCCCATCTCTCAAACCGCTCCAGACCAGCCTTCGTACCGATGAATCCGTACCGGATTTGTCTGGGGACCTCTTCCGCATCCACTGGCCCATACAGGTAGAGTCCGTCGCGGGTATATTCCAGCTGCTGCCCGTACCGAAAAGCCAGTGTTGGCTCGGCGATGTGGCAAACCGTCGGGCGAGTCATTCCTCTTCCTCCGTCAGCTGGTCGTCATCCCACTGGCTGCTGGGAATATCCGGGTCATCCTCTTCTGCGGGGGCATCGCTAGTTTCATCCACACGCACGGGGCAGCCAAATTGCATCGGCGGAATGCGCACAGCGATATGTCCACCGTCGGCAACCGACAGCGTCAGCTGGCTCTTGTCATCGGACAACCACCATAAGAAAGCGCAAAGCATGTCCCGCCATCGAGAGTTTCTCCAGCCCTTCGCGAGAGAACGACGCAGCGTATGGGCGCGACGCTTGTCTTCGATGGCGTCCATGCCGTTTTCGCTGAAGACCAAGCGAGCCGCTATTCGAGCATGCGGCAATGGCGTGCTTCGCAAGTGGACATTGATGGCGTAGTGCCAATGGACACTGCGCTTGTCGGAGTGTCCGATGATTTGCCTAGCGCCGTCCCTGTAACCCCAGTCAAATCTGACTTTGTCGAGGGGAGCGGTCTTGATATCGGCCCACCAACTAAGTCTATTTCCGGAGCCTTGATAGCCCTTCAAGCCTCGCTTCTTACAGTAGCGGTCAAATGCTTGCGAACCAATGTCCGAGTACATGGCTTGGGCACGAAAGGGCTCGATTCCATATTCAGACCACCCACCACTAAGAAAAGTGTCTGTAGCGATACTCCCGATTACCTTGCCAGGAAGCCCAGCACTCAAGTGACCTGATGCGTCTGGGCTCGCGAATGTAATCACGCCTCCACGATGAGGTACACATGGCCAGGAGTGGGATTGGCGATGCTGGAAACGGTCCGAATCGAAACCAACAGGTGGTTCACAGTAGTGAATCATGCTTGGTTGGCCCTCAACTGCTAGCCAGTTAGAGACCAATGGTTCAGACTTTTGAACTAGTTTCGCCGAACCTTCAGCATGAGTCTCCAACCAAGCCTGCATAAGTCCGGGCTGGCCTCTGAGAACCCCTTGGTCATGAAGCAGCTCGGTAAGCTCCGCCAACCCTCGAGCCCAACTACTCTTGAAGTCAACATATTGCGCTTGAGCAATACGGAAAGGAGCTTCGTAGGATTCGAGTCGGAGCGGGATGATGAACGCGGCGTCACCAAGCTGCCGCGCGAGATTCGTCGCCATCTCAATCTCGTTTCGCACGCCCTGCTTTTCGAGACCGCTCGGAGTGCACACCAACAGCATCTTAACTGCGCGCCTCCGAAGGGCCTGCTCTAGTTCGCGTGCCCAGTCAACGCCGCCATACAAACGCATGACGTCGGCCCAAACCTCGTAGCCCATCGCTGTGAGCTTCGCGCCTAGCCAGCGAACAAAATGATTGTCTTCTGGCGTTGCGTGCGAAATGAACAGCGCAGTTCTTTGGTCGGGAGCTTGGTCGGTCATGTCTTGTCGAAGAAGAAGACGGACGTGAATAAAGGCTTTGCGAGGAGAGCCACCTGGTTCTTGAGGGAAGCTGGAGTGGCGCGTTCCAATCTAAGCCCACGCCTCCCCCAAAGCCTCAGCTTGTTGCAATACGAGCTCGACAGCCCCTTCTTGCTGGTCAGGCGGATATTTGTACTTACGCAAAATCCGTTTGACCATCAGCCGCAACTTGGCCCGGACGCTTTCTCGAGCCGACCAGTCCACTGTGATGTTCTGCCGTAGGTTTTCGGTAAGCTCGTGCGCAATCTTCTTCAGCGTCTCGTCACTCAGCTCGCGAACAGCGGACTCGTTGTTTGCGAGAGCGTCGTAGAAGCGCACTTCGTCTTCGGTCAGCCCAAGTTCCTCGCCCCGGCCAGCGGCAGCGCGGAACTTCTTAGCCATGTCGATGAGCTCTTCGATGACCTGGGCAGTTTCAATGGCTCGGCTCTGATAACGCTTCACCACATTGGCGAGCATCTCGGAAAATTTCTTCTCCTGAACCACACTCCCCGCGAAGCGGCTCTTGATTTCACCTTCCAGCAGCCGCTCCAGCAGTTCCACTGCCAAATTCCGTTCCGGTAGGTTGCGCACTTCCGCGAGGAAAGCGTCATCGAGAATACCGATATTCGGCTTGTCGAGCCCGACCGCCTCGAACACGTCCACCACCTCTTCGGAAACCACCGCCGAGCCGATGATTTGCCGAATGGCCAGCTCCCGCTCCTCGTCGGTGCGCTTCTTCTCGCTGAGCTCCCGTTTGGTCAGGATGACCTTGACCGCCTGCATGAAGGCGACCTCTTCGCGGACGGCCTTGGCCTCGTCCAGCGTGCAGCACAGCGTGAATGCTTTGCTCATGGCAAGCGCCGTGTCGGCGAAGCGCTTCTTGCCATCCTTGAGGCCTAGCACGTGGTTGGCGGCACCTGCCAAGCGCTTGTGGCCAGCCGTCAGGAAATCGTTGTAGTCGAAGCCGTTAAGCATGCCGCGCAAGATGTCCAGCTTCTCTTCCAGAATGGCGTACGCCTCTGCGGCATCTACAGTGGGGCGACCACGCCCGTTGCTGGCCGTATATTCCTTGAGCGCGCTCTTGAGCTCATTGGCAATCCCGATGTAATCGACCACCAGGCCGCCCTGCTTGTCCTTGAAGACGCGGTTGACGCGGGCGATGGCCTGCATCAGGTTGTGGCCCTTCATGGGCTTGTCCACGTACAGCGTATGGACGCAGGGCGCGTCGAAGCCCGTTAGCCACATGTCTCGCACGATGACAATGCGCAATGGGTCGGCAGCGTCCTTGAAGCGCTTTTCCAAGCGCTTCTTGACTTGGCCGCTGTAGATGTGAGGCCGCAGCAGCGCTTTATCGCTGGCCGAGCCTGTCATCACAATCTTGATAGCGCCTTTCTCCGGGTCGGGGTCGTGCCAGTCGGGGCGCAGCTCAATGATTTCGTTATAGAGGTGGACGCAAATGTCGCGGCTCATGGCAACCACCATGGCCTTGCCGCTCTGCGCCTTGTTGCGCTCCTCGAAGTGCGCCACAAGGTCGGCAGCGACGGCAGCCACACGGGGTTCCGCGCCGACGACCTTTTCCAGCGCGGCCCAGCGGGTCTTCAGCTTGGCCTGCTGGCCTTCCTCTTCGTCCTCGGCGAGTTCATCAACTTCCGTGTCAATCTGAGGCAACTCCTCGGCCTTGAGCGACAGCTTGGCCAAGCGGGACTCGAAGTAGATGGCCACCGTGGCACCATCCTCCTTGGCCTGCTGCATGTCGTAGACGTGGATGTAGTCGCCGAAGACGGCACGCGTATCCCGGTCCTCGCTCGACACTGGGGTGCCAGTGAAGGCAACGAACGTTGCGTTGGGCAGCGCATCGCGCAGGTGCTGGGCATAGCCCACCTGATAGACCGCTCGGGGTTCGGCCACCAGCAAGCCTGAGTCGTCATTGGCAGCGGCTTTTGGCGCGTTCAACGTTTTCAGCTTGGCTTCGAAGCCATACTGGGTTCGGTGCGCTTCGTCGGCGATGACGACGATGTTGTGCCGGTCCGACAACACGGGGAAGGTATCTTCGTCCTCCCCCGGCATGAACTTCTGGATGGTGGCGAAGACGATGCCGCCGGAAGGCCGATTGGCCAGCTTGTCGCGCAAATCTTGTCGAGTGCCAGCTTGCACCGGCTGCTCACGCAACAAATCCTGCGCCAGCGAAAACACACCGAACAGTTGCCCGTCGAGGTCATTGCGGTCGGTAATGACGACGATGGTTGGGTTCGCCATCGCCGCTTCCTGCATCACCCGCGCGGCAAAGCACGTCATCGTGATGCTCTTGCCGCTGCCCTGCGTGTGCCAGACCACGCCCCCTTTGTGGCTACCGCCGGGCCGGGAGGCTGAGACGACTTGCTGGATGGCGGCGCGAACGGCATGGAACTGGTGATAGCCGGCAATCTTCTTGACCAGGGTGCCGTCGTCCTCGAACAGCACGAAGAAGCGCAGGTAGTCCAGCAGGTAGGCGGGCGCAAGCACGCCACGCACGAGCGTTTCCAGCTCATTGAACTGGCCGAGCGGGTCTAGGGCGACGCCATCGATGGTGCGCCACTGCATGTAGCGCTCAGCATTGGCTGAGAGCGAGCCGATGCGTGCTTGCGAGCCATCGCTGATGACCAAGATTTCGTTGTATTGGAAGACGTCGGGAATCTGGTCCTTGTAGGTCTGAATCTGGTCGTAGGCCTTCCAGATGTCGGCGTGTTCGTCGGCGGGGTTCTTCAACTCCAGCAACGCCAACGGCAAGCCGTTGACGAACAGAATGATGTCTGGCCGCCGGGTGTGGTGCGGGCCCTTGATGGAGAACTGGTTGATTGCCAACCACTCGTTGGCTGCTGGATTGGCCCAATCGATGAGGCGGACGAAATCACCTCGGGTTTCACCATCCTTCTGGTATTCGACCAGCACGCCACCGACCAGCATTTGGTGGAAACGCCGGTTGGCGGAAAGCTGTACGGGGATGCCCAGGTCTTGCACCTGACGCACAGCGACTTCGCGGGCAGCCACCGGAATGCTCGGGTTCAAGCGGGCAATTGCACGGCGAAGACGTTCGCCCAACAAGACCTGACGGTAGTCAGCACGTTCAGAATTCACGCCATCGGGAGCGAGGTCGGGGCCGAAGAGGCAGTCATAGCCGACTTCTGAGAGCCAGCCGAGTGTTTCCTGTTCCAGTTGGTCTTCTGTCATGGCCGCGTCAGGCTGCGAGGGCCTCGGCTTCTACGTCAGTGAGTCGGAGTTGGCCGGAAATCAGGCGAGGGAGAAGCGTGTCACGAAGCTCCCTGAGGATTCGCATTTGAGCTACATGACCCCGCTCAATCATTGGACGAACAGTACGCGCAAATTTGTCAAGAACCTCGTCTGTTGGAACCGCAACAAGTTCCGTTTCCAAGAAGTGGGTTGTTTGAAAATTGGCGATACCCGTACTCTGATTCTGATATTCCCAGGTTTTACCTTGCGCGTAGATTTGGCTCAGGTGCAAGCCCAACATCAAGCCAATTTGCTCCGACTTTGGGCGCAACAGCCTACAGAAACTTGCGGGTTCAACCGGGCAGTCGAACTGCCGAAGCAGACCATCTGTTATGTAAAGGGAGCGACCAGTCGGCTGGTCCTTGCTACCACCCGAAACTTCCAAAACAATATCGCCGTGCTGCAGCTTTCGACTAACCAACTTCTTTGCCGCTGTGTACCGAATCGGAACCCGATTATTTTCTCCATGCCGTAGGTCCGGTATGTCCGTACCACGAATAATCGCTACGCGTGTGTCATTTTTATCACTGCGCGCTTCATCTCCCCAGTCACCACCAATAGTGTGAACAAGGAGCTGCCCAAACGGCACTAATCGCCACCCTCGTGGGACCAACCCCAACCCCGACTCCTCAAACGCATCCGGAAACAGCGCAGCGGTGGCTTCATCGATACCTTCCGGCGCACGGCCTTCGAGCTTGGTGCGGACGGGGTCGAAATCGACGAACCATGACTTGAACAGGGCCTGGGCGATGGCTTCCAAGGTGGCGTTGGTTTCGCGCAAGAGAGTGATGCGGTCGTCCAGAGCTCCCAGGAGAGTTGCAATCCCTTGTTGCACGTCAAGGGGTGGGATGGGCAACTTGAACTTGAAACAATCACCGACACGAATGTGACTCACAACGGAGCCAGAACCTTCATGGCTTCCGAATTGGTGCTGCAGTGCGGGGGCCAGAAATGAATAAAGCAAGAACCGAGGCTCAAGCACTTTCCTGTTTGCCCTGTATTGCATCAATCTTTGCCCGAGGAAAACTCCGTCGGCCTCGGTGACCAAACCAACTTCACCTATTGGGGCTTCGCGGGTAAGCACAACGTCGCCACGCTGCAGCTTCGCACGGCGTGTCCATTTTTCGAACGTTTCCTTCTCGACGTATTTGCAGTCGGCAAGGTCAATTCGCCCGTTCCGCACGTTAGTTGTGCGAATCATCCGATACGGCGTTTGATGCGTGACCGCTGGGGCTGTTTTATTGACGCAGTCGACAATAAGGTCGCACACTTGGTCAACGGGTACGACAGGCCACTCAGAGCTCATACCCTAGCCCCCCGAGCTTCTGCCGAATCAACTGGTCCAGCTCCGCCCCCTTGGCCATCTGTTCGCCCAGCTTCTCCGTAAGCTTCAGTATCTTCTCCGCAAACGCCTCATCGTCGTCTTCGACCTCTTCGGCGCCGACATAACGCCCGGGGGTCAACACGTGACCATGCTCAGCAATCTCTGCGAGCTTTACGCTACGGCAGTAGCCGGGAATGTCCTGGTATTCACCAACACCTTTGCTGGTGTCGCCTCGCCATGAGGCGACGGTGTTGGCAATCCGGTCGACGGTGTCGTCAGTTAGCTCCGCTTGAACCCGGCTAATCATCGTGCCTAGCTTGCGGGCATCGATGAAGAGGACCTCGCCCCTGCGCGCCACCTTTTGCTTGGTCAGAAACCACAGGCAGGCCGGAATCTGGGTGTTGAAGAAGAGCTGCCCCGGCAGTGCCACCATGACTTCTACCGCATCGGCATCCACCATCGCCCGGCGAATGTCACCCTCGCTGTTCTGGCTAGAGCTCATCGAGCCATTGGCCAGCACGATGCCCGCTCGGCCGTTGGACTTCAGGTGATACAGCATGTGCTGCAGCCAGGCATAGTTCGCGTTGCCCTGGGGCGGTGTGCCGTAAACCCACCGGGGGTCTCCCTCCAGGCTGCCGTGCCACCAATCGCTGACGTTGAACGGCGGATTGGCCAGGATGAAATCGGCGCGCAAGTCCGGGTGCTGGTTGCGCACGAACGTGTCCGCTGGCTCCCTGCCCAGGTTGTAGTCGATGCCCCGGATGGCCAGATTCATGGCCGCCAACCGCCACGTGGTCGGATTGGATTCCTGACCGTAGATGGAAACGTCCCCCAGCTTGCCGCCATGGGCCTCGATGAACCTCTCCGACTGGACAAACATGCCACCAGAGCCACAGCAAGGGTCATAAACCTTGCCATGGTGAGGCGCGAGCACCGCCACTAGCGTCTTGACAATGGAGGCTGGCGTGTAGAACTGGCCGCCCTTCTTGCCCTCGGCGCTGGCGAACTGGCCAAGGAAATATTCGTAAACCTGGCCCAACACGTCGCGAGCTTGGCTAGCGTCCGAGCCAAAGCCGATGGTGGAAATCAGGTCAACCAGTTCCCCCAGCTTGCCATCGGGCAACTGCGCCCGGGCATAGCGCTTATCTAGGATGCCCTTGAGCTTGGGGTTCTCCCCCTCGATGTCTGCTAGCGCTTCGTCGATGCGCTTGCCGATGTCGGTCTGCTTGGCGGTGTTTCGCAGGTTCTCCCAGCGAGCGCTCTCGGGCACCCAGAAGACGTTGACTTCCTTGTAGTAGTCCCGGTCTTCCAGTTCCTCCGCGAGCAGTTCATCGTCGCAGTCATGCAGGAAGTACTCGTCGTTCTCGTCAGCGAAGCGGCGAGTCAGTTCGACCCGGCGGGCGGCGAAAGTGTCGGAGATGTATTTGAGAAAGATGAGACCCAGGACGAGGTGCTTGTATTCGGCCGCGTCCATATTGGCGCGAAGCTTGTCAGCGGCGGCCCAGAGGGTTTTTCTGATGTCGTCAAGCATTTATGCAGGGGAAAATTCCAACCAAACTTGGATTATGAAGCCTGATTTAGACCTGCGGGACGGAACTTGTCAGCCTGCTCCTCGTATGTGGGACCACCGTGGCGGAAGGATAGCGTGCCACTCCATGGCCTTCATCGCCACGCCCAAGCGGAAGCCCGCAACCAGCATTCGAGACCACCAGTGGCCATGCAGGGGACACCGGTGCACCTCGAACAAATCGCCCATAACCTAGAGCTATCTAATAAAAAGACCCATAAGCTTCTCAACTTATGGGTCCGTTTTTCTCAGGTTATGAGGCTATCTACAGAACAAACTAAACATCAATATTCCGCGCCACCAACGCATTGCTCTCAATGAAGTTCCGGCGCGGTTCCACGTCGTCGCCCATCAGCGTGGTGAAAATCTGGTCCGCGGCAATGGCGTCTTCAATCTGCACGCGCAGCAGGCGGCGCTGGGTGACGTCCATGGTGGTTTCCCACAGCTGCTCGGGGTTCATTTCGCCCAGGCCCTTGTAGCGCTGGCGGCTCACGCCGCGCTCGGCTTCGCTCAGCAGCCAGGTCATGGCGGCGTGGAAGTCGGCAACGTTCTGCTCGCGCACCTTGTCGCCGGTGCCGCGGCGCACCTTGGCGCCGTCGCCAATCAGGCCCTGGAAGGTGGCGGCGGTGCTTGAGAGCGCGGTGTAGTCGGCGCCGGCCACAAAGTCGGCGTCGATGTGGCTGAGGCGCTGGTTGCCGTGCTGGCGGCGGACGATCATGACGCGGTACTTCTCGGTCTTCTCGTCGTACTGCATGAAGGCGTCTGCGGTGGCGCCGCCGTTGGCGCTGCTGGCGTTGCCTTGCATTTCGAGCAGGCGGGCCTTGAGCGTGCGGGCGCTGGCTTCGGCTGCGGCTTCGTTGGACAAATCCAGCGACACGCCTTCGGCAATGGCGCGCAGGGCGTCGGCGTCAATCACGCGAGACAGGCGCTCGATCACGCTTTGGCTGAACTGGTACTGGCGTGCGAGTTCGGCCAGGGCGTCGCCGGCAATCTCGGTGCCGTCGGGGCGCACGAGCACGGCGGTGTCCAGCGCCTGGCGCACGAGGTAGGCGGCCATCTCGACGTCGTCTTTGATGTAGCGCTCTTCCTTGCCGTGCTTGATCTTGTAGAGCGGCGGCTGGGCGATGTACACGTGGCCGCGCTCGATGATCTCGGGCATCTGGCGGTAGAAGAACGTGAGCAGCAGCGTGCGGATGTGCGAGCCGTCTACGTCAGCATCGGTCATGATGATGATGCGGTGGTAGCGCAGCTTGTCGAGGTTGTAGTCGTCTTTGCCAATGCCGGTGCCCATGGCGGTGATGAGCGTGAGCACTTCTTGGCTGGAGAGCATCTTGTCAAAGCGCGCGCGCTCGACGTTCAGGATCTTGCCCTTGAGCGGCAGGATTGCCTGGAACTTGCGGTCGCGGCCCTGCTTGGCCGAGCCACCTGCGGAGTCACCCTCGACGATGAAGAGTTCTGACAGCGCGGGGTCTTTCTCCTGGCAGTCGGCCAGCTTGCCGGGCAGGCCCATGCCGTCGAGCACGCCCTTGCGGCGCGTCATTTCACGGGCCTTGCGGGCGGCTTCACGCGCGCGGGCGGCTTCAACGATCTTGCCGCAGATGATCTTGGCGTCGACGGGCGTTTCCAGCAGGAAGTCGCTCAACGCCTTGGCGACGACTTCTTCCACCGGCAGGCGCACTTCCGACGAGACGAGCTTGTCCTTGGTCTGCGAGCTGAACTTGGGCTCGGGCACCTTGACGGACAGCACGCAGGTCAGGCCTTCGCGCATGTCGTCGCCCGAGGTTTCAACCTTGGCCTTCTTGGCGATCTCGTTGTCGGTGATGTACTTGTTGATGACGCGCGTCATGGCGGCGCGCAGGCCGGTGAGGTGGGTGCCGCCGTCGCGCTGCGGGATGTTGTTGGTGAAGCAGAGCACCTGCTCGTTGAAGCCGTCGTTCCATTGCATCGACACTTCGACGCCCACGCCGTCTTTCTCGCCGTTGGCGAAGAAGATGGTGGGGTGCAGCACGGTCTTGTTCTTGTTGATGTACTCAACAAAGCCCTTCACGCCGCCCGAGAAGGCGAAGTCTTCTTCCTTGCCGGTGCGCTGATCCGTCAGCTTGATGTG
This sequence comes from Ralstonia flatus, assembly GCF_958439105.1. Taxonomy (NCBI): domain Bacteria; kingdom Pseudomonadati; phylum Pseudomonadota; class Betaproteobacteria; order Burkholderiales; family Burkholderiaceae; genus Ralstonia; species Ralstonia flatus. Next base: position 322,853 of record NZ_CAUDLI010000006.1, on the reverse strand, counting down.
CACGCCGTTGTTCAGGAACGAAAGCTCGCGAATGCGCTTGGAGAGGATCTCGTAGTGGTATTCGACGTTGGTGAAGATCTCTTCGTCGGCCAGGAAGTGCACTTCGGTGCCGCGCTTGTCGGTGTTGCCCGACACACGCAGCGGCGAGACTTCGACCATCTTGCCGTCCGGCGCTTCCATCGTTTCGATCAGACGGTTCTGCGGGATGCCGCGCGCGAAGTCGATGTGGTGGACCTTGCCGTCGCGGCGGATGGTCACCTTGAGCCATTTCGACAGGCCGTTCACGCAAGACACGCCCACGCCGTGCAGGCCGCCCGAGACCTTGTAGCTGTTCTGGTCGAACTTGCCACCGGCGTGCAGCTCGGTCATGACGATTTCGGCTGCGCTGCGCTTGGGCTCGTGCTTGTCGTCAAACTTGATGCCGGTCGGGATGCCGCGGCCGTTGTCCACCACCGAGATGGAGTTGTCGGTGTGGATGGTCACCTGGATCTCGGTGCAATGGCCGGCCAGTGCTTCGTCGATGGAGTTGTCCAGCACCTCGAACACGAGGTGGTGCAGGCCGGTGCCGTCGGACGTATCGCCGATGTACATGCCCGGCCGCTTGCGTACCGCCTCCAGGCCTTCCAGGATCTGGATCGAGGCGGCGCCGTAGCTGCTGCCATCGGCGGGGGTGGATTGCGGTTTCTGCTCTTCGGTCATGTCGTTCTGCTCGCAGCCATGGGCGTTTTGCGCACACAGCGGGGTTGCTTAAAAACGGCGAAGGGGCGGATCGTCACGATCCAGCCCCTCGTCTTGCTCTGGGTGCAGCGGTGCGTCAAATGCGCATCGGCATGACGACGTACTTGAAGGTGTCGTCGTCCGGCAGGGTGATGAGTGCGCTCGAATTGGAGTCGCCCAGGCTCACCTGCACTTTTTCGGCCTTGAGGTTGGCCAGCACGTCCAGCAGGTAGGTGACGTTGAAACCGATATCCAGTGCGTCGCCCTGGTAGTCGATTTCGAGTTCTTCCTGCGCTTCTTCCTGGTCAGCGTTGGTGGAGCTGATCTTCAGGACGTTGGTGTCGAGCATGCAGCGCACGCCCTTGAACTTGTCGGTGGTCAGGATGGCCGTGCGTTGCAGCGCCTGCTGCAGGAAGGCACGGTCGATCGTGAAGCTGTTGCGGTAACCCTTCGGGATCACGCGCTGGAAATCCGGGAACTTGCCTTCGACCAGCTTGGAGATCAGCTCGATATTGCCGAAGGTGAACTTGACCTGGTTGGAGGCCAGTTGCACCGAGACGGGATCGTCCACGTCTTCCAGCAGGCGTTGCAGTTCGAGGATGGTCTTGCGCGGGATGATGACTTCCTGGCGGCCGCCGGCACCTGCCGGTTGCTCGCCGGTTTCAACGCCGCAGTAGGCCAGGCGGTGACCGTCGGTGGCGACAGCCATGACTTGCTTGCCGTCCACCACCAGCAGCATGCCGTTGAGGTAGTAGCGGATGTCTTGCTGGGCCATCGCGAAATGCACCATCGCCAGCAGGTGCTTGAGCGTCTTCTGCGGCAGCGTGATGCGGGCACCGAAATCGGTTGCCTCTGCGACGGTCGGGAATTCTTCGGCGGCCAGCGTCTGCAGCGCAAAGCGGCTCTTGCCGGATTGCACCGTCATGCGCTTGTCGTTGAGCGTGAGTGCGACTTCGCCGTCGGGCATGGCACGCAGGATGTCGACCAGCTTGCGGGCGGCCACGGTGGTGGCGATGTCGCCGGCACCGGCGCCGCAATCGGCGTGCGTGGTGATCTGGATTTCGATGTCGGTGGACAGGAAGGAAACCCGTTCACCTTGCTTGGTGATCAGCAGATTGGCCAGGATGGGCAGCGTGTGTCGGCGTTCCACGATGCCGCTCACGATTTGCAGCGGACGCAGCAGGTTGTCTCGCGAGGTTTTGACCAATTGCATGAAGGCGATCCTTGGCTTGAGAGGTGACACCGCGCGCGCCCCAGCCTGGGCCACATGGGCCGGTGCCTGCAGGAGCATTCGCGATTAACCCAAAGTTGTTGTAAATCAAGGGGTTAATCACAAATTATACCGCAAATAAGGGGGCGCTGGATAGCGTCACGCGCGCGGCAAATATGTCTATTGTGCATGAAAAGACGCCCGCATTCGAGCGGGCGTCTGTCGAGGCTTGATTCAGGGCGAATGGCGTTGCCATGCGCTCTGCTGACCATCGCGCGGTCAGCCCTTGAGCGTTTGCTCGAGCACGTGCAACTCGTGGTTGAGCTGGGCGTCCTTGGTGCGCTCGTCGGCGATCTTGCGCACGGCGTGCAGCACCGTGGTGTGGTCGCGGCCGCCGAACAATTCGCCAATTTCGGGCAGGCTTTTCTGCGTGAGTTCCTTGGCCAGATACATGGCGATCTGGCGCGGGCGCGCGATGTTGGCCGGCCGCTTCTTGGAGTACATGTCCGCGACCTTGATGTTGTAGAAATCGGCGCAGGTCTTCTGGATGTTCTCCACCGAGATCTGGCGGTTCTGCACGGTCAGCAGGTCTTTGAGCGCCTCGCGCGTGACCTCGATCGTGATCTCTTTGCCGTGGAAGTTCGAGTACGCCAGGATCTTGCGCAGCGCGCCTTCCAGCTCACGCACGTTCGAGCGCAGGTGCTTGGCCACGAAGAAGGCCACTTCTTCCGGCACGGTCACGTTTTCGGCCTGCGCCTTCTTCATCAGAATCGCGACGCGCATTTCCAGCTCGGGCGGCTCGATGGCCACGGTCAGGCCGGAGTCAAAGCGCGAGATCAGGCGGTCGTCGATGCCGGTGATCTCTTTCGGATACGTATCGCTGGTGATGATGACCTGCGCGCGATTGGCGATCAGCGCCTCGAACGCGTAGAAGAACTCTTCCTGCGTGCGGTTCTTGCCCGAGAAGAACTGGATGTCATCGATCAGCAGCAAATCGAGCGAGTGGTAGTAGCGCTTGAAATCGTCAAACGCCTTGCGCTGGTACGCCTTCACCACATCGGACACGTACTGCTCTGCGTGGATGTAGCGGATGCGCGCACGCGGGTTCTCCATCAGCATGAAATTGCCGATGGCATGGATCAAGTGCGTCTTGCCCAGGCCCACGCCGCCGTACAGGTACAGCGGGTTGTACGACTTGCCCGGGTTGTTGGCCACCTGGATGGCCGCGGCGCGCGCCAACTGGTTCGCCTTACCGGTGACGAAGTTGTCGAACGTCAGGATCTGATTGAGCCGCGAGCGCTCGTGCACGGAATCGTCCACCGGCGCCTGCGGCGGCGCGGCCAGACTCGTGACCACGGCGGGCGCCTGCGGCGGCATGCGATACGACTGCGCGCTGACCTCGGCGGCGTCCATCACGGGCACGTCGATATCGGCGGCGGCATGGCTGGCCGTTGCCAGCGCGGTTTCGCGATACACGGACGGCGCGGGGCGCAGCGTGGCAGCGTCATGCGTGACACCGTTGCCGCCCGGCATGGCCTGCCGCGGTTGACCTGCTTGCGCACCGAGGGGTTGCATCGGCACCGGCGCGAGCGCCGGCTGGAGGGCCGCCTGGCGCTGGCCGGCGGTCGGGTCGAGCACGAACTGCACGTCAACCGCCGCCTCCCAGTAGTCGCACGCGAGCGACTGGATGCGGCCCGAGAACTGGCTCTTGACCCAGTCGAGCTTGAAGCGGTTGGGCGCGGCAATCCGCAGCGTGCACGCCTGCTCGTCAAACGACAGCGGCGTCAGCGGCTTGATCCACGTCTTGAATTGTTGCGGCGTCAGCTCACTCTCGAGCTGAGCGGACGCCGCATGCCAGAAATCCTGCATCGTTATCGTTAGGTGTTTGACCGGCGCCACACGCGTCAGATGACGTCCCCGGGAGGGCCGGCCGCCGGGCCCCTGGCGCTGGCCAGAAACCGGGTGGCTTTCGTTATTGGAACGGGATTGTACCCCCTGCCGAAAGTTATCCACAAAGGATAAGTCTGTGGATAACCTGTGGACCCGCTGTGAGTAGCGGTGGACAACCGATTTTGTTGACTTGCCGCAAACCCAGTCCTGACAAGGCTTTCCGCAGAGCACACCAAGCCGCACAAGGCGATGGGGACAACTCGCCAGCGGGTGGATTTCGGGCGCGGAGCGCACGTTATCCCCAATCAGCAAGGCTTGACAGATGTGGGAAATGCCGCTTAAATGTCGGGTTCTGCGATGCGCAGCAGGGGAGCGCACGCTTGTTCGTGTCAGATGCGGGGCGAAAAACACTTCGTCGCGACTGATCCGGCTTAGGCCCGATGCTCTCGGTGCCCGATGTTCCGGTGACACCTTAGACCTGAACAACATAGCGCACGGCAGTCTGCGTGGGCGATTTCTCTGACTGAATCGACACCAGGCCGCGGCGGTAGCCCTAGGCCCGGCGCGTGCGGCAATGTCCGCACCACCCATTAACAAGAGAGTGCATCATGAAGCGTACCTATCAACCTTCCGTTACCCGTCGCAAGCGCACCCACGGTTTCCGTGTTCGCATGAAGACCCGTGGTGGCCGTGCCGTGCTGAACGCACGCCGCGCCAAGGGCCGTAAGCGCCTGGCCATCTAAAGACGGCCGCGCCGGGGGCGGCGGCTTACAGCCGTTGCCCATGGCTTTGCGGCACGCTGGCGATGGGCTTGCACGCCTACCCCAAGGCCGCGAGGCTGACAAAAACGGATGAGTTTTCATCCGTTTTTGCTTTGCGGCCGGTCCGGCGTAGTCGTCACTTCGTTCTGTATGTGCGTGCCAATGGCGCCGCCCAAGCGCGCCTGGGCGTGGTGATCGGCAAGAAATTCGCCAAACGCGCTGTCGAGCGCAACCTCATCAAGCGTCAGTGCCGCGAGTTGTTCCGCCTGCGGCAGCCTTTGCTGGGCGGGCGCGACGTGCTGATCCGCCTGCACGCTAAGTTTCCGCGCCAGGACGTACCGACCGTGACCGCCTTCAAGCGCATCTGCCGCGAAGAGCTGGTGCACCTCTTTGAGGTTGCCGCGCGTCCATTGCCGGCACCGCCTTCGGCCACACCGTCCCAGCCCGGCGCTGGGAGCACGCCATGACGCGCGTGCTGCTGTTTCTGCTGCGCATCTACAAAGTGGCGTTCAGCCCGTTTGTGGGCGCGCAATGCCGTTTCCTCCCGACGTGTTCCGACTACGCGCGCGATGCCGTGCTCGCTCATGGGCCCGGTTACGGCAGTTATCTTGCGGCAAAACGTCTATGCCGCTGCCATCCGTTCGCACAAGGCGGGTATGATCCTGTGCCGCCCGCCGCTGGCGACGCTGTGCCCCGCTCCACCGATCCCGCATCGACCGACGCGACCGCAGCTGACTCCCAGCCTGCGCGGCCGTCGATCCAGGCAGTGCCGGAAAACGTAGCGAGCAACCCGAGGTTGGACCCAGAAGCGCAACCGTACAAGGGTACGGTCAGCATCGCAGGTTCAAGACCGGGCTGCGCAGCCGTTTTTCGGCGCTGGCTTCACCTTCCCAGACCGTAATCCGACATGGATATCAAACGCACCATTCTCTGGGTGATCTTCTCGCTGGCGGTTGTCCTGCTGTTCGACAACTGGCAACGCGCGAATGGCCACCAGTCGATGTTCTTCCCGACGCCGCAAACGGCCACGACCACGGCCGCCGCGCCGGGCAGCACGCCCGCAGGCGATGTGCCGAAGAGCGCCTCCACGACGGCAGCCGCCGGGTCGCAAGCCGCGCCGGCCACGGGCGCCGCTTCGCAGGCACCGGCTTCGGAAAAGATCGTCATCTCGACCGACCTGCTGCGCGCCACCATCGACACCGACGGCGCCATCGTCACCAAGCTCGAACTGCTCGATCAGAAAGACCACGACGGCAACCCGATGGTGCTGTTCGACCGCAGCGTCGAGCGTACCTATCTGGCTCGCTCGGGCCTGATCGGCGGCGATTTCCCGAACCACACGACGGTGTTTGCAGCATCGGCCGGCCCGCGTGACCTGGGCACCGGCAACGATGTCTCGATCACGCTGACGGCCGACAAGGGCGGCGCCAAGCTGGCCAAGACGTATGTCTTCAAGCGCGGCAGCTACGTGATCGACACGCGCTTCGACGTGACGAACGACGGCACCGCGCCGATCAACCCGACGCTGTACCTGGAACTGGCCCGCGACGGCGGTGCGATCGAGCAGTCGCGCTTCTACAGCACGTTCACCGGCCCGGCCGTGTATACCGACGGCGACAAGTTCCACAAGATCACCTTTGCCGACATCGACAAGGGCAAGGCACAGGTGCCGGCTCCGACCGACAGCGGCTGGGTGGCGATGGTGCAGCACTACTTTGCATCGGCCTGGATTCCGGCAGACAACGTCAAGCGCGAGTACTACGTCAACCGCGTCGACAACAACTTCTACCGCATCGGCATCCAGGAGCCGCTGGGCACCGTGGCGCCGGGCGCCAGCGTGTCGGCCACGGCACGCCTGTTCGCCGGCCCGCAGCAAGCACGCATGCTTGAGGCCATCACCCCGGGCCTGGACCTGGTGAAGGACTATGGCTGGCTGACCATCGTCGCCAAGCCGCTGTTCTGGCTGCTGGAAAAGATCCACGCGCTGCTGGGCAACTGGGGCTGGTCGATCGTCGCACTGACGGTGCTGATCAAGCTGGTGTTCTTCCCGCTGTCGGCCACGAGCTACCGTTCGATGGCCAAGATGAAGGACCTGCAGCCGCGCATGACGGCCATCCGCGAGCGCCACAAGGGCGATCCGCAGAAGATGAACCAGGAAATGATGACGCTGTACCGCACCGAGAAGGTCAATCCGCTCGGCGGCTGCCTGCCGATCGTGATCCAGATTCCGGTGTTCATGGCGTTGTACTGGGCGCTGCTGTCGTCGGTGGAAATGCGCGGTGCGCCGTGGATCGGCTGGGTGCATGATCTGTCCACGCCTGACCCGTTCTACATCCTGCCGGTGCTGATGGCCGTGTCGATGTTTGTGCAGACCAAGCTGAACCCGACGCCGCCGGACCCGGTGCAGGCCAAGGTGATGATGTTCATGCCGATCGCGTTCTCGGTGATGTTCTTCTTCTTCCCGGCCGGCCTGGTGCTGTACTGGGTGGTGAACAACTGCCTGTCGATCGCGCAGCAATGGTCGATCAACCGCATGCTGGGCACCAACAACAAGGCGGCACCCGCCAAGTAAGGCGAATGCGCTTCAGCAAAAAGGGCACCTCCGGGTGCCCTTTTTCATGCCTGCCAGAAACGCTTCAAGACCTCAAACCGGTGCGTGACAAACGGCCTCGATGTTGTGACCGTCGGGGTCGCGCACGAACGCGGCGTAGTAGTTCGGGTGATAGTGCGCGCGCACGCCAGGCGCGCCGTTATCAGTGCCGCCGGCAGCCATCGCAGCGGCGTAGAACGCCTCCACCTCGCCACGCGTATCGACGCGAAAGGCCACGTGCAGCGGCGGCTTGTTCGGCGCCTGCCCCGCCATCGCCGCCGAAATCCAGAACTCCGCCTTGCCCGGTGGGCCAAAGCCGGCCACGTCGGTGTGGCCGGTAACGGCCGCGGGAAACTCCAGCACCTTGGCCAGCCCAATGGCGCCGAGCGCCTGCTCGTAGAACCGCTTGCTGGCGTCGAAATCGCTGACGACGACGCCGGTGTGATCGATCATCCGAATCTCCTTGGTTGGAAACTGGCGCGCAACGGCGCGGCTGCCGCACAATACCGCCCATGACTGCTGCTGACCACCCCACCGCCTTGCCGAACGCTTCCACCGCGGCACGCCCGCCCATCCTCACCGTCCCCATCGCGGCGGTTGCCACCGCGCCGGGGCGCGGCGGCATCGGCGTGGTGCGCGTGTCGGGGCCTGATGTGCGCGTCGTCATGCAAGCCGTGTGCGGGCGCGTGCTGACGCCACGCCAGGCAACGTACCTGCCGTTCCTCGATGCCGACGGCAACGCCATCGATCGCGGCATCGCGCTGTGGTTTCCCGCGCCGCATTCGTACACGGGCGAAGACGTGCTCGAGCTGCAGGGCCACGGCGGCCCCGTCGTGATGCAGCTGCTGCTGCAGCGCTGCCTGGACGCCGGCCGCGAGATCGGCCTGCGCGTGGCCGAGCCCGGCGAGTTCACGCGCCGCGCCTTCCTCAACGACAAGATGGATCTGGCGCAGGCCGAGGCCGTCGCCGATCTGATCGAAGCCAGCACGGAAGCCGCCGCACGTTCGGCGGCGCGTTCGCTCGATGGCGCGTTCTCGCAGGCGGTGCATGCGCTGGTCGAGCGCGTGATCCATCTGCGCATGCTGGTGGAAGCGACGCTGGATTTTCCCGAGGAAGAAATCGACTTCCTGGAGGCGTCCGACGCGCGCGGCCAGCTTGCCGACATTCGTGCGGCCGTTGACGGCGTGCTCGCGCAGGCGCGCCAAGGCGCACTGCTGCGCGAAGGCCTGCACGTGGTGCTGGCGGGGCAGCCGAACGTCGGCAAGTCGTCGCTGCTCAATGCGCTGGCCGGCGCGGAGCTTGCCATCGTCACGCCCATCGCCGGTACCACGCGCGACAAGGTGCAGCAGACGATCCAGATTGAAGGCATCCCGCTGAACATCGTCGACACGGCGGGCCTGCGCGATACGGAAGACGAAGTCGAGCGCATCGGCATCGAGCGCACGTGGGCCGCCATCGCCCGCGCCGATGTCGTGCTGCATCTGCTGGATGCGGCGGACTATCGGGCCAATGGCCTCTCGCCCGAAGACGCCGCGATCGACGCACGCATCGCCGAGCACGTGCCCGCCGGCGTGCCGACGCTGCGCGTCATCAACAAGATCGACCTTTCAGGTGTGGCGGTACCGGGCCGCGTGAATGCAGAGCCGCCGGAGGTCTGGCTATCGGCGCGCGACGGCCTTGGCGTCGAACTGCTGCGCGCGGCGTTGCTGGAGATTGCCGGCTGGCAGGGCGGCGGTGAGGGGCTTTACCTCGCCCGCGAGCGTCATCTCGCTGCGCTGCGCACGGCCCGCGAACATCTGGCCACGGCGGCAGATCATGCGGCACAGCAAGCGCAATCGCTGGACCTGTTTGCCGAGGAGCTGCGGCTTGCGCAGGAGGCGTTGAACAGCATTACGGGGGCGTTTTCCAGCGATGATTTGCTGGGGGTGATTTTTAGTCGGTTTTGTATTGGAAAGTGACCGCCCCATGTCTGCCTACCCCGTTTCCATCAAAGGCGTCCTCCGCGCACCCACCGGCGATGTCGTCCTGCTACTCAATGAACGGGAAGAATGGGAGCTGCCCGGCGGGCGCATCGAACTTGGCGAAACGTCCATCGAATGCCTGGTCCGCGAGATCGCCGAAGAGCTGAACCTGCGCGTGGAAGTGAGCGGGTTGATCGACACGTACCTGTTCGAAGTCGTGCCGGGCAAGCACGTGTTTATTGCCACGTATGCGTGCGCGCTGGTCGGCCCGTTCGAGCCGACCGTCAGTCATGAGCACAAGCGCCTCGGGCTGTTTGCGCCCGAGGCGTTGCCGACGAATTTGCCGGAGGGCTATCGGGCGTCGATAGCGGCGGCATGCAATACGACGATGCGAGCGGGTTAGCGCGCATGGGCCGGGGGCGTTATTACAACTGGTGGCGGCGCGCCGGCGAAACTGCCCAAGGACTCTTCTACGCCAATGGCTGGGCAGCACACATCGCGCACGCGCTTCGCCTTCAAGGACAGCTGCACGTTGATCGCCGTGATGTGACATTACCCTTGCGTGCGCCGCTGGCGGAGCCTCTCAAAGTGGCCTTCGCTTCAGACTTCCATGCAGGGCCGTTGACCGATCCGCGACTGCTGGATGCCGTGCAGCGGGCGATCGCAGACTTCACACCCCACGTTATCCTGCTAGGGGGCGATTTTGTTTCACTGCATCACCGACATATCAGTGGCTTGGCTGCATGCTTGCGGGAACTGCCGGCGCCCGTGGGCAAATTCGGCGTGGTCGGCAATCACGATCTCTGGGTAGATGACACGGTCATCCGGGCGCGGCTGGAAGCGGCGGGCGTGCAGATGCTTGTCAATGAATCCGTACGCCTTGCAGCGCCATACGATGAGCTGCATGTTTGCGGGCTAGATGAGCCCGGTGTAGGGCAACCGGATGCTGGGCGCACCTTCAAAGACGCCGGACCGCGCAGACTGCTGTTGATGCACTCACCGCTCGGCTTGCGACACGTGCGGGCGCATCCGTTTGATCTGGCATTCTGCGGGCACACGCACGGCGGACAGATCGCTCGGCCAAATGGTCGCGCGATCGTGCTGCCTTCGGGCTCGGGCGAACGGCGCTTTGCCAGCGGCTATTTTGAATTGGCGGAGGGGAGGCGGTTGGTGACCAGTCGAGGCATCGGCATGAGCGATTTGCCGATCAGGTTGTTTTCACCATCGGAGGTGCATCTCTACACCTTTCAGATGGCCAGCTAGGCGCTACCTCTCTGAGAACCAATCCCCTCTGCCGCAACTTCGCGGCGGCCCCAAACCAGCAGCGCAGCTCCTTCCGGCCCCGACTCGATACAAGAGTATTCCCGTATACGAGGCGATCCACACGTACTCATCCCATTCGCCGACCAGTTACCCCGAGCGGCAATTGACCGCGGAATCCACGCATCAATTCTGATACATCCAGCCCGTCTGGCGCGCTCGCGATCCGTGATCGCCATGCAAGCCTCCCGCCACTACTGGGTTTGCGCCCGATGGTGCGCTCCTTGCAGTTATCCCAACGCGACCGGTGCGAGCGTCGACGGAGCAATGTCGACCATCGCACGAAGGCGGTAGAGAACGGCGCAATCGGGGATCGGATCGAGCAAGGGCGCGACAGACCGCGGTGTTTATACCGCACGCCTAAGCGTTACCTGCGATCCGATAAATAGCGAAAACAAAAAGGGGACGTTGCGCGAGTGAAACGCCGAGTGCGTTGCGGGGACAGACCTGACCGCTTAAGTCGATACGCCCTCGGCCTGGCACACGTCAGGGGAGAGGCCCGTGAAAAAGACCATCTATTTGTGGGTAGCAATAGGGGAGATGTTCGTTGGCAGCGCGCAAGCACAGGAGATATTTTTGCAAGGCGGTACACAGGGTGCCGGCATTGGGGCGGCGGTCAGCTTCAATTCGATGCTTGGCGCGCATATCGATTTCAATGCGATCAACTTGTCCCACGACTTCAGCTTCGGCGGCAATCGCTACCAGGACGACATTCGACTTCGCCAAGGGGGCATTTACGCCGATATCTTCCCCTTGCGCGGCAGCGGCTTTCGAACCACCGCAGGTGCACGATTTACGGACGACGAGCTCAGCGGCACCTCGGTGCCGACCAATGGCACATATACGTTCGCTGGTAGAGAGCTTCGGGCATTGCCGGGTATGTATGCCGTCGCAAAAGCCCGATATCCAACCGTGATGCCATATTTCGGCATCGGCTACGGCCATCGGCCAGGCTCAAAGGGGTTCGGCTTCATTGCGGACATCGGTGTCGCTTACGGCATACCGAAGTCTTCTTATACCTTGTCGCCGCAATTGGCCGCAAAGGTCGGCCCCGTAAATAGCCAGCTCATTACCACGAACGGCCTGCAGGAGTTGCGCCGCGAAATGTCGCGTTATCGCTGGTATCCGGTAATACAAATCGGGGTGTCATATCGGTTCTGAGTAAGGCCCCTGTTACACCGGCACGCCGGAGCGACTTAAGACCCACGACAGCGATGTAGCCGGCGCGATCAACATGCTGGCGCAAGTCAAAATACGGTAAGGGTGCAGCACTATTGCCGACGCAATGTTGGCGCAGTGACAGGGCATCTAACCGATGCCGCCGACTTGGCAGCGGATGTAGGCCGGCGCCCATCAACATCGAACAGCTCGACTGGGCTGAGGTGATTTTCGTCATGGAACGCAGCTACCAGCGACGCCTGTCGCAAGGGTTTGGTGCGCGGCTACGCGGCAAGCGCGTCGTGTGTCTGGATATTCCCGACAACTACGTGTTCATGCAGCCCGAACTGGTCGCCTTGCTGGAGAAACGCGTTGGTCCGCATCTGCGCGGTTGACTGCAAGGCAGCCGTTCAATCCCGGCCCCAGCGCCAGCGCGGCGGCTCGCCCTTCCACCAGCAAACCAGCACCAGCAGCACTGACACGCCCAGGACGTACAACGAAAAACCCAACTGCGTGCGCCCCGGGTGCAGCCCGACGATGCCGGCCACGAGCAATACGGCATAGATGGCGAGCACCACCCAGCCCTGCCAACGCGAAGGCAAACCCCATCCCCAGCCGTAGCGCTTGGCGGGGAACCAATAGTCGTCGGAATCGGTAGACATCGTTGTTTGGGAAAGCGCGTGCAACGGATGCCCGCTACTGTACTCCCGCACAGAATCGGCGCAACAAACGCCAACAGCCAGCCGGCCATTTACCGCTGGCGGATGTCGTTTGCAACAGAGAAGGGCGCGCAGGGCGCACCGAAGCGGCGGACAATGGCGCACAGGCCATCAACCGCATCTTGCTAGCTTCTGTATCGGGGAGTGGAGCGTTGGTTGAATCCGGAAAGGCTTCCGGTGCGCACAAGGCGTTACGAACCAAGCTCGGCGGAACGGAGGTCGAATGACTTCACACCGCCAGCGGCAGCACCCGATTGGTGCTACCGAAACAATCGCGCGATCTTAGTAGAGCTTCTTCGGCAGCATTTGCGAACGCAGGCGTTTACGCGTACGCGACACAGCGGCAGCCTTCTTGCGCTTGCGCTCGGTCGTCGGCTTTTCGTAAGCGGTGCGGGCGCGCAGTTCCTTGATCAGGCCAGTGCGCTCGATTTCACGGCGGAAGCGGCGCAGTGCAACTTCGACCGGCTCGTTTTCTTTCAGACGGATGGTGGTCATCGGGTCCCTTGCTCAGTATTCGGGTGGACGGCGAAACAGCGGATTATATACCGCCCAGAGGGCGTGCAGTGTAGTTGAATCTGTTTACCGATGCAAGGCACTTCCGATTGTGGCGCAAAGGCCATTTCTTGCCGCAATTTTGCGCAGATGCGTGGCCTTGATACTACGCCGCGAGCAACCACCCGCCAGAGGCAGACGCGGGAGAGGAACGCCGCTTGCTCAACGGGAGCATCTCTCCAGGCCCTTTACCGTGGAACGCGTTCCCAAGTCTGCACCCGCGCCGGTTGCTGCAACGGCCACCCTCCTCGCCGAAGCGCTGCCCGAACAGCTGCGCTATGTGGACGACACACGCCCGGGCTACACCCGGCGCCGGCTGCGCGGCCAATTTGTCTATTTCGACACGCGCGGCCAGCGCATCCGCGACCCGGCGGTCATTGCCCGTATCAACAAGCTGGCGATCCCGCCGGCCTATACCGACGTCTGGATCTGCCCACACGCGGGCGGCCATCTGCAGGCGACGGGGCGGGACGCGCGTGGGCGCAAGCAATATCGCTATCACGCAGAATGGCGCGCCTTTCGCGATGCCGATAAATACGGGCGGCTGCTGGCCTTCGGGGCGGTGCTGCCGCGGGTGCGTGAGGCGATCACCGCTCACTTGGAGGCGCCGGGCCTGTCGCGCGAAAAGATGCTGGCGACGGTGGTCTACCTGCTGGACGTGACGCTGGTGCGCGTGGGCAACGCGGCGTATGCGCGCGACAACCGCTCCTATGGGCTCACGACGCTGCGCAATCGGCATGTGGAGGTGCACGGCAACACGGTGCGCTTTCAGTTTCGCGGCAAGAGCGGCGTGGAGCACGACGTGTCGGTATCGGATCCGCGCCTGGCGCGCATCATCCGGCGCTGCGTTGATCTTCCGGGGCAGGAGTTATTCCAGTACATCGACGAAGCTGGGGACCGCCGCGTAGTCGATTCCACGGATGTGAATGCATACTTAGAAGAGATTTCCGGCGCGGATTTCACAGCAAAAGACTACCGCACGTGGGCGGGCAGCGTGCTTGCGCTGGACCTGCTGCGCGGGCGACCGGCGACCAATGCCACGGAGGCGCGCAGGCAAGTGGTGGAGGCCGTCGCAACGGTTGCCCAGCGCTTGGGCAACACGCCGGCTGTCTGCCGCAAATGCTATGTGCATCCCGCCGTGGTGGACGCCTTCCTGGCGGGCGAGCTGGAAGCATTGCCCCCGGTTCGGGCACGCAAGGGCCTGCGACGCGAAGAGGTGGCGCTGCTTCGATTTCTCGAACACACCGCCGAGGCAAACGGCGCGGGCAAAAAAAAGCCCGCCTGAACAAGGCGGGCTTTCGAGCGAACAGACGCCAACTTACTTCGATTGCTGCGGCGTCATGTCCGGCGTGGCGGGCGCGACGCCCGGAGCAGCCGTCGGCTGCGCCTGCCGTGCGGCCACGGTGGTGCTCTGCTCCTGCAGGCCACCGCCGAGCGCCGTGTACAGATCGATGGCGTTGGTCAGGCGCGCCAGACGCGTCTGCACCAGCGTCTGATCGGCGCTGAACAGATCGCGCTGCGCATCGAGCACGTCGAGGAAGCTCGACACGCCGTTGCGATAGCGCTGGTCAGACAGCGTCAGGCGATCGGCCGTGGCATCGCGGAAGCGCTTCTGCGCGGCCACCTGCTCTTCCAGCGTGCCGCGCGCCACGAGGGCGTCGGACACCTCGCGGAAGGCCGTCTGGATCGTCTTCTCGTAGTTGGCAACCGCAATCTTCTGGTTGGTCTTGGTCAAGTCCAGGTTGAAGATGTTGGTGCCCCAGTTGAAGATCGGCAGCGTCAGGTTCGGCACGAACGACCAAAACCCCGTTCCGCTCTTGAACAGATCATGCAGCGCGCCGCTTGCCGTGCCCACGTTGGACGTCAGCCCGATGCTCGGGAAGAACGCCGCACGCGCCACGCCAATGTTGGCGTTGGCGGCAATCAGCTTCTGCTCGGCCTGGCGGATGTCGGGGCGCTGCTCCAGCAGCTCCGACGGCACACCCGGGGGAATGTCGGCCACGATCTTCTCAGACGACACCGTGGTCGGCGCAGGCAGGTCGGCCGGCAACGGCGCCCCGACCAGCAGCATCAGCGCGTTGGTCGCCTGGGCGTACTGGCGCGTGAGCTGAGCCACCGACACGCGCGCCGATTCCACCAGCGTCTCGGTCTGGCGTAGGTCCAGTGCGGACGAAGCACCCACGTCAAAACGCTGCTTGGCCAGCTTGTAGTAGTCCTCGCGGCCCTTCAGGGTCTGCTGGGCCAGGTCCAGCTGCTCGGCATAGGCGCGCTCGTTCAGGTAAGCCTTGGCCACCTGCGAGATCAGGCTGATCTGCGCAGCACGCCGGCCCTCGTCCGTCGCCAGATAACTCGCACGCGCAGACGACGTGACGTCGCCCACGCTGAACAGGTTCACCTGGTAGTTGCTGATGCCCACGCCAAGCTGGTACTGCTTGGTGTAGATGTCGCCGCCGGTGGTGGAGATCGACGGCGGCGTATGGCTGCGCGTGTACGTGGCAGACGCGTTGACCGGCGGCAGCAGGTCGGCGATCTGCAGACGGTACTGCGCACGTGCGGCCTCGACGTTGAGCATGGCCACGCGCAGGTCGCGGTTGTTCTCGAGCGCCAGGCCGATCAGCTTCTGCAGCCGCGCATCGGGGAAGAACTCGCGCCAGCCCAGTTCGGTCGCGCGGGGCGCGTTCTCGCCGGGCTTGGCGGAGTCCGCCGGCACGGCATAGCCGGCCGGTGCCTGCGGATACGCGCTTGTGATCGGAGCATCCGGGCGCTCATAGGTCGGCGCCAGCGAGCAGCCGGACAACACGCCGGCAGCCAGCAAGAGCGCCGGCAGCAGCGCGGGGGTTCGAAAGGTCATCGTTTTCTGCATGTTCAGATTTCCTCGTCCAGCGGACGGTGCGCGGCATCCAGACGGCGTTGACGCTCGCTGCCCTTGAAGATGCGGCGGACCACCACGAAGAACACAGGCACCAGCACCACGGCCAGCACCGTCGCGGTGAACATCCCGCCCATCACGCCGGTACCGATGGCGCGTTGGCTGGCGGAGCTGGCGCCCGTGGCAATCGCCAGCGGCAGCACACCCAGGATGAAGGCGAACGACGTCATGATGATCGGGCGGAACCGCAGGTGCACGGCTTCCAGCGTCGCCTCGATCAGGCCCTTGCCTTGCGCCTGCAAGTCCTTCGCAAACTCGATGATCAGAATTGCGTTCTTGGCGGACAGGCCCACCACCGCAATCAGGCCGACCTTGAAGTACACGTCATCCGGCATCGCGCGCAGCGTCACGCCCAGCAGTGCGCCAAGCACACCCAGCGGCACCACCAGAATCACCGCCGCCGGGATCGACCAGCTTTCGTACAGCGCCGCCAGCACCAGGAACACCGCCAGCAGCGACAGCGCGTACAGCGCCGGCGCCTGCGAGCCCGAGGCCTTTTCCTGCAGCGACTGGCCCGTCCACTCGTAGCCGATACCGGCCGGCAGCTTGGCCGCCAGGCGTTCCATCTCGGCCATGGCGTCACCCGAGCTGGCACCCGGTGCAGCCGCACCCGAAAGGCGGACTGCCGGATAGCCGTTGTAGCGCACGAGCTGCACCGGGCCGACGATCCAGTGGCCCTTGGCGAACGTCGACATCGGAACCATGTTGCCCTGACTGTTGCGCACGTACAGGTTCATGATGTCTTCGGGCTGCATGCGGTTGATCTTGTCCGCTTGCACGATCACACGCTGCTGACGACCGTAGTTCGGGAAGTCGTTGGCGTACGCCGAACCCAGCGCCGTCGACAGCACGGCGTTGATGTCGGTGAACGAGACACCCAGCGCATTGGCCTTCTCGCGGTCGATATCCACCTGGTACTGCGGCGAATCTTCCAGACCTTCCGGCCGCATGCCGGTGATGATCTTGCTTTGCGCCGCCATCCCCATCAGCTGATTGCGGGCTGCCATCAGCGCGTCGTGGCCCAGGCCCGCGCGGTCCTGCAGACGGAACGTGAAGCCCGTTGCGTTACCCAGTTCCGGAATCGGCGGCGGGTTCAGCGGGAAGACGATCGCATCGCGGATGCCGCCGAACAGCGCACCAAAGGCACGGCCGGCCACGGCATCAGCGGTTTGGTCCTTGCCCTTGCGCTCGCTCCAGTCCTTGAACGGGGTGAACACGATACCGGCGTTCGGGCCGTTACCCGAGAAGCTGAAACCCTGCACGGCAACGATGTTCTCGACCGCCTTTTCCTGCTTGTAGTAGTTCTCGACCTGCTTGATCACTTCCAGCGTGCGGTTGGCCGAGGCACCCGGCGGCAACTGGATGTTGGTCACGATGTAGCCCTGGTCTTCGGTCGGCAGGAACGAAGACGGCAGGCGCAGGAACAGGAACACCACCGCAGCGATCAGCACCGCGTAGATGACCATGTAGCGGAAGGTCTTCTTCAGGATGCGTTCCACGAAGCTCTGGTAGCGGTTCGTGGTGGTGCTGAACATGCGGTTGAACCAGCCGAAGAAGCCTTTCTTCTCGTGGTGCGAACCCTTCTCGATCGGCTTGAGCAGCGTCGAGCACAGTGCCGGCGTGAGCGTCAGCGCCATGAGAGCCGAGAAGAAGATCGACGACACCATCGACAGCGAGAACTGGCGATAGATCGCGCCCACCGAGCCCGAGAAGAACGCCATCGGGATGAACACGGCCATCAGCACCAGCGTAATACCGATGATGGCGCCCGTGATCTGGCCCATGGCCTTGCGGGTCGCTTCGCGCGGGGGCAGGCCTTCTTCGGCCATGATCCGCTCGACGTTTTCCACCACCACGATGGCATCGTCAACGAGAATACCGATCGCCAGCACGAGGCCGAACATCGTCAGCACGTTGATCGAGAAGCCCATCGCGTTCATGACGGCAAACGCGCCCAGCAGCGAGATCGGCACCACGATCGACGGCACCAGCGTGTAGCGGATGTTCTGCAGGAACAGCAGCATCACCAGGAACACCAGCACCATGGCCTCGAACAGCGTCTTGACCACTTCCTCGATCGAGATCTGGACAAACTTCGAGGTGTCGTACGGCACCTTGTATTCCACGCCGGCCGGGAAGTACTTCGAGAGTTCTTCCAGCTTGGCCTTCACGGCCTTGGCGGTGCCCAGCGCGTTACCCGTGGGCGAGAGCTGCACACCAATGGCCGAGATCGGCTGACCGTTGATCCGCGCAGACGTCGAGTAGGTCTGGCCGCCGAGTTCCAGGCGCGCCACGTCCTTCACGCGCACCAGCGAACCGTCCGGCTTGGCCACCAGCACGATGTTGCCGAACTGCTCGGTGGTCGTGAGCTGACCTTCCACCACGACGGTCGCCGCGAGCGGCTGGTCGGAGACGGACGGCAGATCGCCGATCGTACCGGCCGAGACCAGCGCGTTCTGCGCACGGATGGCGTTGTAGACGTCCGTCGGGGTCAGCTTGTAGCCGACCAGCTTGGCCGGATCGATCCAGACGCGCATTGCGCGCTCCGTACCGAACAGCACCGCCTGACCCACGCCCGGCACGCGCTTGATTTCGTTCAGCACGTTGCGCGAGATGTAGTCGCCCAGTGCCACCGGGTCCATCTTGCCGTCGGTGGATGCCAGTGTGGCGAACAGCAGGAAGTTCGAGCGGGCCTTGTCGACCTGCACACCCTGCTGGGTCACCTGCGAAGGCAGACGCGCTTCCACGCGCTTCAGGCGGTTCTGCACGTCCACCTGCGCCAGTGCCGGATCGGTACCGGCCTTGAACGTCACGGTGATCTGCGCCTGGCCGTTACCGCCCTGGCTGACCGACTCCATATAGAGCAGGCCGTCCGCACCGTTCATTTCCTGCTCGATGATGCTGGTGACGGATTCGTCCAGCGTCTTCGCATTGGCGCCCGGATACGTTGCCGTGATGATGACGGACGGCGGTGCAATGGTCGGGTACTGCGAGATTGGCAGCTGGGTGATCGAAATCGCCCCGGCAAGAATGATGAACAGCGCGAGCACCCAGGCAAAGACCGGGCGATCGATAAAAAACTTTGCCATGCGATGGCTCCTTGTTTACTGCTTGGCTGCCGGTGCGCTGGCAGCGGGAGTGCTTGCAGCAGGGGCGCTGGCTGCCGGTGCGGGTGCCGCGCCGCTACCCTGGCCGCCCTGACCTTGCGGGGCCTTGCCCTGGCCGGCGGGCATCGGCTGCCACGGCACGGCCTTGACCGGGGCGCCCGGACGAACCTTCTGCAGGCCGTCGACGATTACCTTGTCGCCCGCCTTCAGGCCGCTGGAGACGATCCATTCCGTGCCGGTCGAGCGGTCGGCCTGGACCTGGCGCACAGCGGCCATGCCCTTTTCGTCGACGACCATGACGGAGGCGCCGTCCGGGCTGCGCGTCACGGCTTGTTGCGGCACCGTGATGGCCTGCTCGTCCACGGCCTGCTCCAGGCGGGCACGCACGTACATGCCCGGCAGCAGCGTGCGGTCGGCGTTCGGAACAATCGCGCGCAGCGTGATCGTGCCCGTGGCCGGGTCCACCGTCAGGTCCGAGAAGTAGAGCTTGCCCGATTGGGCATAGGCGCGGCCGTCTTCCGTCACGAGCGTGACCTTGGCCGCATCGCCACCGGCCTTGGCCAGCTTGCCGTCCTTGAGCGCCTGCTGCAGACGCATCACTTCGGTGCTCGACTGCGTGAAGGTCAGGTAGATCGGGTCGATCTGCTGCACGGTCGTCAGCAGCGTCGCCTCGCCCTGGCCCACGAGCGCCCCTTCGGTGACCTGTGCCAGACCGGCACGGCCGGAGATGGGCGAAGTCACGCTGGCGTAGCCGACGTTCAGCTTGGCGGTTTCCACGGCAGCGCGGGCGGCGGCCACGTCGGCGGTGGCTTGCTTGGCGGCGGCGGTGGCGTCGTCGTAGTCCTGCTTGCTGATGGCGTTGGTGGCGACCAGCGGCTTGTAGCGCTCAGCCTTCAACTGCGCCTGCGTTTGCGTGGCTTCCGAGCGCGCAAGCTGCGCCTTGGCGCTGTCCAGCGACGCCTGATACTGCGCCGGATCGATCTGGAACAACTGCTGGCCGGCCTTCACGTCACTGCCTTCAGCGTAGGTGCGCTTGAGCACAATGCCCGCGACCCGTGCGCGCACCTGCGCCACACGCGTGGCCTCCAGGCGGCCCGGCAACTCGCTGGTCAGGCCAACGGAGTGCGGCTGCACGGTCACAACGCCGACTTCGGTCGGAGGCATGCCGGCGCCGCCCGGCCCTTGTGCCTGCTTGTTGCCGCAGGCTGCAAGTGCCACCACCATGAATGCGGCGGCAGCGAGTTGGTGATAACGGCGGGTGTTCGTCATAGATGACCCCATGTGGCGATAAGCGGAATGCCGGGTGCCGCAACGCCGCGCAAACGAGTGCGACGCCGGCAAGCCGTCAGCGAAACCAAAAAACACAAAACGAAAACGTCCGATGCTAGCTGCATCTCGCGGCATGCGATATGGCCTTTGCGACGAACTCGCAACAACTCGGACCAGAATGCTAAGACGCGGGAGCGATCGGCAGTCGATCTCCGGCCCGCCGACCGACAGACATGAAGTCGGCCCCGGGCCGCTTGCCCGCATGGATGTGGCGCATACGGCCATGGGCAAGCGACGGAGTGCGCGCTATTATAGATACGTTCGCGTATGTATGTAAGTCTCGCCCTCGACGAATAGGGACTCCGTTGACACTTTTCCGGAGTTCGTAGCAATGACGGCGATCGAGCGAACAGGCAGCGAATACCGCGTTGCGACAAGCATTGTCAGCCAACGGACCTGCTGCCGCGTTGTGCGGGGCGCAATGGTGCGTTGCCTGGAATTGTGCATTGCACAAAAGCCAATCGAAAGAACGCCGGACGAGATGCCCCGGCGTTCCTCTGGAAGATCATGGTCAGACGAACGAAGGAAGAAGCCCTGGAAACACGTAACCGCATTCTGGATGCGGCGGAAGACGTGTTCTATGCGCGCGGCGTGGCACGCACATCGCTGTCGGATATCGCGCAGGCCGCGGGCGTGACGCGCGGCGCCATCTATTGGCACTTCCGTAACAAGACCGACGTCTTCGCCGCCATGTGCGAGCGCGTGAAGCTGCCGATGGAAACGATGTGCACCCCACTTGGTGTGGAGGCCGATGACCCGCTGGGCGAACTGCGCACGGTGGGCAACTTCCTGCTGCGGCAACTCGTGGAAGACGCACACTGGCGCAAGGTCTTCGAGATCATGTTCAACAAGTGCGAGTTCGTCGAAGACACAAGCCCCATCCTCAAGCGTCAGCAGGAGTCGTTTGAGGAAGGCATGGCCCATCTGACGAGCATCATCGAACAGGCGACGCGGCGCGGACAACTGCCGGCCGACCTCGACATCCCGCTGGCCGTGGCCCATTTTCATGCCACGTTCAACGGCATCATGGGCGATTACCTGTTCTACCCGGATGCTTCCAGCCTCGCCACCAAGCGCGAGCGCTTGCTGGATGCCTGTATCGACACCCTCAAATATGCGCCGTCGCTGCGGCTGGAGCCGGCAGCGGCAGCGGCCGCCCGCGCCGGGGCCTCGGCATGAACGCGCCGGTGTTCGATCAGATGGTCTTTGCCGGCGGCGGCAACCGCTGCTGGTGGCAGGCCGGCTGGTGGGACGTCGTGCAGCCTGAGCTGGGCCTGGCGCCGCGCGTGATTGCCGGCATCTCGGCCGGCGCGTCGACGGCGTGCATGCTGCATGCATGGAATTCCGCCGAGCTGATGGATTACTACGCCGAAGCCCTGCGTCAAAACACCCGCAATGCCCATTGGGGCAACCTGCTGCGCGGCGAGCGCGTGTTTCCGCACTACGGCATGTACCGCACGGCGCTGCTGACGGTGTTCGGCGAGGGCCGCTTCGCGCGGCTGGCGCAGGCGCCCGAGATCCGCATCGGCGTGGCACATATCCCGCGCTGGCTGGGCGCACGCTCGGCGGTGGCAGCGGGGCTGATTGCGTACAACATCGAAAAGCACGTTCGCAAGACGCTGCACCCGACGCTGGGCAAGCGCCTCGGCTTCACGCCGGAAATCGTGCGCGCACAGGATTGCGCCACCCCGGAAGACTTGGCGGACCTGCTGCTGCAATCCGCCTCCACGCCGCCGTTCACCCCGGTGCTGCGGCGTGCGGGGCGGCCGGTGCTCGACGGCGGCATGGTCGACAACGTGCCCGTGCACGCGCTGGACGCCACGCCGGGCGACGCGCTGGTGCTGGTCACGCGTCTGTACCCGCGGCCGACGTATTTCCGCATGGACGTGCCGGTGGCGGACGGCGTGCAGCGCCGCTTTTATGTACAGCCCTCGCGCAAGGTCCCCATTTCGAGCTGGGATTACACCCGCCCCGGCGCCATGCGCGACGCCTATGCGCTCGGCCGTCATGACGGCGAAACCTTCCTGCGAGAACTTCCACGCGGGTTCGCCACGGCGGTGGCTGCGTAACCACCTCCTCCAAGACAGGCGGCGGGCGCGCCGCTTGCTCCACATGGCGCGCCCGCCGGCGTGCCGCCCAGGTCGTCCGGCCGATGCTTCTTCGACGGATGCTTCATGCCCGCAAACCCTGCACATGCGTTTGACCTGATCGTGATCGGCGCCGGTTCGGCCGGGCTCGCAGCTGCGCGCCGATCTGCGCAACTTGGCGCGCGCACGCTGCTGATCGACCGTGCGCAAGTCGGTGGCACCTGCGTCAACCGCGGATGCGTACCGAAGAAGCTGCTCGGCTACGGCGCCGCCTGGTCGCAGACGATGGCTCGGTGCTTGCGCGCAGCAGACACCTCCCGCACCTCGGTCGCCTGGGCCGATGCCATCGCCCGCACGCGCGCCGAAGTCGCGCGGCTGCACGAAGCGCATTTCGCCCAGCTGGCGGATACCGGCGTGCAATGGCTGAGCGGCATGGCGTCGCTGCGCGGCCGCGGCATCGTCCGCTTGCAAACCGAATCCGGCAAGACCACGCTGCGCGCGCGCCAGATCGTGCTGGCCGCCGGCGCGCGACCCACGCCGCTCCCCGTACCCGGCGCGGAGCTGGCCTGCACTTCCGACGACGTGTTCGGCTGGGACGCGCTGCCCGCCTCCCTCGTCATCGCGGGCGGCGGTGTTGTCGCGGTGGAAATGGCGTCGACGCTGGCGCGCTTCGGCGTGCGCGTGACCGTGCTGACGCGCGACGCGCGCGTGCTACCGGAATTCGATGCCACGGTGGCCGAGGCCGCCGCACAGTCGCTGGCTGGCTGCGGCGTCGACCTGATCCTGAACGCCGACGTCGTCCGCATCGAACACGATGCCGTAAACGGTGGCGGGGTGTCCGTCTACGCGAGCACCGAGGGCAGCGGCGCTCCGCGCGTGCTGCGCGCCCAGCGTGTCATGAGCGCCATCGGCCGCGCGCCGAACATCGCCGGCCTTGGCCTGGACGCTGCCGGCGTCACGCTCGATGCGCACGGGCGCATTGCCGTCGACCGCCACTTCCGTACGCGCGCCCGTGGCGTCCACGCAGTCGGCGACGTCTGCGGCGGCAGCCCGCTGCAATTGACGCCGGTGGCCGCCGCGCAGGGCCGCTACGTGGCCGAACGCCTGTTCGGCAAAGGCATCAAGCTGCCCGACATGAACACCGTGCCGATGGCCGTGTTCTGCGATCCGGCCATTGCCAGCGTGGGCCTGACCGAGGCCGACGCCCGCGCGCGCTGGCCTGAATTGGGCAAACGCGGCTCAGACATCGACAAACGGGCCCCGGCCGACCGCATCGACGTGGTCGTCCGCCGCTTTGTCTCGCTGGAACAGCGCTTTGCGGGCTCCGGAAGGGAGTCGCTCATTAAGCTGGTATGCAACGCGCGCAGCGGCCGCATTCTCGGCGCGCACATCGTCGACAGCGCGGCGCCGGAGATCATCCAGGCGCTCGCGGTGGCGGTGCGCATGGGCGTGCGGCTCAAGCATCTGCAGTCCACCGTGGGGCTGCACCCGACCGTGGCGGAGGAATTGCTGAGCATGTAAGCGCACTCATTCAATTTTCCTGATCCCGCCCTGCAAATCCATGCACGTTACTGGCGCGGCGTCGGCGCAGAATGGCAGACATATTCTTCAGGAAATTTGACATGCTCCCCGTGCTTTATTTGTCCCATGGCTCGCCCATGCTGGCGGCCGATCCCGGCCCCGTCGGCAAGATGCTCGCGGCGCTCGGGCAAGAGATGGCTGCGCTCAAGCCGCGCGCCATCGTCGTGGTGTCGCCGCACTGGATGACTCGCCGGCCGGCTGTCACCGCCCGCGCGCAGCAGGAAGCCTGGCACGACTTCGGCGGCTTCCCGCCGCAGCTCTACGCCCTGAAATACGCCCCGCCGGGCGCGCCGGACCTGGCCGAACGCATCCGCACGCTGATCGACGGCAACATCGTCCCCGGGCTGGAAGAGCAGGCCTCTACCGTGCTGGACCCGCGTCAACCGCTGGACCATGGCGCCTGGGTGCCGCTGATGCTGATGTTTCCCGAGGCGACAATCCCCGTGGTGCAGGTGTCGTTGATGCCGGGCTTGTCACCGGCGTGCCAGATGGCGATGGGACGCACGCTCGCGCCGCTGCGCGACGAGGGCGTGCTGATTGTCGGCTCCGGCAGCTTCACGCACAACCTGCGCGCGCTGATGCGCGGCCCGGGCATGGCGCAGCACGGCGTGCCGGTCGAACCTTGGGTGACGGCCTTCCGCGAATGGATGATCGAGACGATGACTGACGGCATCCGCAGCGGCGATTTCACCCGCTTCTGCGATTACCGTGCGCAAGCCCCGAACGCCGCCCACGCCCACCCGACCGACGAACACCTGATGCCGCTGTACGTGGCGCTGGGCGCCGCGA
The DNA here is from genome assembly GCF_958439105.1 of Ralstonia flatus. Lineage (NCBI taxonomy): Bacteria > Pseudomonadati > Pseudomonadota > Betaproteobacteria > Burkholderiales > Burkholderiaceae > Ralstonia > Ralstonia flatus. Next base: position 298,153 of record NZ_CAUDLI010000006.1, on the reverse strand, counting down.
TGGGGCAGCCGAGCCAGGCCACGCCGGGCGGCGTGCAGGCTCAGCACGTGGTCGATACGGTGACGTACGGATCGCTGGCGATGGACAGCTTCCGCTTTGACGGCGCGGGCGCCAATCAGCCGCAGCTGCGCGCCGCGGCTTGATTGACGGAAACGACGGGCAGGACGACTGGCGTTATGCGCGGATCAGCGCAGGCGCCAGTGCCGTAGGATTGACCACGCTGTCGACGTTGCCCTGCAGAACATCGAGGATGTTCTGGAACGCGATGCTGAAGTACAGCTCGTAGCCTTCGCGCTCGACGTAGCCGATGTGCGGCGTGCAGATGCAGTTCTCCATGCGCAGCAAGGTGTGGCCCTGCAGGATGGGCTCCGTTTCAAACACGTCGATGGCGGCCATGCCCGGGCGACCGCGGTTGAGCGACGTCACCAGGCCGTTTTCTTCCACCAGCTCGGCACGACTCGTGTTGACGAACAGGGCGGTCGGCTTCATGCGCGTGAGGTCGGCCACCGTGACGATGCCGCGCGTTTCGTCGTTCAGGCGCAGGTGGACGGACAGCACATCGGACTGCTCGAACAGCGCTTCCTTCGAATCCGCAACGGCAAAGCCGTCGGCGCGGGCCCGCTCTTGCGAGCCTTCGCGGCCCCACACCAGCACATTCATGCCGAAAGCGCGGCCGTAGCCGGCCACGAGCTGGCCAATCTTGCCGTAGCCGAAGATGCCCAGCGTCTGGCCCTTCAGGACGCGGCCAATGCCAAAGTTGGGCGGCATCGTCGTGGATTTCAGCCCCGACTGCTGCCACGCCCCATGCTTGAGGCTCGCCACGTATTGCGGAATACGGCGCTGTGCGGCCATCACCAGCGCCCAGGTCAGCTCGGCCGGCGCCACGGGCGAGCCCTTGCCCTCCAGCACCACCACACCCTTGTCGGTGCAGGCATCCAGATCGATATGGCCGCCCGAGTCGCGCGATACGCGGCCCGTCTGGCTGATGATCTTGAGTTTGGGCAGCCGATCAAGCAACTGACGCGTCACGCGCGTGCGCTCCCGGATCAGCACAATGGCTTCAACGTCCGCCACGCGTGCGGCCAATTGCCCCACACCTTTGACGGTGTTGTTGAACACTTTGACTTCGTGGTCTTGCAGCAGGCTGAAGCAGTCCAGCTTGCGAACAGCGTCTTGGTAGTCGTCCAGTACGGCAATCTTCATCGACATCTCACTTCGAACAATGGTGCGCAGCAAAAAACAGCGATCCCTCGCGGTGGTATTCTTCCCATCCCTCGTCGCACGACAATCCGTGTCGACGTTCGGAATTGCCCGCCGCGGGCACGCAATTTGCGCAGCCCCGCTGGTGACGAGTCCTTGTTCTAGGGTCTGTTGACCTTGGTCCCGCCACTTTAGCGCACGCGGCCCCCGCTGCCCGGAAAAACCCACCTTCCGCCAGCGCACCGCTTTGTAACTGAATGTGAAATCAGCACGGCTACCGTCCCTCCGCCTGCCTCACCTCTCCCTCTGGAAACCGCTGATCCGGCCCGCTTCCGATGCGCCGTCGATCGCTTTCCACACCGCCGCTGGGCGCGGCCACCGTGCTGATCCGACACCGATTTCTTTCTCACTTCCATTGGAGTTTTGGTCATGAATCAACCCGTGATGCAGGGCGTGCCCGCATTGAACGTGCCCGATTACGTGAAACACCCGCGCCTGATCGCGTGGGTGGGCGAGGTGGCAGCGCTCACCAAGCCGGAGCGCATCGTCTGGTGCGATGGTTCGCAAGAGGAATACGACCGCCTGTGCGCCGAAATGGTGGCCGCCGGCACGATGAAGCAGCTCAACCCGGCCAAGCGAAAGAACTCGTACCTGGCGCTGTCGGACCCGTCGGACGTGGCGCGCGTGGAAGACCGCACCTTCATCTGCTCGCAGAAGAAGGAAGACGCCGGCCCCACCAACAACTGGACGGCCCCGGCCGAGATGCGCCAGACGCTGAACGGCCTGTTTGACGGCAGCATGCGCGGCCGTACGCTGTACGTGGTGCCGTTCTCGATGGGCCCGCTGGGCTCGCCGATCGCACACATCGGCGTGGAGCTGTCGGACAGCCCGTACGTGGCCGTCAACATGCGCATCATGACCCGCATGGGCCGCGCGGTGTACGACGTGCTGGGCACCGACGGCGATTTCGTGCCGTGCGTGCACACCGTCGGCAAGCCGCTCGCCGCGGGCGAGAAAGACGTGCCGTGGCCCTGCAACCCGACCAAGTACATCGTGCATTTCCCGGAAACGCGCGAAATCTGGTCGTTCGGCTCCGGCTACGGCGGCAACGCGCTGCTGGGCAAGAAATGCTTCGCGCTGCGGATCGCCTCCACCATGGGCCGCGACCAGGGCTGGCTGGCCGAGCACATGCTGATCTTGGGCGTGACGTCGCCGGAAGGCAAGACGTATCACGTAGCGGCGGCCTTCCCGTCGGCCTGCGGCAAGACCAACTTTGCGATGCTGATTCCGCCTGCGGGCCTGAACGGCTGGAAGGTGACGACCATCGGCGACGACATCGCCTGGATCAAGCCCCGCCAGGACGCCAACGGCAAAACCCGCCTGTACGCCATCAACCCGGAAGCCGGCTACTTTGGCGTGGCCCCGGGCACGAGCGAGAAGACCAACTTCAACGCGATGGCCACGCTCAAAGAGAATGTCATCTTCACCAACGTGGCCCTGACCGACGACGGCGACGTGTGGTGGGAAGGCATGACCGACACGCCGCCGGCGCACCTGATCGACTGGCAAGGCCAGGATTGGACGCCCGAGACCGCCAAGGAAACCGGCCGCAAGGCTGCCCATCCGAACGCGCGTTTCACGGCGCCGGCCGCGCAATGCCCGTCGATCGATCCGGAATGGGACAACCCGGCCGGCGTACCCATTGATGCGTTCATCTTCGGCGGCCGCCGTTCGACCACCGTGCCGCTCGTGACCGAAGCGCGCGACTGGACCGAAGGCGTGTACATGGCCGCCACGATGGGCTCGGAAACCACCGCCGCCGCTGCCGGCCAGCAAGGCGTGGTGCGCCGCGACCCGTTCGCCATGCTGCCGTTCTGCGGCTACAACATGGCCGACTATTTCGCGCACTGGCTCAAGGTCGGCGAAAAGCTGGCCGAGAGCGGCGCAACGCTGCCGAAGATCTTCTGCGTGAACTGGTTCCGCAAGGATGAAAACGGCAAGTTCGTGTGGCCGGGCTTTGGCGAGAACATGCGCGTGCTCAAGTGGATGGTCGATCGCATCGAAGGCCAGGCACAGGGCGAGGAGCACGTCTTCGGCGTGTCGCCGCGCTACGAAGAACTGAGCTGGGATGGCCTGGACTTCACGGCCGAGCAGTTCGCCAAGGTGATCTCGCTGGACGCGGCAGCCTGGAAGGAGGAACTGGCGCTGCACGACGAGCTGTTCACGAAACTGGCGCACGGGCTGCCGCAGGCGCTGCCCGACGCCAAGACGCGCCTCGCAGAACGACTCGGCGGCTGACCAGCTCTTGCCATCGAACTCAAAAAGCCCGCCGTGTGCGGGCTTTTTTTGCGCCCACCGCAGAACACTGCCTAAACAACGAGCAGTAATCCTAAAGTTTTAAATCACGCGAATTACCCCTGCCCACAAAACAGATCAATTGATTTTTGACGAATTGATTTGCGTTGTAAAAAATACCGGCTCGCACATGAGAATAACCATTATGCCAAGCCGAGCATAATTGCCGTGCATTTATGCCGCGCCCGAATCATTCAACACCCACATCGGCGAAGAACGTTGCCTGGCATAGCTTTATGAAGAGTGCATGTCAATCTCAGCGCTTCAGATCGCGCAGAATTCAGTGAATTTCCAAATTTTAAAATTCGTGCGTGACGAATCCCTACGGGATTCTTATAATCCGGCAAAACGGAATCCTTTCTCTCTGAGCCAGAGGGGGGGTTCATGACTAGAGGAAACGGGAAAGGGCGAACAAGCCTTATGCCAACGGAGGTGGGGATTCCCTACTTCACCGGCGCTCGGGGGGGCGCCGGCTCGGATTGTGCGCAAGCTGCGCCGCAAACCGTGCAAACGATTGCACGGTTCGGCACGCTGCGACTGGCACCGAGGGGTTTGCAGACCTTTCTCAGGACCACCCTGGACACCACCCAGGAGGCTCCGCTGGCGATCGTCGACGGGAACAGCAGCATGACGATCCGCGCAAGGCCGACGGCCAGGCAACAGCGCCCGCAAGAAAAGACATGCGAGCACAGGCGCAATTGCCCGCATGGCACTCATAACAACGCGCACCGCAGACAGCAGAGCGCAGCCGCAAGGCTGCTCGCCGGAGTGTGTCGGCTGGTTAGACGGGAGGTATCACAAAGTGGGTATTCAGATCTTGCTGGTCGAACAAGACCAGGCAGAGGGGGAGCGTCTGTCGTTTTCCCTGCGTGATGGTGGACACGATGTTCAACGGGTCAGCCATCCGGGCCAGGCGCAGGCTGCCATCCTGGCCGCCATGCCGGAGCTGCTCCTGATGGAGTGGACGTGGCCCGAGCGCGAGTCGATCGACATGCTGCTGGCCTTGCGCGCCAACATGCAGACGCGCGGCTTGCCGGTCATCGTGCTGTCCCGCCACGGCGATGCGCGTGCCAAGATTGCCGCGCTCGACGCCGGCGCCGACGACTACGTCGTCAAGCCGTGCGACACGGGCGAGCTGCATGCGCGCATCCGCGCTGTGCTGCGCCGCCGCGCGCCGCATCAACATGGCGACGACATCCTGCAGGTCAACGGCCTGCGCCTTGACCCGCTGACGCTGGGTGTGACCGCCCAGACCGACACCGGCCCGCGCGCCATTCCGCTCAGCCCGCTGGAATTCCGCCTGCTGCACTTTCTCGTCGCGCATCCGCAACGCGTGCATTCGCGCACGCAGCTGCTGGACCGCGTGTGGGGCAACCATGTCTTCGTGGGTGAGCGCACGGTCGATGTGCACGTGCGCAAGCTGCGCGTCGCGCTGGCCGGCACGCCGTGCGATGGCCTGATCCAGACCGTGCGCGGCGGCGGCTATCGCCTCGTCGTCGGCACCAGCGGCGCAACGGCCATGCATGCGGCCGAAGCGATCGGCCTGCAGCTCGAAGCCGCAACCCGCAAGGCCGAACTGCCGTCGTACGGTCACATACCGGCGTCGCGTTCGCTGACCAAGGAACCGGTGCGCCTGGGCGTCTGAGCCCGGGTCGATCCAACGCGCATCGCGCATCTCCGACGGCCACCCCATCGCCGCTCATGCCGGGCGGCGATGGGGGCGTGGCGTCATCTCATCCGTTCAAGGTATCGAATATGAAGCTGTGGCACTGCGGTGTACTGCTGGCTGGACTGGCGCTGGGCGCGCACGCCCAGGAAGTCACGCCAGGTTTGTGGGAAAGCACGACGAGCGTGACGCTGAACGGCAAGCCGTTGCCGCACTTTGACGAGCAAGGCCGCCAAGTACCGAGCCGCCCCGAACGCGGCTGCCTGAGCGCCAACGATGCCGGCGACGTGCGCGCCATGTTCGAGCGTTCCATCCGCCGCGATCAACAAGGCTGCAAGCTCACGCGCTGGAACTACACGCTGGGCACGCTCAAGGTCACGCTGTCATGCGAAGACCCGCAGGGCGGCAAGGGCGTGCTGGAAGCGAGCGGCCCGCTGACGCCGACGTCGTACAACATCAGCGGCAATGGGCAGTATCAGCATCCGCAGTTCGGACCGATGAAGAGCGGCTTCCACTACCAGGGCCGCTACCTCGGCGCGTGCAAATCGTAAGCGACGCGCCAAAAGACAACGGCCGGACTGCACACGCAGCGCCGGCCGTTTTTGTTTGGGGCAAGCCCGATCAGCGTTGGCTTTCGCGCCAGCGCTTGAGCCAGCCGAGCCCTTCGCTGGTGCCGGCACGGGGCCGATACTCGCAGCCGACCCAGCCGTTGTAGCCAAGCGCATCCAGCAACGCAAAGAGGTGCGGATAGTGCAGCTCGCCTTCGTCCGGCTCGTGGCGATCGGGCACGCCGGCGATCTGCACGTGGCCCACTCCATCGACGTACTGCTTGAGTTTGACCGACAGATCGCCCTCCATGATCTGCGCGTGGTACAGGTCGAACTGCACCTTGACGTTGGCCGCGCCCACTTCCTTGCACACCGCATGCGCCTGCGCCTGGTGCGTGAGGAAGAAGCCCGGCATGTCGCGGGTGTTGATTGGTTCCAGCACGATGGTGACGCCCGCGCCGGCAGCCTCGCGCGCAGCGTAGGCGACGTTGCTCACGTAGGTGGCGTGATGGCGTGCGCGGTCAGCACCGGCGGGCAGCAAGCCGGCCATGACGTGCAGACGCGTGTTGCCGAGCACCTGCGCATACTCCAGCGCTGTCGCAATGCCGCGCTTGAATTCCGCTTCGCGACCGGGCAATGAGGCGATGCCGCGCTCGCCGCCTGTCCAATCGCCGGGCGGGGCATTGAACAGCGCTTGCGTGAGCCCAGCGTCGTCAAGACGGGCGCGGATATCGGCCTTGTCGAAGTCGTAAGGGAAGAGAAACTCCACGCCCTCGAAGCCGTCTTTTGCCGCGGCGGCAAAGCGGTCGAGGAACGCGTGCTCCTGATACATCATGGACAGGTTGGCGGCAAAGCGCGGCATGACAGACCTCTGAATACGGTTGCTTATTTATTGACCAGCTTGGGCGGCGTGCGCAACACGGCAATGCAGCCAAGCACCAGCACGCCCGCCAGCGCGTACATGCCGGCGGATGTGCTGCCCGTCATGTCCTTGAGTGCTTCGATCATATAGGGGCTCACGAACCCGGCCAAGTTGCCGACCGAGTTGATGGCGGCAATGCCGGCCGCAGCAGCGGTGCCTTGCAGGAACGCCGTCGGCAGCGACCAGAACAGCGGCGCACACGTCAGCACGCCCGCGGCAGCCAACGACAGGAACACGATCGACAGCGCCACGTTGTTACCCGCGGTTGCCACCACCGCAAACCCGACTGCGCCCATCAACGCGGGCACGACCAGGTGCCAGCGGCGCTCGCGGCGTGCATCGGCGCTGCGGCCGATCAGCACCATGGTGATCGCGGCACAGACATACGGAATGGCGGAGAGCACGCCCACCATCAGGGTATCTTTCACACCGGCGTTCTTCACCAGCGTCGGCATCCAGAACGTCAAGCCGTACTGGCCCATGACGAAGGCGAAGTAGATCAGGCTCATCATCCACACGCGCGGATCGGAGAACACCTTGCCGATGCCGGGGTGCTCGGTCTTGCCTTTGTTATCGGCCGCAATGTTGGCTTCGAGGATCTGCTTTTCGTCTTCCGACAGCCACTTGGCCTTGCGGATGCTGTCATCGAACTTCCAGAGCACCAGCAGGCCAACCAGCACGGCGGGGATGGCTTCGATCACGAACATCCACTGCCAGCCCTGCCAGCCTTCGCCGGCGCCCGCTCCGTGGAACGCGCTCATGATCCAGCCCGACAGCGGGTTGCCGAAGATGCCCGAGATGGGAATGGCTGCCATGAACATCGCCACGATGCGTGCGCGGCGGTGCGACGGATACCAGTACGTCAGGTACAGGATGATGCCGGGGTAGAAGCCGGCCTCTGCCAGGCCCAGGAGAAAGCGCATCACATAGAACTGCGTGGGCGTCTGCACGAATGCGAACGCGCCGGAGATCAAACCCCACGTGATCATGATCCGCGCGATCCAGATGCGCGCGCCGATCTTGTTCATCAGCAGATTGCTCGGCACCTCGAAGAGAAAATAGCCGATGAAGAAGATGCCGGCACCGAGCCCGTACACCGTCTCGGAGAAGTTCAGCGCCTGCGACATCTGCAGCTTCGCAAACCCGACGTTCACGCGGTCGAGATACGCGACCACGTAGCAGAGCATGATGAGGGGAACGATGCGGCGCGACACCCGCGCATAGACGCTGTCCTCTTTTGAAACGGCGTGCGAAGGCAACGCCGCCGTGGTGGCGGTCGAGGTGTTCATGTGGTCTCCGGTGTAGGTTTTATGTGGGCCGGGCAGCGGGCTACCAGCGGGCCCCGAACGTCTGGCGCAGTTCGTCGATCTGCGCGTCGGACAGCGGTGCCGGCTTAGGTTCGGTCATCAACCAAAGCCGTGCGGTTTCTTCCAGTTCTTCCAGCGCGTACGCCGCGTTGGACACCGAGCCGTGCCACACCACAGGCCCCAGCCGGTCGAGCAGCACGGCGCGCACATCGCACGCCAACTCGGCAATCTGCGCGGCGACATCCGGATGCCCCGGCCGCTGATAACGGACAAGCGGCACGTGGCCGACCTTCATCACGTAGTACGGCGTGATGGGCGGCAGCACGTCGGCTTCATGCCAGACGCCCGCCAGCGTGAGCGCCACGAGATGCGTCGAATGCGCGTGCACCACCGCATGCGCCTCCGCATTGCGGTCGTAGATGCCGCGATGCAGGGCGAGCGTTTTCGACGGCTTGTCGCCGCCGACCCATTCGCCTGCGGTACTGACTTTGGCGATGCGCGCCGGGTCCAGCGTGCCGAGGCAGGCATCGGTGGGCGTGATGAGCCAGCCGTCGGGCAGGCGTGCGCTGATGTTGCCCGCCGTGCCGACGGTGTAACCACGTGCATACAGGCTCCGACCGACATGTGCGATCTCTTCGCGCAGCGCGTTTTCGTTCGTTGCGGTCATGCGACCGGCTCCGTCGTTGCGTGCGCCAGTTGCGCAAGCGCCTTCTCGAAGAAATCCACCGTCCCGAAGTTGCCGGATTTCAATGCCAGCGCAATTGGGTCGTTGTCGATGGTGGCTGTCCACGGCACGCCCGGGTCGATCTGCGGGCCGATGCGCAGCGCGCGCACGTCGAGCGCCTGCACAACCGCGCCCGATGTCTCGCCGCCGGCCACCACGAAGCGGCGTACGCCATCGGCGTGGAGCGTGCGCGCGATGCGGCCCAGCGCGTCTTCCACGAGTTTGCCGGCGCGCTCGACGCCCAGCGTCTGCTGGACGCGCGCCACGTGTTCGGGCGCGCTCGTCGCGTACACCAGCACCGTCTGCCCCGCATGGCGGTGCACGAAATCGAGCGCCTCGACCACGACCGGTTTGCCTTCGGCCAGCGCCAGTGGATCAATCTGGAACGCCGGGCGCGAGGCACGCCAGTGCGCCACCTGGGCATTCGTCGCGCGCGAGCAGCTGCCCGACAGCACGATCGCCGAATCGGCCACCGCGGGCAGTTGCGCCGCGTTGCCCTGCGCAGTGATCAGCCCTGCGCGGCGATATTGCGCCGGCAAGCCCAGCGCCAGGCCCGAGCCGCCCGTCAGCAGCGGCAGGTCGGCAAACGCCTCGCCCAGCACGATGAGGTCGTCGTTCGAAATGGCATCGGCAATTGCCAGCTTTACGCCGTCGGCGCGCAGTTGCTGGGCCTGGTCGCGCGCAGCCTGCGCACCGCGCATGACGGTGTCGTACCGCAGCAGCCCGACCTTGCCCGCACTCTGGCGCGCAAGCACCGACACGAGGTTCGGATCGCGCATCGGCGTGAGCGGATGGTGCTCCATGCCCGACGCGTTGAGCAGCACGTCACCTACGAACAGATGACCACGGAAGATCGTGCGGCCGTTTTCCGGAAACGCCGGGCAGGCCAATGTGAAATCGGTACCCAGCTCGGCCATCAACGCTTCGGCCACGGGGCCGATGTTGCCGGCATCGGTGGAATCGAACGTCGAGCAGTATTTGAAGAAGAAGCGCGAGCAGCCTTGCGCGCGCAGCCAGTGCAGCGCATTCAACGACTGCGCCACGGCGTCCGCCGCCGGAATCGTGCGCGACTTGAGCGCAACGACGATGGCATCGGCATCCGCAGCGATGGCCTCGGCGCTTGCCTGCGGCACACCGATGGTCTGTACCGTGCGCATGCCGGCGCGCACGAGCATGTTGGCAAGGTCGGTCGCACCGGTGAAGTCGTCGGCGATGCAACCGAGGACCGGGCGGGACGTGGGCGCTGCGCTCATTTCGGTTGGCCCTCCGGCAACGTGATGCCCGGGAAGATCTTGATGACGGCGGAATCGTCTTCCTTCGCATAACCAGCCGTGGATGCCTGCATGAACATCTGATGCGCGGTAGCCGCCAGCGGCAGCGGAAACTTGGTCGCGCGCGCGGTATCGAGCACCAAGCCCAGATCCTTGACGAAGATGTCGACGGCGGACAGCGGCGTGTAGTCGCCCGCCAGCACGTGGGCCATGCGGTTTTCGAACATCCAGCTGTTGCCCGCGCTATGGGTGATGACTTCGTACAGCGCATCCGCTGCCACGCCTTCGCGCAGACCCAGGGCCATGGCTTCGGCGGCGGCGGCGATGTGCACGCCGGCCAGCAGCTGGTTGATGATCTTGACCTTGCTGCCCGCGCCCGCCTTGTCGCCCAGGCGATAGACCTTGCCGGCCATGGCGTCGAGCACATGGCCCGCCGCCGCATATGCCTCGGGCGTGGCCGAGGTCATCATCGTCATCTGGCCCGAGGCAGCCTTGGCCGCCCCGCCGGAGATGGGGCCATCCACATACAGAATGCCCTGCTGCGCGAGACGCGCCTCCAGCGCAATCGACCAGTTCGGGTCGACCGTGGAACACATGACGAACGTGCTGCCCGGTCGCATGGCGGCCGCTGCACCGGCCTCTCCGAACAGCACAGCTTCGGTCTGCGCGGCGTTGACCACCACCGAGACCACCACGTCCACGCCCGCCGCCACCTCGGCTGGCGTTGCACAGGCCACGCCGCCTTCCTTGGCGAAATCCGCCGCGGCACCGTGGCGCGCGTCGCAGGCATGCACGGTATAGCCGTGATTGCGCAGGGTCTTGGCAATGCCCAGGCCCATGGCGCCGAGCCCGATCACGCCGACCTTCCGGTCAGCCATCGATTGCGTCATGAATGACTCCAGAAATCAGTCTTGCGCCACGTCGCGCCCTTCGGCCAAACGACGTGCGGCATTGAACATGTGGGTCTGCGCGGCATTGCGTGCAGCCAGTGCGTCGCGGTGGCGGATCGCCTCGACCATCGCGCGATGCTCGTCGCGGACCTGGCGGGCGAAGTCTTCGCGGCGCGCCTCGTTGCTGCGCGTCACGCCAATCGCTTCCTCCAGGTATTGGCTGAAGAAGCCAAGCGCCTGCACGAGGAACGGATTGCCGCTGGCCGCCGCGATGGCCTGGTGAAAGCGCAGGTCTTCGGTCACGCCGTCACCGCCGGCCGCCACGGCAGCGTCAATGCCGTCGAGTGCGGCGTCGATCTCGATCATCTCGGCATCGGTGCGACGCTGGGCAGCCAGCGCGGCGCCTTCGGCCTCCAGCGCGCGGCGCAGTTCGATGATGTGCAGCACGGCGTCGATGGAGCCGGCCTGCGCCGCGTCGATCCGCAGCGGCTTGAGGCCGGCCTGCTGCGTGACGTACACGCCGCTGCCCTGGCGCGCTTCGACCACGCCTTCGTGGCGCAGCCGCGAGATGGCCTCGCGGATCACGGTACGGCTGACGCCGAATTCCTGCCCGAGCACGGTTTCGGAAGGCATGCGTTCGCCGCGGCGCAGTTCGCCCGCGTCGATCTTGGCCATCAGGGTCTGGGCCACGCGGTCGGACAGGGAGGGCGCGGCGTCGAGTCGTTCAAACATGGGGCAGGGATGTCTTGGCAAGCGTAAATTCGTCGTGTCATCATACAAGTTGAGTCGCAGAGCTTCATCCCTGTTTACCCTAGGCATCGATCAAAACGCCCGGCGGGTTACGTCGGGCAACAAGGAGACACCATGAATATCGTCATCACCGGCGGCGCCGGTTTCCTGGGCCAGCGCGTGCTGGCGGCACTGCTCGAACAAGCCGGCCTGCCGGATGCGGACGGCTCGGTGCAGCCCGTTGAGACCTTCATCGTGCTGGACCAGGTGGCCGGGCAGATTGCCGATGCGCGCGTGCGCTACGTGACCGGCGATGCCTCCGACCCCGCCCTGATCACCCAGGTGATCGACGAAAACGTGGGCGGCGTGTTCCACCTGGCCGCCGTGGTGAGCGGCACCGCCGAGGCCGATTTCGACCTCGGCATGCGCGTGAACCTGGACGGCACGCGCGCATTGCTCGATGCGCTGCGCGCGCAGCACGCCAAGACCGGCCGTGCGCCGCGCGTGCTGTTCGCAAGCTCCGTGGCGGTGTTTGGCGGCAAGTTGCCCGCCGTTGTCACGGACGACACGGCGGCCACGCCGCAGGCCTCGTACGGCGTGCAGAAGCTGATGGGTGAATTCCTGGTCGGCGAGTATTCGCGCAAGGGCTACATCGACGGGCGCGCGGTGCGCATCCCCACGGTGTCGGTGCGCCCGGGCAAACCGAACGGCGCGGCCTCAAGCTTTGCCAGCGGCATCATCCGCGAGCCGTTGTCAGGCGAGGAAGCCATCTGCCCGGTGGAAGCCGAGACTGAGCTGTGGCTCGCCTCGCCGCGTCAGGTGGTGGCGTCGCTGCTGCACGCGTACACGCTGCCGGCGTCGGCCTGGGGCCATCGCCGATCACTGAACCTGCCGGGCATTACGGTGCGGGTGGGCGAGATGGTGGAGGCGTTGCGCAAGGTGGCGGGCGATGCGCCGGTCTCGCGTATCCGTTGGGAGCCGGACGCCCGCATCAAGGCGATCGTGCAAAGCTGGCCGGCGCGCTTCGATACCGCCCGCGCCGATGCCATGGGCTTTGGCCGCGACACCTCGTTCGAAGCGATGGTGCGCGATTACGTGGACAGCGCGAAGGGCGTCTAGCGGCCCTTTCCCAGCTCGACCGCAAACTTCACCAGTTCCGCCTGTCCCTCGATGCCGAGTTTGCGCTTCAGGTTCAGGCGGTGCGATTCCACCGTGCGCACGGACAAGCCCAGCTCGTCGGCGATGCGCTTGTTGGCGTAGCCCTTGGCGATGCCGTCGAGAATGTCGCGCTCGCGCGGGGTGAGCGCCTCCACAGGCGTGGGCATGACGGCCTGCTCGGCCATGCGCATCGCCAGCTGCGCGCTGTAGAAGGGCCGGCCGGCGAGCACGGCGTCGATGGCTTCGACCAGTTCGCTGGCGGGCGCGTCCTTGAGCACGTAGCCGCGCGCGCCGGCGCGCATCACCTGCCGTACGTATTCGAGGTTGTCGTGCATCGACAGCACGAGCACGGCAATCTCGGGAAATTCCTCGGCAAACTTTTCGGTGAGCGCGATGCCGTTCATGCCGCGCATGCCGATGTCCATCAGCGCCAGGTCGGGCGACAGCGTGCGCGCGGCCTGGAGGGCGGCTTCAGCGTCGCCGGCTTCACCCACCACTTCGAAATGCGGCACGGCTTCCAGCCGCACGCGCACGCCATCGCGCACGAGCGGGTGATCGTCGACGAGGAGCAGTTTGACGGGCGCGGGTGATCGCATGTTCATACGAGCGGAGAAGAGGGAGCAGAAGCCAATCGAGCGATGACGCCATGCGGCAGCACGGCGGTCACTTCCGTGCCGTGCGGGCCGGAGGCGATGGTACAGGTGCCGCCGAGCGCGGCCATGCGCTCGCGCATGTTGCGCAGGCCGATCCCGTGTTGCGGGTCGACCTGTACAGATTCCACGTCGAAACCGGGGCCATTGTCGCGAACGGACAGGCGCACCGCATCGATATCGTTTTCGAGCAGCACGCCGATGCGCGTCGCTTGGGTGGCATGGCGCTCGATGTTGGAGACGGCCTCCTGCGCGATGCGGAACAGCGCGGTGTTGCACGCATCCGGCAATTGCACCGGCGGGCCGACAAGTTCGAGTGCAATCGCAAACCCCGGCTGGCTGTCTTCGTGGGCCTCGCGTGTTTCGCGCACGAGGAGTTCCAACGCTGCCGCCAAGCCAAGATCATCCAGGAGCGCAGGGCGCAGGTTGTGCGACACGCGCCGGACCTCACCCAGGGCACCATTCAGCCTGTCAAGCGCGCGGCGCAGCATGCTGTCTGCCCGCTCGATCGACGACGGCGATGCCGCTGACGCTTCAAGATGGCCATGCGCCGTTTCCAGCAGCAGCTTGGTCGACACCAGCACCTGGCTGATGCCGTCGTGCAGCTCGCGCGAGACCCGCGCGCGTTCGTCTTCCTGGGACTTCACCACCTGCTGCGCGAGCTGGCGCAGCTTGGCATCGGCCTGGCGATGATCGCTCACGTTCAGCGCCAAGCCGCTGCCGGCCACCAGCAGGATGCTGACGGCGGCAATGGCCACCACCCAGGCCAGCGTCTGGTCGATGTTGGTCTGCGCGCGCCGGTCAATCTCTCGCAGGGTTTGCTCGATGTCGTCCAAGTACAGGCCGGTGCCGACCATCCAGCCCCACTGCGGAATCGGCTCGACGTAACCGAGCTTGGGCACGCTCTGGTGCGTGGACGGCTTGTCCCACATGTAGCGCACGAAACCGCCGCCGGCCTGCGCGGCGGCAACGAGTTTCTGGATGGTCGGCTGTCCGCCTGAATCCGTCAGGTCCCACAAGTCGCGGCCGACAAGTTCGGGCTGGCGCGGGTGCATCAGGTTGCGGCCGCGGAGGTCATAGAGAAAGAAATAGCCATCGGTGCCGAAGTCGAGACGGGCGAGGGTGCGCATGGCTTCGTCGCGCGTGGCTTCGTCCCGGGCCGGGTCGGCGCCGTGGCCGGCCGCCAGCAACGGTGCGATGGCGCTCTGCGCCAGCTTGACGTAAGACCGCAGCTCGGTCTCCTTGGCCTGCAGATACGCCGACTCCACCAGCTGCCGTTCGTGCCGCGCCAGCGCGATCGACTGATGGCGCACGGTCAGCATGATCGCCAGCATGGCGATGGTCAGCGGTGCGACGGCGAGCAGCAGGATCTTCTGGCGGAGCTTCATAAAAAAAACGCGGCGCTTTGCTGCATTGCAAGGTGGCGGCGCGGTCTCGATCAGGTGTGGGGCCCTGCGTAGAACTACGGACATGCGTTGCGTAGTCCTCCGCTTGTGGCGCGGGGTGGGGCTGGCAAATACTACACGCCCCTGTCACGGGGCAGGACTTACCGCAGGGATGAACCCACATCCCGCGTTCAGCACAACACTTCGACCAAGGTTCGAGGAGACCGACATGAGCTTCGTCAGGCAACACCTGATCTGGCTGGTCATCGCCATTCTTGGCGCGTCTGCGTTTGCCACCGTTGCGCTTGCGCGCGGCGAGGCCGTCAGCGCGCTGTGGGTGGTCGTGGCCGCCGTATGCATCTACCTGATCGCGTATCGCTACTACAGCCGCTTCATCGCCGACAAGGTGCTCGGTCTCGACGGCACCCGCAAAACGCCCGCCTGGCGTTACAACGACGGGCTCGACTACGTTCCCACCAACAAGCACGTGCTGTTCGGCCACCACTTCGCGGCCATTGCTGGCGCTGGCCCGCTGGTCGGCCCCGTGCTGGCCGCGCAGATGGGCTACCTGCCCGGCATGCTGTGGATCCTGGCCGGCGTCGTGTTTGCCGGTGCAGTGCAGGATTTCATCGTGCTGTTCATCTCCAGCCGCCGCGACGGCCGCTCGTTGGGCGACCTCGTCAAGAGCGAGATGGGCACGGTGCCCGGCGTGATCGCGCTGTTTGGCGCGTTCCTCATCATGATCATCATCCTGGCCGTGCTGGCGCTGATCGTGGTGAAGGCGCTGGTCGGCTCGCCGTGGGGCACCTTCACGGTGGCCGCCACGATTCCCATCGCGCTGTTCATGGGCGTGTACGTGCGCTACATCCGCCCGGGCCGCATCGGCGAGATCTCCATCATCGGCTTCGTGCTGCTGATGCTGGCCATCATCGGCGGTCAGGCGGTGCATGAAAATGCCGCCCTCGCGCCGCTGTTCACGTTCGACGGCAAGGCCCTCACGTGGATGCTGATCGGCTACGGTTTTGTCGCCTCGGTGCTGCCGGTGTGGCTGCTGCTGGCCCCGCGTGATTACCTGTCGACGTTCCTGAAGATCGGCACGATCCTCGCCCTGGCCATCGGCATCCTGATCGTCGCACCCAAGATGCAGATGCCTTCGCTGACGCAGTTTGCGGGCGGCGGCGGCCCGGTGTGGTCGGGCAACCTGTTCCCGTTCCTGTTCATCACCATTGCGTGCGGCGCGGTGTCGGGCTTCCACTCACTCATCTCGTCGGGCACCACGCCCAAGTTGCTGGAGAACGAAACGCAGGCCCGCTTCATCGGCTACGGCGCGATGCTGATGGAATCGTTCGTCGCCATCATGGCGCTGGTGGCCGCTTCGGTCATCGATCCGGGCGTGTACTTCGCGATGAACAGCCCGGCAGCACTCGTGGGCGCGACGCCGGATACGGTGGCACACACGCTGTCCACCTGGGGCTTCGTCATCACCCCTGACGTGCTGATCCAGACCGCCAAGGATGTCGGCGAAAACACCATCCTCGCCCGTGCAGGCGGCGCCCCGACGCTGGCCGTCGGCATGGCGCACATCCTGCACCAGGTGGTGGGCGGCCCGGCCATGATGGCCTTCTGGTACCACTTTGCGATCCTGTTCGAGGCGCTGTTCATCCTCACGGCCGTGGATGCAGGCACGCGCGCCGGGCGCTTCATGCTGCAGGATCTGCTGGGCACCTTCGTACCGGCACTCAAGCGCACGGATTCGCTCGTCGCCAACCTGATCGCCACGGCCGCGACCGTCGCCCTGTGGGGCTACTTCCTGTACCAGGGCGTGGTCGATCCGCTGGGCGGCATCAACACGCTGTGGCCGCTCTTTGGCATCTCCAACCAGATGCTCGCCGCGATTGCGCTGACGCTGGGCACCTGCGTGCTCGTCAAGATGAAGCGCGACCGCTACGTGTGGGTGACGCTGCTGCCGACCGCCTGGCTGCTGATCTGCACGCTCACCGCTGGCTGGCAGAAGCTGTTCGATCCGGACCCGAAGATCGGCTTCCTGGCACATGCCAACAAGTACGCCGGGGCGATTGCCGAAGGCAAGCTGCTGGCGCCGGCCAAGTCGATGGCGCAGATGCAGCAGGTGGTGCTGAACGACCGCATCGACGCATTCCTGTGCGGCCTGTTCATTCTCGTGGTGGTCAGCATCGCCTGGTATGGCGTGCGCACGGTGCTCAAGGCGCGCGCCGCAAGCCGCCCGACCGCCAACGAAACGCCGTACGAAGCGCTGGGCGCATGAGCACGGGCATGCGCGAAGAACTCGAAAACTTCGGCCGCTACCTGGGCCAGACGCTGCGTCTGATGGTCGGCGTGCCGGACTACGACACCTACGTGCGGCACATGCAGGAGACGCACCCCGACCAGGCCGTCATGACGTACGAAGACTTCTTCCGCGAACGCCAGGACGCGCGCTATGCCGGACGCGTCGGCCGCTGCTGTTGATGAACGGTTGAACGCGCTCCAAAACAAGAACCGCCGGTGCATGCAGCATGCCCGGCGGTTTTTTCTTGCGTGCCCTACATGGACTGACGTGCCGCTGTGGGCGGATCGCCATGCTTGGCGCGATACGTTTGCTCCACCAGTGCGCGCAGCTTGCCGAGTGCGCCGACATCGCCTTGGGCAGCCGCCCTGCCGTACCACTTCTTGGCCTGCTCGATATCCTGCGCCACCACGCCGGGCTCGCCGCGCTCGTAATAGCTGCCGACGATGTACTGCGATGGCGCATCGCCGCCCTCGGCCGCCCTCTTGTACCAAGTGAACGCGCGCCCGTAGTCGCGCGGCACACCGCGCCCGGTGAAGTAGTCGGTGGCCAGGGCACGCTGCGCCTCGACATGCCCGCCGGCGGCGGCACGCTCGTACCACTTGTTGGCTTCTTCCAGGGAGCGCGGTACCAGCTCGCCGCGTTCGAACAATTCGCCGTAGGCAAACTGCGCGTGGGTCATCTGGTTGTCGGCGGCACGGCGCAGCCATTTGACCGCTTCGTCGGGCCGCGCGACGGTGCCTTCGCCGCGCATCAGCATCATCGCGTAGTTGAATTGCGCGAGCCGGTTGCCGCGCTGCGCAGCCTCGGCAAATTCGTCGAAGGCGTGGCCGAAGTCGTTCTTCTCGTAGTGCGCGATGGCGATCTGGGTGAGGGCGTCGGCGTCGCCCCGCACATCTTGCGGCGAGGTGGCGGCCAGTGCAAAAGGCGCCGCCATCCCCATCGCAACCACCAACACCGCCTGCAGCATGCGCGGACTTCTGCGCCTGGTCTGTCTGCTCATCGCACGCTCCTCACCGGAAGATGAACCAGTGTAGCGCGCCACTGTGCAGCGCGTGGGCGGGCACAAACCAGCACAGGGCAAGCCCATCGATGCCGAGGCAATCAGCCGGCGCGCACCCGGTACACCGCCACGCTGCCGCGCCAGTTGGCACCCCAACGCACCACGTTGCCTTCGTGCAGCACCACGCGGTCAAGAATCACCAGCCCCACCTTGGGCGCCAGCGCTTCAAAGTCGCGGATGGTCAGCACGCGCACGTTGGGCGTGTCGTACCACTCGTACGGCAGCGATTCCGACACGGGCATGCGCCCGCGAAAGATCGACAGCCGGTGCGGCCAGTAACCGAAGTTCGGGAACGACACAATGCATTCGCGGCCCACGCGCAGCATCTCGCGCAGCACCTGCGCCGTGTTGTGGATGGTCTGCAGCGTCTGCGACAGGATCACGGTGTCGAAGCTCTTGTCTTCGAACAGCGCCAGCCCGCCTTCAAGATTCTGCTGGATCACGTGCACGCCTTTTTGCGTGGAGGCCAGCACGCCCGCATCGTCGATCTCGATGCCGTAAGCCAGCACATCCAGCTCATCCTGCAGCACGCTCAGCAGGCTGCCGTCCGCACAACCGAGGTCGAGCACGGTGGAGCGCGGCTCGATCCAGCGGGCGATGGCACGGAAGTCTGCGCGGTCGGCCAGGATGTTCGGTACCGCGGACGGCGCAGCGGTGTTCAGCGTTTGCGTTGTCATGCGCCGATCTCCTGGGCGATGCGTTCGTAATAGGCGCGGACCAGCGCGTGGTAGCGCGCGTCTTCCAGAAGGAAAGCGTCGTGGCCGTGGGGCGCGTCGATCTCGCCGTACGTGACACGGTGCTTGTTGTCGAGCAGCGCCTTGACCAGCTCGCGGCTGCGCGAAGGGGCGAATCGCCAGTCGGTCATGAAGCTGACGACGAGGTAGCTCGCCTTGGTGTGCGCGACGGCCTTGGTCAGATTGCCGCCGTAAGCCAGCGCGGGGTCGAAGTAATCGAGCGCGCGCGTGATGAGCAGATACGTGTTCGCATCGAAGTACTCGGCAAACTTGTCGCCCTGGTAGCGCAGGTAGCTCTCGACCTGGAACTCGACGTCGAACGAGAAACGGATGTCTTCCGCCTTCAGCTCGCGGCCGAATTTCGCGGCCATGTCTTCGTCCGACAGATACGTGATGTGGCCGATCATCCGGGCCACGCGCAGGCCGCGCTTGGGCTTCACGTTGTGCGCGTAGTAATCGCCGCCGTGGAAATCGGGGTCGGACAGAATCGCGCTGCGCGCCACCTCGTTGAAGGCGATGTTCTGCGCCGACAGCTTGGGCGTAGAGGCCACCACCACGCAGTGCCGCAGCCGGTCCGGATACATCAGGCTCCAGGCCAGCGCCTGCATGCCGCCGAGGCTGCCGCCCATCACCGCCGCAAATTGCTGGATGCCGAAACGATCGGTCACGCGCGCCTGGGCGTTTACCCAGTCTTCCACCGTCACCACGGGGAAGCGCGCGCCATAAGGCAGGCCGGTTTCCGGATGCGGGCTCATGGGGCCGGTCGAGCCGAAGCACGAACCCAGGTTGTTCACCCCGATGACGAAGAAGCGGTTGGTGTCGACCGGCTTGCCGGGGCCGACCATGTTGTCCCACCAGCCGACTTCGCCCTCGGCGTGCACACCCGCCACGTGGTGCGAAGCGTTGAGTGCATGGCAGATCAGCACGGCGTTGGAGCGGTCGGCATTGAGCGTGCCGTAGGTTTCGACCATCAGGTCGTAGCCGCTGATCTGGGAGCCGTTGCGCAGCTGCAGCGGCTCGGCAAAGTGCATGCGCTCGGGCACGACCAGGCCGATGGCGTTGGCCGGCTTGCCCTGATGTGCCTTCGGAGAGGAAGTATCGGCCTGCGCCGCATCGGCTGCGGTGACCGCGGGGTCAGCCTGGATGTCTGTCATGGCACCAAAGAAAAAACCCGACCGGCAACGCTGTTCACGCAACCAATCGGGTTCTCATGTGGCGCACGTGGGGCGCTTGCTTTCACCACCCCCGCTCTGACCGAACCTCTTTAGCCGCATTTGTAATGAGAGCCCAGAGCCACATGCGTGTAGGTCTGAACTCCCGCGCGCCCGCAAGCCAGTCGTCAAATCGGCGCGCCAGAGAAAGGTGATTATAGAGCAAGCGGCGGCGGACGCATCACCGCAGCGTGATGCGTCCGATCCTCCGTCATGCGTTGGTCAAAGGCCGGCCATGTTGATGTACTTGATCTCCAGGTACTCGTCGATGCCGTATTTCGAGCCTTCGCGGCCCAGCCCCGATTGCTTGACGCCGCCAAACGGCGCCTCCGCCGTCGAGATCAGCCCGGTGTTGACGCCAACCATGCCGGACTCCAGCGCATCCGAAACACGCCAGGCGCGGCCCAGATCGCGCGTGTAGAAATACGCGGCGAGACCGAACTCGGTGTCGTTCGCGGCCGCCACGGCTTCGTCTTCCGTATCGAAAGGAATGAGCGCCGCCAGCGGGCCGAACGTTTCTTCATGCGCGACCAGCATGTCGGCCTTTGCGTCGACGACGACGGTCGGCTCAAAAAACGCGCCGCCCTGTGCCGACAACGCATGCGGCTTGCCACCGACCAGCACGCGGGCGCCTTGGTGTACGGCGTCGTCCAGATGCTGTTGCACCTTCTCCATCGCGCGCATGTGGATCAGCGGGCCCTGCTGCACGCCGGGCTCCGTGCCGTTGCCCACGCGCAGCGCACGCACCGCGTCGGCCAGCTTGGCAGCGAACGTGTCGTAGATGCCGCGCTGCACGTAGAAGCGGTTCGCGCACACGCAGGTCTGGCCCGCGTTGCGGTACTTGGCGATCATCGCGCCTTCCACGGCCGCATCGACGTCGGCATCGTCAAACACGATGAACGGCGCGTTGCCGCCCAGCTCGAGCGAGAGCTTCTTGATGTCGTCCGCGCACTGGCGCATCAGCAAACGGCCGACGGCCGTCGAGCCCGTGAAGCTGAGCTTGCGCACGACAGGGTTGGACGTCAGTTCACCGCCAATCGCCTGCGAATCGCCCGTGACGATCGACAGCAAGCCTGCCGGCACGCCGGCGCGCGCCGCCAGCTCGGCAAATGCGAGCGCAGAGTAGGGCGTTTCCAGCGCCGGCTTGACCACCATCGAGCAGCCCGCCGCCAGCGCCGGACCGACCTTGCGCGTCATCATCGCGATGGGGAAGTTCCACGGCGTAATGGCCGCGCTCACGCCAATCGGCTCCTTCTGCACGACGATGCGGCGATCGCCCTGCGGCGACGGAATCGTGTCGCCGTAAATGCGGCGCGCCTCTTCCGCAAACCATTCGATGAACGACGCGGCGTAGGCGATTTCGCCGGCGGCTTCGGGCAGCGGCTTGCCTTGTTCGGCCGTGAGGATGGCAGCAAGGTCTTGCTGGTGCTCCATCATCAGATCGGCCAGCTTGCGCAGGATCCTGGCGCGATCGCGTGCGCTCACCTTGCGCCAGGCGCGTTGTGCAACCTGGGCGGCATCGATGGCGCGGCGCGTTTCGGCGGCGCCCATGCCGGGCACGGTGCCGATCTTGCGGCCGGTGGCCGGATCGGTCACGTCGCGCGTGGCGCCGTCATCGGCATCGGCCCAGGTGCCGGCGAGGAACGCCTGCGTGCGCCACAGGCCGGGGTCTTTCAGCGCGATCGGCGGCGTAACCGGCGCGCTCGGCAAATCGGTGCGGGTCATGGTGTCAGCCCTCCAGTGCGCGTTGCAGGATGGCAAGGCCCTCTTCGAATACCGCGTCTTCAATCGTGAGCGGGAACAGGAAGCGGATCACGTTGCCGTACACGCCGCACGACAGCAGGAGCAGGCCGGCTTCGAGCGCCCGTTGCTGCACGAGCTTGGTGAAATCGGCGTCGGGCTTGCCGTCCGGCGTGTTGAATTCGACAGCAACCATCGCGCCCACGCCGCGCACTTCTGCAATGCGTGGCTGCGTGGCCTTGGCAGCGTTCAGTGCATCGACCAGACGCGCGCCCAGCGCGGCGGAGCGCTCGCAGAGTTTCTCGTCGGCAATGATGTCGAGCACGGCATGTGCGGATGCCACCGCCAGCGGATTGCCGGCGTAGGTGCCGCCGAGCCCGCCCGGAGCCGGTGCGTCCATGATCTCTGCGCGGCCCGTGACAGCAGACAGCGGCAGGCCGCCGGCCAAGCCCTTGGCCATCGTCGTGATGTCCGGCAGCACGCCGGTGTGCTCCATGGCAAACAGCTTGCCGGTGCGGGCAAAGCCGGTTTGCACTTCGTCGGCGATCATCACGATGCCGTGCTCGTCGCACAGTGCGCGGATGGCGCGCACAAAGTCGGCGGGCATCTGGTAGAAGCCGCCCTCGCCCTGCACCGGCTCGAAAATGATGGCCGCCACCTGGCGCGGATCGATATCGGCCTTGAACAGACGCTGGATGGCATCCAGCGCATCCTGCGTGCTCACGCCATGCAGCGCGACCGGCGCGGGCACGTGGTAGATGCTGCCCGGGAACGGCCCGAAGCCCGTCTTGTACGGCACGACTTTGCCCGTCAGCGACATGCCCATGAACGTGCGGCCGTGGAAGGCACCCGTGAGGGCGATCACACCCGGGCGGCCCGTGTGCGCCCGTGCGATCTTGATGGCGTTTTCGACAGCCTCGGCGCCGGTGGTGAAGAACGCGGTCTTCTTGGCGTGCGTGCCGGGCGTGATCGTGTTCAGGCGCTCGGCCAATTCGACGTACGAGCCGTACGGCACGATCTGGAAAGCGGTATGCGTGAAGTGATCCAGCTGTTCGCGCACAGCCTGCACCAGACGCGGGTGGCGATGGCCCGTGTTGACCACGGCAATGCCGGCCGCGAAGTCGATGTAGCGCCGGCCTTCGACGTCCCAGAACAGGGCGTTCTCGGCGCGCTCGGCGTAGCGGTCGGTCATCACACCGACACCGCGCGGCGTAGCGGCGAGGCGGCGGGCATTCCATTGGGCGTTCTGTTGCGGGTCTCGGGCGTTCATGGCGGTCGTGTGCGTTGGGTCAAGAAAGATCGGATGCGAGCCAGTGTGGCGCCATTGGCTCTGTACAATAAGACCCAATCAGGTTTTTCTTTTGGAGCCACTTTGGCTCCATCACGCGCCATGGCCGACCACTCACCTACGCACCGCGCCAGCATGCTGGTCGACTACCTGCAGCGCCGCTTCGACCGTGCCGGGCCGGGTGGCGAACCCGACCACCGCCGTCTGTACCGCGTGCTGCAAGAGGGCATCCTGCGCGACGAACTGCAGCCGGGCACCCGCCTGCCGTCATCGCGGCAGTTGGCGACCGAGCTTGGCATCGCGCGCAACACGGTCATCCACGTCTATGAACAACTCGGCGTGGAAGGCTATGTCTCGGCGGGCGTGGGCAGCGGCACCTTCGTCGCCGATACCGCGCCGGACCGGTTGGACGCGGCGCCTGCACCGGCTGCAGCCGTCGCCACAGCGGCGGCCGCGCCGATCGCCGAGGCGACCACGCCGTCTGCGCCGATGCTTTCCACACGCGGCCGTGCGCTGGTGCGCGATGCAGGCGCCAGCTCGCGCCAATGGGGCGCCTTCATGCCGGGCGTGCCGGAAGTGCGGATGTTTCCGGCGCGCATCTGGTCGCGCCTGCACAACCGGCTGCTGCGCAAGCCGTCGCCCGCGTTGCTGACGTATCCCGTAGGCGCGGGCTACTTGCCGCTGCGCACCGCGCTGGCCGACTACCTGCGCACCGCGCGCGGCGTGCGCTGCGAGCCCGAGCAGATCATCATCACCGCAGGCATCCATCCGTCGCTCCAGCTCATCGCACAACTGCTGTGCGACGCCGGCGACAGCGCGTGGATCGAAGACCCCGGCTACTGGGGCGTGCGCAGCGTACTCACCGCTGCGGGCGTGCGCACGGTGCCGCTGCCGGTGGACGACGAAGGCATGCGCTTCGACATCCCCACGCGCGGTCGCCAGCGCAGCAAGCCGCCCAAACTCATGGTGGTTTCGCCGTCGCACCAATATCCGCTTGGCTCGGTGATGAGCCTGGCGCGACGCCGCGCGCTGCTCGCCACCGCACACGCCACCGATGCGTGGATCGTCGAAGACGATTACGACAGCGAATTCCGCTACGGCAGCCGCCCGCTGCCGTCATTGCAAGGGCTGGACGAAGGCGGGCGCGTGCTTTACATGGGCACGTTCTCGAAAGTGCTGTTCCCCAGCTTGCGGATCGGCTATCTGGTCGTGCCGCCGGCGCTGGCCGATGCCTTTGCGACGGGCTTGTCGGAGATGTTCCGAGGTGGCCAGATTCTCACGCAGGCGGTGCTGGCGGACTTCATTGCAGAGGGCCATTTCGTCTCGCACATCCGGCGCATGCGCGGCGTGTATGCGGAACGGCGTGAAACGCTGCTGGCTTCCATCAGCCGCGAATTTGGCGACGCGCTGCCCGTGCATGATGGCGCGTCCGGTCTGCATCTCGTGCTAGGCCTGCCGGCCGGCACCAACGATGTGGCCGTTGCCGATCTGGCGCTTGCCAACGACGTCGTCACCCGGCCGCTCTCACGGTATTACCAGGACGATGCGCGCCGCCTGCCTGGGCTGCTGCTGGGCTATGGCCATGTGGAAACCGAGCAGATTGCGGCGCGGTTTCATACGCTGGCGGAGGCGATACGCACCATCGGCTGACCCACGACGCGCGCAATAAAAAAGCCCCGCATTGCGGGGCTTTTGTTTGGGGGATGCACGCTCAGGCCAACAGCACGCGCAACTGCGCATCTGCACCTTCGACCGGAGACTTCCGGAAACCGCTCTTCGCATACCGATGCCAGCGCCCGAGCACTGCACACACGAGCAGGTTGGCGCGCGAAGCGATGTCGGTGTCCGCCGGCCAAGCGCCCTGCGTGACCGCCATGCGCAGGCTCTGCTTGAGCGAGGCCTCGATGCGATCCAGGCACTGCGCCATGCGCTCGGGCAGGCGCTCGTCTTCGCCGACCAGCGCATCGCCCACCAGCACGCGCGTCATGCCCGGATTCTTGTCAGCAAACGACAGCAGCATGTGCGCGATGGCGTGTGCCTGGCGCAGGCCGTGTTCTTCACGCAGCGTGATCTGATTGATGAGGCCAAAGACGGTCTGCTCGATGAATTCGATCAGCCCTTCGAACATCTGCGCCTTGCTGGCGAAGTGCCGGTAGAGGGCCGCTTCGGAGACATCCAGCCGCGCCGCCAAACCCGCGGTTGTGATTTTCTCACCACGCGGATGCTCGAGCATGCCGGCGAGCGTCTGCAGAATCTGCACGCGGCGCTCGCCCGGGCGGGGTCGTTTGCGTACCGGCGGTGCTTCTATGGCGACGTCCGCGACCGGCTCGGCGGTCGGAAACTCCGTTTGCGCGTTGCTCATGACTTCCTGGCCCCTCTCCCGTTCTGAGCGCGGAGTGACTGCCTAGCCGCGTCGAACAAGCCTTCGTTTTAGTTGAAGCACCGATTTTACTTTCACGCTCACATAGCCGGGCCGGTTGGCGAACAAAATCGGTGTGGCGGCCGGCTGATGTGGTGAATTTGCACGTGCGCCCATGGCGGAGGCTTGCATTGGATGCAATGCGTCGGCAGCGGAAGTGGGCTGCACGCCGGGCGGCACGCGCCGCAGATAACCCGTCACCCAGACCGTATCGATGCCCAGTCGCCGATAGCGTTTGAGGTGAGAAAGCGTGTCTTCGACGAGGATGGCGCGCGATGGCGCAATACGCTCGCGGGCGAGCAAGCGGCGCAGCATCAGCGGATCGGGTTTCGGGCGCAGGCGCCGGTGCACCCACATGTGTTCGACCGCAATTTCGCGCAGGAACGCGCGTTTCAGGCCAATGAGGCGCAGCACCTCGCGCGCGTAGGCAACCGGGGCATTGGTCAGCAGGATCTTGCGCCCGGGCAGGGCGCGCAGCAGTTGGGCGAGGCCGCGTTCGGCGCGCACCATGGCGCGCAGGTCTTCAAAGCGGTGCGCCTCTGCGAGGAAATCATCGGGGTCGACGCCGTGATGGCGGACCATGCCGAGAATCGTGGCGCCATAGCGGCGCCAATAGTCCACGCGTACCTGGCTGGCCGTGGCGTCATCCGTGCCGAGCACGCGCGCCACGTATGCCGTCATCAGCCGGTTGATCTGCGGAAAGATCGCGTGGGAGGCGTGGTGGAGGGTGTTGTCGAGGTCGAACAGCCAGACGGGCTGCCGGGCGGGCGCGGAGCCCGCCGGCACCTCGCGCGGGAAGGTGCGCGCAGCATGGCGCACCCGCACCGCCCGGGTGGTTCGCATCAGTGCGAGCGGATCATCGTGCCGAACGCCTGTTCGGTCAGGATTTCCAGCAGCAGCGAATGCTCGATGCGGCCATCGACGATGTGCACCGAATTCACGCCGCTCTTGGCAGCGTCCAGCGCCGACGAAATCTTCGGCAGCATGCCGCCCGAGATCGTGCCGTCGGCGAACAGCTCGTCGATCTCGCGCGCCGACAGGTCGGTCAGCAGGTTGCCCTGCTTGTCCATCACGCCCGGAATGTTGGTCATCATGACCAGCTTCTCGGCCTTCAGGATCTCGGCCATCTTGCCGGCCACGACGTCGGCGTTGATGTTGTAGGCCTGGCCTTCGTCAGAGAAGCCGATCGGCGAAATGACCGGAATGAACGCGTCGTCCTGCAGCGCCTTGACCACGGCCGGGTTGATCGTCTCGATGTCGCCCACGAAACCGATGTCGAGAAACTCGCCCGGCTTCTCGCGGTCCGGCATCTTCAGCTTCTTGGCGCGGATCAGGCCGCCGTCCTTGCCGGTCAGGCCGACTGCCTGGCCGCCGTACTGGTTGATCAGCATGACGATGTCCTGCTGGACTTCGCCGCCGAGCACCCACTCGACCACTTCCATGGTCTCTTCGTCGGTCACGCGCATGCCCTGGATGAAGGTGCCTTGCTTGCCGACCTTCTTCAGGGCTTCGTCAATCTGCGGGCCGCCGCCGTGCACCACCACCGGGTTCATGCCGACCAGCTTGAGCAGGATCACGTCGCGCGCGAAGCCGTGCTTGAGCTTTTCCTCCGTCATGGCGTTGCCACCGTACTTGATGACGATGGTCTTGCCGTGAAACTTGCGAATGTAAGGCAGGGCCTGCGCAAGAATCTCGGCCTTCACCGGCGGCGCGATATGCGCGAGTTCGGGGTCGAGGCCAGCAGGGTCGGGGGCAGCAGAAGCGGTCATGACGGTGACATCCGGTTGGGCAGGTATGATGGAACGCCGAATGTCGCCTGCAACACAAAAAACGAAGCAGCCCATTTTCGGCAGCGGGATTTTACAAGAAAAGGCGCTACGGTCTGCCGGCGCACCTTATGTGCCCGCCATACCGTTGCCACGAAAGAACACCCTGGGGAATCATGGCCATCGCACCCGACCAACTCGACGCGCTGCGCCCTCACCTGCTGCGCTTTGCGCAACTGCAATTGCGCGACACGGCGCTGGCCGAAGACACGGTGGCCGACACCATCCTGGCGGTGCTCGAACACCCAGAGCGCTTTGCCGGCAACGCCTCGCTCAAGACTTACGTCATCGGCATCCTCAAGCACAAGATCATCGATGCGATCCGCTCGGGGCGGCGCGAAGTGCGCGTCTCGCTGCTTGCGGGCGGTGAATCCGACGAGGCCGGCATGCGGTCCGACGAAGCCGTCTTCGACAGCCTGTTTGCCGCCGACGGCCACTACACGAGCCCGCCGTCCGACTGGGGCGACCCGGATGCCGCGCTGTCACGGCGCGAATTTTTCGATGTCCTGCAAATGTGCGTTGATCGGCTGCCGCCGCGGGTGGGCCGCGTCTTCATGATGCGCGAGTGGCTGGAGCTGGAAACCGACGAAATCTGTCAGGAATTGCAGATCACCGCGACCAATGCCTGGGCACTGCTTTATCGCGCCCGCATGCGCCTGCGCGAGTGCCTTGACCTGCACTGGTTCGGCAATCAGCCGAGCGCCGCCTGAATCGCCCGTCAGCGCACCAAGCCGTATCACAGAGAACAACCATGCCGAACCGTTGGGGATTGCCCACCTGCAAAGAAGCCCACCGCATGCTGGTGTCGAAGATGGACCGCGACCTGTCCACAGGTGAGCGGCTGCGCCTGCGCGTGCATCTGTTTGCCTGCGATGCCTGCACGCGGTTCTCGCATCAGATGGGGTTTTTGCGCCAGGCGATGCACAAGCTCGGGCAAGACGACGACGGGAGCAACCCCGCGTGACCGCGCCGGCTGCCAACACCGTATGTGCGATGTGCGGCGCGGACTTGCGCTGCGGCGCCATCGGCGACGGCACGCAGCCCGACGCGACGTGCTGGTGCATGACCGAAGAAACGCTGCCGGCCAGCGCACGGCGCCCCGGGCAGGGCTGCCGCTGCCAGCGTTGTCTGCGCGAAGCGATTGCCCAGGCGCGGGCAGCGTCTGAGGCGAACTGATCAGTCTTTGTCTTGGCTGTCGTCGTCGAGCGTGCGCAGTGCGCGTCGGACGTCGGCCCGGCCGCGCTGGCGCTCCGCGTGGCCGCCTTCGGTGTGGGCCCCAGCTTTGCGGCCACGGGCCAGCGGCACGAGAACGTTGCGCGGGCGCGCGGTGCCGGCCTTCGTTGAAGGTTCGATGCGGAACGTCAGTTTCTGGCGAGTGCCCAGTGTCTTGTTAGCCATGGGAATGCTTCCTCACGCGGCTTGATGCGACACTCGCCGCAAGCCATCAATGCTTGTGTTCGCCGCCGTGGTTCATGGCGGGCATGTTGCCGGCGGTCAGGTCGCGCACCCGGGCCTCGACCTTCTGCTCGACGACGCGCTTGTCGGCCAGCTCCACCTTCAGCGTGAGCGGCACGGTGGCGTCCTTGGCGAGCGGCTGTTTGAGGTCCATGAGCATCACGTGATAGCCGCCCGGCTTGAGCTGCACCGTCTGGCCCTTCGGCACCTCCAGCGACTGGACGGCGCGCATGCGCATGACGTTGCCTTCCATCTTCATCTCGTGGATCTCGGCCGTGCCCGCCACCGGCGTCGACACGCCCACCACCTTGGCACCGTCCGTCGATTGCAGCGTCATGAACGCGCCACTGGACGTCTGGCCCGGCACCGTGCCGCGCACCCAGGCGTCTTGCACCGTGACTTGTGCGAACGCGGCGGCGCTGGCGAGCAGGCCAGCCGTGAGCACAGCCACGCAAGCGGAAGAACGGATCGATCGGGACGTCATCATCAAGGGCTCCTGTCAGGGACAAACGTGCTGCGCATTAAAGCACAGCGCCTGCGGGAAGATAGGTTGGGTGCACAATTGTGCGGCTGATTGACGCATCGCCGCACGGAGAACCGCGCGGTGCGCACGTTTACACTTGTCCACCATGCTTTCGACCCTGTCTCTTGCCGCCCCGCTGCTGGACGCATCCAGTCTACGCCGCCTCTTCTGGCTGCGATGGAGCCTGCTGGCCACCCAGCTGGTCCTGATGCTGCTCGCGCCGCTGGTGTTTGGCGTGCAATTGCCGGTGGTGCCGCTGCTGAGCGTGATGGGCCTGCATGCGCTGTTCAACCTGCTCACCGGATGGCGCGTTCGGCGCAACCGGCCCGTGCAGCATATCGAGATCACCGTCCAACTGCTGGTGGACCTGACCGCGTTGTCCGCCCTGCTGTATTTCACGGGTGGCGCGACCAACCCGTTCGTCTCGTTCTATCTGCCGGCGCTGGCGATTGCTGCGGCCATGCTGCCGATCGCGCATGTCGTCGGCCTGACGCTGTACGCGCTGGCCGCCTACAGCATGATGCTCGGCAACTACATCCCGCTGAAGCTGGCGAACCAGGCCGATGCCGTGGCGTATCACCTCGCCGGCATGTGGATCGATTTCGTGGCCAGCAGCGCGATGATCGCCGGGTTTACGGCGCGTCTGTCCGCTGCGCTGCGCGAGAGCGATGCGCAACTGACCGAAGCGCGCGAACGGCTGCTGCGCGAACAACGCATCGAAGCGCTGATGTCGCAAGGCGCGAGCGTGGCGCACGAAATGGGCACGCCGCTGTCTACCGTGGCCGTCATCACCGGCGAGCTGCAGCACGACGCGAAGCAGCCCGACTCGCCCCTCGCCCCGTATCGCGAAGACCTGCGCGCCATCGAACAGCAGCTCGAACTGTGCCGCGCCGCCCTGGCGCGCCTGCAGCGCAAACCCAACGACGGCGCGCCGGAGCCGCTCGGCCAATGGCTACCCGGTTTTACGCAGACGTGGCAGTTGCGACATCCGGACATCCGCCTCCACACGGAGACCTCGCCAGCGGCACAGGCGGTGGAATTGGATGCTGTGAACGTCGGCCAGATCCTCACCATCCTGTTGGACAACGCCGCCCGCAGCCAGCACCACGCCGGGCGTGATCTGGTACCGCTGCTGCTGACCGCCAGGATCGATGCCAACCCGGATACGCTGCGCGATATGCCGCCGCAGATCGTGCTGTCCATCGTCGATACGGGATTGGGCTTGCCGGAAGACCTGCGGACCTCGCTGGGCCGCACGCCTGTGCCGAGCCGGCACGGCGGTCACGGCATCGGACTGTACCTGGCCTCCACCACGGCCCGCCGCCTGGGTGGTACCGTGGTGCTGCGTCCGAACCCGCCGCAAGGTGCCATTGCCGAACTCCGACTGCCGATCGGTGGTCCGACGGAACACCCGGCCGCTCCCATCATGGGCGCGCCCACCCTCTTCACATAACGAGACGGCCTGACGCAGCCCCATGCGCGTACGGCCCCGGAGAACACCATGCAGCAGCCCGCCCCCTTTCTGATCCTTGATGACGACGACGTCTTTGCGCAGACACTGGCGCGCGCGCTCACGCGTCGCGGCTTTGCTCCGCAGATCGCCCACACCGGCGGCGAGGCGTTGGCGCTGGCCCGCCAGACGCGGTTCTCGTATGTCACGGTCGATCTGCACTTGGCCGCCAGCGACAAGGGCCTGATGCCCCATGGCGGCACGGACTCCGGCCTGCACTGGATTGCCCCGCTGCGCCAGGCGCTGCCCGAGGCGCGCATGTTGATCCTGACGGGCTATGCGAGCATCGCCACCGCCGTGCAGGCGGTCAAGCTCGGGGCTGACGAATATTTGGCCAAGCCGGCCAATGTCGATTCGATTCTGCTGGCGCTGCAAGTCGGCGTGTCTGAAGCCGTGGCGGAGCAGACGATGGAAAACCCGGCGCCGCTGTCCGTCGCGCGGCTGGAGTGGGAACACATCCAGCGCGTGCTCGCCGAGCACGGCGGCAATATCTCCGCCACAGCGCGGGCGCTCAACATGCACCGGCGCACGCTGCAGCGCAAGCTGGGCAAGCGGCCGGTCGCCAAATAAACGCCGGCCGCGAGGCTACATCAGCGCGGCATCACCAGCGGGTGTCGCGCTCCCACGCCTTGAGTTCGTCTTCGGCGCGTTCCTTCGTGTAGCCATAACGTTCTTGGATCTTGCCGGCAAGCTGATCGCGCTTGCCGCGGATCACCGTCAGATCATCGTCCGTGAGCTGGCCCCACTTCTCCTTGATCTTGCCCTTGGCCTGATCCCATTTGCCTTCGATCTGGTCCCAGTTCATACGTCCTCCGTTGCGATTGAGATTGAGCGATTGAGACAAAGCAGGGGCGACCCGCAGGCCGCCCGTGCAGAGACTTCCTTGCGGCTTACTTCTTGAACTTGGCGGCGACGTCGTTCTGGCACTTCGTCTTCGCATCGCCGGACATGGCGTCGCAACGTTCCTTCGCAGCCTTGTAATTGGCGTCGTTGGTGTCCTTGACGGCATCGCGGCGCGCTTCGCTCACGTCCTTGGCGTCACCGGTGGCCTTGGCGTGGCTCACTTCTTCGCCGGCTTTGGCGCGCGTGTAGGCGGCCTTGGCGTCCTTCACGCAAGTGTCTTTGTCGTTGCCCTTCAAGGCATCGCACTTCGTCTTGGCCACGTCGTAGTCGGCCTCAGCCTTTTCCTTGGCGGCGCGGTTGCGGGCGGCTTCGGTGCCATCACGCTCCACCATCGCATTGGCTTTGGCGACGTTGTAATCGCCCTTGGCCTGCGCGCGGCAGACGTCGCGGTCATTGCCCTTCATCGCATCGCACTTGTCCTTGGCGGCTTTGTAGTTGGCATCGGCTTGCTTGACGGCACTGTCGTAAGCGCTGCGCTTGGCATCATTCGGGGCCGAGGTTGCGGCGGCCCCGGTGGGCGCCGGTGTGGTCTGGGCGTGGGCCAGTCCTAAGGGGGCGCAGGCGAGCACGCAACACAAGGCCAGGCGTTGGATCGGTTTCATATGCTTCTCTCCTTGTCGTGGTTGGAATCGCGCACGCCAGGTGCGCGGCGCGCATTGTCTGTGCGGCACAACCTTCTTCAGCACATAACGGACCCGCCCCCGGGTGATCCTGAGCAAACCCTTGCTGTGCCTGGGTTTGCGGCCCTCCAAACAAAACGGGCCGCATCGTTTCCGATGCGGCCCGAAATGCATATGGAATGCGTTGCTTACACGTTTAGAGCACGTAGCGCGACAGATCCTCGTTGCCCGACAGCTCGTTCAAGCGCTCGTCGACGTACGCGGCGTCGATGGTCACCGTCTCGCCCGACGATTTGTGCGCGTGGAACGACAGGTCTTCAAGCAAGCGCTCCATCACCGTATACAGGCGGCGCGCGCCGATGTTCTCGACCTTCTCGTTGACCGAGCATGCGATCTCGGCGAGGCGATGGATGCCGTCTTCCGCAAACACGAGGTCGACGCCTTCCGTCTTCAACAACGCCTGATATTGCTTGGTGAGGCTCGCATCGGTCTGCGTGAGAATCGCGCGAAAGTCTTCCACCGACAGCGAATCCAGCTCCACGCGAATCGGGAAGCGGCCCTGCAATTCCGGAATCAGGTCGCTCGGCTTGGACAGATGGAACGCGCCCGACGCGATGAACAGGATGTGATCGGTCTTGATCATCCCGTACTTCGTGTTGACGGTCGTGCCCTCCACCAGCGGCAGCAAGTCACGCTGCACGCCCTGACGCGACACCTCGCCGCCGCCGTATTCGCTGCGGCTGGCAATCTTGTCGATCTCGTCCAGGAACACGATGCCGTTCTGCTCGACGTTGGCCACCGCTTTCTGCTTCAACTCGTCTTCGTTCACGAGCTTAGCGGCCTCTTCGTCGATCAGCAGCTTGAAGGCTTCCTTCACCTTCATCTTGCGACGGTTCTTCTTGCCCTGGCCCAGGCCCGCGAACATCGAGCGAATCTGGTCGGTCATGTCTTCCATGCCCGGCGGCCCCATGATGTCCATGCTCGGCACACCCGCCGACACTTCCAGTTCAATTTCCTTGTCATCGAGCTGGCCTTCGCGCAGCTTCTTGCGGAAGGTCTGGCGCGCGGTCGAGTCCTTTTCTTCCGGCTGCGCAAAGCCGATGTCGCGCGGCGGCGGGATCAGCACGTCAAGAATGCGGTCTTCGGCTGCATCTTCGGCCTTGGCGCGCACCTTCTTCATCTCGGATTCGCGCGTCTGCTTGACCGCCATCTCGGCGAGATCGCGCACGATGGTGTCGACGTCACGGCCGACGTAGCCGACTTCAGTGAACTTCGTCGCCTCGATCTTGATGAACGGTGCGTCCGCCAGCTTGGCGAGGCGCCGCGCGATCTCGGTCTTGCCCACGCCGGTCGGCCCGATCATGAGGATGTTCTTGGGCGTGATTTCCTGGCGCAGCGGGTCTCCCACCTGCTGGCGGCGCCAACGGTTACGCAGCGCCACGGCCACAGCCTTCTTGGCCTTGTGCTGGCCGATGATGTGCTTGTCGAGTTCGGAGACGATTTCCGACGGCGTCATGGTTTCAGACATGGGAATCCTGTCGATGGGGGCGCTCGTTATTCGAGCGTCTCGATCACGAAATTGGTGTTGGTATAGATGCAGAGTTCGCCGGCGATCCGCAGCGATTTCTCCACCACATCGCGCGGGGCGAGGTCGGTGTTCTCCATCAGCGCCTTGGCGGCCGATTGGGCATACGAGCCGCCCGAACCAATGGCAGCAATGCCGCCTTCCGGGTCCAGCACGTCGCCGTTGCCGGTGATGACGAGGGTGGCTTCACGGTCGGCGACGATCAGCATCGCCTCAAGGTGGCGCAGGGCGCGGTCGGTGCGCCAGTCCTTGGCGAGGTCGACGGCGGAGCGCAGCAGGTTGCCTTGATGCTTCTGCAGCTTGGCTTCAAACCGGTCGAGCAGGGAGAAGGCGTCGGCGGTGGCGCCGGCAAAGCCGACCAGCACCTTGCCGTCGTAGATGGCGCGCACCTTGCGGGCCGAGCCCTTCATGACGATGTTGCCCAGCGTGACCTGGCCGTCGCCGCCGAGCGCAACTTGGTTGCCGCGCCGCACGCTGACGATGGTGGTGCCGTGATACTGTTCCATGCGCTTGTTCCTGGGGGTCGGGCTTGGCGCGGCCCCCAGCGGGCCGGCCAAAGAACTTCATACTTGACGCCAGCCCCGTGGATTTCAAGCCTGATTTCCGTCACAACGCACACTTTTTGTGCGCCGGAAATCGCTTCTTACGGCGTTTCTTACCCGTTCAGCGCGTCACATCGAAGGCATAAGTGCGCTCGTCCAGACGCGGCACCATCGTGTAGCCCTTGCGCGCTGCCCATACGTTGATGTTGAAGTAGAGCGGAATCACCCCGTCATCGCGCATCCCGATTTCCGTGGCGTCCTGCAGGAGCTTCTCGCGCTTGCTGTCGTCAAGCGTCTGCAGCGCCTCAGCCAGCTTGGCGTCCAAGGCGGGGTTCGAATAGCGCCCGCGATTGGATGCACCCCAGCCACGCGCCGGGTCGTACGTCGCCAGCAGCGCTTTCAGGCTGGAGCTGGCCTCGCCCGTATCGGCACCCCAGCCGGCCTGCAGGAACGAGAAGTCCAGCTTGTTCGCCCGCGTGAAGAACGACGCCGACGGCAGCGTCTCGACCTTGGTGGCAATGCCAACCCGCGAAAGCATCGATGCGACCACCTGTGCGACGCGGTCATCGTTCGGGTAGCGGTTGTTGGTGGCGTGCAGCGTGATGGCAAAACCATCGGGGTAGCCCGCCTGGGCGAGCAGCTTCTTCGCCGCGGCCGGGTCTGCCGCGGGTGCCTTCAGGCCGGGCACGTGGCCAAACAGCGAGCTGTTCACGAGTTGGCCCGTCGGTTCGGCCGCGCCTTCCATCACGCGGTCGACGATGGCCTGGCGCGAGATCGCCAGCGAGATCGCCTCGCGCACGCGTGCGTCCTTGAGCGGATTCTTCGGCAACGGCTTGCCCGCCTTGTCGGTCACGAACGGCGACACATCGCGGTTCGAATCCATATGCAGATACATCATGCGGAACACCGGCATCTTGAACACCGTCACCGCCGGATCGGCCGACAGCTTCTTGATGTCCGAGCTGGGCACGTTTTCGATGACCTGCACATCGCCCGCCAACAGTGCCGCCACGCGCGGTGCATCCGCCGTCAGAATGCGCAGCGTCACGTGCTGCCATTGCGGCTTCTTGCCCCAGTAACCGTCAAAGCGTGTCAGCTCCAGCCGATCGCCACGATTGAAGGAGACGAACTTGTACGGCCCCGTGCCGATCATGGCGCGGCCATTATTGAAGTCATCCGCGCCGGCTTTTTCGACCGCTTTTTTCGACACCATGTAGATGGTCGACAGGTCGTTCGGCACCAGCGGATAGGGGCCGTTGGTGGTGATGCGCACGGTCAGCTTGTCGACGGCCGTCACCTCCTTGAAGCCACGCGTATAGATCGTGAACGGCGATGGGCTGTTCTTGATGGTGGCCGGGCGCGCCAACGAATAAACGACGTCGGCAGAAGTGAACTCCGTGCCGTCATGGAAATGCACGCCGGGACGCAGCTTGACTTCCCACACCGTATCGCTCAACGCCTTCCACGACGTGGCGAGGCCGGGCTTGAGGCGCATCTTCTCGTCCTTGGCGATCAGCGCCTCGAACATATGCTCGGCAACGTTGGAATTGGGCGTGACGTTATGGAAGTGCGGATCGAGCGACGTAACATCGCTCGACAGGCCGACCACCAGCGTGGAGGCGGGCTGGGCATGCGCAGCACCCGGTGTAAGCGCCGCAAGCGCCGTGGCAAAAGACAGCGCGGCGACAAGGTTCGCAGCGCGCAGCAGACGCAGGACCGGCATGACGACTCCCCGATGGTTCGTGACGAAAGCAAAACGTTCGGGGATTGTCAGGACCGGACGACGCCGGTGTCAACGCCGATGAAGCAGGGGGTCTGCGTGCTCAGTGATGGTGCCCGCAGTCGCAGTCGTCACCGTGTTGGTGATCGTGGTCGTCGTCGCCGTCTTCATCGTCATGGTCGTCGTAGGCCCACGCGGGGAACGGATCAGGCAGCGCGGCCCACGCCTGGGGGCCGGCAGCCATCTCCGCCTCGGTCAGCAGACAGGCGTCGAGTTGCGCGATGAGCGCGGCTTCGTCCAGGTCCGTGCCAATGAAGACCAGTTCCTGACGGCGGTCGCCCCACTGCGCGGGCGCACCGTTGTCGTGCATCTTGTCCATGATGTCGGCGCGGGCTTCTTCCTCGTCGGGCCACTCGGCTTCATCGACCGCAGCCCACCAGGCGCCCGCGCCGCCGTGACGCATCACGCCGCCGGCCTGGCCCCAGCTGCCCGCCATGTCCATGCGTGAAGCCAGCCAGAAATAGCCCTTCGAACGCAACACGCGGCCATGCTCGCGCAGCCATTCGGTGTGCATGAGATCCCACAGACGCTGCGGGTGGAACGGCACGCGGCGGCGATAGACGAAACTGCCGATGCCGAGCGCTTCAGTTTCGGGCACATGTTCGCCGCGCAACTCGGCCAGCCACGCAGGTGCCGCCGATGCGGCGTCGAAATCGAAACGATGCGTATTGAGGATTTCGTCCAACGGCACCTTGCCGAACGATGCCGGCACGATGCGCGCCCGCGGGTTCAATGAATGCAGGATGCCGGCGAGGCGTTCGCGCTCGGCGTCGCTCACGAGATCGATCTTGTTGAGCACGATCACATCACAAAACTCGACCTGTTCGATCAGCAAGTCGACGACGGTGCGATCGTCCTCTTCATCACGCGCCTGGCCGCGATCGGACAGAAAATCAGCAGCGTCGTAGTCGGCCAGGAAGTGCTGCGCGTCGACCACGGTGACCATGGTGTCCAGGCGCGCGAGGTCGGACAGCACGTCGCCTTCAGCGTCTTCAAACGTAAACGTCTCGGCAATCGGCAGCGGCTCGGCCACGCCGGTCGACTCGATCAGCAGATAGTCGAAACGGTCTTCGCGGGCCAGGCGCGCGATCTCGTCGAGCAGGTCTTCGCGCAGCGTGCAGCAGATGCAGCCGTTGGACAGCTCCACCATGCGCTCGTCGGTGCGCGAAAGCTGCGCACTGGTGGCCGTGCCATCGCCGACGAGCTGCGCGTCGATGTTGACGTCCGACAGGTCATTGACGATCACGGCCACGCGCTTGCCCTCGCGGTTGGCGAGCACATGGTTGAGCAGCGTGGTCTTGCCGGCGCCCAGAAAGCCGGACAGCACGGTAACGGGAAGCGGAGGGGACATGATCAGCGGCCTCGGTTCGTGGCCAAACAAAGCAAACAGCCCGGTGAGTTACCGGGCTGCCAAATCAAATGAATGCGTCAGACAACTGCGACGCGTGCGTCAGTCACCCATCAACTTCTGGCGCTTTTCGCGGCGCTCTTGCGCCTCCAGCGTCAGCGTTGCCGTCGGGCGAGCGAGCAAGCGCGGAATGCCGATCGGCTCGCCGGTCTCGTCGCAGTAGCCGTAGTCGTTGGCATCGATGCGGGCGATCGACTGTTCGACCTTCTTGAGCAGCTTGCGCTCGCGATCGCGCGTGCGCAGTTCCAGCGCGTGCTCCTCTTCGATGGTGGCACGGTCTGCCGGGTCCGGCACGATCACCGTCTCGCGCAGGTGCTCGGTGGTCTGGTTGGCGTTCGCGAGAATTTCATCGCGCATTTTTACAAGCCGGTCCTTGAAGAAGGCGAGCTGCGCCTCGTTCATGTAATCCTTGTCGCTCATCTTCAGGATTTCGGCTTCGGTGAGTAGTTTCTTGCTGCTCATGGTTGCTGCAGATGATCCTGGTAAATCGCGCGCCGTCTCGGCTATCGCGTCGTCCTTGCGCGGGGATGCGTCGGACTCATTCTGGCTGGCGGCGGACTTGCCGCCCCGCGCGCCTCCTTTTGCCTCTCCCGCAGCGGCGCCCCCTGCCGCTTTTTTTCGGGTGGCTGGCGCAGCCTGGGCTGCTGCCGACTCCGTTCCGGACTGCCCGGCTCCAACGTTGGCGCCGCGCCCTTCCTTGGTCTTAGTCACCATCGCCTGCTCTCCTATCGGACGTGCTTCGGACGACGTGCTTCTAAATCGACCTATTGTAGCTGAACGATCTTACCCGAACTATCGGAGAAACACGGACACAAAATCCGGCCCGGATTCTGCCTGAAAGCGCGCGGCGGGGCCACCCAAAAGGAGGGTAAAAGCGGCCGGATCAGGCCAGGCAGTTCTCCAATCCTTTCAGAATCGTTTCCCGCGGCAGGTCGACACCGATGAACACCATCCGGTTGGAAGGGGTCTCGCCGTCCCATTTGCCGCCCACATCGCTGCCCATGAGCTGGTGCACGCCCTGGAATACGACCTTGCGGTCGACGCCTTCCATGTACAGCACGCCCTTGTAGCGCAGCAGCTTCTCGCCGTAGATGTTCAGCACGCCGGAGAGAAACTCCTCCAGCTTGGTGTAGTTGAACGGCCGTTCGCTGCGGAAGACGAACGAGGCGATGCGGTCGGTATGGTGCGCATGCCCGTGATGGTGGTGATGGCCGTGACCGTGGTGCTCATGATCGTGGTCGTGATCGCAATCGGCCGAGCAGGCGTGGTCATGATCGTGATCGTGGTTGTGATCATGACCATCTTCGCGCAGGAAGTCGGGGTCGATCTCCAGCTTGGCATTCAGATTGAAGCCGCGCAGATCGAAGATGGTGTCGATCGGCGCGTCGCCAAAATTGGCGGTGCGGATCGGGGCGCGGGGGTTCATGTGCAGCAGGCGGTGGCGCAATGCGTCCACGTCGTCGGCGGACACCAGATCGCTCTTGGTGATGAAGATGGCGTCGGCAAAGCCAACCTGGCGCTGCGCCTCTTCCTGCTTGTCGAGCTGCATGTTGCCGTGCTTGGCGTCGACCAGCGTGATGACGGCATCCAGCAGGTAGCGGCTGGCGATCTCGTCGTCCATGAAGAACGTCTGGGCGACGGGGCCGGGGTTCGCAACGCCGGTAGTTTCGATGACCACGCGATCGAACTGGATCTGGCCGTTGTCGCGGCGCGTGAGCAGGTCGGACAACCCCTTCACCAGATCGCCGCGGATGGTGCAGCAGATGCAGCCGTTGCTCATCTGCACGATCTGCTCGTTGCCGTCCTGCACGAGGATGTCGTTGTCGATGTTCTCTTCACCGAACTCGTTTTCGATCACGGCGATCTTCATGCCGTGCTGTTCGGTCAGGATGCGCTTGAGCAGCGTGGTCTTACCGCTGCCGAGAAAGCCCGTCAGGATGGTGACCGGGATCATTTTGGACATGATGCGTTTCCTGTCTTGTGATGAGACGCCAGATGCGCGCAATCCGCGCAAGCGCCCTTGATGGTGAGTTCGGCATGGTCGGCTGCGAAGCCGGCGGGCAGGGCGGCCTTCGGCATGGCCGGCGGCTCAGCCCCCTCCAAGCAGAAGTCGCGCCCGCATTGCGTGCAGTGGAAGTGACTGTGCGAGCGGTGCGCCGCTTCGCGCGCCGCATCGTGCTCGGCCAGGCTGAAGCGGAAGACACGATCAGCCCCGGCCGTCTTGTGGACGATGCCGCCTGCCACGAGCCAGTCGAGCACGCGGTAGACGGTCACGCGGTCGATGCCGGAGTCATCCGGCAGCGCGTCGCATACCGCCTGGTGCGAGAGCGCATCGGCGCCCTGCATCAGCGCAGCCAGCACGCGCACGCGGGGCTCGGTCACACGGCTGCCCAGGCCGCGCAGGCGTGCGCGGGCAGCCTCTTCAGGCGAACTGGATTGCGAAGTGGCGAGATCGTCGCGCGGGGCCGGGGTTTTCATGCGCGGGATTGTCCCACGGGGCGCCGGTTGCTGCAATTGAGTTGCAATTGGGCGGCCTTGCACCGCCCAGGGTTTCTTTTCGTGCGGCGGTAGCGCTTACGCCGCAAACGCCAGACACACCGGCGTCGGCACCTTCGCCACCACCGCCGGCTGGTCGAGCTTGC
Organism: Ralstonia flatus; assembly: GCF_958439105.1. Classification (NCBI taxonomy): domain Bacteria; kingdom Pseudomonadati; phylum Pseudomonadota; class Betaproteobacteria; order Burkholderiales; family Burkholderiaceae; genus Ralstonia; species Ralstonia flatus. The sequence goes on along the minus strand of NZ_CAUDLI010000006.1, from coordinate 257,794 downwards.
CGGTCTGCCCGTCGATGCGCAGTCGCAGGATGGTGTCGCCCTTCTGGTTGAGCACGTAGAGGTGGCTGCCGTCGGGCGCCATCGTCATCGCCCGCGGAAAGTGCACGCCCTCGCTCCAGTACTGAAGCGGCGCGAGCTTGCCCGAGGCATCGATGCTGAATGCGGCCACGCTGTCGGCCAGCGGGTGGTCGGACTTCAGCTTCCGGTTGCTGGCGTAAAGGAACCGCCCGGACGGATGCATCAGCAATTCAGCGCCGCTCTTCTGGCCGGTGTAGTCGGCAGGGGTGGTGGAAATGCGCTGACGCTCTTCCTGCACGTGGCCGGTGGCGGGGTCGTAACCGTGGCAGGCGACCGAGCCTTCCAGTTCGTTGATGACGTAGAGCAGCTTGCCTTGCGGATGCAGCGCCAGGTGGCGCGGGCCGCTGCCGGGCTTGATCTGCGCTCGGTCACGCGGGGCAAGCTTGCCGCCCTCAATGGCAAACACGTTGATGCGATCGGTGCCCAGGTCGGTGCCGATCACGTGCTGGCCGGTGGTGTCGAACAGCATCATGTGCGCGTGCGGCGCCTCCTGTTCGGGGCGGGGGCCGGAGCCGGTGTCCTTGAAGATGCCGGAGACGGTGCCGAGCTTGCCGTCCTCGCCGATCGGCAGGAGGTTGTACGCGCCGCCGCTGTAGATCGACACGCACAGGTGCTTGCCGTCCGGCGACACGACCACGTGTGCGGGGTTCGTGCCCGACAGCGACAGCGGCTGGCGGTTCAGCAGCGTCAGCTTGCCGTCGCGCGCGTCGATCGCATAGGCCTCGGCGCTGCCGTTCGGCCGACCTTCATACACCTCAAGTTCGTTGATGGCGTACAGGAACCGCTGATTCGGGTGCACGGCCAGGAACGACGGATTGGCGCTTTCGACGACCTGCACCTGCGTCCATGCATCGCCGCGGGGCGCCAGCACATAGATGCCGCGCGCGGCCGGGCCACCGGCGGTGCCGCCCGGCGCATTGAGCGTGTACGTGCCGACATAGGCGAAGCGGGGAGCGCGCGCATTGCCTGCGGGCTGCGCGCCCGACGCGGCAGGTTGTTCGGCCGCCTGGGCCATGACGGTTTTGGGAAGAGCGCCCAGCAAAGGCAAGCTACCGGTCCACTGCATGAAAGTTCGACGAAGACGATTGGTCATTGGATGGCTCCATCAAACACGCACGGACATGGCGTGGTGGAAGATGTTGTTCGGATCATACCGGCGCTTCACATCCTGCAGAAACGCGTACAGGTCGCCGCTGCCGTAGTAGAGCTGCGGCCAGAACGGGTAGGCGAGCATATCGACGTCGGGGTAGTTGATGTAGCAGCCCTCGTACCGGTCGCCCGGGTAAGGTGTGCCGCTGTGCGGCGCGGGCACATCGGGCGCGCCGTAGACGTCGCGATAGAAATCGCTGATCCAGCGCAGGTGGCCGGCGTCATCGGCCGCGGACGTCCAATACGTCTGGTACTGCAGCTTCATGATCGAGGCCCGCTGCGGCACGGCGGTGTCGCCAATGCGCTCGGCCTTGTTGACAGCGCCGCCGTACGAATCGACTTGCAGCAACGACTGGCTCAGATCGACGCCCGGCATCGTCCGCGTGAGGTGGGCGTAGATGCGCTGCGCCTCGCGCGCCGTGAAGCCGCGCTTCATGTAGGCCGATTTGTACTTGCCGCGCTGATTGGCCCCCGAGCCGTTCAGATACTGCGTGGCGGTCAGCCAGTCGTATTGCACGATGGTGTGCGGCTTGGAGCAGAGCAGTTGCCCCACGCCCTGCTTGTGCGCGGGGCCGTAGCCGGGCGGGCGCCCCTTGACCGGCGTCGGCGCGCAAGCCTGGAAGCGGTTCAGAAAATCGTTGAGGACAGAGAGATCGCGGCACGTGCCATCCGGGTTGCAGAACTGCGTGAGCAGCACGATCTGCCCCGACGATTTGTGCGTGAGTTTGAGCAGCGAGAACATGCCCCACGTGTCCGGATCCTTGCCGCGCGTCTCCCAGTATTCGCCGTAGATGCGCAGCAGTTCGGCAAAGCGCTGCGGCGTCATGGTCGCCCAATCGAAAGCCACGGTGGCGAGCGCCACTTCCTGCGGTGCCTCGGGCAGCTTGGCGAAGGTGTAACCCGTGATGACGCCGAAGTTGCCGCCACCTGCGCCGCGGCATGCGCGGAAGAGATCCGGATCGTGCGCCGCATCCACGGTGCGCGCAGCGGCCTTGCCTGTCTTGTCGACCGTGACGATGTCCACGGCCGAGAGCCAATCCACCGTCAGGCCCTGCAGCCGCGAGAGCAACCCGTACCCGCCGCCGCAGATATGCCCGCCCGCGCCCACCGAATAGCAGGAGCCGCCGGGCAGCGTTACGTTGCGGCGCTTGTACAGCTCCAGGTAGCCGTTCCAGTTCTGCGTGCCGGCCGGAATGCGCACCGAGCCGTCGGCGCGCACGTCGGGCGTGGCGAGCAGGCTCTGGTCGACGATCGTGCCGTCGGGGTTGTTGGAGACGAAATCCTCGTAGCAATGTCCGCCGCTGCGCACGGTCGGCCGCTGGCCCGCGTTGATGATGCGCTGCACGGCGGGCGCCACATCGTCGGGCTTTTCAATGAGGGCGATGCGGCTCGCGGCCTGCGCGTCCGTCGAGGGCCAGCGCAGGTTGAAGCCATGTTTGAGCGTGTTGTAGCGAGGGTCTTGGCGCGTCACATCCAGTGTCATCGACGACTCCCGGTGAGGGCGTTTGCGCAACGCTTGCGCAAACGGAGTTGGATTCGGACGCGTGGCGTCCGGCCGTTCCAACTTAGTCGTTCGCGGGCCCGGCTTCCATCAGACAATGCCGATACGGCTGGCTCATCGCGCCACGTGCGCGAACCATCCGACCACGCGCGTTGCCGTTGCCGCCCACAGCGGCCGCATCAGCCAGCACGCCGCAGCCCACGCCAGGATCACCACGACCAGATCGCAGCGACCGCTCTTCCACAAGTTCAGGGAATGGCGCCCCCAGATCCAGGGCACGCCCAGCGGATTGGGCCAGTCCGCCAACAGGTGCATCAGCCCACCGCACGCGAAGCCGAACAGCAGCGGCGCCCACACGTGCGCATGGCCCAGCGCCTGGTATGACAGAACAAGCACCGCCACCCAGCCGATGCCCCAATGGGTGGCGGTGCGGTGCGTGATCCACAGGCGGCGCGCGGGGGTCCACCAGGCCACCTCCATCCAGTCGGGCGCGGTGCTGCCGGCCACCGCCGCGCAAAACGCCAGGAGGCTGCCGAGATGTTCGAGAGACGTGTGCGAAGCTTGTGCGACGAGGGTGGCGGCAATCAGGCCTGCCGCCCAACCCGTCGCGTGATGGGCAGCGTTGGAAGCCATCGACGTGATGCGGAAAACGAAGGACCGCATCTTCGCAATGGCGGCTTGCCGGGACAAGCCAAAAATTGCGACAAATTGCTAGCCGACTTGCAGCAGCAGGCCCTTGAGGTATTCGCCTTCCGGGAAGCTCGTCAGCAGCGGGTGGTCGACGCCGCCCGCCAGCCGGCGCTGGATGCGCGCCGTCACCTTGGCATCGGCCGCCGCGCCCGCGACGATCTTCTGGAACAGGTCTGCGTCGATCGCTCCCGAGCACGAATAAGTGAACAGCAGGCCGCCCGGGCGCAGCAACTGCATGCCAACCAAGTTGATCTCTTTGTATGCGCGCGCCGCGCGATCGACCTGCTGCGCCGAGGCCGCAAACTTGGGCGGATCCAGCACGATCAGGTCGAACTGGCGGCCTTCCGCGCGGAAGTTGCGCAGCGACTTGAAGACGTCCGCATCCAGCCATTCGGCGCGCGCCGGATCGAAGCCGTTGAGCGTGACGTTGCGCTCTGCCACCGCCAGCGCCTCGCCCGACGAGTCGATCGACACCACCGAGCGCGCCCCGCCCTTGAGCGCCGCCAGCGAAAACCCGCCGGTATAGCAGAAGCAGTTCAGCACATCGCGGTCGCGCGCCAAGGCGCCGACGAGCGCGCGGTTGTCGCGCTGATCCACGTAGAAGCCGGTCTTGTGGCCTTCGCGCACGTCCACGTAATAACGCACGCCGTGCTCGGTGGCGGACAGATCGGCGGGCGGCTCGGCGCCGGCCAGCACACCGGTCATCTGCTCCAGGCCTTCACGCTCGCGCACGCTCACGTCCGACCGTTCATAGACGTTCGGGCAACCCGTCTCTTTGATGAGCGCGGCGACGATCGCCTGCTTCCAGTGCTCCACGCCCGCGGCGCTGAACTGGCAGACGAGCTGGCCCGCATCCCCTGAGCCGTACTGGTCGACGATCAGGCCGGGCAGGCCGTCGGCTTCGCCCATGACAAGGCGCACGGCGTCGGTGTCGTGCACCCACGCGCGGCGGTACGCCACGGCCGCGGCAATGCGGCGCTTGAAGAACGCGTGGTCGACGGGCTCCGATTCATCAAAGCTCCACACGCGCGCGCGAATCTGCGAGACAGGGCTGAACGCGGCGCGCGCCAGAAACTGGCCGTTGTGCGCGCGCACGATGACGGTCGCGCCGGAGGCCGGCTTGCCCTCCACGCGATCGATGGCGTTGGCGAAAATCCACGGGTGCCGGCGCAGCAGCGAGCGCTCCTTGCCGGGCTTCAGAATCAGGGTTTGCATACGACTGGGGATGGGGCGCCCGATGGCTCGGGCAATGCGCTACTTCTTTTTTGCGCGGGGATGCGCCTGATCGTAGATCTTGGCCAGGTGCTGAAAATCGAGCGAAGTATAAACCTGCGTGCTGGCAATGCTGGCGTGGCCGAGCAGTTCCTGCACCGCGCGCAGATCACCGGACGACTGCAGCATGTGCGTGGCAAACGAATGCCGCAGCACGTGCGGATGCACATCCGCCGGAACACCCGCCGCGATGGCGTTGCGCTTCATGCGCAATTGAATCTGCCGCTGCGCCAGCCGCTTGCCGCGCGGCGAGAGAAACAGCGCGTGTGCGTCTTCGGGTGCCGCGTCGGGTTTGGCAAGCTGCTCACGCACCGCCAGCCATGCAGCCAGCGCTTGCGCCGCCTTGGTGCCCACCGGCACGGTGCGCCGCTTGCTGCCCTTGCCGAGCACCTGCACCTCGCGCGCCTCCAGATCGAGCCAGCTCGCCGATTCATACGCGCCGGCCTTCACGTGGCGCATGTCGAGGCTGACCAGCTCAGAGAGCCGCAGCCCGCACGAATAGAACAGCTCGTTGACGGCACGGTCGCGCACCGTTTCGGCATCGTCGCCGGGCAGTTGCTCCATCAGCGCGACAGCTTGCTCCACGGACAGCGCTTTCGGCAGCCGCTTCGGGCTCTTCGGGGCGCGTACGCCATCGACGGGATTGGCGGTGACGGCGGCATCGCGCAGCGCCATCCATTTGAACCAGCCGCGCCACGCCGACAGCGCCCGCGCAATGCTGCGGCCGGACAAACCGTCGCCGTGCAGCTGCGCCATCATGCGGCGGATATGGTGAGACTGCAGTTGCGTGAGATCGACATTGGCGGCGTGCTGCGCACCGAGGCGCTGCAGCACGGCCAGCTCGCGGGTGTAGCTCTCCAGCGTGTGCGGCGAGAGCTGCCGCTCGAACTTGAGCGCGTCAAGGTACGCCGCAATCTGCGGATGCGGCGCGTGCGCGCCAGACGCATCGGCTGAAGCAGATTGCGGCATGCGGTGGGCTGCGCTCAGTCGCGCAGGCGGTTGAGCGCGGCAGCGGCCAGTTCGCCGATCTGCGCGAGGTAGGTCGTGCCCATGCCGTCATGGAAGCGGCGGGCGTCCGGCGAGCCGAGCACCAGCAGGCCGAATGCCGGCGCAGCGCTGGCATCGGCATCGCCACGCACCGGCACGCGCAACGTGACAATGGCGAGCGATTCGATGGGCGCGCCGCCGGTATCCGACGTATCGAGCCAGCCGGCCGCTTCAAAGCCGGCATTGGCGCCGCAATACGGCGCACGCAGGCCGGCCGCAAACAGGCGCACTTCCTCGCTCACGCCCTGCGCGACTTCGAGGTGTGCAAATTCCTCGCCGACCTGCCACACGCGCAGCGCCACAGCGGGCACGTCAAAGATTTCGCGCAGACCATCCTGCACGGCGTACGGCAGCGCATGCGTGTCGGCCTCGCCCAGCAGGCGCGTCGTCCACGCGTGCACGCGCTGCTGCGTGCGGTCGTTCTCGTTGCCGTGGCGCATCAGGTCCGACAGCTTGAGTTCGAGGTGCTTGTTCTTGTCGCGCAGGATTTCCATCTGGCGCTCCTGCAGCGACACCGCGCGATGGCTGTGCGGGCTCGTCAATTGAATGGCGGCCAGCAGCTCGGCGTGCTCTTCAAAGAAGGCCGGATGCGCCTGCAGGTAGTTGGCGACGTCTTGTGCGTTCATCGTGGAGGTGCTCATCAGGCTGCGCCGAGTTTCTTCTTCAGCAGTTCGTTGACTTGTGCGGGGTTGGCCTTGCCGCGCGTGGCCTTCATGGCCTGGCCGACCAGCGCGTTGAAGGCCTTCTCCTTGCCGGCGCGGAATTCCTCGACCGACTTGGCATTGGCGGCCAGCACGTCGTCGATGATCTTCTCCAGCTCGCCCGAATCCGACATCTGCTTCAGGCCCTTCTCGGCGATGATCGCGTCGGCATCGCCGCCGTGCTCGCCGGCCCACATGGCGGGGAAGACGTCCTTCTTGGCCGTGTTGTTGCTGATCGTGCCGTCGGCAATGCGCCCGAGCAGCTTGGCCAGTTGCGCGGGCGACACCGGCGCAGCATCGATGTCCAGGTCGGCGCGGTTCAGGTTCGAGGCGACCTCGCCCATGATCCAGTTGGCCGCGGCCTTGGCGTTGGCAGCGCCCGCATCCGCCACGACGGCTTCGAAATACGCCGCCGTCGCCTTGGTGGCGGTGAGGATGCTCGCGTCGTACTTCGGCAGGCCGTAGGCCGATTCAAAGCGTGCGGCCATGGCGGCCGGCAGTTCGGGCAGCGTGGCGCGCACGCGCTCGATCCAATCGTCGCCAATGACGAGCGGCAGCAGGTCGGGATCGGGGAAGTAGCGGTAATCCTGCGCGTCTTCCTTGCTGCGCATCGAGCGCGTTTCCTTGCGGTCCGGATCGTACAGGCGCGTTTCCTGCACCACGGTGCCGCCGTCTTCGATCAGCTCGATCTGGCGGCGCACTTCGTAGTTGATCGCCTCTTCCAGGAAGCGGAAGGAGTTCAGGTTCTTGATTTCGCAGCGCGTGCCGAACGGCGCATCCGGGCCCGGGCGCACCGACACGTTCGCGTCGCAACGGAAGCTGCCTTCCTGCATGTTGCCGTCGCAGATGCCCAGCCACATCACCAGGGCGTGCAGCGCCTTGGCGTAAGCAACGGCCTCGGCTGCGCTGCGCATGTCGGGCTCGGTGACGATTTCGAGCAGCGGCGTGCCGGCGCGGTTCAGGTCGATGCCCGTCATGCCGGCAAAGTCTTCGTGCAGCGATTTGCCCGCATCTTCTTCCAGGTGGGCGCGCGTGAGCTGCACGGTCTTCTCATAACCGGGCTGGCCGTTCTTGCCTTCCACCTGGATGGTCAGCGTGCCGCCCTGCACCACCGGGATCTCGTACTGGCTGATCTGGTAGCCCTTGGGCAGATCGGGGTAGAAGTAATTCTTGCGCGCGAAGATGCTCTTGGGCGCGATCTTGGCGCCGATGGCCAAGCCGAACACGATGGCGCGCTCGACGGCGCCCTTGTTCAGCACCGGCAGCACGCCCGGCAGCGCCAGGTCAACGGGCGCCGCTTGCGTGTTGGGCGCCGCGCCAAAGGCGGTGGACGCGCCGGAGAAAATCTTCGAGACCGTCGAGAGCTGCGTGTGCGTCTCGAGGCCGATCACCACTTCCCATTGCATGTTGCGTGTGTCCTGTCGATTGTTGTGGTGTGAATGTCTAGGTACTCAAGTGTTCAGGTATTCAGGTGTTCTTGCCTTGCTGCGATCAGGGATGCGGCGCATCGAGCCACGCCGCGAGCTTCGCAAACGCGGCCTCACGCGCTGCCGGATCACCGCCGACCGTGACCGTGCCGTAGCGACGTCCCTTGGGGATGCCGTTGCGCTCGGTGACCGACGCCGTGCCGTCGAAGCCGTGATACGCGCCGCCGAACATGTCCAGCTCGAAACGGGCCTGCGGCTGCCGCGCCAGGACGGCCGTCTGCAGCGCCTGGCAGTGATCGGCCGGGGTCCAGTCGTCGTTGCCGCCGGCCAGCAGCAGCAATGGCGCGTTGAGCCGATAGTCCGGCCGCTTCTGTGCCGACGCACAGCCCGGATAGAACGCCACCGCGCGATTGACGGCAGGCGTATCGGCCGGCCAGGCGCGGCTGGCATCCACCGCCTCCAGCACGGCCTGCGCGCCGTTGGACCAGCCGAGCAGCACGATGCGGCGCGCGTCCACGCCCGGCTGCCCCGCTACCCAGCGGATCGTGGCCAGCACGTCGGCGCGGCGCACGGCACCGTTGATATCGCGCGTGGCGGTGCGTTCGGTGCAGATGCCGTGCGGTTTGCCGCGCGGGCCGAAACTGTCCGGAAACACCACCGCGTAACCACGCGCGCCGAGCCACTGCGCATAACCGCGATACCGCGAGCCCAGCGCCTTGGCATCCGCCCCGGCCGGCGTATACAGGCCGCTGCAGCCGTGCAGCGCGATCACCACCGGCGTGCCGGTCGCGGGCGCCTTGACGGGCGACGCGACCCAGTAGGCAGTCAACGTTGGCGGCGCATCGTCGGCGTCTTTCACCGACGCACGCGGAATCTCCACCGTCTGCACGCCCAGCTCCGCCGACGACGGCGCACGCGCCGCCGGCATATCCGGCAGGGCGCCTTCAGCGTCGGGCGTCGGTTGCGCGAACGCGCGCAGCGCCAGGGCGCTGGTCAGCGCCGCCACCACGCGAAGCGATCGGCGCATCACCGGGCATTCCGGGCGCATTGGCCCGTTTGCGGGTCGAACATCACCGGCCAGGCTTCTTCATAGATGCCGGGCGTGCAATGCGCTTCACAGTTGGCGTGTGCCAGCGTGACGCGGCGCGGGTCCTGCCAAACCATCAGCGTGCAATTGCCGTAGCGCTCGCGCAGCTCGATGCTGGGGCGGCGCTTGGTCTGCTGGAACGTCGACAGGTCGAACTGGCACGAGCCGCGCCGGCCAACCCACAACTGCCATTGCATGGCGCTGACGTTGTTGTCAGCCACCGTAAGCGTCGCCTGCTCGCGGAAACCGTCTTCTTCGGTCTGGCTGCAGTAGCCGTTGATGTCGATGCGGCGGTCGGAAATCGGCGGCGGCTTCGACGGCCGGCTGATGCCGGGAATCGACGGCAGCGGAATCGGCACGCACGCCGCCAGCAGGCCGGCGGCAAGCGCCAGCCCGAGTGCAGTGCGGATGCGGTGGTTCATGCGTGCCTCCTGCGTGGAGCGGTACGTCGGAACTGGCCTCAGGCCGCCGGCTGGCGGTTGTGCCAGTCGGTCGCCTGCTGGAACGCATGCGCGATCTGCAGCATTCGCGCCTCTTCAAAATAGTTGCCGATGATCTGCAAGCCAACCGGCAGGCCGTTTGCGCCGAAACCGGCCGGCACGCTCATGCCCGGCAGGCCCGCCAAGCTGGTCGACAGCGTGAAGATGTCTTCGAGGTACATCTGCACCGGATCGTCGCTCTTCTCGCCGATCTTCCAGGCAACGGTCGGGGCGACGGGGCCCATGATCACGTCGCACTGCGCGAATGCGTTCTGGAAATCCTGCGCGATGATCCGGCGGATCTTCTGCGCCTGGAGGTAATAGGCGTCGTAGTAGCCGTGGGACAGCACGTAGGTGCCCACCAGGATGCGGCGCTTGACCTCCCAGCCGAACCCTTCGGCGCGGGACTTGCGGTACATGTCGGCCAGATCGCGGTATTCCGCCGCGCGGTGGCCGTAACGCACGCCGTCAAAGCGCGACAGGTTGGACGAGGCCTCGGCCGGGGCGATCACGTAATACGTCGGGATCGACAGTTCGGTCTTCGGCAGGCTGATGTCGACCAGCGTGGCGCCGAGCTTTTCCAGCTCGGCCAGCGCGGCGCGCACCGCGGCGCGAACGTCGTCGGCCAGGCCTTCGCCGAAATACTCCTTGGGCAGACCGATGCGCAGGCCGGCCAGCGGGCGGGCAGCATCGGCGCCTTGCAGCGGCTGGCCGAGCAGGCGGCCGAAGTCTTCCACATCGCCGCCGCGGCCGGGTTCCAGGCTGGTGGAATCACGCGGGTCAAAGCCGGCCATGGCAGACAGCAGCAGCGCGCAGTCCTCGGCCGTGCGGGCCATCGGGCCGCCCTGATCCAGCGACGAGGCGAAGGCGATCATGCCGTAGCGCGACACGCGGCCGTACGTCGGCTTGATCCCGGTAATGCCCGAGAACGATGCCGGCTGGCGGATCGAGCCGCCGGTGTCCGTTCCGGTGGCGGCGGGCGCCAGATCGGCCGCCACCGCCGCGGCAGAGCCGCCCGACGAGCCGCCCGGCACGTGTTCGAGGTTCCACGGGTTCTTGACCGCGCCGAACGCCGAGTTCTCGTTGGACGAGCCCATCGCGAATTCGTCCATGTTGGTCTTGCCCAGCGTCACCATGCCGGCCGCGCCCAGGCGTTCGACCACGGTGGCGTCAAACGGGCTGACGTAGTTGCCGAGCATCTTGGAGCCCGCCGTGGCGCGCCAGCCGCGGGTGACGAACACGTCCTTGTGCGCGATCGGCACGCCGGTCAGCGGCGCCGCGTTGCCGGCCGCGATGCGTGCGTCGGCGGCCCGCGCCTGGGCAAGCGTCGCCTCGGCGTCGACATGGGTAAAGGCGTTGAGGTGCGCCCCGGCCTCGATGCGCGACAGGTAATGGCGCGCCAGTTCCTCCGCCGAAACCTCCTTGGCGGCAAGTTGGGCAGACAGGGCTTTGATCGTGGATGCGGTCATCGAATACGTTCGGATGGGCTGCCGGCAGCGGCCGGCGACGTCGAATGGAGTGGGCTCAAGACAAGCGCGGACGCGCCGTTTACGCGGATTGCGCGGGTTACTCGATCACCTTGGGCACGAGGTACAGGCCGGCTTCGGTGGCCGGGGCGCATTGCTGGTAGTCCGCACGGCGGTCGGCCTCGGTGACGGCATCGTCGCGCAGACGCTGGGCTTGCGCCTGGACCTGCTCGATCGGGTGGGCCATCGGCTCGATGCCGGTGGTGTCCACGGCCTGCATCTGCTCGACCAGCGAGAAAAACTGGTTGAGCTGGGTGAGGGTCTGGGCCGCCTCGCCTTCAGAGACTTCGATACGGGCGAGATGGGCGATGCGTTTGACGTCGGAGAGTTCGAGTGCCATCGGAGTGGGTCAGTGAGTGCAGCGGCGGGCGGGCAACGTACGGCAAGCGACGGCTACTGCGCGCAAAGACCGCTCAGGTTGGGCGCTGACAGCGCCGATTTGCCGCAAATTTGGCGCCAAACGCCCGCGAAACGCTCGAATTATAAGGTATGATTGCTGACTAAATTTCTAAGTCAGCAGGCGACTTCGTGCAGTCACGGACCCTCTGATTAAGTACCCGGGGAACCTCCCGGCAGTCGCACCGTCAGCATCAGGCGACACTTAATCAAAGGTTCCTTGGGGGCCCCCTCTCCGGGCGGCCCAGCCTCGGCAGGATGGCCAGTGCCACGGCACCCCACCGTCGACCACCACGGAGCCCGCGACATTCCCGGGAGCGCAGTAGCAGGATCGGACCGCATGGCATGCCCTTGCGACGTCCGCGCGTTGGTGCAGCCGTTGCGCCGCAATCCTGCTGCTGGGTCGCCCATGACTCGAAAAACAGGATTCATTCGATGTTCGGCTTTTTGCGCAGCTATTTCTCCAACGATCTCGCGATCGACCTCGGCACCGCCAACACCCTGATCTACGTCCGCGACAAGGGCATCGTCCTTGATGAGCCGTCGGTGGTGGCCATTCGCCAGGAAGGCGGCCCGAACGCCAAGAAGACCATCCAGGCGGTCGGCAAGGAAGCCAAGCAGATGCTGGGCAAGGTGCCGGGCAATATCGAGGCCATCCGCCCGATGAAAGACGGCGTGATCGCCGACTTCACCGTCACCGAGCAGATGCTCAAGCAGTTCATCAAGATGGTGCACGACACCAAGCTGCTGCGCCCGAGCCCGCGCATCATCATCTGCGTGCCGTGCGGTTCGACCCAGGTCGAGCGGCGCGCCATCCGTGAATCGGCGCTGGGCGCCGGGGCATCGCAGGTGTATCTGATTGAAGAGCCGATGGCGGCTGCCATTGGCGCCGGCCTGCCGGTGTCGGAGCCGTCGGGCTCGATGGTGGTGGACATTGGCGGCGGCACCACCGAGGTGGGCATCATCTCGCTGGGCGGCATGGTCTACAAGGGCAGCGTGCGCGTGGGCGGAGACAAGTTCGACGAGGCCATCGTCAACTACATCCGCCGCAACTACGGCATGCTGATCGGCGAACAGACCGCCGAAGCCATCAAGAAGGAAATCGGCTCGGCCTTCCCGGGTTCGGAAGTGCGCGAGATGGAAGTGAAGGGCCGCAACCTGTCGGAAGGCATTCCGCGCGCCTTCACGGTGTCGTCCAACGAAATCCTGGAAGCACTGACCGACCCGCTGAACCAGATCGTCTCGTCGGTGAAGATCGCTCTGGAACAAACCCCGCCGGAACTGGGCGCCGACATTGCCGAGCGCGGCATGATGCTCACCGGCGGCGGCGCACTGCTGCGCGACCTGGACCGCCTGCTGGCCGAAGAAACCGGCCTGCCGGTGCTGGTGGCCGAAGATCCGCTGACCTGCGTGGTGCGCGGCTCGGGCATGGCGCTCGAACGCATGGACAAGCTCGGCAGCATCTTCTCGTACGAATAACGGGACCATGCGCCACGCCGATCCGCGTTCCGCTGTTGCGGCCGATTTCGTGACTGCCGTTCTGGTCACGCCAGCCGCCTTCGCGGACCGCTGAGATGCGTCTCGCGCCGGTGCGCCGTGCTTCGCCCACCCAGGGCTTCGGCACCGCACCAGCGCCACACCCAATCTGTTGCCGGCAGGCCGTTGACCTTGACGTTGACCGTCACGCGTCTGCCGTGCCCATTTGAAGCGTCCGGGTCATGGATTACTCCCCGCCGCCCCTCTTCAAGCAGGGCCCGTCCGCCACCGCGCGGCTGGTCGCCTTGCTCGCGCTTGCGCTTGCATTGCTGGTGATCGATGCCCGCATGTCCGTGCTGGGCGTGGTCCGGCAAGTCGTGTCGGTCATCCTGTACCCGGTCGAGCGCCTGGTGCTGATTCCTCGCGATACGGCGCGCGCCGCGCTCGATTACACGCAGTCGTCCACCAAGCTGGCCGTCGATAACCGCACTCTGCGCGAATCGGCCGTTGCCCAGGCGCAGCAATCGCTGCGCGCCTCGCAGCTCGAAGCCGAGAACCGCAATCTGCGCACGCTGCTGAATCTGAAGCAGCACGCGGCGGTGCCGACGGTGGCGGCGGAAGTCCTCTACGAAGCACGTGACCCTTATACGCAGCGCATCGTGATCGATCGCGGCTCGAAGGACGGCGTGCGCGCGGGCTACCCCGTCATCGACGATCGCGGCGTGGTCGGGCAAGTGACGCGCGTCTCGCTGTTCGAATCGCAAGTCACGCTGCTGACGGACAAGGACCAGGCGATCCCCGTGGAGGTGGTACGCAACGGCCTGCGCAGCGTGGCCTTTGGCGGGGCGCGACCGGGCGCGCTGGACCTGCGCTTCATGGCCGCCTCGGCCGATTTGCAACAGGGCGACCTGCTGGTCACGTCGGGGCTGGACGGCGTCTATCCGGCGGGCCTGCCGGTGGCGCGTATTTCGCAAATCGAGCGCAAGGCTGATACCGCGTTCTCGCGCGTGATTTGCGAGCCGGTGGCCGGCATCCGCAGCAACCGGCACCTGCTGATCGTGAAGTACGAATCGGGCTTCCCGCCGCCGACGGATCTGTCGCCGCCGCCCGCAGCCAAGGGCAAGAACGCTGCCCGCGACGCCCGCGAAGAAAAGGACCGCGCCGCACGCGCCGCCGCCGAAGCCAATGTGCCGGCACCCGCGCCGGCAGCCGAAGAAAACGCCCCGCCGCCGCGCCCGACCGACGCCGACGGCAATCCGCTGGACACCGATTCAGCGCAAAAACGCTGAAGCGAGGCCATCGATCATGAACTCGCCCCAATACCTGCTGCGCCCGGTCAACCCTGGCTTCATCGCCTTCAGCTTCGTGCTGGCGTTCCTGTTCAACCTGATGCCGTGGGGCCACATGCAGTGGATTCCCGATCTGGTGGCGCTGGTGCTGGTGTTCTGGAACATCCATCAGCCGCGCCGCGTGGGCATGGTGGTGGCTTTCCTGCTGGGCCTGCTGATGGACGTGCACGAAGCGCGTCTGCTTGGCGAACACGCGATGGCCTACACGATGCTGTCGTATTTTGCGATCACGATTCACCGGCGCGTGCTGTGGTTCTCGGTGCTGTCGCAGGCGCTGCACGTGCTGCCGCTGCTGGTGCTGGCGCACGCCGTGCCGATCGTCATCCGCCTGCTGATGGGCGCGCACCTGCCGGACTGGCAGGTCATCCTGCCGCCGCTGATCGAAGCTGCCCTCTGGCCGTTCGCCAACGCCTTCCTGCTGGCGCCGCAGCGTCGCCCGGAAAGCGTCGACGAAACTCGGCCGATCTAAGGCGGCCGATCTGATGCACCCCGCTATTCGCCTTCACCTGGCATGACCGAAATCCGCAACGTCGAACAGGAGCTGTCGCGCTTCCGCCTGCGGCTGGCGGCGGCCGCCCTGTTCGTGCTGGTCTGCTTCGGACTGCTGCTGGCGCGTTTCTTCTGGCTGCAGCAGGTCAAGCACGAGCAGTACTCGGCCAAGGCGGAAGACAACCGCATCTCGGTCGCGCCGATCGAGCCCAACCGCGGCATCATCATGGACCGCAACGGCGTGGTGCTGGCACGCAACTATTCGGCGTACACGCTGGAGATCACGCCGTCCAAGCTGCAGGACACGCTCGACAACACGATCGACCAGCTTGCCCAGGTGGTCGATATCCAGCCGCGCGACCGCCGCCGCTTCAAGCGCCTGATGGAAGATGCGCGCAGCTTCGAAAGCCTGCCGATCCGCAGCCAGCTGACGGACCAGGAGGTCGCGCGGTTCTCGGCGCAGCGCTTCCGCTTTCCGGGCGTGGACGTGCATGCGCGGCTGTTCCGCCAATACCCGCTGGGCGACTCGGCGTCGCACGTGATCGGCTACATCGGCCGCATCTCCGAGCGCGATCTGGACCGCATCGACAACATGAGCGATGCCAACAGCCAGCCCGGCGTGGCGTACGACCCGCGCAAGGATTCGAACAACTACAGCGGCACGGAATACATCGGCAAGGTCGGCATCGAGCAGAGCTACGAAACCGAATTGCACGGCCTGACGGGCTACGAAGAGGTGGAAGTCAGCGCGGGCGGGCGCCCGATCCGTACGCTGTCGACCTCGCAGGCAACGCCGGGCAACAACCTGATCCTGTCGCTCGACATCAACCTGCAGCGGCTGGCCGAACAGCTCTTCGGCAACCGGCGCGGCGCCCTCGTGGCGATTGAGCCGGAGACGGGCGACATCCTCGCTTTCGTCTCCAAGCCGACGTTCGATCCGAACCTGTTCATTGAAGGGATCGACAGCGCGACCTGGAACGAGCTGAACAATTCGCCGGACAAGCCGCTGCTGAACCGCCCGCTGCGCGGCACCTATCCGCCGGGCTCGACGTACAAGCCGTTCATGGCGCTGGGCGCGCTGGAGCTGGGCAAGCGCACGCCGCAGTGGGGCATGGCCGATCCCGGCTCGTTCACGCTGGGCAACCACACCTTCCGCGATGACGTGCCGGGCGGGCACGGCTGGGTCGACATGTACCGCTCCATCGTGGCGTCGTGCGACACGTATTACTACCGGCTCGCCAATGACATGGGCGTCAATGCCATCCACGATTTCATGAAGCCGTTCGGCTTCGGGCAGGTCACGGGCATCGACATCGAGGGCGAGCGCACGGGCATCCTGCCGTCCACCGAGTGGAAGCGCAAAGCCTACAAGCGCCCCGAGCAGCAGAAGTGGTACGACGGCGAAACCATCTCGCTGGGCATCGGCCAGGGCTACAACAACTTCACCATCCTGCAGCTCGCGCACGCGATATCGACGCTGGCCAACAACGGCGTGGTGATGAAGCCCCACCTGGTGAAGGCCGTTGAAGATTCGCTATCCAAGTCGCGCTCGCTGACCGTGCCGACCGAGAGCTACCGGATTCCGCTCAAGCAGGCCAACATCGACGTGATCAAGCGCGCCATGGTGGGCGTGAACCAGGCCGGCACGGCGGCCAAGGCATTCATCGGTGCGCAGTATGTGTCGGCGGGCAAGACCGGCACGGCGCAGGTGTATTCGCTGGGCAAGAACGAAAAGTACAACCACCACGCCATCCCCGAAAACAAGCGCGACCACGCGTTGTTCGAGGCGTTTGCGCCGGCAGACCATCCGAAGATCGCGCTCGCGCTGATCGTGGAAAACGCGGGCTTCGGCGCTGCATCGGCCGCGCCAATCGCACGTGCCGTGATGGACTATTACCTGACCGGCAAGTGGCCCGCGGAGCTGGCTGCCACCGCGCCGAAACCTCAGCAGCAACCGCCGGTGGATACGCCGAGCGTGTTCTCGACCGGCAAGACGGCCACCATCGCGAGCGCAACGGCTGCGCCGCCGGTGGCTGCAGAGCCGGCATCCGGGGTGGCTGCCGCTTCGGGCGTGGCGGCTTCCGCAGCCGGTGCTGCTACCGCCGCTTCGGCGCCGGCCGCGTCGTCGGTCGCGGCGGGCGCTGCACGCAGCGTGCCGCCGCTGTCGCCCGACTTGGTGGCACCGGCCCTGCGCGAGGCCGGCACCAGCGCCGAGGCCGTCGCCCCGGCCACGCTGGACGCCCAGGTGCTGCAGGCGCTGTCGCATGCGCAACCCGCACCAGAACTGCCGCCACGCGGACGAGGCAACGCTGCCGCACCGGCTTCGGCGCCGGCCACCGCCCCCAAGGGGGCGAAGGACGCCAAGCCCGGCAACAAGCCGGCACCGAAGCCTGCGCAGAAACCGGCCTCCAAGCCGGTCGCGCCCTGATATTTGCGCTTGAGGATTTCGCCATGGACAAACTGGACAAGCGCCGCATATTCAACGTCATCAAGTCGCTCTTCACGGGCTTCGATGGCCCGCTGGCGCTGATCGTCTTCCTGCTGCTCGGCACCGGATTGATCGCGCTGTACTCGGCCGCCATCGACATGCCGGGCCGGGTGGAGGATCAGGTCCGCAACATCCTGCTGTCGTTCGTGCTGATGTGGATCATCGCCAACCTGCCGCAGCAGACGCTGATGCGCTTTGCGGTGCCGCTCTACACTGTCGGCGTGGCGTTGTTGATTGGCGTGGCGGCGTTCGGCCTGATCCGCAAGGGCGCGCGGCGGTGGCTCAATATCGGCGTGGTGGTCCAGCCCTCCGAGATCATGAAGATCGCCATGCCGCTGATGCTGGCGTGGTACTTCCAGAAGCGCGAGGGCGTGATCCACTGGTACGACTATCTGGCTGCCGCCTTGCTGCTGCTGATTCCCGTCGGGCTCATCGCCAAGCAGCCGGACTTGGGCACGGCGCTTCTGGTGCTGGCGGCAGGCATCTACGTCATCTACTTCGCCGGGCTGTCTTGGCGGCTGATCGTGCCGGTGCTGGTGGTTGCGGTGACGGCGATCACGCTGGTGGTGTCGTTCGAGTCGCGCATCTGCGCGCCGGGCGTGAACTGGCCGATCCTGCACGACTACCAGCAGCACCGCGTCTGTACGCTGCTCGATCCGACCACCGACCCGCTCGGCAAGGGCTTCCACACCATCCAGTCGATCATTGCCATCGGCTCGGGCGGCGTGACGGGCAAGGGATGGCTGAAGGGCACGCAAACCCACCTGGAGTTCATCCCCGAGAAGCACACCGACTTCATTTTCGCGGTGTATTCCGAGGAATTCGGGCTGGTGGGCAATGGCGTGCTGCTGTTCCTGTATCTGCTGCTGATCCTGCGCGGGCTCTTCATTGCCGCCAACGCAGGCACGCTGTTCGGGCGCCTGCTGGCAGGGTCGATCACGCTGATCTTCTTCACCTATGCCTTCGTCAACATGGGCATGGTGAGCGGCATCCTGCCTGTGGTGGGCGTGCCGCTGCCACTCATCAGTTACGGGGGAACGGCGCTTGTCACGCTGGGCATGGGCATCGGCATCCTGATGAGCATCGCCCGACAGAAACGCTTCGTGCAGACCTGACAAAACGGCCGCCAGAATTTGGCGGCCGTTTCGTTTTTCAGGCGGCGATGGCCTCCTCGCGCAGCAACCTTCGCAGCACCTTGCCCGTCGCGGTGGCGGGCAGCGCATCGTGGAACTTCACGCGCCGCGGCACCTTGTACGGCGCCATGTTGTCGCGCGACCAGGCAATCAGCTCGGCTTCCGAAAGCGTCACGCCGTTCATCGGCACCACGTGCGCGCAGACGACTTCGCCCTTATCGGGATCGGGAATGGGCGTCACAGCCACCTGGCGGATGCCCGGGTGGCGCGACAGCAGCGCCTCGACCTCCTCCGGGAACACGCTGTAGCCCGACACCTTGATCATCTCCTTGATGCGGCCCTGCCACTGAAGGTAGCCGTCGGGCGAGACCTGGCCGATGTCGCCGGTGCGCAAAAAGCCGTTGTGCAGGACGGCGCGCGTGGCCTCGTCGCGCTGCCAGTAGCCGCGGAACACGCCGGGGCTGCGGATGGTGATCTCGCCCGCCTGGCCGGGCGGCAATTCTGCGCCGGTGTGCGGGTCGACGATGCGTACCTCGGTCTGCGGGACGATCTTGCCGTGCCACCCCCAGCGCGGGGCATCGGCCGGCGTGATGGCGTCACAGGTATGCGTTTCCGACAGGCCGTATGCAGCTTCGTAGGTTCGGCACTGCGGTCCGGCAAAGGCGCGCCACTGCTCGGCAATCGCCTCCGTCAACGTCACGCCAAAGCTGGTGCATGGGTTGGTCACGAGCGATTCCATGCGGTATTGCGCGGCATCCGGGTGCGCCATCACCGCGAGGTTCATCGGCGTCATGCTGTACCACCACGTGACGCGGTAGCGATCGATGGCCTGCAGCACGGCCAGCGGATCGAAACGATAGAGCAGGATGGTGGGCGCGCCGGAATACAGCATCACGTTCATGCCCATCAGCATGCCGGCAATGTGCGACAGCGGCGCCACGGCGAGCAGCACATCGGCCGCCTGGATACCACCGACCTGCACCGTGACAGCCGTTTTGTACAGCGCGTTGCGGTGCGTCAGCATGGCCCCCTTCGGGCGGCCGGTGGTGCCGGACGTGTAGACCATCAGCGCCACTTCATCCAAGCCAACCTGGATGGCAGCCACGGCATCGCGCTCGGCCACATCCACGGGTTCGGCCATCAGCTGCATCAGATCCAGCTGCGCGGCGCCCGGCTTGTTCTTGGGCGGCGGCGCAGACGAGGCATCGGCGGCAATCAGCTCGGGCGGCACGGCCAGCGCCTTGCGACACGCCGGCTGCGAGGGCTGCAGATCGGCATAGCGCGTGGTGATGACGGTCGTGACCGACGTGCCGGGCCGGGCGGCCTCGACGATCGGCATCAGGTCTGCCGCGGCCACGAGGATTTTGGCGCCGGAATCGGCCAGTTGGTCGCGCAGTTCGTGTTGACGCGACAGCGGCCCGCACGGCACGACGATGCCGCCCAGCTTGGCCGTGGCCAGATGCGCAACGATGGCTTGCGGGCAGTTGTGCAGAAACAGCGCAACGCGATCGCCGCGTGTCACGCCCAGCCGCCGCAACTGCACTGCCAGCCGCGTCGAGGCTTGGTCCAGCTCGCGCCAGCAGATCGTGCGGCCATACCACAACAGGGCGATGCGCTCGGGCGTTTGCTGCGCATGGTGGGCGCAATACCGGTGCAGCGGCATTTCGCCCGCCAGATAATTGACCGGTTCGCGGTTCTGGATGGTCATGTTGTGTCTCCTCGGCCGGCGGCCTCGCAAAGCGAGACATCGGCCGTGATGGCAGCCCTCGTTGCGGGGCGCTCATGCGGGTCAGGGTTCGCGGCATCCATCGTTCGAGTATGGCGAAGCCGTTTGGCCACCGCCGCACCGATTTGCGCAAGACCCTGTTCCACCACGATTTGAGCCGAACATGACGTCGCGCAAGACGAATCCCACAAAAATCTACCGTTCGGTATAGAGTCTCGGCGCAAATCTGCTACGGCGTCAATCGGTGAGAAGTCGGATACGCAGCCACGGCAATGAAACAGCGCAGACACAAACCCCGCCGACATTCTGACCTGAGCGTGCGCTCACATTCCGGGATCGCCCCTAGGCAGTGAATTGCTTGTGACAATATTAAATATTTGCTGTCATGACAGATTTGTTCTATTTTTGACAACAAATTATGTGAGAGGCTGGAATGGATCGTTTGCAGTCGATGCGGGTGTTTTCCAAGGTGGTGGAGCTTGGCAGCTTCGCCCGGGCAGCCCAGCATCTGTCGATGAGCAATGCCGTGGTCACGCGCTACGTGGCCGACCTTGAGGCGCATCTCGGCACGCGCCTGCTCAACCGCACCACGCGCAGCCTGTCGCTGACCGACGTGGGCGAAACCTACCTGCAGCGCTGTGCGCAGATCCTGCTCGACATTGACGAGGCGGAATCGCTCGCCACCTCGCGCAGCCAGGCGCTCGTCGGTGGCCTGCGCATCGTCGCCCCGGTGATGTTCGGCCTGCACGTGCTGCCGATGCTGCTCGCGCGCTTCCAGCAGCTCTATCCCGAGGTGACGTTTGACGTGGCGCTGTCCGATCGCCCGATCGACATCGTCGAGGATGGCCGTGACGTCGGCATCATGGTTTCAGAACTCGGCCTTGGCTCGCACCTCGTCGCACGCCGCATGATTTCCGCCGAGATGGTCATGGCCGCCACGCCGGCCTACCTCCGCCAGCATTCCACGCCGCAGCGCGCCGAAGATATTGCCGAGCACCGCGTCATCGCCATGTGGCACCCGCAACTGCGGCACGAATGGGAGATGAGCACGCCCGACGGCCAGTCGATCTCGGTGCCGGTGCAGCCCTCGCTCGTCACGAGCAATGCCGAACTGATGCACCGCGCGGTGCTCGCCGACATGGGCATCGCGATTCTGTCGTCGTACATGGCCCGGCCGGATCTGGAATCCGGACGACTGGTGCGCGTGCTGCCGCAATACAAGCTGCCGCACCGGTCGCTGTCGCTGGTGTACCCAAGCCGCAAGTTCCTGCCGACGAAGGTCCGGACGTTCATCGACTACATGCTGGCCCAGGCGATGGAGGTCAAGCACAGCGAGGCGCGTGCTGGGCGCGGCCTCAGCGAAGCCGCATAAGCGGAGCCGCATCGCCAAAACGAAACGGGAGGACAGTGTCCTCCCGTTTGCATTGACGCCCGCGAAACCGCGATCAGGTTTCGCTGGTGCTTTCCTCGTCGGCCTCGGCTTCAGCGGCTTTCTTGCGCGCCGGGGCCTTCTTTGCGGCCGTCTTGCTTGCGGTCTTGGCGGGCGCCTTCTTGGCAGCGGGCGTCTTGGCGGCGGCCGTCGACTTCTTCGCCGCAGTCTTGGCGCCGGGCTTGCCCTTGCCTTCGCCACGCGGCTCGAATTCGAAGCCGATCTTGCCGTCCGGCTGCTTGACGAGGAACGCCTTGAAGTTGCGCCCTGTGCGTGCCGACTTGAAGCCGGTCAGCAGGTCGGTCTTGCCTTCGGTCAGCAGCTTGGCCAACTGCTCGCGGCTGATCTCCTGCTGCAGGATGATCTTGCCGGTGGTGAAGTCGCAGGTCTTGGGCTGCGCCACGGCATTCTCGCACACGTACTTCAGGCCGTGCTCGTAGACGTTGCCGTTGCACTTCGGGCAGTGGCCGACGCTTTCCTGGCCGGAGAAATCGACCGGCTCGCCATCGTCTTCGTCGTTCTGGCCGAAGTCGAACTCCATCTTCCAGTGACCGTCTTCCTGCGCCAGCTTGAGGATGGCCGCAAACGGCCGGCCCATCTTGCTGCGGAAGCCCTGCAGCGGGCCGATGGTCTTGTTGGTCAGCAGCTCTTCCACCTCGTCCAGCTCGAACTGGCGGCCACCCGGGATCTTGCTGATCGAGAAATCGCAGTGGCTGCAGGCGAAGCGGCGGTAGTTCTCTTTGACCACGTGGCCGCATTGCGGGCACGGCGTGGAGAGCGTCGCGTAGTCGCCGGGGATGGTGTCGCTGTCGTATTCCTTGGCGCGCTTGACGATCTGCTGCGTCATCTGCGCGATCTCGCGCATGAATTCGTCGCGCTCCAGCTGACCGCGTTCGATCAGCGAAAGCTTGTGCTCCCAGCCGCCCGTCAACTCGGCCTGCGTCAGTTCTTCCACGCCCAGGCCACGCAGCAGCGTCATCAGCTGGAAGGCCTTGGCCGTCGGAATCAGCTCGCGGCCCTCGCGCACGAGGTACTTTTCCGTCAGCAGACCTTCGATGATGGCCGCGCGCGTCGCTGGCGTGCCCAGGCCCTTGCCGGCCATCGCTTCGCGCAGCGCGTCGTCGTCGACGAGCTTGCCGGCACCTTCCATGGCCGACAGCAGCGTCGCTTCGTTGTAGCGTGCGGGCGGCTTGGTGGTCAGGCCGACCGGCTCGACCTTGTCCGTCTTGACCTTCTCGTCCTTGGCGACCGGCACGAGGTTGGCGTCTTCGCCCTGCGCCTCGCGGCCGTACACGACCAGCCAGCCCGGATTCACCAGCACCTTGCCTTCGGTCTTGAAGTGATGCCCCGCCACCTCGGTAATCCGCGTGGTGACCTGGTATTCGGCGGCCGGGAAGAACACTGCCAGGAAGCGGCGCACCACCAGGTCGTACAGTTTCTGCTCGGGCTCCGAGAGGTTCTTCGGCGCCTGCAGCGTCGGGATGATGGCGAAGTGGTCGCTGATCTTGCTGTTGTCGAAGATCCGCTTGTTCGGCTTGACCCACTGGTTGGCCAGGATCTTCTTCGCATGCGTCAGATAGTTGGGCGAGCTTTCGCCCAGCATGTCCAGCGTCTGCTTGACCGTGCCCATGTAGTCTTCGGGCAGCGCACGCGAATCGGTACGCGGGTAGGTCAGCACCTTGTGCTTTTCATACAGCGCCTGCGCCAGGCCCAGCGTGTTCTTGGCCGAAAAGCCGAAGCGGCCGTTGGCCTCCCGTTGCAGGCTGGTCAGGTCGAACAGCGCCGGCGACATCTGCGTCGACGGCTTCGATTCTTCCGTCACCGAACCCGGCTTGTCGCGGCACGCAGCCACGATGCTCTTGGCCTCGGCCTCGCTCCACAGGCGCGAATCGCGCTGCTCGGGATCGAACTCGTTCTTCTTGAACTTCGGGTCAAACCAGCGGCCTTCGTACAGGCCGGCCGCGGCGATGAACTCGGCGCGCACTTCCCAGTAATCGCGCGGCACGAAGCGTTTGATCTTCTCTTCGCGCTCCACCACGATCGACAGCGTGGGCGTTTGCACGCGCCCCACGGTGGTCAGGAAGAAGCCGCCGCCCTTGCTGTTGAACGCGGTCATCGCACGCGTACCATTGATGCCGACGAGCCAGTCGGCCTCGGAACGGCAGCGCGCAGCATCGGCCAGCGGGATCATCTCTTCGTCGCTGCGCAGCTTGGCAAAGCCGTCCCGAATCGACTGCGGCGTCATCGACTGCAGCCACAGACGCTTCACCGGCAACTTGGTGTTTGCGTGTTGCGCGATCAGACGGAAGATCAATTCACCTTCGCGCCCCGCGTCACATGCGTTGATCAGGCTGGTCACGTCCTTGCGCTTTATCAGGCGCGTCAGCACCTTCAGGCGCGACTCCGACTTGGCGATCGGGCGCAAGTCAAAGTGCGGCGGGATCACGGGCAGATGCGCGAAGCTCCATTTGCCGCGTTTGACTTCGTATTCATCCGGCGCGGCAATCTCGACCAGGTGGCCAACCGCCGACGAGAGGACGTAGTCGTCGCTCTCAAAGTACTCGTCGTGCTTGGTGAAGCCACCCAGCGCGCGCGCGATATCAGCGGCGACCGACGGTTTTTCGGCAATGATGAGAGCCTTGGACATGTGAGCGGATCCTGGCGATCGCAAGTAATCGGGTAAAGAAGAAGTCGCTTTTCTATAACGACCGTTCGCGTGTTTTTTTAGAGTCTTATGGCAACCCCCGCCGACTTCAAGTGCCGGCGACGCCTGTCAGCGCGCCCCTTTGGGCGTCCTCAATGTTCGGCCGGCCCAAATTTGGCCGCCAATCATAAGCGCGGTTCCTTTTCAGGCGCAATAGAGTGGCGCATGCGGCGCTTGGCCTTGTCAAGGCCTGCACTCACGCCGATTCCAGCAGCCAGCCTCGCAAGTCAGGGGCCGCAGCCACCGCCGAAGCCGCGCTCAGATCACGCGAAAGCAAGCCTTCAACAACACCCGCGTGGGGCAAGACGGGGCCGAAAAACAACACATCGCTCCCTCGCTGCACCAGCAGGGTCGGAAAGTTTTCCACGTCGAGATCGCCCAGCGCGTCGGCATGGTCTTCCACATCGACCCAGACGAAGCAGCACTCCGGATGCCGCTGCGCCAGTTCAGTGAAGGTCGTGCGATAGCTGCGGCACGTGCCACACCACTCCGCGCACAGGCACGCGACCAGCAGCTGCCCGGAGCGGATGCCCGCGTGCAGCGCAGCGGCGTCGGTGTCGGGCGAGAGCAGTGGCATGAAAAACGGGGCTGAACGATCAGCGGAGTGGCGAGGGGGTCGCGCCTATTGTAGGCACGCTTTCACGGAAGCCGCAGGAAGCGCCCGCCCGGCTGACGCTCGACGCGGCCATCCAGCTCCAGCGCCAGAAGCTGCGCGGACAGCGCGGCGGCTGCCTGGCCGGTGCGCTCGCACAAGGTATCCAGATCGACGGGGTCAAAGCCAAGCGCGTCGAGCAGCGCCGTTTCAGCCGCACTCGGCGCCGCGCGGGCTGGGGCCGGCGCAGCTTCGGGTGCCTGGACGGTGGCCGTGCGCGTCGCACGCTTGGCCGGCGCTGCAGCACGCCCCCAGCCGAGTTCGTCGAGGATATCGGCGGCCGTTTCCACCAGCTTGGCGCCTTGCTTGATCAACAGATGGCAGCCCTTGGCGAGCGGCGAATGGATCGAACCGGGAATCGCAAACACATCGCGTCCCTGCTCGGCCGCCAGCCGCGCCGTGATCAGCGAGCCGGACTGCGCCGCGGCTTCCACCACCAGCAGCCCGCGCGCCAACCCCGAGATCAGGCGATTGCGGCGGGGGAAGTTCTCGGCACGTGCGCCCATGCCGAGCGGGTATTCGGAGATGATCACGCCAGCCTCGGCAATGCGATGCGCCAGCGCCCGGTTGCGGGCCGGGTAAACAATATCGAGCCCCGTCCCTACGACTGCGATGGTGCTTCCCGGGCCGGCCAGCGCGCCCTCATGCGCGGCCGCATCGATGCCGAGCGCCAGGCCCGACACGATCGTCACGCTCGCCGCCGACAGCGCCTGGGAAAACGCCCGGGCGTTCTCGATGCCGGCGGCCGTGGCGCTGCGCGCACCCACCACGCCCACCGCGGCCGCGCGCAGCAGGGAGGCGTCGCCCTTGGTGTACAGGAGGGTCGGCGGGTCCGGCAGTTCGAGCAGGCGCGGCGGGTAGCCGCGATCGGCCAGCGTGAAGATGGCGTTGCCCGGCTCGTTCACCCAGGCGACGGTGCGCTCGATCAGCGCTGACAGCGTCTCGTCGGGCTCGGCCAGCACCGCCCGCGCTTGGCGCTCCGGCAGCACCTTGGCGAGCGCGGCATACGGCTGGGCGAAGATGTCTTGCGGCAACCCGAAGGCCGCCAGCAACTGCCGCGCGGCAACGGGCCCGACGCCGGGGGTTTCAGTCAGACGCAGCCACGCGGCCAGTTCAACCGGGTCGCGCGTGCAGGAGAGGGAAGCCGTGGAATCGGCCGCGGCGGGCGCCGCGACCTGCGATGCATCGGTCAAATCAGGGACTGCGGTAGCGCGTAGGTCAGGGTTGCGGCGACATCGGGTTGCTGACGCTGTCGCCCACTTCCACGGTGTTGGAGGCGTCCGTCACCAGTGCATAGGCGACATGCGGGAACACGCGGAACACGAAGGCCAGGCCGTAGCGTTCTTCCGGCAGTTGCACGGCCTCGTTGCCGGCGGTGGCGTCTTTCACGAGCGCACCGGCGCGCGCCAGCGACAGCACGTGGCCCGGCTCCAGCCCCTGCTGGCTGCCGATGTTGAGCACAACCACCTGGTCGGTGCCGCCAAAACGCACGCCGCCAGTCACCTTGGCAACCGCGC
Source organism: Ralstonia flatus (assembly GCF_958439105.1). Taxonomy (NCBI): domain Bacteria; kingdom Pseudomonadati; phylum Pseudomonadota; class Betaproteobacteria; order Burkholderiales; family Burkholderiaceae; genus Ralstonia; species Ralstonia flatus. Next base: position 231,478 of record NZ_CAUDLI010000006.1, on the reverse strand, counting down.
CGTGCACGTCGCCCTCCGGCGCATGCGGCGTATAGCGCACCGGCACGCGCGGCGGCAGTGGCATCAGTTGCGAGCCGACGCCCATTTCTTCCTTGGACGACAGCACTTCCATCTTGGTGACCGCCTGCGGGCCGGTCGCCGCACGCACCACGCGCAGCGTGCCGAGGAAGTCCGCTTCGTAGCCGAGCACGCTGCCGGTCACCGGGTCCTTGAGCGGCCGGACAGGGCGATACGCCTGCCATTCGGTGCCGGCCTGGCCGCCTTCGCCTTCCGGCAGCCCGCGGGCGTAGGCGTTTTCGCCCTTGCCCAGATACACGCGGCCTTCGGGCAGCGAGAAGATGCGCGCCGGCGTGGCCAGCGTTTCTTCATCCACCACGATCGGCTGGGTCAGGAACGGCTCGATGGCGGCGGCCGGAATGCTGGAGATGGCGTCGCCGTCTTGGCCCGACACGCGGGTATGCGGCGACAGGCGCACCGTGCTGCCATCCGCCGACGCCGGCGAACTCGACAGCCACGCGCGGCCATTGGCGTGATGCAGATACAGGATCTGGCCCGGATAGATCAGATGCGGATTGCGGATCTGCTCGCGGTTCATGCCCCAGAGTTCGGGCCAGCGATAGGGCCGCTTGAGGTACTTGCCGGAGATCGCCCAGAGCGTGTCGCCACGGCGCACGGTGTACTGCGCAGGCGCGGTGGGGGACAGTTCGGATTCGGGGATGCCCGCTTGGGCAGCCGTCGCGGCCTGCGCCTGTTGCGCCGGCGTCACAGTGCGCTCGGCAGCGTGGGCGGCGCCCATGCAGAAAAGCGCTGCCGCGGCAGCCGCCGACAGGGCGCAAACGTAAGACTGGCGCGCTTTCGTGGCAGTTTGCATGGCGGGCTGGGAGTGCATCGGTGTGTTACGATGGCGCATTATTCTATGAAGAATCGGCGAGTGGTCCGCGGGCCTGTTCGACGCCTCACCGCCGCAGCTGTACGCAGTTCTGCGCCGCAGCAAGAGGGGTATGGCATCCAACATTCGTCAGGCTTTTTCCTAAGCCATGTGGCGGATAGCGCCCCCGATTCTGCATGACATTCCAAGCGATCGCAATTGAAGGCAACCCCTCGTTAGCGTGGCCTTCTGCAACCGTTGTTGCCAAGCATCATGGCCCTACTGAATATCCTGCAATACCCTGATCCGCGGCTGCACAAGGTCGCCAAACCGGTCGCCGTGGTAGATGACCGCATCCGCAAACTGGTGGCCGACATGGCCGAGACCATGTACGAGGCGCCCGGCGTCGGCCTGGCCGCCACGCAGGTCGACGTGCACGAGCGCGTGATCACCATCGACGTGTCGGAATCGCGCGACGAGCTGCGCGTGTTCATCAACCCCGAAATCATTTGGGCCAGTGACGAGCACAAGGTCTGGGACGAAGGCTGCCTGTCGGTGCCTGATATCTATGACAAGGTCGACCGCCCGGCCCGCGTGCGCGTGCGTGCACTGAACGAGAAGGGCGAAACCTTCGAGCTGGAGGCCGACGATCTGCTGGCCGTGTGCATCCAGCACGAGATGGATCACCTGATGGGCAAGGTCTTCGTCGAATACCTCTCGCCGCTCAAGCAGACGCGCATCCGCTCCAAACTCAAGAAGCATCAACGCGACGCGGCGCCCCAGCGTTGAACGCGTTCCCATGCCTGCCGACGCCGACGCGCGCCCTCGCCCCATCCCGCTGATGCCGATCGCTCCCGATGACGCAGGCTCCAACGTAAGCCCTCGCCGCCTGTCGGCGCTGCTGGTGCGGCACTGGCGTGCCGTCGTCGTGCTGATGCTGTGCGCGTATTTTGTGGCGGGCACGTTCTGGCGCGCGCCCTGGAAGGCCGACGAGCCGTATTCCTTCGGCATCGTCATCAACATCATCGAGCGCGGCGACTGGGTCGTTCCCAACGTCGCCTTCGAGCCGTTCGTCGAAAAACCCCCGCTGATGTACTGGACGGGCGCGCTCGCCGCGCTCGCGCTGCCCGACATGCCGCCGCACGAAGCCGTACGCGTGGCGGTGCTGTTCTGGATGGCGCTGACGTGCTGGGCCGTCTGGCGCACGGCGCGCCTGCTGCGCAGCGAAGCGCGCGACTGGCGCCTGCGTGTGGGCGCAGACCTGGCCCGCGGACGCCCTGGGCTGACGTTGGCCGCACGCCGTGAAGCCGGCCTCGACGCCGGCGGCGCTGCATTGCGCGACTATGCGCTGGGCGCGCTGCTGCTGTTTGCCGGCTGCGTCGGACTGGTCGAGCACGCCCACAAGTTCATTGCCGATGTCCCGCAACTGGCCGGCACCGCGATCGCCCTGTATGGCCTGGTGCGCTTCGTCAAAGAGAGCGAAGCTGGCGGCGCAAAGGGCGTCGACGTCCTGCGCCCCGCGCTGTGGTTCGGCACGGGCATCGGCGTGGCCTTCCTGGGCAAGGGCGTGCTGGTGCCAGGGCTGTTTGCGATCACCCTGCTGGCAGCGATCGCCCTGTTGCCCGATTTCCGCAACCGCCAGGCATGGCGCTTCTATGGCCTCTCGCTGCTGGTGGCGCTGCCATGGCTGGCGATCTGGCCGGCCATCTTCTGGCACGAATCGCCGGACCTGTTCATCGAATGGTTCTGGGTCAACAACCTGGGCCGCTTCTTCGGCTTCTCGCATCTGGGCGGCGAGAAAGGTGCGCTGACGACGACCATCCGTTCCATCTTTCTGACCGGCACGCCGGCTGTGTGGCCGGCGGTGGCCGTGCTCGGCGTGTCGCTGTACAAGCTCGTGCGGCAGCGCGGGCATGGCGCGCGTACGGCGTGGCTGTTGCCGTATCAGGGGCACCTGGTCGTCGCGCTGTTCGTGCTGGCGACGATTGCCGTGGTCCTGCGCTCGGCGGTGCTGCGCGATGTCTACCTGATGCCGCTGCAACCGGCGCTGGCCTTGCTGGGCGCGCCGATGCTGCTGCTGATCGCGCCAGCGTGGCGCGCGCGCGCATGGGGCGCGGCGGTGGCGTTGTTTGGCGTGCTGGGTCTGGTGGTGTGGGCCGTGTGGGGCGCGCTCGTGACCAGCGGTGGGCAATTGCTGCCGGGATGGCTCGCCAAGATGCTGGGCCGCGTGCTGCCGTTGCCGTATGACATGCTGATCCACCCGGTCGCCGTCTTGGCGGCGGGGGCGATTACGGCGCTGTGGGCTGCCTGCGTGTGGCTGCGGCCGGCGCGTTCCGGCGTGGTCGCATGGGCGGCCGGTCTGGGCATGGTGTGGGGCCTGCTCGGCACGCTGCTGATGCCGTGGGTGGACGACGCCCGCAGCTACCGCCCGCTGTTCCAGGCGATCAAGCCGGTGCTCGAATCGGCGCAGATCTGTGTGGCCACGCGCGGCATGGGCGAAAGCGAGCGCGCGCTGATGCACTACGAAACCGGCGTGCGCCCCGTCAAATGGCTGCTCGGCCACAGCGGTGCCGGCGACGATCACCACCCCAACCCGACCGCGCGCACCTGCGATCTGATACTCGTGCTCGAAAAACGCCCGGAGCACGCCCGACGCCGCCCGCACGGCGACAACTGGGAAATGGTCTGGCGCGGCAGCCGTCCCGGCGACACCAACGAAACCTTCTCGCTGTTCCAGCGGCGCAGCAATGGCGCGCCCGAGGCGCTGCCGTCGCCCGAGCCCATCGTGCCGCTGACCGACACGCCGCATCGCGGCCGTCGCTAAGCCCCATGCGCTACGCTGTCGTGTAGCGCGCTTCCCCTCGTTTTCGGTTTTCCATCCATGACGTCCACCCTCCGCGTAGCGTTTGCCGGCACGCCTGAATTTGCGCAGATTGCCCTGGCGGCCATCCACCAGGCCGGCTTTCCCGTCGTTGCCGTGCTGAGTCAGCCGGATCGCCCGGCAGGGCGCGGCATGCAATTGCAGGCGAGCCCCGTCAAGCAGTACGCCGTCACGCATGGGTTCGCGCCGATCCTGCAGCCGCCGTCGCTGCGCCGCACGGGCAAATATCCGCAGGAAGCCGCGGAAGCCATCGACGCCCTGGCCGCCCAACGCCCCGACGTGATGGTCGTCGCGGCCTATGGCCTGATCCTGCCGCAGGAAGTGCTCGATCTGCCGCGCTTTGGCTGCATCAACATCCACGCGTCGCTGCTGCCGCGCTGGCGTGGCGCAGCGCCCATCCACCGTGCAATCGAAGCGGGCGATGCCGAATCGGGCATCACGCTCATGCAGATGGATGCGGGCCTGGATACCGGCGACATGATCGCCATGGAGCGCGTGCCCATCGGCCTGACCGACACGACGGGCACGCTGCACGACACGCTGGCCGCGCTCGGCGGACGCATGGTCGTGGAGGCACTCGCCAAGCTGGCGCAGGACGGCAAGCTCGGCGCCACGCCGCAGCCGGCTGAAGGCATCACGTATGCCGAGAAGATCGCCAAGGACGAAGCCGCGCTCGACTGGTCGCGCCACGCCGCCGCGTTGCTGCGGCAGGTGCATGCGTTCAACCCGTTTCCCGGCGCATCGGCCGCGCTGGATGGCGCGGCGATCAAGTTCTGGCAGGCAGAAGCGCTGGCCGATCGCCCGGCTGACGCAGAACCCGGCACGGTACTCGCCGCCAACGCCGAGGGCGTCACCATCGCTTGCGGCGCCGGCGCGCTGCGTGTGACGCAGTTGCAGAAGCCGGGCGGCAAACGCCTGCCCGCGCGGGAATTCCTGCAAGGCCTGGCGATCCAGCCCGGCCAGCGCTTCGCCTCGCGCAGCTAACCGCTCTATCTATATAGAAGAGGATTTCGCCATGACCGCGCTGGGCATCGTCAATCTGCCGCTCTTCATGCTGGCCGTGTTTCTGCTGAATGTGACGCCAGGGCCCGACACCGCCTATATCGTCGGGCGCAGCGTCTCGCAAGGACGCGCGGCGGGGCTGCTGTCGTCGCTGGGCGTGTCGGCGGGCTGTTGCGTGCACGTGCTGGCGGTCGCGTTCGGGCTGACGGCGCTGCTCGCGGCGTCCACCGTGGCCTTCACGGTCATCAAGGTGGTCGGCGCGGCGTACTTGATTTATCTGGGTGGGCGCATGCTGCTGGCGCCGCCCGAACGCGACGACGCCCCGGCCGAAAAAACGGAAACGCCCGCTGCCCGGCGCCCGCGTCCGCTCAAGTCGCTGTTCATGCAGGGTTTTCTCACCAATGTGCTGAACCCGAAGGTCGTGCTGTTCTTCCTGTCGTTCTTCCCGCAGTTCGTCGATCCGCACGCCGCCCACAAGGCGCTGGCCTTCCTGGCATTGGGGGCGGTGTTCATCGTCATGTCGACGATCTGGAACAGCTTGGTGGCGTGGGTGGCCGCCAGCGTTACGCGCCGGGTGGCGGGCAAGCCCGGCATTAAGCGGTGGCTCGATCGCGTCGTGGGCACGGCGTTCATCGGGCTGGGCGCGCGGCTGGCGTTCACCACCCGTTGATGCGTCAAGCGTCATCTGCGGCGAAATATCGCGCAAGTGCGGCGCAAACCCTTGAATTTTCAGCGATTATCGCGATCTAACGACTTCACAAACCCCAACACCCACAGGAGCCACGCCCCTATGTTCAACTGGATCAAGACCTTCATGTTGATGGCAGCGATCACCGCGCTGTTCATCGTCATCGGCGGCATGATCGGCGGACGCAGCGGGATGATGCTGGCGCTGCTGTTCGCGCTGGGCATGAATTTCTTCTCGTACTGGTTCTCCGACAAGATGGTCCTGCGCATGTACAACGCGCAGGAAGTCAACGAGACCAGCGCGCCGCAGTTTTATCGGATGGTGCAGGAGCTTGCCGGCCGCGCCGGCCTGCCGATGCCGCGCGTCTATCTCATCGACGAAGCGCAGCCGAACGCCTTCGCTACCGGCCGCGACCCCGAGCACGCCGCCGTGGCCGCCACGACGGGCATCCTCAATATCCTGTCGGAGCGCGAACTGCGCGGCGTGATGGCGCACGAACTGGCCCATGTACAGCACCGCGACATCCTCATTTCGACCATTTCCGCGACCATGGCCGGTGCGATCTCGGCGCTGGCGAACTTTGCCGTGTTCTTCGGCGGCCGCGACAGCGAAGGCCGCCCCGCCAACCCGATCGCCGGGATTGCGGTAGCGATCCTCGCGCCGCTGGCGGCGTCGCTCATCCAGATGGCGATTTCCCGCGCACGCGAGTTCGAAGCCGACCGCGGCGGCGCGACCATCAGCGGCGACCCGCAGGCGCTCGCCTCAGCGCTGGACAAGATCCATCGCTATGCGGCCGGCATTCCGTTTGCCGCCGCCGAAGCCCACCCGGCCACCGCGCAAATGATGATCATGAACCCGCTACATGGCGGCGGCCTGGCCAACCTGTTCAGTACGCACCCGGCCACGGAAGAGCGCATCGCGCGCCTGATGCAGATGGCGCAGACGGGGCAATATCCCGCGTAAAAGCGGCAGCCCGACGGGGCGCTTCCTTTATACTTCCGCAGTCCGCACGAGCCCGCCCATCGCGGGCTCGTTGCATTTTGTCCGCCTGATTTCCTGCCGCCCGATGCGCCTGCCGCCCGATTCCCTCGCCCACGCCTTGTCGCTTGCCGCCACCGCCCTCGGCAAGCTGCGGCAGGGCACGGCATTGCCGCAGGCCATCGATGCCGTCTGCCAGGGCCAACCCGCACCGGTGCGCGGCGCCGTGCAGGATCTCGCCTACCGCGCCACGCGCTGGCTGGGCAGCACCGACTGGCTGATCCGCACGCTGATCCCGCGCCCGCCCGCCGAAGGCGCCGCCAATCTGCTGCGCGTGGCGCTCGCGCAATTGCTGGACGACCCGCTGCCGTACGCGCCGTTCACCGTCGTCGACCAGACCGTCACGGCGGCCTCGGCTGATCCGAAGCTGTCGCACGGCAAAGGCATGATCAACGGCGTGCTACGCCGCTTCCTGCGCGAGCAACAGGCGCTGGTCGCAGACATGCAGGCGGATCCGTCGGCGGCCACCAACTACCCGACGTGGTGGATCGACGCCGTACGCAGCGCGTATCCCGACACATGGCAAACCATCCTGGCCGCGGGCAACCGTCGCCCGCCGATGGTGCTGCGCGTGAACCCGCGCCGCATTACCGTCGACGCGTACCTCGCCCGCCTGGCCGAAGCCGGCATCGACGCCGAGCGCATCGGCGCGCAGGCCGTCCGCCTTGCGCGCGCCGTGCCCGTTTCCGAACTGCCGGGTTTTGCCGACGGCGATGTCTCCGTGCAGGACGCCGGGGCGCAACTGGCTGCAACGTTGCTCGACGTCGCGCCCGGGCAGCGCGTACTTGATGCGTGCGCCGCGCCGGGCGGCAAGACCGGCCATCTGCTGGAGCTGGCTGACGGCCTGGACGTCACGGCGCTTGAGTCGGATGCCGCGCGCGCCGTGCGTATCACCGAAAACCTCGCACGCCTGAGCCAGACCGCCACGCTCTGCGTCGGCGACGCGGCCCAACCCGACACCTGGTGGGACGGCCGACCGTTCGACCGCATCCTGGCCGATGTGCCGTGTTCGGCCGCCGGCATCGTGCGGCGTCATCCGGACATCCGCTGGCTGCGCCGCCCCGCCGACCTCAAGGCGCTGGCCGGGCTGCAGCGCGACATCGTGCGCGCCCTCTGGGCATGCCTGAAGCCGGGTGGCAAGTTGGTTTATGTCACGTGTTCGATTTTCCCGACGGAAGGCGAGGAACAAGCCCGATGGTTTGAACGCCATCTGGAAGATGCGATACGATTGCACGCGCCCGGCCAGTTGCTGCCGGTCTCGCCCGAGGCGGCGCAGATCAGCGGATTCGACGCCGGCGCGTCGCCCTTGCCGCTCGATCACGACGGCTTCTTTTACGCGGTTTTCCAGAAACGGCCTTGATGCACCGACCGTTGTGACTGTCATCCTTCGCCCATCGATCCGGCTGCTGCAAACCCGGTTCCGGCAGATTCTGCAACGGCTGGTCGCGCTGGTCGCATTGGGCATGCTGCTTTGGTGGCCGGTCGCGGCGCCCGCACAGTCCATCGAAATCAACCGGGCGCAGCTCGAATACGCCGATGGCGGCTGGAACCTCTCCGCCGATTTCGATTTCGACCTGCCCAGCAACCTCGAAGACGCAGTAAACAAGGGCATCGCGCTCTACTTCCTCGTCGAATTCGAATTGATCCGCCCGCGCTGGTATTGGTTTGACGACCACGCCATCAGCGCCACGCGCGTGGTGCGGCTGTCGTATCACCCGCTCACACGCCAATACCGGGTATCGACCGGCGGCCTGCAGGTGCCGTTCTCGCGCCTGAAAGACGCCGTCGATTTCATGCAGCACGTGCGCGGCTGGCGCGTGTTCGAGCAGCGCGCCGTCAAGGCCGGCGAAACCGTGCAGGCCGAAGTGCGCATGCGCCTGGACGTGACGCAACTGCCCAAGCCGTTCCAGATCAACGCCGTCAACACGCGCGACTGGAATCTCAGCTCGGAGTGGAAGCGCTTCAGCGTGCTGGTGCCGAATGAGCCGCCGCCCGCCCCGGCGCCCGCGCCTGTTGCGCCACCGGCGAGCCCACCGGCATCCTCGCCGCCTGCTTCCGGGTCGTCGGGGCTGTCGCCCAATCCGGGCTGGGGGATGAGCGCCGGCCCGTCCAGCGCAGGCACGTTGCTGGCCCCCGCCAAATGATCTTCGATCGCAGCTACAAGCGGCTGCTCTATCAGGTGGTGGCGGGCACCATCGTCTTTCTGGCGATCGTGCTGGTCGGGCTGCTGGCTGCCGCATCGGCCAACACCGAATTCTTCGACCGGTATTTCACGCTGCTCTACAAGGTCAACCTCGTCATCGGGGTGCTGCTGGTGGTCATCATCGGCGGGCTGATGCTGGCGCTGGCGCTGCGCGCGCGGCGCGGCAAGTTCGGCACGCGGCTGATGACCAAGCTGGCGGTGTTCTTCGGCGTGGTCGGCGTGCTGCCAGGGGTGCTGATCTACCTGGTGTCGCTGCAGTTCGTATCGCGCAGCATCGAGTCGTGGTTCGACGTGAAGGTCGAATCGGCGCTGGAGGCCGGCCTGAACCTCGGCCGCTCGACCATGGATACCGCACTGGCCGATCTGCAGAACAAAGGTCGCCTGATTGCCGAGCAGGTGGGCGATGGGTCGGCCTCCGCCACGGCCATCACGCTCAATCGATTGCGCGAGCAGTTCGGCGTGCAGGAAGCGACGATCTTTACGGCTAGCGGCCGGGTGATCGCCACGGCGTCAAACACCTACGACACGCTCGTGCCGAACCTGCCCGATCAGGCCGTGCTCGAGCAGGCCCGCGCGCCCGGCGGCTATGCCAGCCTGGAGGGCGGCAGCGATGCGGAAACCGATAGCGCCTCCGCGCCCGCCGCTTCGGCACCTGCGGCACCACGCGCCAACAGCCGCCGAAGCGATCTGTACCAACTCCATGTGGTGGTGGCGCTCGGCACATCGTCCCGCGACGAGCCAAGCCTCGGACTGAGCACGCCGGCACGCAAATGGGCCGGCACCGGTTTGCTGGCAGACCGCCGGCCGGACGATGGCGGCAGCACCTCGCGCGGCTTCGGCCTGATCGGCGAGAGCGGCCGCGACGAACGCTTCCTGCAGCTCGTGCAGCCGGTGCCGCAGGCGCTCGCCCGCAACGCCGACGCCGTCCAGCGCGCCTACCAGGAATACCAGGAGAAAGCGCTTGGCCGCACCGGCCTGCGCAAGATGTACATCGGCACGCTCACGCTCACGCTGTTCCTGGCGGTGTTCATTGCGGTGATGCTGGCGCTGCTGCTCGGTGCGCAGCTGGCACGGCCGCTGCTAATGCTGCTCCAGGGCACGCGCGAAGTGGCCGAGGGCGATCTCTCGCCCAAGCGCGAATTGCATACGCGTGACGAGCTGGGTGTGCTCACCCAACAGTTCAACCAGATGACGCGGCAGCTGGCCGACGCGCGCCGCGCCGTGGAGCAGAATCGCGCGGCACTCGAGCAATCGAAGGCCTATCTTGAGAGCGTGCTGACCAACCTGACCGCGGGCGTCTTCGTGTTCGACCATCGCTTCGTGCTGCTGACCGCCAACCCGGGTGCCGAGCGCATCTTCAAACAGCCCTTCGGCGCGTGGGTCGGCCAGGGGCTGGCCAGCATCACACCGGTGGCGGCCTTCGCGCCGGTGGTCGAACAGGCCTTTGCCGAGCAAGACGCAAGCGCGGCGGCCGGCGGCGCGGTGGCCCACTGGCAGAAGCAGGTCGAAATTCCGCTCGAAGACGAAGACGAGCCGCTCACGCTGCTGGTGCGTGGCACGCGCCTGCCCGGCCCGTCCGTCGGCGCGCACGGCACCGAGCGCGGCTACGTGGTGGTGTTCGACGATATTTCCGACGTGATCTCGGCGCAGCGGTCGGTCGCGTGGGGCGAGGTTGCGCGGCGCCTTGCGCACGAGATCAAGAATCCGCTCACGCCCATCCAGCTCTCCGCCGAGCGCCTGGAGATGAAGCTTTCGCCCAAGTTGTCCGAGGCGGACGCCGACGTGCTGCGGCGCGGCGCCACCACCATCGTCAACCAGGTGGCCGCGATGAAGCGCATGGTCGATGACTTCCGCGACTACGCCCGCACGCCGCCGGCCATGCTGCAGGAGCTGGACCTGAACGCGCTGGCCGCCGAGGTGCTGCACCTGTACGGCATCGATCACCCTGACCGCCGCGACCACCCCGTCATCGAGGCCAAGCTGGGCGCCAATCTGCCGCTCATCAAGGGCGACCCGACGCAACTGCGCCAGGTCATCCACAACCTGCTGCAGAACGCGCAGGACGCCGTGGCGGAGAACGAAGCGGCCGGGCGACCTGCTCCGCATGTCATGTTGCAAACTGACACGGTAGAATACGACGACGCCTCGGGCGCGCGGCGGCAGGCCGTGCGGCTTGCGATCGCGGACAACGGCGGCGGGTTCTCTTCCCGCATCCTCAACCGCGCCTTCGAGCCGTACGTCACGACCAAAGCCAAGGGCACAGGATTGGGCTTGGCCATGGTGAAGAAAATCATGGACGAGCACGGGGCGCGCATCGAATTGCGCAACCGCCAGTCCAGCACAACATCGGGCACATCGGGTACCGACACCGTCGGCGCCCAGGTTTCCATACTGTTCGTAAAACTCGCGTAGCGCGGACGGCAATCCCGCCGCACATAGAGGAAAAGCATGGCCACCATCCTCGTTGTCGACGACGAAATGGGTATCCGGGAGTTGCTCTCCGAAATCCTCGGAGACGAAGGGCACGTTGTTGAAGTCGCCGAGAACGCGCAGCGCGCGCGCGAATACCGCGCGAACGCAACGCCCGACCTCGTCCTGCTCGATATCTGGATGCCGGATACCGACGGCGTGACGCTGCTCAAGGAATGGGCGTCGCAAGGTCTGCTGACCATGCCCGTCATCATGATGTCGGGCCACGCCACCATCGACACTGCTGTCGAAGCGACCAAGATTGGCGCGCTGAATTTCCTGGAGAAGCCCATCGCGCTGCAGAAACTGCTGACCGCGGTGGAGCAGGGCCTGTCGCGCAGCAAGGAAAAGCCGCGATCCGCAGCACCGACTGCCGCACCGGCGGCCGGGCAGGCAGGGGCCGCACCCAACGCCGCAGCAGCGGGTGCGCCGGCCGGGCCTGATCGCACCGATATCAATGGCGTACAGACCCGCGCAGCCGAAGGCGGCGGCATGCAGTTCTCGTTCGACATGCCGCTGCGCGAAGCGCGCGACCTGTTCGAGCGCGCGTACTTCGAATATCACCTGCAGCGCGAAGGCGGCAGCATGACGCGCGTGGCCGAAAAGACCGGCCTGGAACGGACTCACCTGTACCGCAAGCTCAAGCAACTGGGTGTCGAACTCTCGCGCAACAAGGGCGAGCCGGCGGCCTGATCATCAAAGTGCTCGGAGGTACTTGACGACTGGGCGCACACCCTGTCATACTTGCCTTTCTTTGCTTGGCCCGGTAGCTCAGTTGGTAGAGCAGCGGATTGAAAATCCGCGTGTCGGTGGTTCGATTCCGCCCCAGGCCACCAAAATTCTTCGCCCTTCAAGATCAATCGATTTTGCAGGGCAACAAAAAAGGCCTCCTCGCGAGGTCTTTTTTCATTTCTGCGACGCCGTTCGCGCGTCCTCGTCATCTCCCCATTTGCCGCGCCAGCCGCCGATCTGCGGCGCAGTGTCGCACGCACAAAAAATGTACCCGAGCCTCTTGACGCAGCGCAGCTTAGGGTATACCTAGCGGCGCAAACTGCGCCAAACTGTCGCAGGTCTCGGTATAGTGACTCAACGCTATCAAGCGGCAAGCACAAGGAGATTCTCCATGGCACTCGTTGGCACCGGTCACCACCACTTTCATTTCCACGCTTTCGACGGCATCAGCCGCAAGACGCGGTTGACGTGGTTGCGCAATGCCGCGGCGCTAACGTGCCTGATGGCGCTTGTCGCGGCCATGTGGGTGGGCGGCAATCTGTCGGCCCTGACGCACACGCCGCTCATGAGCGGGGTGTCATCGATAGGCGCGGTGATGATTCTGGCCTGCACGTGCATGGCACTGAGCCTGCTGGGGCTGATCGGCGCCGGCTTCTTCCAACTGCGCATGGAGCAGCTCGACGCGCCTGCAACCTGAGACGCACGCATCACACGCACGACGGAGGCTTCGGCCTCCGTTTTTGTTTGCCTAGACGGCCGCATTCCTGGGATGCGGCCGTTTTTGCTTTCGCCCACAGCAGTGAGGTCAATCCGCTCTTGACTCATTTGTTTCAATTACGTAGTTTACGAAACAGTTGAATCAATTCGGCCACCTCATGACGTTCGATGGGCTCATGCAAACGCTGCGCGACCGCGCCGGCGATTTGTCTCCGCAACTGCAGCGCGCCGCCATGTTGCTGGAAACGCACCAGCACGACATCGCCCTGCTCTCGATGCGGGATTTTGCGCGCCGCTGCGACCTGCCGCCGGCCACGTTTTCGCGCCTGGCACGCGCGCTGGGCTTTGACGACTTTGCGGCGCTGCGCGACATCTGCGTGAACCACCTGCGCCAGCAAGCCGATGGCTTTACCGGCCGGGCCAACGCGCTACAAGGCGACGACGCAGCAGGCGCATCGGAGGCCGAGCGCATCGGCATGGCAATCGGCGCGCATGTGCAGTCGGCGTTTTCGCCGGCCAACCTGGCAGCGCTGGAGACCGTGGCCAGCGCCCTCTGCAAGGCGCGCCGTGTCTTCCTGCTGGGCGCCCGCAGTTGCCTGGCGCTGACGCATGCATTCGGCTATGCCGCGCAGCTGTTCGACGACAAGGTCACGCTGTGCGCCGGCAGCGGCAACACGCTGGCCGACCCGCTGCGCTTTTGCGGCGAGGGCGACATCGTCGTGGCCGTGACGTTCGATCCGTACACGCGCGAGGTCGTCGAAGCGATGCAGTACGCGCATGCGCGCGGGGCGCGCCTCGTATACGTGACCGACAGCGCGATCGCCCCTGGCGCTGAACTGGCGTGGCAGCACCTCGTCGCGCCCGTCGCCATTCCGTCGTTCTTCCATTCGCTGGCCGCGCCGATGGCGCTGCTCGACGCGCTGCTGATGACCTGGTTCCGCCACGCCGGGCCCACCGCGCTCGCCCACCTGGCCGACAGCGACGCCCAGCTCAAGCAACAAGCCGCCTACGTGCGCAGCGCCCGCCGCAGTGAAGCGGCTGTCGCCGTGCCGCCCACCCAACGTTGACCCCGCCGAGACCGCCCATGACACCGTCCACCACATCCGTCTTCCACCGCGACCCGCGCAAGACGCTGCCCACCGCAGTCGGCGGCGAGGGCATGACCCTCATCGACTCCGACGGCAAGCGTTACCTCGACGCTTGCGGCGGCGCCGCCGTTTCGTGTCTCGGCCATGGCCACCCGCGCGTGGTCGACGCCATCTGCAAGCAGGTGCGCGCGCTGGCGTATGCGCACACATCGTTCTTCACCACGGACGTGGCGGAAGAACTGGCCGCGCGCCTGGCCGCGGCGGCGCCGGGCGATCTGGACCACGTGTATTTCGTCTCCGGCGGTTCGGAAGCAATCGAAGCGGCGCTGAAACTCGCACGCCAATACTTCGTTGAAATCGGCCAGCCGCAGCGCCGGTACTTCATCGCGCGGCGTCAGAGCTATCACGGCAACACGCTGGGTGCACTGGCGATTGGCGGTAACGCATGGCGCCGCGAGCCGTTCCTGCCGCTGCTGGTGCCGGCTCACCATGTTTCGCCGTGCTATGCGTATCGCGAGCGTCTGGATGGCGAGAGCGACGCGCAATACGTGCAGCGCCTGGCCGACGAGCTGGACGCGAAGATCGTCGAACTCGGCGCCGAAAATGTCGCGGCCTTCGTCGCAGAAACCGTGGTGGGCGCCACGGCCGGCGCGGTGCCGCCGGTGGGCGATTACTTCCGCAAGATGCGGGCCGTGTGCGATCGCCACGGCGTGCTGCTGCTGCTCGATGAGGTGATGTCCGGCATGGGACGCACCGGCTACCTCTTCGCATGCGAGGAAGACGGCGTGGTGCCCGACATGATCGCCATTGCCAAGGGCCTGGGCGGTGGCTATCAGCCGATCGGCGCAACGCTGGTGAACCGCCGCATTGTCGACGCGATCACGAACGGCAGCGGCTTCTTCCAGCATGGCCACACCTACATCGGCCACGCCACGGCATGCGCGGCGGCGCTGGAAGTGCAGAAGGTCATCGCAGAAGAGAACCTGCTCGCCAATGTCCAGGCGCGCGGCGAACAACTGCGTGCAGCGCTGCACGCGCGCTTTGCCGACCACGCACATGTGGGCGACGTGCGCGGCCGCGGGCTGTTTGTCGGCGTGGAACTGGTGGCGGATCGCGCGACCAAGGCGCCGCTGCCGCCTGCCCGCAAGACGCACGCACGCGTGAAGGCCGAAGCCATGCAGCGCGGCCTGATGGTCTATCCGATGGGCGGCACGATCGACGGCCAACGCGGCGACCACATCTTGCTCGCACCGCCGTTCATCGCCACCGCACAGGACATCGACGCCATCGTCGAACGCCTGGGCGATGCCGTTGACGCCGCCACCGCCGCCACGCTGGAGGCCGCGTGGTAACTCAGCCCATCACCATCGCCGTTGCACCCAACGGGGCGCGCAAGACGCACGCCGATCACCCCGCATTGCCGATCACGCCCGACGAACTGGCCGCCTGCGCGCGCCAATGCGTGGATGCTGGTGCCGCCATGCTGCATCTGCATGTGCGACGCCCCGACGGCACGCACAGCCTGGAGCCTGGCGACTACCGCCCGGCCATCGCTGCCGTGCAACGCGCCGTGGGCGACGCGCTGGTGATCCAGATCACCACGGAAGCCGTCGGCATTTACACGCCCGAACAGCAGATGACATCGGTGCGCGCGCTGCAGCCGGAAGCGATTTCCGCCGCGCTGCGCGAGCTGGCGCCCGATGCCGCGCACGAGGCGGAAGCCGCGCGCTTCTTTGGTGAGCTGGCCGCGGCGCGCACGGCCATCCAGTACATCCTGTATTCCGCCGACGACGTGGTGCGCTACCGCGACCTGCGCACACGCGGCGTGTTGCCCGACACGCCGCACTGGGTGCTGTTCGTGCTCGGCCGCTACAGCGCGGGGCAGCGCTCCGACCCCACCGACCTGCTGCCGTTCCTGCAGGCGTGGGCTGACGGCGGCGACGTCACCGCCAACGTGCCCTGGGCGATGTGCGCGTTCGGCCCGCGTGAAGCCGAATGCGCGCTCACCGCAGCGCTGCTCGGCGGCCATGCGCGCCTGGGATTCGAAAACAACATGGCCCTGCCCGACGGCAGCACAGCGCCCGACAACGCAGCGCTCGTCACCAACCTGCGACGGCATCTCGAGGCGCTGCACCGGCCGCTGGCCAGCGCCGCAGAGTTGCGTAGCTGGTTCGGCCGTTAAGACGTTCCGCATTCATCGCCACGAAGCCAAAGCACAGACGGCCGCAACACAACAGGCCGCGCACCACAACCATTGGAGGAAGTATGCGTTTGACCACCCGCTGTATCCGGATCATCCCGCTTGCGCTGACGAGCCTGCTCGCGATCGGCGCGCAGGCGCAGGCACTCGACGGCACGCTCAAGAAGATCCAGGACAGCAACACGATCCTGATCGGCGTGCGCGAATCGTCGATTCCGTTTTCTTACCGCGACAGCAAGAACGAGATCGTCGGTTTCTCGGCCGATCTCTGCTCCCGCGTGATCGACGCCGTCAAGAAGAAGACGGGCAAGCCCAATCTCGACATCAAGCAGATTCCCGTGACCTCCCAGAACCGGACGTCTCTGGTGCAGAACGGCTCGGTCGATCTGGAGTGCGGCGTGACCACGCACCTGAAGTCGCGCGAGCAGCAGACTGCTTTTTCGACGACCTTTTTCATCGCCGGCACGCGCCTGCTGACCAACGTGAAATCCGGCGTGAAGGATTTCCCCGACTTGGCGGGCAAGTCGGTTATCACCAACGCGGGCACCACGTCGGAACGCATCCTGCGCAAGATGAACGACGAGAAGAAGATGAACATGAACGTGATCAGCGGGAAGGATTACGGTGAATCGTTCCTCACGCTGCAGAGCGGCCGCGTGGCGGCGTTCATGATGGATGACGTGCTGCTGGCCGGCGCACGCACGCTGGCGCAGAAGCCCGACGACTGGGTCGTGACCGGCACGCCGCAGTCGTTCGAAGCGTACGGCTTCATGCTGCGCAAGGACGATCCCCAGTTCAAGAAGCTGGTGGACGACACCATGACCGGCGTGATGAAGAGCGGCGAGATCAAGACGCTCTACGCCAAGTGGTTCGAAAAGCCGGTGCCGCCCAAGAACCTGAACTTCAACTTCCCGATGAATGATCAGTTGAAGGCGCTGTACGCGAACCCGAACGACACGCCGTTCGAGTAAGCGCACCGAGCGGCATTACGCCACCGTCCGGGCCAACGCGGCGCGCTCTGCCTGCAGGATGCGCGCCGCCAACAGGTGGCCGGCGGCCCACTGCCCGGACTCGGCGGCGCCGTCCGTCCACGGGCTGCCAAGATAATCCCCCGCCAGCACGATCCGGCGATCACGCCCGAGCGTGGCGCGATACGCCGCAATGGCACGCGCGCGGCCGACGGGCGATCGCGGCTCGGCCGCTGCCCAACGCTGCACGTGTGCCGACACCACTGCGCGCTCCAGACCGGGCAAATGCGCTGCCATTGCCTCGGTGGCGAAGCGGATCAGCATGGCATCGCTCTGCGGCATGGAGCGCGTCGCGGCCTGCTCGCCAAACATCGCACAAACGATGGGACCATCGCCTCGCCCTGCACCGTGTTGAAACGTCAGCGCCGCCAAAGGGCCGCCCTCCACGGGCGAATAAAGCGCGCCATACGCCTGCGCGAATGCCTTCGGTGCCGACCATGAAGGGGAGAGGCCCAGCGCCACGTGGATGCTCGGCGCGTACGTCGCGTCGAGGACTGCGGCCTCGCCCAGCGACGGACGGGGCAACCACGCCCGCGTTGCATGTGCAGGCGTGGCGAGCACCGCGCCGTCGGCGTTGATCCAGTCTCCGTTGACACACAGCCGCACGCCATCGGGGGTTTCGACAACCTGTTCGACGTTGGCGCCGTAACGCACATCGAGCGACGCGGCCATCGCGCGCGGCAGCGCCTGCCAGCCGCCTTCGACGATCAGCGTGTCTGCGCCGCGAAATGCGCCGAGCGCGGCCAGCAACGCTCGCGAGGTCCCTTTCAGCCGGTGAAAGTACAGACCGTGCACCATGGGTTCGAAGACGTACCGCGTGGCACCGCCGCCGAACACGCGTGTGGCCCAGTCGTGTGCGTCGGCGTCGTCGAATGCGGCCAGGCTGGCGTAGTGATTGGGGTCAATGCCGCGCGCCTCCCGCGCTGGGGCAAAGCCGCCTCGCAGCATCTGCCATGTTTCGCCCCAGGTGAGTTGGCCGGTAGTGGCAAGCGTCCAAGGGCGTTTGGAATGCACGGCACGGAAGTCCTGCCCTCGCTCCAGCGCCGCCACGGCCGAAGTCTTGTGCAGCCGTGAGGACAACCCCGCCTCGTGCAGCAGCGGCAGCACGTGGCGATATCGCGACGACACGAACTGCGCGCCGCATTCGATGGTGTATCCGTGAAACGGCACGCTGAGGATGCGGCCGCCGGGCGCGCGCGCCGCCTCGAATACTGTGACGGCGCAACCCGCGCGCTGCAGATGCCGCGCAGAGTTCAGTCCCGCAATGCCCGCACCGACTACGATGAAATGTCGCATGGCCAAAAGGTGAATGGTGACGCGACTTACAATACCGGCCGGCCGCGCACCATACACAGCCTGTCAGTTTCTGCACGAGGACACCGCCATGCCCAGAACCACCCGCACGCGCTGGATCGAAGCCGGTTTCGAACTGCTCGACATGTATGGCGCGGACGGGGTCTCGGCCGAGCGCCTGGCGCGCCGTCTGAACGTGACGCGCGGCGCGTTCTATCACCACTTCAGCAGCCGCAACGACTACGTGCGCAGCCTCCTGGCCGAATGGGAACGCGCTTATACCGGCAGCATCCTTTCGCTCGTCAAACCCGACGACACCGCCGAGACACTCCTCATGCGCTACCTCGACGTGGCCGCATCGATGCATCCGGGGCGCGAAGTCGCCATCCGCGCGTGGGCCATGCGCGAGCCGCTGGTGGCGGAATATCTCGAACGCGTCGATTCGCAGCGGCTGGCCTTCGCCACACAACTGTGCGGCTTGCACGGAGGCGCGCCCGACGACGCCGCATTCTGGGGCCGCATCGCCCACCTCTGCTTCATCGGCACGCAGCAGACCACGGCCCGCCCCGACCCTGAGGCGTTCCGGGCGTTCTTTCTGAAGTTGTTTGCGATCTCGCAACGGCTGGCCGTGCCAGCCTAGCCGTCGGACCTAGCCGTCGGATCTAGACGCCGGCCTGCGCAACTGCCTCGATGCGCGCCTGATGCACGGCCTGCTTGATGTGTGCCGGGTTGTCGGCGTAGCGCTTGGCGACGGCGCCGGCATCGATGGACAACGCAGCCGCCAGCGCGCGCAGCAGGCGTTCCGTCTGCGGATAGCTGCGGTCTTCAAACCCGAGCCGGCCACGTGCGTCGGCCTCGCACGCCTGCAGGGCCTGACGGAAACGGTCCGGCTTGCGCAGCGCATCGCAACGCTCGAGCAAACGCACCAGCGCTGCGG
Organism: Ralstonia flatus; assembly: GCF_958439105.1. Taxonomy (NCBI): domain Bacteria; kingdom Pseudomonadati; phylum Pseudomonadota; class Betaproteobacteria; order Burkholderiales; family Burkholderiaceae; genus Ralstonia; species Ralstonia flatus. Next base: position 212,334 of record NZ_CAUDLI010000006.1, on the reverse strand, counting down.
CATCGAAGCCATCGCAGCGATGGATGTTGCCGTGCTCGCGCGCCACCACCAGCGCCAGCTCGCGGCACTCGGTCGGCACGCGCAGGCGCTGGCACACCGCTTCGATCAACGGCAGGCTGCGCTCTTCGTGGCCGATGTGGCGGGGCAGGATGTCGTCGGGCGTGGTGCCCTTGCCGAGGTCGTGCACCAGCGCGGCAAAGCGCACCGGCAACGACGTCGCCATCGCTGCAGCGGTTTCAATCACCATCATGGTATGCACGCCGGTGTCGACTTCGGGGTGATAGTCGGCACGCTGCGGCACGCCCCACAGCCGGTCGAGTTCCGGCAGCAGGCGCACCAGCGCCCCGCAGTCGCGCAGCACGGCAAACATGCGCTGCGGGTGTGCCTCCATCAGGCCGCGCGCAATCTCCTGCCACACGCGCTCGGGCACCAGCGCATCGACTTCGCCGTCCTGCACCATGCGCTGCATCAGCGCGTTGGTTTCGGGCGCGACATGGAAGTCGGCAAAGCGCGCAGCAAACCGCGCCAGTCGCAGGATGCGCACCGGATCTTCCATGAACGCATCCGACACATGCCGGAACGTGCGCGACGCCAAGTCTGCCTGTCCCCCGTACGGATCGACGACGGGGCCGACGAGCGCGCCGTCTTCCGCCACACGCTGCGCCATCGCATTGATGGTCAGGTCGCGGCGGATGAGGTCGTCTTCGAGCGTGACGTCCGGCGCGTAGTAGACCGAGAAGCCCTTGTAGCCGGCAGCCGTCTTGCGCTCGGTGCGGGCAAGCGCGTATTCGGCATGCGTCGCGGGATGCAGGAAGACCGGAAAATCCTTGCCGACCGCGCGAAAGCCACGTGCCTCCATGGCTTCCGGCGTGGCGCCGACCACAACGTAATCCCGGTCCTGCACGGGCAGCCCGAGCAGCGCGTCACGAATGGCGCCGCCCACGGCATACACCTCCAGCCCATGCGTGGCCGGATCGACGATGGCTTCAGTCTGCGCTGCGCGTTCCGTCATTGATTGGCGGCATGGTCGGCAACAACCAGCGTGTCTTCGTCCGGCGCGGTGCGATACGGCTCGTCGTCGGCGAGGAAGTCATGCTCGGCGCGCGCACCGTCGATCCACTCCTGCATGGCGGGCAGATTGAGGATGTAGTCGGCATAGGCCTTGGCGGCTTCAGGCAGACGCACGCCGTACGTGGCGAAGCGGCTGACCACCGGCGCATAGAACGCATCGGCCACCGTGAAGTGACCGAACAGGAAGGGGCCTTCGGCCGCGTACTTCTGGCGCAGCTCGATCCAGATCGTGGCAATGCGGTCGATGTCACGCTGCACGGCCACGTTCCAGCCCATGCCGGGCAGCACGGCCGTCACGTTCATCGGCATGTTGTTGCGCAGGTTGGTGAAGCCGCTGTGCATTTCAGCGCAGACCGAGCGGGCGTGTGCACGGGCCTTCGGATCGGCCGGCCACAGTTGTGCGCGCGGAAAACGCTCGGCGAGCGTCTCGCAGATGGCGAGCGAATCCCACACCGTCATGTCGCCGTCCACCAGCACCGGCACACGGCCCGCCGACGAGTAGCGACGAATCTCGGTGGAAAACCCTTCGACAAAAAGACGCACGCGAATCTCTTCGAACGGAATGCCGGCCTGCTTGGCGAGCAGCCACGGGCGTAGCGACCACGACGAATAGTTCTTGTTGCCGATGACCAGTTTCATGATTCCCGTCCTTGGAGAGTGCACTGCAATTGTTGTGGGAGCCCGCCAGCATCGCGCGGGAATGCCGGGCGCTCTAGTTTTGTTGTATCGGAAGCGGCGAGCGGCAGCGCGAAGGCGAACGAACCATTCTAGCCTTGCGCTGCACCGCCACAAAATGAAACGGATTGGCCACGGTTGTGAAGCCGATTCACAAACGACGCAAATCCTCCGCGTTTCCGTAGCGGCTAGCGATGGATCCGCGTACGTGCAGCACGCAATCCGCGGTCCGGCCCAAAGCCGGCCAGGGCGGGCAGCATCACGGCCTCCATGCCGAGCGGGTGGATGCCGAGTTCCGGCGCGACCGGTTCCATGCTGACGTTGTCCACGCGCATGGAGTCGAGGTTGTCCCGCGAGATCGGTGCGCCCGGCAAATGCTCGAGCAGCGCGGCCTGCATGCGGCCCAGCCCTTCCGGAAGCGGCACGATCCAGCGCGGATGGCCGCTGGCACGTCCGGCAAATCGCATCAGTTCCGCCAACGTGTAGATGCGCGGCCCCACCAGCGGATACGCGTGCCGGATCGTCGCCGGCTTTTTGAGCGCGTTGATGAACGCGGCTGCCACGTCATCCACGTACACGGGCTGGAAGCGCGCATCGGCACAGGCCAGCGGCACAAACGGCGCCATGCGCTGCATGCTCGCAAACAGATTCAGGAAATGGTCCTGCGGACCGAACACCACCGAGGGGCGGAACACCGTCCAGTCAAGCTCGCTGTTCATGACCACGCGTTCGCCATCGCCCTTGCTGCGCAGGTACATCGACGGGCCGGCCGGATCGGCGCCCAGCGCGCTCATGTGCAGCAGCCGGTTCACGCCATGGCGTCGGCATGCGGCGACGATGCGGCGTGGCAGATCGACATGCACCCGCTGGAAATTCGGGCCGTACGGCATGTCGCGCGCGTCCTGCAGTACGCCGACGAGATTGATGACGGCGCAGTGCTCGCCGCCGCGCTCGGTCAGCGCCAGGAACAGCGCGTCGAGGGCGTCGTCGGCGTAGATGTCGGCATCCATCACGTCGACACGCGGCAGCAGCGTGAGGTTGTGCGCGCGGGCCGACTCAGGATCGCGCGTGGGCACGATCATGCGGCCTTCGGGCAGGCCCGGCGCAGAAAATGTCTCCGTCACGAGCCGCGACAGCAACTGCGAGCCAATAAAACCGGTACCGCCAAAGATGAGCAGATTGGAGGGCTGCATGGAGGCATCTCCAAGACGGGTGGGGGGCAACACCACAATACATCCCGAACGGGATTGCCCCCAAGGTATGTCGACGCAGCGTGCTGCGTGCGGCACAACTGTGCGTCAGCCAGCGCACGCGCCCATGAAAAACGCCCGCGTTGCGGCGGGCGTCGGCGGACAACGGGAGGCCGATCAGGCGCTCAGGGCAGGTCGTCCGGCGTGACCGATTCGGGCACCACCTTGCCCAGGCGATCCTTCAACGACTGCGGCCGACCGGTCAGCAATGCGCTGTAGTACGTCGCGTTCGACAGCACGTTTTTCACATACGTGCGCGTCTCGTTGAACGGGATCGTCTCGGCGAAGATCGCGCCTTCCACCGGCCGCGTGAGCGTCGAGCGCCAGCGTTTCGGGCGGCCAGGGCCGGCGTTGTAGCCGGCGGTCGCCAGCGTGACGGAGCTGTCCAGATTCGTCAGGATCATCGACAGGTAGGCCGTACCCAGCAGCACGTTGGTATCGATGTCGCTCATCTGCGAAACGCGGAACCCGGGCAGGCCGATCTTCTTGGCGATGTGCTTGGCGGTTTCCGGCATCACCTGCATCAGGCCAGAGGCGCCCACCGACGAACGCGCATCCATGATGAAGCGCGATTCCTGGCGGATCAGGCCGTAGGCCCAGGCAATGTCCAACCCCACGGCGTCGGCGTTGCGCTGGACCACATTGAGATACGGCGTCGGGAAGCGCAGCGCGAAGTCGTGCTCGGTCTTGGTCTTGTCCGCCGAATTGACGGTGCGATCGAGCAAGCCGAGCTTGCGGCCATATTCGGCCGCGGCCAGCAACTCGCGGTCGCTCATGTTGCGCAACTCCCAGTTCCACTCGCGGTTGCCTTCGAAGCGCAGATTCAGGTCGTACAGCTTCTTGGCACGCCCAAAGCCCGGGTGGTTGCGGCCCATCACGTCGATCTCGGCATCGGTCACGGTCGTGCGCGGCGGCACGGTGATGCGCTGACCGAGTTCTTCCTGCGCCAACTGGCCATAGAAGTTGAACTGGCCGGCAATCGACTGGAACTGCTGGCGGGCTTCGTCGTTGCGATTGTCGGCCTTGAGCGCGCGGCCGTACCAGTACGTCCAGGCGGGGTCCCGATCGCGCAGGGAGGGGCGCATTTTCTCAACGGCCTGACGCACCATCTTCCAGTCCCCGGCGCGCAGAGCCGCGCGCACGCGCCACTCCTGCGACTCGTCGGAAAGGTAGGCATCGCCGCCGAGCGTCAGCTGGCGACGGTAGGCGTCCAGCGCATCGGGCGTCTGCTTCTTGGCGGCGTACTGGCCAATGACGCCCCAGCCCGCGCCTTGCTCTTCGCGCGACAGGCTGCCGGTTTGCGCCAGCAGATACGCCGTCGCCTGCGACGGATCGTTGCGCGCCATGCGCGTCACGTTGGCCAGCGTGTCGTTGTCCACACGATCGCCGTCGGGCAGCACCGCGGCAATGCGCGAGGCCTGCGTGACCAGGTTCTGCTCCAGCGACAGCCGCGCCGCAAAAGCCACGTCCGCACGGGTGAACTGCTTGGACTGCGCCAGATAGCCGATCAGGTCGACACAGCCTTCGCCATAGCCCTTCGGGTCCGACAGCGTGTTGCGTGCTTCGGCGACCACGTTCTGGCCCTTCATCGCGCGCGAGAGCAGGGCATAGCACTCGACCTGCGTGTCGTCCTTCAGCACGAAGTTCGGGTACTCGGCGTCGAAGGTCGCCCAATCGCGCTTCTTGCCCAGCACGAGCAGCCAGTCGTTGCGCAACCGGTCGGCAATCGCCTCGCCCTTGTAGCGTTGCAGGAACGAGCGGATCTCATCTTCCGGCGCGTCGGTACGCGCATAGCCGCTGGCATCGAACAGCTGTGGCTTGATGCGGAAATACTGCACGTAAGACTGGATCGGGTAATCGGACAGGCTGTCGGCCAGCTCCCAGCTGCGCGACACATCGTTGCGGCGCGAAGCGTTGCGCAGCTCGACAAACGCATCGTCCGGATTGGCCGGAATGCCCTGCGGCGCCTGGCGCTTTGCAGCCACCGCCAGCGGCGTCGGGCCGACCACGCTCATGCCCACCACACCCGCAAAAGCCAGCGCGACCGCGCGATATACTGCCTTGGCCTTCAATGTCATCTCCTGCCCCATCCAATCACTGTTAGGTCTGCCGAATTATCCCATGTCAGCCTTAGGGAACCCGCACGATCCGGCCAATCCCACCACGCCCATCGAATCGCGCCGCACGCTGCGCACCATGTTGCTCGATGCACGCGCCGCGCTGCCGGACCGCATTGCCCACGATGCCGCGCTGGCGCATCACCTGGCCGGGTTGCTGAACGCACTGCCCATCCAACGCCTGGCCGCCTACTGGCCAACGCAGGGAGAGTTCGATGCGTTGACCGTGCTGGGCCACTGGTTGGCGGCCGACGCCACGCGCCATGCACTGCTGCCTGTAGTGACTGACAAATTCTCGCCCTTGCAGTTTCGGCGATGGACGCCCGATTGTGAAATGACGCCCGGCGCGTACAACATCCCCATCCCCCGCTCGGGCGAGATGGAAACGCCCGATGCCTTGCTGATCCCGTGCGTGGGCTTTGACGCGCAGCGCTACCGCATCGGCTACGGCGGCGGCTTCTACGACCGCACACTCGCTGCGTTGCATGCCGCCGGACACCGTCCGCGCACGATTGGCGTGGCGTACGAAGTGAACCGCGTGGAATCCATCGCACCGCAATCGCACGACATCGCGCTCGACTGCATCGTCACCGAGCGCGGCGCGTTTTAATCCGCCACAGGAAACCCATGTCCCACACGCTAAAAACCGTTGCCGACCTCGAAGCCGTGTACGGCGCTCCGAACCCGCGTTCGCTGCTCAAGGAGATCGACCACCTGAACGCCGACTACCGCGCGTTCGTGGAGGCTTCGCCGTTTATCGTGCTGTCGTCCGTGGGTGCCGGCGGCACCGATGCCTCGCCCAAGGGCGATGCGCCGGGCTTCGTCCGCATCCTGAACGAACGGCTGCTGGCGATTCCCGACCGGCCCGGCAACAACCGCATCGACAACCTGCGCAATATCGTCGAAGACGGGCGCGTGTCGGTGCTCTTCATCGTGCCGGGCGTGGGTGAAACCTTGCGCGTGAACGGCACGGCCACCATCTCGGCCGATCCGGAATTGCTCGCGTCATTTGCGGTGCAGGAGAAGCTGCCGCGCAGCGTGATCCTCGTGCAGGTGCAGACGGTGTACTTCCATTGCTCGAAGGCGCTGGTGCGCTCAAAGCTGTGGGAACGCGGCGCGCAGGAAACCAAGCCGGCCGTGCCCACCGCAGGCAAGATCCTGCAGCACATCAGCGGTGGTGCGTTTGATGGAGAGGCCTACGATCGCGAGTTGCCGGAGCGGCTGAAGACCACGCTGTACTGAGTGTTCAGCGCTTGGCGACCTTCTTTGCTGCGGCCTTCTTGGCAGGTACTTTCTTGGCGGCGGCCTTTGTGGTCGCCGTTGTCCTTGTTGCTGGCTTTGCTGCCTTGGGCGCCTTGGCAGTCTTTGCTGCGGCGCGCTTCGGCTTGGCGGCCTTGGCATTGGCGTCACGCAGCGCGGCTTCAATGGCCAGCCGCGCCCAGTCGCGCAATGGCTGCCCACCGTCGAGCGCCTCTGCCGGCGTGCTCAGGTAGCCCGTCATGCTGATGGTGCGGCCGTTGCGCTCGTAACTGAACGGCGTGCATTTTTCAGCAAGGAAACGTTCGCGCGTGAGGTCGTCCACGCGCAGGTAAGACGTGCCGCGCAGCACCAGCGCAAACACGATGTCGTCGTAATACAGCGCCGCGCCGCTGAACATCCGGCGCGCGCGAATCTCGCCGATCTGCGCCGCCAGCGGCCGGAGTTCGTCAAGCAACCAGGCGATCAGCGGATCGGGTGCGGCAGCCATGACGATCTCCTTTGCTGTGCGCGTTCTCTTTACAGGCCCAGTCGCTGCCAGATCGCCCGCGTGGAGCCGGCGGCGTTGAGCGTGTAGAAGTGCAGGCCCGGCGCGCCGCCTTGCAGCAGGCGGTCGCACATGGCCGTCACCACGTCCAGGCCGAACGCGCGAATCGATTCACGATCGTCGCCAAAGCCTTCGAGGCGCTTGGCGATCCAGCGCGGCACTTCCGCACCGCACATCTCGGAAAAGCGCATCAGCTGCGACGAATTCGTGATCGGCATGATGCCGGGCACGATGGGCACTTCCACGCCGAGCTTGCGTGCATCGTCGACGAACTGGAAGTACGCGTCGGCGTTGAAGAAGTATTGCGTGATGGCGGAGTCCGCACCGGCCTTGACCTTGCGGGCGAAGTTCTCCAGATCGTGCCGCGCCGAGCGCGACTGCGGGTGGTATTCCGGATACGCCGCCACTTCGATGTGGAACGCCTCGCCGGTTTCCTGGCGGATGAACTCGACCAGCTCGTTGGCGAAGCGGAATTCACCGATCTCGCCCATGCCCGACGGCATGTCGCCGCGCAGCGCGACGATGCGGCGGATGCCGTGTTCGCGATACGTATTGAGAATGCCGCGGATGCTCTCGCGCGACGAACCCACGCACGACAGGTGCGGCGCCGCTTCGACGCCTTCGCGCTGGATTTCCACCACGGCGTCGAGCGTGCCCTGTTGCGTGGTGCCGCCCGCGCCGAACGTCACGGAGATGAAGCGCGGCTTGAGCGGCGAGAGCTGCGCGCGCGTGTTGCGCAGCTTCTCGGCGCCTTCCGCCGTCTTGGGCGGGAAGAATTCGAAACTGAATTGACGGTCTTGCATGACAGAAACCTTAAGCCTCGCGCAGCAGCAAGCTCGAGAGAAGCCACGAGATCACGCTGTACAGGATGGAGCCCAGCAGCGCGGCGCCAAAGCTGGCCACCTGAAAGCCCGCCAGCAGGTTGCCGACAAACAGGAACAGCAGCGCGTTGATGATGAAGATGAACAGCCCGAGCGTGAGCAGCGTCACCGGCAGGGTGAGGATCACCAGAATCGGGCGGATCAGCGTGTTGACCAGACCCAGCACGAGCGCCGCGATCAGCGCGGAGCCGAAGCCGTTGACGTGGATGCCTTTGAGCAGATAGGCGACAAGAAGCAACGCCAGCGCGTTGATGACCCAGACAGCGAGCAGTCTCATGGAGGAGTCCTCGGTTGGAGAGCCGGCGGCGGGGAGTGCCGCCGGCAGGTACGGCTTAGTAGCGGTAGTGGTCAGCCTTGTACGGGCCTTCCTTCTTCACGCCGATGTACGCGGCCTGTTCGTCCGTCAGCTCGGTCAGTTGCGCATTCAGCTTCTTCAGCTGCAGGCGCGCGACCTTCTCGTCCAGGTGCTTGGGCAGCGTGTAGACGCCCACCGGATACTTGTTCGAGCCCTTCACCGCTTCGGTCCACAGTTCGATCTGCGCGATGGTCTGGTTGGCGAACGAGCTGCTCATCACGTACGACGGGTGGCCCGTGGCGCAACCCAGGTTCACCAGGCGGCCCTTGGCCAGGATGATGATCTTCTTGCCGTCGGGGAAGATCACGTGATCGACCTGCGGCTTGATCTCTTCCCACTGGTACTTCTCGACGGACGCGATGTCGATCTCGTTGTCGAAGTGGCCGATGTTGCAGACGATGGCCTGGTCCTTCATCTTGGCCATGTGGTCGTGCGTGATGACGTGGTAGTTGCCCGTGCAGGTCACGAAGATGTCGCCGTGCTCGGCGGCGTAATCCATCGTCACCACGCGGTAGCCTTCCATGGCGGCCTGCAGCGCGCAGATCGGGTCGATTTCGGTCACCCACACTTGCGCCGACAGTGCGCGCAGTGCCTGTGCCGAACCCTTGCCCACGTCGCCGTAGCCGGCCACGACCGCCACCTTGCCGGCGATCATCACGTCGGTCGCGCGCTTGATGCCATCGACCAGCGATTCACGGCAGCCATACAGGTTGTCGAACTTGCTCTTGGTCACCGAGTCGTTCACGTTGATGGCCGGGAAGCGCAGCTCGCCGCGCTGGGCCATCTGGTACAGGCGATGCACGCCCGTGGTGGTTTCTTCGGTCACGCCCTTGATGGCGTCCAGGTTGCGGCTATAGAACGTGGCGTCCTTGGCCAGCTTTTCCTTGATGGCGGCAAACAGGAAGGTCTCTTCTTCGCTGCCCGGCTTGGCGATCACGGAAGCGTCCTTCTCGGCGCGGGCGCCCAGGTGCAGCAGCAGCGTTGCGTCGCCGCCGTCGTCCAGGATCATGTTCGGCGTGCCGCCGTCGGCCCATTCGAAGATGCGGTGGGTGAAGTCCCAGTATTCCTTGAGCGATTCACCCTTGAACGCGAACACCGGCGTGCCCGAGGCGGCGATCGCGGCGGCCGCGTGGTCCTGCGTCGAGAAGATGTTGCACGAGGCCCAGCGCACGTCGGCGCCCAGTGCCTTGAGCGTCTCGATCAGCACGGCGGTCTGGATCGTCATGTGCAGCGAGCCGGCAATGCGCGCGCCCTTGAGCGGCTGGCTGGCGGCAAATTCCTCGCGAATCGCCATCAGGCCGGGCATTTCGGTCTCGGCAATGGCGATTTCCTTGCGGCCCCAGTCGGCCAGCTTGATGTCGGCGACAAGGTAATCGTGTTTCAGTTCGGTGACAGCGTTCATTGGATCACTCCGGAAAAGATGGGTGACCGCACGCGGGGAGATGACCACTGAGACGGGGCCCATGCTGGGGCCCCGGATAGATGCGTTCTCGCCATCGTGTCAGCCACGATACTGCGAGCGCCGTTTGAACTTCCGAGCCTGGCGGTTGGGGCAGTGCCCACCCGTTGCAACGCTCCTCGGAATGGGCTGGATTGTAGCGGATTCGGCCGACCGCCACCACGGCAGTTCATTGCTCCAGCAGCATGTTCAGCATCCGTTGCGGATTCGCCAAAAAGTCGCGCGTGACCTGAAAGTGCTCGGTCTCCTCATAGGCGATGCGCCGAATGCCGTCTCCGTCACATTGATAGATCCACGCATCGGGATAAGCCATCAGGATCGGCGAGTGGGTGGCGATCACGAATTGGCTTTCCGCCTGCACCAGGTCATGCAGACGCGTGAGCACCGCCAACTGTCGTTGCGGTGACAGCGCCGCCTCGGGTTCGTCGAGCAGGTACAGGCCGTTCGGGCCGAAGCGGTTCATCAACAGGGCCAGAAACGATTCGCCGTGCGATTGCGCATGCAGCGACCGACCGCCGTAGGAATCGATCACGCGCCCGCCCAGCCCCGGCTCTTCATCCATCTGCTGGATGTTGGTGGCCACATTGAAGAAGCTCTCGGCGCGCAGGAAGAATTCGGTGCGCGGCTTGCGAAAGCCCCGTGCAATGCGCAGATGCGCGTGCAGCTCGGAGTGCGACGCGTGCGTGCTGAAGTTGAAGTTGCGCGAGCCGCCCTCGGCGTTGAAGCCGAGCGCCACGGCAATCGCCTCCATGAGCGTGGATTTGCCCGAGCCGTTTTCCCCCACGAGGAACGTGACCTTGGGATGCAGCTCCAGCGTCTCGAGCGCGCGCACGGCGGGCAGGCTGAACGGATAGGCGTCGAAGGCGGCAACGGTGTCGCGCCGCAGCGTGACGTGGCTGACGAACTGGCGGGTGAGCATGGTCGCAAGCAGGCAAGCGAAGGTGCTGGCATCGTAGCGCGGCAGCGCCCCGGATGCGCGTGCCAATGCAGGGCCTGCGCGCAGGGAACCGCAACGCGGTAGCGCGGCTCACGCAGCGGTGTCAATCCGTTGTCACATTTGAACCTTGCGATCCGGTTAGGAAGTGGTGCACCCGCATCACGGATGTGCAACACGCGGCCACCAAAGTGCCGGGCATCGTTCAGGGAGCCAACGATGCACAACCACAAACTTACGAAGTACGCCGCCGCCGTGGCAGCCGCCCTCGCCATGGCAGCGTGCGGCAGCGACGGCACGTCCAGCAACGCCGGCACTGCCGCGCCGGATGCCGGCACGCCCACCACGCCCGCCAAGAACGTCGTGTTCTTCCTGGGCGACGGCATGGGCCTGACCACCATGACCGCCGCGCGCATCTACAAGGTGGGCGAAGACGGCGAACTGACCATGGATACGCTGCCGGAAACCGGCTTCGTGCGCACGTATTCGAACAACGCGCAGGTAACCGACTCCGCGCCGTCGATGTCGGCCTACATGACCGGCGTGAAGATGAACAACGAGGTCATCTCGATGTCGCCCGACACGATGGCCTATGACGCGGGCGGCAAGGATTACATCTCCGGCGCCGACAGCACCTGCCCCAGCGGCAACGGCAAGCCCGTCACGACGCTGCTCGAACTGATGAAGGCCGCGGGCTACGGCACGGGCGTGGTCACCACCACGCGCATCACGCACGCCACGCCGGCCGCCACGTATTCGCACATCTGCCACCGCGACGGCGAGAACACCATCGCCGCGCAGCTCACGCCGGCTGGCAAGGGCTTCAACGCCGCGCTGGGCGATGGCGTGGACGTCGTCTTCGGCGGTGGCCGCAAGCACTTCCAGCCGACTACCGCAGGCGGCGCGCGCACCGACGGCCGCGACCTGATCGCCGAACTGAAGGCCGGCGGCTACCGCTATGCCAGCAACAAAGCCGAATTCGACACGCTGCAACCCACCGACGGCAAGGTCGTCGGCCTGTTCACCAGCAGCCACATGTCGTACGACCTGGATCGCGACCCGAGCAAGGAGCCGAGCCTGGGCGAGATGACCAACAAGGCCATCGACGTGCTGGCCGCCAAGAAGAAGGGCTTCTTCCTGATGGTGGAAGGCGGCCGCATCGACCACGCGCTGCACGAAACCACCGCCCGCAAGGCGCTGCAGGACACCGTGGCGTTCGACTCTGCCATCCGTGGTGCGATCGACAAGCTCAACACGATCGACCCGGGCCTGAAGAACACGCTGATCGTCGTGACGGCTGACCACGACCACACGCTCGTGCTCAACGGCTACGCCAAGCGCACGGGCCCGACCAGCGACAGCAACCCCGGCGTGCTGGGCCTGCTGAAGAACTACGTGACGGGCGCCAACGCCACCGACACGGGCGGCAACCCGTTCACGATCATCGGCTTCGGCACCGGCGAGAACCGCCCGGCCACGCGCGGCGCACTGACCGATGCCGCCGTGTACGACAAGAGCTACCACCAGGAAGCCGTGATCCCGGTTGCACCGGGCGGCGAAACGCACGGCGGCACCGATGTCTTCATCGGCGCACGCGGCCTGGGTGCCGAGCGCTTTACCGGCACGATGGACAACACCGAGGTCTTCGGCCTCATCAAGCAGGCCGTGGGTCTGTAAGAGGGAGAGGGCACATCATGAACACGCAATCGAACCGTATCCTGCGCGCCACGCTGCTGGCGCTGGCAGCCGGTGCCTGCGCCCAAGCGCACGCCGCCGGTGAAGCCAAGAACGTGATCTTCTTCCTGGGCGACGGCATGGGCCCGACCACCGTCACCGCCACGCGCATCTACAAGGTGGGCGAGGCCGGACGCCTGACGATGGAATCGCTCAAGCGCACGGCACGCATCAAGACGTACTCCAACGATGCGCAGACCACCGACAGCGCGCCGTCAATGTCGGCTTACATGACCGGCGTGAAGATGAACAACGAAGTCATCTCCATGTCGGCCGACACCAAGGCCAGCGATGCCGCCGGCAAGGGCTACGTGAACGGTGCAGACAGCACGTGCCCCGCCAACAACGGCACGCCCGCCGTGACGCTGCTGGAGCTGGCCAAGGCTGCCGGCAAATCGGTGGGCGCGGTGACGACCACGCGCGTCACGCACGCCACGCCGGCCGCCACGTACTCGCACATCTGCCACCGCGACGGTGAGAACCAGATCGCCGCGCAGGGCACGCCCGGCAACGCGCTGTACAACGCCGCGCTCAAGGACGGCCTGGACGTGCTGCTCGGCGGCGGCCGCCGTCACTACCTGCCGCAAGGCACGACGGGCAGCAAGCGCACCGACACGACCGACCTGATCGCCCAGTTCCAGGCGGCCAACTACACCTATGTGTCCACCGGCACGCAATTGGCGGCCGTCAACCCGGCCACCACGACCAAGCTGCTCGGCCTGTTCAACCTCGACCACATGAACTACGAGCTGGACCGCGTGAAGAAGAGCGTGGACGAGCCGAGCCTGGCGGACATGACCGAGAAGGCCATCCGCGTGCTGCAGAAGAACGGCAAGGGCTACTTCCTGATGGTGGAAGGCGGGCGCATCGACCACGCGCTGCACGGCACCAACGCCAAGCGCGCACTGGAAGATGCCGGCGCATTCGACGAAGCCATCAAGCGCGCGCTGGGCACGGCGGACCTGTCGAACACGCTGATCGTCGTCACGGCCGACCACGACCACACGATGACGATCAACGGCTACCCGCACAAGGGCAACCCGATCCTGGGCCTGTCGACCGACATCAAGACCAAGCAGCCGCAACTGGCCGCCGACGGCCAGCCTTACACCACGCTGGTGTTCGGCAACGGCGGCACGCCGCGCAAGGCCACGCGCGACAACCTGGCCTCGGTCGATACGGCTGCAGACGATTACCTGCAGGAAGTGGGGGTGCAGCTCGGCACGCCTGGATCGGAAACGCACGGCGGCGGGGATGTGATGCTGTTCTCCTCTGGTCCGGGCAGCGCACCGCTGAAGGGCACGCTGGACAACACGAAAGTGTTCGGCGTGGTCAAGACGGCCATGGGCCTCTGATTCCTGCGTTTCCATTGACGCGCATGCCGAAGTCATCGGCATGCGCTTTTTTTGTTTTGGTTTTCCCGACTTCGATTCGCATGACCCGATCTGCTCGTTTTCTACTTTCGTTCGCCCTCACCGCACTTGCCGGCATGGCGCAGGCTGCCGGCCCGGCCACGCTGACCGCCTTGCGCGTCGAACACCAGATGTCATCGCTCGGCACCGACGGCATCCAGCGCGACGTCCGCTTTGCCGAGCGCGTCTATCGCCAGGGCGACCGCGTCTGGATCGCCCGCGAACTGCCGCCCGCTTCGGCGCACGCGGAGCACGACCACGCCAACGCCCACGCCGGCCACAAGCACGCCGATACCGACACCGCCCCGCGCTGGATCGAACGCGACGCCAAGGGCGCGCTGACCGTGCGCGTGGTGAGCGAATCCCAGCAGAAAAACTACGCCGTGGAACCGGCGGAATATTCCAACATCGGCTTCGACGGCTCGTGGGCGACGGCGTATCACCTGCTCGACCCAGCCGCACTCAAGGGCATGCGCGCCGAAGGCCCGGTACGCAACGGCGTGCAGACCTACCGATCGACGCAGGGCGAACGCACCGTCACCGTCGATTGGGACGTGGCCGGCCAATACCCGCGTCGCGTGGAATCGCGCAACGCCACCGGCACGCAACGCAAGCTCACGCGCGTGACGGCGTTGCCCGCCCCCGCCGCCGCACCGTGGGAACGCGCCCAGCGCTACGCCGCCGCCGACTACACCGACCTGATGGACTGACGCACCACCGTCTGCGGCCGGGGCGCAAGGCAAAAAGCCTCGCGCTCCACACCCGGACACCCGATCGCCGGGGTCCAAGGCCCGTGCTCCGCTCTCCGAGCTTCAAATTTTCGACCTCGGAGGGCGGCCTTCCACGCTCCAACCCTCACGCTCCAGCCTCGGAGGGTGGCGAACGGTGCTCGGAGCCCCGCGCGCGGCTCTCCAAGAGCCAACAAAACGGTGCTTTGACAGCGGTGCGCCGCCCTTTGAGCCTCGCGTTCGACCCTCGCGGGGTGACAGTCCACGGTTTGGGCCTCGTGATCGAGGGTCAGGGCGTCGCGCTCCACGGTCTGAGGCTCGCATTCGGGCCGAAAACGATCGCCGCTCACGTTTTGAGCCTCGCGCCCGAGCCAAAAACCGTCGCACTCCACGGTTTTCGCTTTGCGCTTGGCCCTGAAACAGCCGCCTTCCGGGCTCAGAGGCCGGCGCGTCGATCCGGCCGTGATAGCGCTATAGTGCGAAACACCCCCCCAAAACATTCGCACGACATGACGATCACCGACCCGACCCTCGCTGCGTTTGCCGCTCCCGCCTCGCACGTGCCGCGCGTACTCACCATCGCTGGTTCGGACAGCGGCGGCGGTGCGGGCATCCAGGCTGACCTGAAGACGTTTGCCGCGCTCGGCTGCTACGGCATGTCGGCCATCACGGCCATCACCGCGCAGAACACGCTGGGCGTGACGGCGGTGGAATCGCTCACCCCGGACATCGTTGCCGCACAGATCGACGCCGTGGCAAGCGACATTGGCGTCGATGCGGCCAAGACCGGCATGCTCGGCACGCCGCAGGTGGTGGAAGCCATTCTCTCGGCGCTGGACCGCCACCCCATCGCCAACCTCGTCGTCGATCCGGTCATGGTCAGCACCAGCGGCGCGCAGCTCGGCAGCGACGCCACGGTGCAGGCGATGGCGAAGTGGCTCTTCCCGCGCGCGTTGGTCGTCACGCCGAACCTGCCGGAAGCCAGCGCGCTGCTCGGCCGCGAGGTGCGCACCGCCGACGACATGCTGCCCGCCGCGCGCGACCTGCTGGCGCTTGGGCCCCGCGCCGTGTTGCTCAAAGGTGGGCACCTGAGCGCCACGTCCACCGCCGGTGAAGACGGCGTGCTGCAAGATGTGCTCGTCACCGCTGAAGGCACCGAGCGCGTCTACGCGCATACCTACATCGACACGCCGCACACGCACGGCACGGGCTGCACGTTGTCCGCCGCCATTGCCGCCCACCTCGCGCGCGGCGATGCGCTGGAAGTCGCCATCGAAGCCTCGCTCGATTACCTGCTGCATGCCATCGGTGCCGGCCGCCACCTGGCGCTTGGGCGGGGCGCCGGTCCGTTGAACCACGGATTCGCGCCGCGGCCGCTCGCCGCACCGCGTTCGCTCGAAGTGGATGTCGAGGAAGACTGATCAGGAGCTGCCATGAAACGCCTGCCGCTCATGCTGGTTCGCTGTCTTCCGCTCGCTGCGCTGTGCGCGTTGCTCGGTGCCTGCAATGGCTACATCAGCCTGGGCTCGCCCATCGGCAGCGCCTTCTCGATTGGCGGGACGTTGTCCGGGCTGCCCGGCGGCCAGTCGATCGTATTGCTCAACAACGGCCGCGATTCGCTCACGCTGGCCGCCAACGGCCCGTTCGTGTTTGGCGGGCTGGTGCCGTTCGACGGCAGCTATGTGGTGACGATCAGCTCGCAGCCCGCGTCGGCCAACTGCGTGGTGACGAATGGCAGCGGCACGGTCAATGGCGATGTGAACAATGTGCTGGTGACGTGTCAGGCGCGCTGAACCTGTCTCGTACCGGGCTCATTGAACGTTGGCCTTATTGCCGTCGGTCCGCTCCCCAAACCACGCCCAGTACGCCCGGTTCTCGCCTCGTGCGCGCGGCCAGTACGTTACGGACGGCTTGGGTTGCCAGCCCGGCGGCGGGCCAATCAGCACTGCCCAGCTGTCGGTGGAATCGGCCACGCTGGTGACGACGGCACTCTTGCCGCTCTGGTCGGCATACGCCGCCGCAAACGCGGCATTGACGGCAAAGCTGGCTGCCCGCGCCGGTCCCTCCATGTGCTCCGCCACGCTATACACGTTGGCAATCTGGTCGAGGTCCGGCCACTGCTGGTAAATAGCGGCGCGCAACGGCCGCATCAAGGAAGTGACATTGTCGGCATGCTTTGGCACGTCGTAGTAGACGCGCTCGACCGGGTGCTGCTTTGAGGCCTGTGCTTGCACGGCTTGCATGAGACCGGTCCACGCGCCGCCGGGATTGGCGGCCTTGTTGCCGATGGCGCCTTGGTGCTGATGCGGGGTGTAGATCGAGGCCAGTGCTGTGTAGCCCCAGTCGGCGCTCGGGTGGCCGAGGATCAGCAGGGCCGTGTTTTCGTTGGTCTGCTCGCCCATGGGGTAGTTGGGCGCGTCTACGTTCCATACCCAGGCCAGCTTGTCAGGGTGGTGCGCCAGGAACTTGAGCGCATCTTGCAGGTTGTAGAAGCCGACGTTGGTGTCGCCTGCCGACACGGTGACGTTGGGTAACCTGCCTTCGGGGTTGAGCAGCATGCTCCTGGCTTGTGAGTCCCGCGCAATTTCATGAAACACAAGGCGGCGCACCGCGAGCAGTGACAGAGTGCATTCGCCAATGATCATGGACGGAAGGACGCGGGTACCACGCACAGTGTTCCCCTCCCGGTCTTTGTGCAGCGTGAC
Source organism: Ralstonia flatus (assembly GCF_958439105.1). NCBI lineage: Bacteria > Pseudomonadati > Pseudomonadota > Betaproteobacteria > Burkholderiales > Burkholderiaceae > Ralstonia > Ralstonia flatus. The sequence goes on along the minus strand of NZ_CAUDLI010000006.1, from coordinate 195,209 downwards.
CCAGTAGTCGCGCATGCGTTCTTCAGCGTGAGCAGCGTCATAGGCAAGGTAGCTTGGAGCGGGCATGCCCATGGCTTTCTGTTCTTCGAGGAGGTCATCCAATTCGGAATTTTTCACATTCCCGTTGATGTACGTGGGTGTGTTCAACCATTCGCGCGGCAGTCCAAAGAACACGTTTGGGTCGAAGTAATTGGGGCGGCCGGTGCCCCGCTTGAGGGAATAGAAGTAGTTCGGGTTCTCAAGGTAGTCGTTAAAGGTGTTCAGCGGAGCAGTAATCAAATCGCTTAACGCCGTGGCGAATTCATCTCGCTCCACGTGCGGTAAGTCTTCCAGCCGCAGGCGGCGAGGCACGCCACTAGTCACTTGCCCCACCGCATCGCCCAGCTTGAAGCGCTTCGCCTGCAGGTCGTCGTCATTGGGCTGTGCGAGCCCTTGTGCCCACAGCAGATTCCATTGGGTTGGGTAGTCCCGCCACATCAGCGGGTTAAGCCATTGCACCCCAAGCAGGACGGCGGCGGGGGCTTGGCCCTGATGACCTTGTTGTGCTTGCGTTTGCATGTGGGGCCAGGCGACGGGTTGGCGGTAGTAGGTTTTGTTATTGGGCATCTGGACTCCGGATTGACAGGCAGTAAGCAACAGGCAGGCGACGGCTAGCGCGTGGGTGGCAGCACGCCTGTAAGCGATGAGATGAAATGAATCGCGCATATGGGTTTCTCAGGCGTAGCGTGGTCCGTCTGGCGACGTGTGGTGGGCATCGTTCTCGTGTTGAGGCAAGGAACCGTTGTCGTAGACCACTTCTTCGCTGTAGTAAGCGAACTCGCTGTGCCTCTTGGTGGGGTGCCCTGACATAGCCTGTCGGAGGTGCAGATGTGCAAATACATGCACCGTCAATTCCCCGTCCGCTCGCCAAACCACGCCCAATACGCCCGGTTCTCGCCTCGTGCGCGCGGCCAGTACGTCACCGGCGGCTTGGGTTGCCAGCCCGGCGGCGGCCCGATCAGCACTGCCCAGCTGTCGGTGGAATCCGCCACGCTGGTGACCACGGCACTCTTGCCGCTCTGGTCGGCATACGCCGCCGCAAACGCGGCATTGACGGCAAAGCTGGCTGCCCGCGCCGGTCCCTCCATGTGCTCCGCCACGCTATAAACGTCGGCGATCTGGTCGAGGTCCGGCCACTGCTGGTGAATAGCGGCGCGCAACGGCCGCATCAAGGAAGTGACATTGTCGGCATGCTTTGGCACGTCGTAGTAGACGCGTTCGACCGGGTGCTGTTCTGAGGCTTGTGCTTGCACGGCTTGCATGAGACCGGTCCACGCGCCGCCGGGATTGGCGGCCTTGTTTCCAATCGCGCCTTGGTGCTGGTGCGGGGTGTAGATCGAGGCCAGTGCTGTGTAGCCCCAATCCGCGCTCGGGTGGCCGAGGATCAACAGGGCGGTGTTCTCGTTGGTCTGCTCGCCCATCGGATAGTTAGGTGCATCCACGTTCCATACCCACGCCAGCTTGTCAGGGTGTTGCGCCAGGAACTTGAGGGCGTCTTGCAGGTTGTAGAAACCGACGTTGGTGTCGCCTGCCGACACGGTGACGTTGGGCAACTTGCCTTCGGGGTTAAGCAGCATGCTTTTGGCTTGGGCGTCGCTTGCGATCTCGTGAAACACCAGCCGCCGCACTGCCTGCAGTGACAGGGTGCGCTCGCCAATAATCATTTCTGGAAAGACGCGCGTACCGCGCACGGTCCTACCCCTGTCGTCTTTGTGCAGGGTGACCCAGTAGTCGCGCATACGTTCTTCGGCATGGGCGGCGTCGTAGGCGAGGATGCTGGGCGCGGGCATGCCCATGGCCTTTTGCTCTTCAAGAAGGTCTTTCTGGCCCGTACTGGGGTGAGTGTCGTCAAGGTAGGTTGGCGTGTTCAACCACTCGCGCGGCAAGCCAAAGAACACGTTCGGGTCGAAGTAGTTAGGGCGGCTGGTACCCCGCTTGAGGGAATAGAAGTAGTTCGGGTTCTCCAAATAGTCGTTGAAGGTGAGCAGCGGGGCGGTAATCAAATCACTCAACGCCGTCTCAAATTCATCTCGCTCCACGTGCGGCAGGTCTTCCAGCCGCAGGCGGCGAGGCACGCCATTGGTCACTTGACCCACCGCGTCGCCCAGCTTGAAGCGTTTCGCCTGCAGATCGTCGTCATTGGGCTGTGCGAGCCCTTGTGCCCACAGCAGATTCCATTGGGTCGGATAGTCCCGCCACATCAGCGGGTTGAGCCATTGCACGCCAAGCAGGAGAGCGGCGGGGGCTTGGGCGGGATCACCTTGTTGTGCTTGCGTTTGCATGCGCGGCCAGGCGATGGGCTGGCGATAGTAGGTTTTATTGGTGGGCATCTGGACTCCGGATTGACAAGCAGTAAGCAACAGGCAGGCGGCGGCGAGCGCGCGGGTAGCAGCACGCCGATAAAGGAACGAATGAAATGGATTGCGCATGCTCGCGCCTCAGGCGTGGCGAGGTCCGCCTGGCAACATGTGATGGGCATCGAGGCGCCCTGAATTACGCGCGTCGTCAATGCCTATAGCCTTGACGGCACCCTTGGCGGCGGCGAGATTTTTGTTGTGGGCCAACGTGCCGTCCTGATAGAGGGCTCCTTTCGTGCTGTAGTAGGTGAACTCGCTGTCTTTCTTGCGGTCGCGTCCCGCCGGATATTCATCAGTCCTTTCTGGCTCACACCACCGCCAATCCGCCATCCGCCGCAACTGATTCATCAACAACTCATCGAAGTGGCACAGGCCCACGTCCACGTCATAGGCGAGCACATGTTCGGCATGCATGGCGTTGGTGAGGATGGTGGAGTGGTTGGTGGCTTGCGCGTCTTCGCCGTCCTTCATCAGGGCGGCGCGCTCTTGCTGTTCGAAAGCCCCAAACGTGGTGCCGCGCAAGGTGTGGTGTTGTGCGGCGTTCATCTTCTTGACGTCGTCTTCCGCAAAGGGCGCGCCCTTCCTGGCGGTGCCGTCGTCGTTGTAGAGTTCGCGCCGCGCGCGCTGGCGCACCCCCGCGTTCTGGTCGTAGCGCATGGCGGTTTCGCTGGCGGCATTGCCGTGGCCGGTCTTGCGTTGCTCGGCGTAGGGGTCGAACTGGCCTTCAGGGATGCTCCGCTTGCGGTTCAGCGCATCGCTGGCGGATTCCTTGTGCGCGTTGAAGGGGCCGATGGTGCGCACGCCATCCGGATGTGAGGTCTCGCCGGGTCGAGGCTCGCCGTGCGGCAGGTAGACGGCTTGGGGCACGATGCCGCCGCTGGGAACCTTGGGGGCATTGACCAGCACGGCCCAGTCATCCGCTGGGTCGGCATTGACGTTGGTGGCGCCTTTCACGGCTTGGCCGCCCCACATGAGGGCTTGGATCGGAACGCCGGCAGCGCTGGCGACCAGCTTGCCCCAAATGCTCTTGCGCGAATCGCCCCAGATCCTGGCGAAGGAAACGCCCGCGGTGTCAGGGGACGGCGTCCAGAAGGTGGGCTTGGTGTTCCGCGGTTTGAAGGTGCCGGTGGTGTCATCCCAACCGCTGCCCACATCGGCCGGCGTGGCGCCGATGGTGTCGTGCCAATAGCGGTAACGGTAGCCGGGTTCTGCCCCAACCTTGTACGGGGTGCCCGGCTTGGTTTGCGCCCAGACGCGTTGGAACAGAATGCCCTGAGCCCCGGTGGCTTGCACATCCTTGTCGTTCAAGCCAAGCCAGCCCATGCCTTGGACTGGTGAAACGGAGATGACGCGGTCGTGCGGGCAGCAATAGAGGAAGACGCGCCCCCGGGTCTGGTGGTCAGCGCTGTCCTGGACGGCAGTGCGCGGGGTGTCGCCATTCTGAGGGCACGCGTTGAATCCGAGCTGATCCACGGCGTGGTGGCTGTAGTGTTGGGCCCGGGCCTGGAAGTGGCGCACGATGTCGAAGAAGCCCTTGAGGCCGGCAACGCGCGCGTCGTAGGTGACGCGGCCTGCGCCGTCAAATTGGCTGAAGTTATCCAGGCGACTACCGCGCAGGCTGTAAGGCGGGTTGGCGAGGACGTAGGTGTCGGCTACGCCCAATGATTTGAACTCGGGATGGTTAGCTCCGAAGTAGGCGGAAGCCAAGCCCACCATGTTGCCCTGGCTATGGCAGACGACGGTGACGGGGCAATCGCGTTCGAAGATGTCGCGGTGCAGCTCGCGGATGCGAGCGACCAGCTTGGCTAACCGCCACGCGGCAAAGGCCTGGTAGTGGCGCGTGGGCGCGCTGTAGATTTGCCGGTCGCTGGTTTGCAGGTGCTGAAGTTCAAACAGACCGCCCAAGACTTCGCTGTCGGTGCCCTTGCCGAACAGATCCGGCAGAGCGGAGGCGCCATTGACGAACGGACCGCCGCCCCACGCGTTTTTCTCGTCGAGCAGAATATTGCCGCCCACACTGGCAAGCTCGTTGCGGACGGTGCCATCTTCCTGGACGACGTCTTCGCTGCTGGCTTTGTAGCCCCAGCGGAAACGGATGACGGGGCTGGTGCCGCTGCCCGGTTCAATGAAGGTGTTGGCTTTGAGGTCGCGGCGTATATAGCCGTCTTCCGTCAGCTCGGCTGTATAGCGCATGGGACGCAGCTTGCCGCTCTCCTTGGGGTAGGCCATTTGTTCGTCATTGCGTTGCAGGCGGGCATTGAGCCCCTTGCAAAGGCCTTCCTCTGCGGCATCGAACCATTCGCCGGTGGAGTTGACGCCATGCACGAAGATGATGACGCCGGGCAGGGGTGCGGGATAGACGACCTTGCGGCATAGGTCGCCGGGCAGGGTGATGTCCGTCACCTTGATGCCGTAGAACGAGCGGCGGCGGGCGGTGACGGTAGTTTCGGGCAGAGCCTGTTCAGGGATAGTCATCGTGCAGGACCTCAGGGTGGAAGATGCGAATGCACACAGATCCACCAGTGTCGGAGCGGCGCGCACGAAATCGACGAGACTCAACACTCTTTGACTTCATCGCCCCTGAGGCCGGCACGTAATGAACAACGATGGGATATGTTCGACGCGGCAGTTAGTCGAGAACGCAGGAACAAAAAAAAGCGCGGCTCTCGTCCGCGCTTTTTTTCTTTGCACCGCCGATGTCAAGCCGATGCCGCCGCCTGCTCCTTCGTCCACTTCTCCATGCGTTTTGCCATCTCGTCGGGCGCCACATCTTCGACATGCGTGGACACGGTCCACACGTGGCCGAACGGGTCTTTGAGCGTGCCGGAGCGGTCGCCGTAGAACTGGTCCACCACGGGGCGGACTTCCGTGCCGCCGGCCTTCAGCGCGTTGGCAAACACGGTGTCGACGTTGGGTACGTAGATCATCAGCCCGACGGACGTGCTCTGCAGCGTGTCGGGGCTGGCGCAGATCGTGTCCGGCGCTTCGTCTGACAGCATGATGGGCGAATTGCCGATGCGGATTTCTGCGTGTGCGATGGTGCCGTTGGGCCCGTTCATGCGCATGATCTCGGTGGCGCCGAAGGCCTGCTTGTAGAAGTCGATGGCGCGCGCGGCGCCTTTGATGCTCAGGTACGGGGTGACGCTGTGGTAACCCTCGGGAATGGGCTGGACCGCCATGTCTTGTCTCCTGCAGCGTGTGTTGGAAAGCCACTGCGGCAACAACCGCAGCGGCGCACGAACAGGATAGGTCAGCAAAAACGCGGGTGCGCGGCGCAAGCGCGCAGACGTGCGGCGGACGATGCTTACGCGCGCACGTGCGTCGCGAACGTCGCTTGCAGTGCGTCCACCGCAGCCGGCACATCGGCCGCCTGGGTGATGGCGCGCACCACCGCCACGGAGCCCACGCCCGATTCCAGCACGCGCGGCATCGCTGCCAGGTCGATGCCACCGATGGCGACCAAGGGCGGCGCCGGCACGCGCGTGCGCATGGCGGCCGCGTAGGCGAACAGGCGGCCGAGGCCCTGCGGCACGGTCGGCATGGTCTTGGTGGGCGTGGCGAACACGGCGCCCAGTGCGAGGTAGCTCGGGTTCAACGGTGCGACACGCAGCATTTCGGCAAAGCCGTGCGTGCTGATGCCAAGGCGCAAACCAGCCGAGCGGATCGCCACCAGGTCGGCATCGTCGATGTCTTCCTGGCCGAGGTGAATGCCGTAGATGCCGCTGCATGGCACTTGCGCATGCACGTCGAGCGCAACTTGCCAGTGGTCATTGATGAACAGGCGCGTGGCGCTGCCGCGTGCGGCGGCTTCTGCGCGGCGCACCTGGTCCACCACGGCCTGCGCGTCGTCCGACTTGAAGCGCAACTGCACCGTCGGCACCTTGAGCGCGACGAGGCGTGCCACCCAGTCCGCATCCGGCACGACGGCGTAGATACCGAGCTGCGTCGGGCACGGCGCAAAGGCAAGATCCGCTGCGGTGGGGCACGGCAACGCCGGTTCCAGCACGCGAGGCAAGGCACCGAATTGCGTGGGCCAAGCGAGGGCATCGGCATTGCCTTCGGCAATCCACGCGCGCGCCACGCACAGCGCATCGCGCGGTTCGAACGCCAGCGCGAGTGCCGCACCGAAGATGGCGACGAAGCGCGCATCGAATGCATCGCCTTGTGCCGCAGACGTGAAGCGGTACATACCGAGGCGATCGTGCACGGTGTCGATGCGCTGGTCGCCTTCCACTGCAGTCAACACAACAGCGGCGCCAGCAGAGCGAGCGCGTTCGGCTTGCGCCGTATCGGTCGTCAGCAGGACCGTGGCGGCGCTCGTGGCTTCGTCGGCGCGGTCGGTCACGCTCCAGGCGTGCGGTGCGCGACCGAAGGCTTCGGTATGGCGATCGACGATCTGCGCAGCAACGGCTGCAGCTTCCGGCCACGCGGCGGAAAAACGCAAGGCTGACAGGCTCATGCGCTTCTCTCTTCCGCATGCCAGAACGGCAGGCCGACGACGGGCGTGCTGGCCTGCGCGACATCACGCTCAGGCATCGGGCCCGACAGCCGCGCAAGGCGACCGGCCTGCGTGGCCATCGCAAACGCCTGCGCCATCGCCACCGGATCGCCGGCTTGGGCGACGGCGGTGTTGAGCAGCACGGCGTCGTAGCCCCATTCCATCACCTGCGTCGCGTGCGACGGCACACCCAGGCCCGCATCGACGATCAGCGGTACGTTGGGCAGGCGCTCGCGCAGCAGGCGCAGGCCGTACGGGTTGGTGGGCCCGCGGCCGGTGCCGATGGGTGCGGCCCACGGCATCAGCGCCTGGCAGCCGACGTCGAGCAGGCGGCGGCACAGCACGAGGTCTTCGGTGCAATACGGCAGCACCTTGAAGCCGTCGCGGATGAGGCGTTCGGCCGCAGCCGGCAGCGCGAGCGTGTCGGGCTGGAGCGTGTAGTCGTCGCCGATGACTTCGAGCTTGATCCAGTCCGTCTCGAATACTTCACGCGACATCTGCGCGAGCGTGTAAGCCTCGTCGGCGGAATAGCAGCCGGCGGTGTTCGGCAGCACGGGCACGCCGAGTTCGCGCAGCATCTTCCAGAAGCCCGCGCCGCCTTCGGGCGAGCCCGCGCTCTGGCGGCGCAGCGCCACCGTCAGCATGGCGGGGTTGGACACGCGCACCGCGTCTTCCAGCGATTGCGGCGACGGGTAGCGCGCGGTGCCGAGCAGCAGGCGCGAGGCGAAGGTTTCGTCGTAGAGGCGCAGCGGGTCAGCCACGGCGGACAGATTCGTAGTGGTCATCGAAGACTCCTAGCCGCCCACGACGGGCTGCACGAGTGCAATGCGGTCGCCTGTCTTGAGCGCGTGCTGCGCATGGCGCGCCTTGGGCACGAAATCGCCATTCACGGATGCGGCAAACGGCGGCGCGATCTGCAGTTGCGGCGTGGCAGCACCAATGGCGTCGGCCAGCGTGCTGCCGGCTGGCAGCGCGAGCGACAGGTCGTTGAGGGTGACGTTCAGCGTCATGACAAAACAGGTTCGGGGGATGCGGCTTCAGCGAACAGCCCGGGCCATTCGCAATCGTCCGCATCGATGGTGCGGCCGTCCAGCAACGCGCGTGCAGTCGCCACAGCGGCTTGGGTGACGGCGGGCGCAATCATGTAACCGTGCCGGTACAGGCCGTTGACCGACAGCGTGCCCGCGCCATCCCAGCGCAGCGCGGGGCGATGGTCGGGCAGCGTCGGCCGGCACTGCGTATTCAGTTCGAGCACGCGCGCCTCGCCAAACGCGGGGTGCACGGCGTAGGCCGCAGACAGCAATTCCAGCGTGGAGCGCACGCTTGCCGGCGACATGTCGTCGGATTCCAGCTCAGTCGCGCCAATCACGTACACGTTGCCCGGCTTGGGCGCGATGTACAGCGGGTAGCGCGGATGCAGCATGCGCACCGGCCGCGTGAGCGACACGTCCGGCGCATGGATGCGCGCCACTTCGCCGCGCAGGCCGCGCAAGCGCGGCCACTGCGGCTTGGCACCGAGGCCGCGGCAATCGAGCACGAGGCGCGCGCCCAGCCCGGCAGCGGCGAGCGCGTCGGGGCTCGGATCGACAACCTCCGTGTTCCAGCGCAATTGCACGCCGAGCGCTTCCAGCTCGGTCGCCAGCGCATCCAGCACGCCGCGCGGGTCAAGCTGGCCTTCGCCCGCCAGATACAGGCCCTGCGTGAAGCGTTGCGCGAGCAGCGGCTCCAACTGCGCAATGCCCGCTGCATCCACGGCGCGCAGATCGGCGGCCACGCGTTCGGGCGGCGCGGCATTGCGGACGTGGCTGGCAAACAGCGATGCCTCTCCACGATCCGCCGCATGCCACACGACGAGCGTGCCGGCCTCCTGGAAGAAAACCGGCGTGCGCAGCTTCGGCAACCAGCTGCGCCACAGCGCGAGGCTGGCCAACCCCAAATCCACGACGAAACGATCGGCCACGGCGGCTTCGGCCAGCGGCGCCAGCATGGCCGCGGCCACATACGCCGCAGCACCGCTGCCGTCGCGCGGGCCGCGCTCCACCACGGCAATGCGCGCAGGCGGCACCCCCGTTTGCGCGAGTTGCCACGCACAGAGGCGGCCAGCGAGGCCACCGCCCAGGATCGTTACGTCAAATGAAGTCGAGGTTGGCATTGCACCGCTTGGCTTAGCTGTAGATCTTGCTGCCGCTCTTGCGGAACTCGATCGACTTTTCTTCCATGCCGCTCACGGCAGCAGTAGCGCTGGTGTCGAGCGTGGCCGCGTAGTCGCGCACTTCCTGCGTGATCTTCATCGAGCAGAACTTCGGACCGCACATCGAACAGAAGTGCGCGATCTTGGCGCCCTCGGCCGGCAGCGTTTCATCGTGGAAGGCGCGTGCCTTCTCCGGATCGAGACCGAGGTTGAACTGGTCTTCCCAGCGGAACTCGAAGCGCGCCTTCGACAGCGCGTTGTCACGCAGCTGCGCGCCTGGCCAGCCCTTGGCAAGATCCGCTGCATGCGCGGCGATCTTGTAGGTGATGATGCCTTCGCGCACGTCTTCCTTGTCGGGCAGGCCCAGGTGTTCCTTGGGCGTGACGTAGCACAGCATGGCGGTGCCGTACCAGCCGATGTTGGCTGCGCCGATGCCGCTGGTGATGTGGTCGTAGCCGGGGGCGATGTCGGTCACCAGCGGGCCCAGGGTGTAGAACGGAGCTTCGAAGCAGTGCTTCAGCTCTTCGTCCATGTTGGCCTGCACGCGCTGCAGCGGCACGTGGCCCGGGCCTTCGATCATGACCTGCACATCGTGCTCCCACGCCTTCTTGGTCAGTTCGCCCAGCGTGTGCAGCTCGCCGAATTGCGCGGCGTCGTTCGAGTCGGCAATGCAACCCGGGCGCAAGCCATCGCCCAGGCTGAACGACACGTCGTACGCCTTCATGATTTCGCAGATCTCGTCGAAGTGCGTGTACAGGAAGTTTTCCTTGTGATGCGCCAGGCACCACTTGGCCATGATCGAGCCGCCGCGCGAGACGATGCCGGTGATGCGGTCAGCCGTGAGCGGCACATAGCGCAGCAGCACGCCGGCGTGGATGGTGAAGTAGTCCACGCCCTGCTCGGCTTGCTCGATCAGCGTGTCGCGGAACATCTCCCACGTCAGGTCTTCAGCCACGCCGCCGGTCTTGTCCAGCGCCTGGTAGATGGGCACCGTGCCGATGGGCACCGGCGAGTTGCGCAGGATCCATTCACGCGTTTCGTGAATGTGCTTGCCGGTGGACAAGTCCATGATCGTGTCGGCACCCCAGCGGATCGCCCACACCATCTTTTCCACTTCCTCTGCCAGCGACGACGTCACCGCCGAGTTGCCGAGGTTGCCGTTGATCTTCACGCGGAAGTTGCGGCCGATGGCCATCGGCTCCAGCTCGGTGTGGTTGATGTTGGCGGGGATGATTGCGCGGCCAGCGGCGACTTCGGCACGCACGAATTCCGGCGTGATGTCTTCCGGGCGCTGCGGCAGGTTCGCGCCGTACGAGAAGCCCGGATGCTGCTTGAGCAGCTGGCGGTACTCGGGCTTGTCTTGCAGCGCCTGCAGGTTCAGCGATTCGCGCAGCGCGACGTACTCCATTTCCGGCGTGATGATGCCGCGACGCGCGTAGTGCATCTGGCTCACGTTGGCGCCGGCCTTGGCGCGGCGCGGCTTGGAGATGTGCGAGAAGCGCAGGTGCGCCGTGGCCGGGTCGTTGGCGCGCGTCTGGCCGTATTCGGACGACAGGCCCGAGAGGATTTCCGTATCGCCGCGCTCGTCGATCCACTTGGCGCGCAGCGGGGCCAGACCGGCCTTCAGGTCGATGTGCACATCGGGGTCGGAGTACGGGCCCGAGGTGTCGTACACCGGCACCGGCGGGTTCAGCATCTCGCCCTTGTCGGTGCGCGTGGCGGTCTGCTTGATGGTGCGCATCGGCACGCGGATGTCCGGGCGGCTGCCGACGATGTAGGTCTTGCTGGAGGCCGGATAGGCGAACTTCTGGTCGAGCTCGGACTGCAGCGAGTCGAACGATGCGGCGGGGGCGTTTTTGGCTTGGGGCATGGTCTCGTCCTTGATTCTGTGGCCTGGTGGTGCAGGCAGTGGACGAAACCGGGAGAGGTGGCGTGACCCGAAGAACTGAGGGGTGGGCTGCCAGAGACTACGCGGTGTTCTGAAACTTCCCACGCCGGTACGAACCGGATCGGGTGCGAAGGGACTCTCTCAGCCGCACGGCCCATCCGTACGGCACCCCTGTTTCATCCAACGAGGCTGAATTTAAGCACAGGGCCGCCGGCGTTGCCAGCACGAAAACCAGTGAGGTGACGGTCGGCGGGTCATTTCAGTCCAAACCGCCGCGCAATGTGCGGCGGCACGCACCGGCGGGGCTCGCCTTGATCTTGCGCAACCCCGCCGCGTTTCACCTATGCGACGCTCAATCCCTTTTCTATTGCATTGCGGCACGGCCGCTGGGAGTTGTCATGCTGGAGCGTCGGTTCACACTCGCGGGGCGCAGCCTCGTACCCATCGTGCAGGGCGGGATGGGCGTGGGTATTTCGGCGCACCGCCTGGCCGGCGCCGTGGCGCGCGAGGGCGGCGTCGGCACCATCGCCAGCATCGACTTGCGGCATCACCACGCAGACCTCGTCGCCGCCACCGAGAAATCGCGCGACAAGGACGCCATCAACGCCGCCAACCTCGTCGCGCTGGACCGCGAGATTCGCGCCGCGCGTGAAGGCAGCCAGGGCAACGGCATGATCGCCGTGAACGTGATGAAGGCGGTGGAATCACACCCGGCGCTGGTGCGTCAGGCGTGCGAGAGCGGCGCCGATGCGATCGTCATGGGTGCGGGCCTGCCGCTCGATCTGCCGGAGATGACGGCGGAGCATCCGAAGGTGGCGCTCATCCCGATTCTTTCCGACTCGCGCGGCGTGGGCGTCGTGCTTAAACGGTGGATGAAAAAGGCGCGGCTGCCGGACGCGGTGGTGATCGAGCACCCCACGCATGCGGGCGGCCATCTGGGCGCGGCGCGTATTGAAGATTTGCGCGACGAGCGGTTCTCGTTTGCACGCGTGCTGGACGAATGCCGGGAGTTGTTCATCAAGCTGGGGCTGGCGGCGGAACAGATTCCGATCATCCTGGCGGGCGGTATCGATTCGCATGCCAAGGTGAAGCACTGGCTCGACAAGGGCGCCGCTGCGGTGCAGCTCGGCACGGCGTTTGCGGTGACGGAAGAGGGCGATGCGCACGTGCGCTTCAAGCGGGTGCTGACGGGTGCGGAGCAAGGCGATATCAGCGAGTTTGTCAGCGTGGCCGGGCTGCCCGCGCGGGCCGTGATGACGCCTTGGCTGTCGCGTTATCTGTCACGCGAAAGCGCGCTGCAGGCGAAAGCCAAGGTGCGGGATTGCCTGCAGGGGTTCGATTGCCTGCAGACGTGCGGGCTGCGGGATGGCATCGGCAAGGTGGGGCAGTTCTGCATTGACCTGAAGCTGGCGCAGGCGCTGCGGGGGGACGTGGAGCGCGGATTGTTTTTCCGCGGGGCGGGGAAGCTGCCGTTCGGGGAGGCGATCCGGCCGGTGCGGGAGTTGATGCATTACTTGTTGACGGGGGAGAAGCCGGTCGCTTCTTGATGTGGTTTTTTTTTGCTTGTGGTGCATCCCTTGTTTCAGCCCCGGCAGGGTACGAAACACAGATGAACCACCAAGTCAAAAACCCACCGCCCCAATCCAGCTCGTATAGAAATCCCCCTCCACCCAGCCCGCCCCCCGGTGGTCTACCATGGCCCACACACCCAAAAGCGCCACGCCAGGAGACTCCCAATGCCCACAGAGGCCACCCACCGCGTCTTCAACCAGGTCCCGGACCTGACCGGCTTCAACCCCTTCACGTCCGACACCACGCTGCAAGGCGCGCTCGAACGCCTGGGCGGCGGCTGGAACGCCAGCGCGCTGCAAGCCTTCGGTGACCAGCTCGGCGCACCCGAGACGCTGCAGTGGGCCGCGGAGGCCAACACGTATCACCCCGAACTCCACACCCACAGCCGCACCGGCGAGCGCATCGACGCCATCCGCTTCGACCCGGCCTGGCACGCGCTGCTCGGCCTGATGCGCAGCCAGGGGCTGCAGGCCCTGCCGTTTGCCGACCCGCGCCCGGGCGCCTGGGCCGCGCGCACCGCCGGTTATTTCATGCAGGCACAGATCGAATCCGGCACGCTGTGCCCGGCGACGATGACGTTCGCCAGCATTCCCGTGCTGCAGAACGAAACCGCGCTGTTTGCCGACCTGGGGCCGCGTCTCTACGCCCGCGAACACGACGCACGCGATCTGCCGTGGCGCCAGAAAACCGCCATCCTCGTCGGCATGGGCATGACCGAAAAGCAGGGCGGCTCCGATGTGCGCAGCAACACCACGGTGGCGACGCCCTTGCGCGGCGAGGGCCGTGGCGCAACGTACGCCATCACCGGCCACAAGTGGTTCTTCTCTGCGCCGATGTGCGATGCGCACCTGGTGGTCGCGCGCATGGGTGCAGAAGACGGCCCGCTGTCGTGCTTCTTCGTGCCGCGCTTTCGCGATGACGGCAGCAAGAACCCGATCCAGATCCAGCGCCTGAAAGACAAGCTCGGCAACCGCTCGAACGCGAGCAGCGAAGTGGAGTTTCGCGGCGCCGAGGGCATCCTCATCGGCGAGGAAGGGCGCGGCATTCCGACCATCATCGAGATGGCGACGCACACGCGGCTCGATTGCGTGATCGGCAGCGCGGCCATCCTGCGCCACGCGCTGATGCAGGCGCTGCACCACGCGCGCCATCGCATGGCATTCGGCCGCCTGCTGGCCGACCAACCGCTGATGCGCAACGTGCTGGCCGATCTGGCCCTGGAATCGCAAGCCGCGACCTTGCTGATGATGGAACTGGGCAATGCGTTCGAGCGTGCCGATGTCGATCCGCTGGCCGCGGCGTGGAAACGCATCGTCACGCCCGCCGCCAAGTTCTGGGTCTGCAAGCGCACCATCGAAGCGACCGGCGAGGCGATGGAAGTCTGGGGCGGCAACGGCTATGTGGAAGAAGGCCCGATGGCACGCCTGTACCGCGAGGCGCCCGTCAATTCCATCTGGGAAGGCTCGGGCAACGTGATGTGCCTGGACGTGCTGCGCGCCATCGGCCGCACGCCGGACGACGCGCTGCGCCTGGTGCACGACATTGGCGAGCGCGCCCAGGGCCACCGTGCCGTGCGGGCGGAGCTGGCTGCGCTGCAGGCGATGCTGCATCAGCCGGGCGACATCCAGGAAACCTCCGCGCGCCGCATCGCGCAGGGGCTGGCGCTCACGGCGCAGGCGGCGCTGATGCTGGCCCACGCCCACCCCGACGACGCCGAGCGCTTTATCGCCAGCCGCTTCCATCATCAGCATGGCCGGGTGTTCGGCACGCTCGATGGGCATGCGCAAGAACTTGGCGCGGTGCTGCAGCGCGCGTGGCCCGTGTAACACCACCCCGCGAATGCGCCCGCATGTGAGCACACGCTTTCGCCGAACGCTCTTCACCACGGACCGACGTCCGGCCGTTTATCCATGCACCGAAGAGGTGCTTGAGGGTATACCCGCAATCAGCGCATAATGCGCGCCCATGGCGGCGCGTGACATTGCTTCACGTTTTGGCATTCCCGGGGGGAGTGACGGCGCGCACGCCAGAGCTGCGCCGACAGGGCAACAGCGCAGCCAGTCATGCCACTAGAGCCCTAACCCTCTCCCAGGACCTTTGACGATGTCGTTCCCCGCGCGCACGTGGCTGCTGGCCGCGCTTGCCGTTCCCGCCGCTGTTTCCGCCACATTGTTCTCACCCGACGTTGCTGCCGCCACCCCGACGCTCGATCGCATCCGCGACTCCGGCACGGTGCATGTGGGGTATCGGGAAGACTCCATTCCCTTTTCGTATCTCGATGGCACCAAGCCGGTCGGCTACGCCATCGACATCTGCGCGCGGCTGATCGACTCGCTGCGCACGTCGCTCAAGCGCCCCGACCTGAAGGTGCAGTACGTGCCCGTCACGGCCGCCAACCGCCTGGACGTGATCGCCACGGGCAAGGCCGATCTCGAGTGCGGCTCGACGAACAATTCGCCGGAGCGCCGGCAGAAGGTGGCTTTCACGATCCCGCACTACATCACCAAGGGCCGCATGCTGGTGAAGGCCAACTCGCCGATCCAGCAATGGGAAGACCTGAACGGCAAGACGGTGGTGGCCGCGCGCGGCTCGACCAACGCCGACCTCGCACGCAAGCTCAACGAAACGGGCATGACGATGCAGGTGGTGGATGCCAATGACCTGCGCAGCGCGTTTGCGATGCTGGCCGATGGCCGCGCCAATGCGTTTGCGGGCGACGACATCCTGCTCTCGGGCATGCGCGCCACGGCCAAGAACCCGGCTGACTACCGCCTGGCGGGCAAGACGCAGTTGGTGTCGTCGTACGCGATCATGCTGAGCAAGCAGGACCCGGAGTTCAAGAAGCTGATCGACCAGTCGATGACGCGGCTGATTGTCGACGGCGAGGTGCCGAAGCTCTACAAGAAGTGGTTCCAGCAGCCGATTCCGCCGAATGGGGTGAATCTGGAGGTGCCGATGAGCTATTTGTTGCGGGATTCGTTTAATACGCCAACGGATAGTGCTGGGAACTGATGTCTGATTTGCTTCGGGGTGCTCGTTGATGTTGTTGGGGCATCCCTTGTTTCATCCCCTGCCGGGGCTGACTCACTTTCTTTGGTCTTGCCCAAAGAAAGTAAGCAAAGAAAGGCGCGCCCGAGATGGCGACTTCCCCTTGAATTTATGTGACCGTGCGGGGAAGGAGGCAAACTCGCTGCGCTCAGACAGGCCTCCTTCCTTTTTCCGCCCGCTCACAGAAATTCAAGGCGCCATCTAGGGCATCAAACGGCCACACCATCGGTGTGCGCGAGTTGGCGCCGAGATCTGTCTTGTTGCTCAGTGCACCTCAGCGGGCGTGGCTTGTGCGGGGATGCTGCTCACCACATTCAGCGTCGGGCGGCCGCCTTGGCGCATTAGGTCCGCGGCGCGCTCGGCAATCATGATGATTGGGGCGTTGGTGTTGCCGCCGATGAGCGTCGGCATGACCGAGCCGTCGATCACGCGCAGGCCTGTCAGGCCGCGCACGCGCAGTTCGGGGTCGACCACGGCCATGCCATCGTCGGTGCTGCCCATCTTGCAGGTGCCGACGGGGTGGTAGATGGTGTCGGCGTGCTGGCGGATGAGGGCGCGCACGGCTTCGTCGTCGGAGCCGTCGCCGCGGATGTTTCCGGAATACAGCTCACGCCCGCCCAGGTCGGCCAGCGGGCGCTGCGCGAAGATGCTCTTCACGGCGCGGAAGCCGGCGAGCATGCCGGCCATGTCGTCGGGGTCGGAAAGGAACTTGGGATCGATCAGCGGGGCGTCGCGCGTGTCGGCGGAGGCCAGGCGCACTTCGCCGCGGCTCTTCGGGCGCAGCACGCAGACGTGGCACGAATAGCCGTGGCCGTAGTTGAACGTGCGGTTGTGGTTGTCGGCCATGGCGACCACGAAGTGCAGTTGCAGATCGGGATCGGCCAGATCGGGCCGGCTCTTGATGAAGCCGCCGGCTTCGGCAAAGTTGGTCGCCAGCATGCCGCGACGCTCGCGCCGGTAGCGCAGGATCTGGCCCAGCATATGCGCGCTGCCGCGTGCGGAATAGCCGATCAGATCCAGGTTGAAGACTTTCTTGTGCAGGATGATGTCGAGATGATCCTGCAGGTTCTGGCCGACGCCGGGCAGGTCCTGCACGACCGGAATGCCGAGCGAGCGCAGATGCTCCGCCGGGCCCACGCCAGAAGCCATCAGCAATTGCGGCGAGCCGAACGCGCCCGATGAGACGATCACCTCGCGGCGCGCGCGCAGCGTTTCTGTGCGGCCCGCACGCTCCACCACCACGCCTGCCGCGCGCTTGCCTTCAAAGACGATGCGCAGGGCCTGCGTATCGGGCATCACCGTCAGCTGGCGGCGGTTGCGGCTGAGCGTGGCGTCGGCCTTGTCGCCGCCGTGCAGGTAGGCGCGCGCGGCGTTCCAGCGCTCGCCGTTGTATTGCGTGACCTGGTACGGGCCGACGCCTTCCTGCTCGGGGCCGTTGAAATCGTTGTTGCGCCGGTAGCCTGCGGCCACGCCGGCCTCCACAAAGCGTTGTGCGATGGGGTTGCCGGTGCGCAGGTCGCTCACGTGCAGCGGGCCGGTGCCGCCGTGCAGCGCGTCGTCGTCGCGACCGGCAAAACGCTCGTTGCCTTCGGAGCGCTTGAAGTAGGGCAGCACGTCGCTCCAGCTCCAGCCGGTGCAGCCCAGCGCCGCCCAGTGGTTGTAGTCGCTCGGCGTGCCGCGGATGTAGATCATCGCGTTGAGCGACGAACTGCCGCCCAACCCCCGCCCGCGCGGCTGATAGCCCTGGCGGCCGCCCAGCCCGGCTTGCGGCACGGTCTGAAATCCATAGTTGCGCTTGTTCTTGAACGGCAGCGACGCCGCGCACCCGGCCGGCACCCAGACTGACAGGTGATGATCGTGCGGGCCGGCTTCGAGCAGCGCGACGGTCACGTCCGGGTCTTCGGTCAACCGGCTGGCGAGCGCGCAACCGGCGGAACCGGCGCCGACGATGACGTAATCGAAGGTGAGGGCCGAGGTGGGCAAATCGGTGGCCATGGATGTCTCCGGATGGGTTTTTTATTGGGCGAGCGACGCCGCCGGCTGTTTGCCGGTCACGAACTCACATCCTAGGCGCCATGGGTTGTTTCAAACGGCCGGGCTTACCCGCATTAGAGGCATCGTTCGATGTCACGCAGCAAACCGGCGTGCCGCCGCCCCCAAACCCTTGTCTGGGTAGCGATGGCGGGATGTCGCGATGCAGCAATTCCGCGCTGGCACACGGTTGCGCGGGCCCAGGCAAGCCTGGCATGCGGCACACGGCAGGCGCGTATCAGCCCGTCGCACGCGCGCGTGGCGACCATACTGCTTTGCAATTGCACCGATCCGCCCACCCTGCCAGGAGCCCCCGATGCAGCCTGCCGACCTGCCCGCCCCGCATATGCTGCGCATGCAGCAGACCTTCGAGGCCATGCGCGCCGCCCACCAGGCCGACATGCTGCCCACCTGGCCCGTGCGCCGCGATCGTCTGATGCGCCTCAAGCGCCTTGTCATGGACAACCGCGAGGCCATCGCCCAGGCGGTCAGCGCAGACTTCGGCAACCGCTCGCGGCAGGAAACCGAGTTGCTGGAGATCTTCCCGAGCGTGGACGGCATCAAGCACGCGCTGTCGCACGGCAAGCGCTGGATGCGCGTGCAGCGACGCGGCGTGAGCCTGTGGTTCCGGCCGGCCAGCACGCGGCTGATTCCGCAGCCGCTGGGCGTGGCGGGCATCGTCGTGCCGTGGAACTACCCGATCTATCTGACCATCGGGCCGCTGGTCTCCGCACTGGCCGCGGGCAACCGGGCGATGGTCAAGCTCTCGGAATACACGCCGCGCTTTTCCGCCCTGTTTGCCGACCTGGTCGAGCGCAGTTTTGCCGCCGATGAAGTGCGCGTCATCAATGGCGATGCGGCGGTGGCCGAGGCCTTCTCGCGGCTGCCGTTCGACCACCTGCTGTTCACCGGCTCCACCAACGTCGGCCATCACGTCATGCGCGCGGCCGCCGACAACCTCACGCCCGTGACGCTGGAGTTGGGCGGCAAATCGCCCACGCTGATCGGGCCGGATGCGGACTTTGACCGCGCGGTGGAGCGCACGCTGGTGGGCAAGCTGCTCAACGCCGGCCAGACCTGCGTGGCGCCCGACTACGTGCTGCTGCCCGCGGGCACCGAACAGCGCTTCATTGATTCCGCACGCAAGCTGGTCGGCAAGATGTACCCCGACATGGCGCGTAACCGCGATTACACGACGCTCATCAGCCCGCGCCACTTCCAGCGCATGGCCAGCCTGGCCGACGAGGCCCGCGAGCAGGGCGCGCAGGTGCTGCCGCTCACCAACGTTGCGCCCAACGACGCCACGCGCCTGTTCCCGCCCGCGCTCATCACCGGCGGCACCGACGACATGCGCGTCATGCAGGAAGAAATCTTCGGCCCGCTGCTGCCGTTGGTGCCGTATCGCACGCTGGACGAGGCCATCGACTACATCAACGCGCGCCCACGCCCGCTGGCGCTGTATGTGTTCGAGCGCAGCAACAGCACCATCGACCGCGTAATGAGCAGCACCATCGCCGGCGGCGTCTGCATCAACGAAACCCTGCTGCACGTGGCGCAGGACGACCTGCCTTTTGGCGGCGTGGGCGCCAGCGGCATGGGCGCGTACCACGGCATCCACGGGTTCGAGCGGTTCTCGAAGATGAAGCCGGTGTTCAAGCAGGCCCGGCTGAACGGGCTGGGCCTGTTCCGCGCGCCGTACGGCAAGACGTTCGAGACGATGATGAAGCTGCTCGTACGCTGAGAAGTCATTAGCAGCGATGAGGTTTTAGCCGCCAAGCATTAGCTTCTAGAATGCAGCGATGGCCAAGAACCTCGACATCACCCTCGTCCGCACCTTCATTGCCGTGGCGGAAAACGCCAGCATGACGGT
The DNA here is from genome assembly GCF_958439105.1 of Ralstonia flatus. Lineage (NCBI taxonomy): Bacteria > Pseudomonadati > Pseudomonadota > Betaproteobacteria > Burkholderiales > Burkholderiaceae > Ralstonia > Ralstonia flatus. The sequence continues at coordinate 175,715 of NZ_CAUDLI010000006.1, read as the reverse complement.
GGCGGCCAACGCGCTGCACCTCACGCAGGGCGCCATCAGCCAGCAGATCAAGCGGCTCGAAGACGCCTTCGAATGCCGCCTGTTCGAGCGCGACGGCCGGCGGCTCGAACTCACCCACGCGGGTGAACGGTTCCTCGGCCGCGCCAAACGCCTGCTCGCCCTCAACGACGAAATCTGGGCCGACATGGCGGCGCGCCCGCTGCAGGGGCCGGTGCGCCTTGGCGTGCCTTACGACCTGGTCGGCACCGTTTTCCCGCCGATTTTCAAGGCGTTTACCGAAGCGTGGCCGTCGGTGGAATTGACCATCGTCTGCGGCACCTCACCCGAGCTGGCGGAGGGCATTGCGCGCGGCGAGCTGGACGTCGCCGTGGTCGAAGCGCCGGTGGATGAAGCCACGGGCGAATGCCTGTGCGTGGAGCGGCTGGTGTGGGTGGGCCCGCGCGGCGGCAACGTGCATGCGAAGCGCCCCCTGCCGCTGTCGATGGTGGATGAAAGCTGCGCCTTCCGCGCCCGCGTGCTCAAGGCGCTGGGCGAGCACGGCATCGAATGGCGCACGGTGTTCGAGAGCGGCAACATTGAAGCGACCACCGCCACGGTCCGCACCGGGCTGGCCGTCACGGCATGGCTGACGCCGACGGTGCCGGCGGACCTCGACATCCTCGGGCCCGAAGCCGGCCTGCCCGAACTGCCGATGTTTGCGATCAGCCTGCTGTTGCCGGCGCAAGGCGCGAGCCAGGCAACACAAGCGCTGGCGCAATGTATTCGAGACGGATTTTCTACGCGGCAGAGCGCGCTGGAGCGCAAGCGCGCGGCTTGATCTGCGATCGGCTGCCTACCTGGCATCCCCGGCCCGCCCCGGGGATACGTCCATCTGTTGTTATGCGGCGGTGATCTGCCGTCGCTCGATGGCGGCCAACACCTCCCACGTGCGCGGGTCCACGTCGCTCCCCCCGAGCGACATCGACAGATACGCGTCGATGGCATCGATAAAGCCCTTCACGAAGGCCTGCGGATACGCGTGTTCCGAGAAGTACGTGAGCTGCTCGCGCAGCATGCCCAGCCGCCGCTGGCCATGGGTCTGCATGTCGGAGCGCGTGCGGCACAGAAACGCGCGCGCCGAGATCGCACCGTTCAGGTAGAGGCGGTTGTTGGTCAAAGACATGCGGCACCTCCCGATTGCGTGGGAAGCCTGCAGCGCCAAGGCGGTGGGGAAGGGTAAGACGCGGGGCGATGCCCGCTGAGTGCGGTAGCCATGTGGCCTCCGGGGATAGGTTGATGGAGGCTCGCCGCTCGCTGCTAAACGAGGGTGGCGGGCCTGACGACGGCGTTAGCAGACCGGCCCTATCCCAGCTACCGGCAGACCCGAAGGTCTCACCGCCCGGCCCGCCATGAAACACATAGGCGTGCACAAGCACCGGACACAAAAATGCCGCGCGAAAGGCGGCTGTCCGTCTGGGAAAAAGGGGTGGGCTGCTAAACCCAGTCACCGTTGGTGCGGTGACGGTGGGGATTATATGGTCACCGTCTTCTCCAAAGAGCGCTGTGCCATGAATTGCAGCCAATTCCGATAGCGATGACTCGCATTGCTCGCTAAGTTTGTGCGCTTCCCCCCATTGACGAACCACCACAATCTATACCACCCAGTGGTATATTTAGCCCTTACGAAAGCAGCATGAAGCCCCTCTCACCGCGCATATTCAAAACCAAGTGGTTCAACAAGGCGGCGAAAGCTGCAGGTATTGCCGACGTGGAACTGTGCCGGGCGGCCAAGCAGTTGACGCTGGGCATGGGCGACGATCTTGGTGGCAACGTATGGAAGAAGCGCTTGGACCAGAACCGCAGACGCGGCATCGTGGTGAACAAGATTGGCCACTGTTGGTTCTTTGTCTTTCTGTTCGCCAAGAGCGACCGAGAGAACATCAATGACCGTGAACTGAAGGACTTCCGAAAAGCTGCCGCAAATTTGGGCAAACTGCGAGACACAGAGATTGACTCGCTGGTCGAACTACAAGCGCTGGTGGAAATTTGCAATGACTAAGACACGATTCAAGAGCGACGCATCTGAGGCCATTCACAGCCTAGCCTCGGACCTGTATCGCGCCAAGCTCATCGACAAGAAAACCATGCGCGAGTACGACGACCTGTGCATAGAGCCTGTGCCGGAATTCGATGCAAAGGCAATCGCGCGCATCCGTAAATCTGTGAACGTCAGCCAAAGCGTGTTCGCTGCATACCTGAACACCACTGCTTCGACAGTGCGGCAGTGGGAGCAAGGTGACAAAAAACCTAGCGGCATGGCTGCACGCCTCCTGCAGCTGGTGCAGAAGCACGGACTCGCCGTGTTTTCCTGATTCGTCAACGCTGTAGAAAAAACAAAAACCCCGCCAACCGGCGGGGCCCCCTAAATCCTTTTGAGCCTGCAAGCAATCAAGCCTGCGGCGCAGCTCCATCTTCCGGAGCGGCCTCGGCGCCTTCGGCCTTGGCTTCGTCCTTCTTCTCGATCATCTCTTCCAGCGCGCCCGCGCCCTTGAAACCGGCGACGGCGGCGACGGCCTTGGTCAGCAGGCCGGCATCCGGATCGACTTTCTCGGCGGCTTCAACGGCGGCGACGGCGCCGGCGATCTTGCCCACTTCATCCAACAGTCCCATGGTCACCTCCGCGTGATTGAACGGGAGAGTCATCTTGCTCCCGCCATGGGGCGCAAGTGCAAGCAAAGTTAAAAATTTTTCGAGGGCGTTCGTTTGCGTACAGCGCGCATCACTCCGCTTCTGCGCCGGCAGGGGCGCCGGTGAGCGCAGCCAGGCGCTGACGGGCGCTGTCGGTAATCGGAGACGACTGGCGCGTCGCCACGTCGATCTGCACGATCACCGATTGCGATGTCGCGGCGCATTGGCCGTTCTGGAAGATGGCCTGCTCGAGCTTGACCGAACTGCGCCCGACGCTCGCCACACGCGTGCCGATCTGCACCGAACCCGGCCAGAGAATTTCGTTGCGGAAGTCGAGCACAAGCTGCGCGATAACGAACTCGCAGCCGGGCGCGGCCAGCGGGTTGTCGGGCGTGAAGAGCATTTCCACGCGGCCTGTCTCCAGGTACGTGGCGAAGACGGCGTTGTTGATGTGGCCCTGGCGGTCGGTGTCGCCGTAGCGGAGCTTGTCGGTGGAGACGAGCGGGTAATCGTTGATCGACGGGAGCGTCATGACAGTGCGTAAGAAGGCGAGGGAGCGTGCATTGTGCCGGGCTTTGGCTGCCCGCGCAGATGCGGCATCACCCCAGCGCCCGCACCGACGTACTGATGGCCCGTGCGCATTGCAGCAGCGCGGGGCCGAGCTTCGCTTCCATCTCTTCCGCCGTCCATCGGCCGGTGGGTGCAACAAGGTGGATGGCGCAGATGAGCACACCGCGACACCCCAGGCCGGCGCGGCATGGTCTAGGATGAAGACTCCTTTTCGTCACATCCTGGGGGACCCATGTCGCATCGCCGCCGTCTTGCGCTCGCTTTTGCGGGCGCCGCGCTGTTTGCTGCCGCCACGCCGTCGTTCGCCTATTTCCGCAACGTGCTGGCCAGCACGATCATCGGCTCGATGAGCCCGACGGAGTTGAAGTCGTTCACCAAGGCCATCGGCGATGTGCTGAAGAGCACCGCCGACAACACGCCCACGCAATGGACCTCGCCCGCCACAGGCAAGCAACCTGCCGTCGACGCGACCATCACGCCGCTGGAATCCAAGACCGACGCCGGCCAGCCGTGCCGCCGTCTGCAGAGCGAACTGACGCGCGGCAGCAGCAAGGAGCAGTGGACGGCGTGGCTGTGCAAGCAGCCCAGCGGCGAATGGAAGTTGCGGCGGCTGGCGCAGTAAGGCATTGGCCACCGGGCGGCTATGGGTCATCTAAGTCTGCCTCGGCAGACTGATGCGGAAACTCCCCCAACTTTCTGGAGGATCCGCATGACCGTCTCCACACCCACGCACACCCCCGCCGCATCGCGCAGCAAGCTGCCTGAAATCACGCTGGCGTTCTGGATCATGAAGATCAGCGCCACCACGCTGGGCGAAACGGCGGGCGATCTGCTGTCGATGACGCTCAAGATCGGCTACGCCGCCAGCTCGGTGCTGCTGATCGGTGTCTTTCTCGTCACGCTGGGCGCACAGCTGCGCAGCAAGACGTATCACCCGCTGTTGTACTGGGCGGTGATCCTCGCCACCAGCACGGCCGGCACCACGCTGTCGGACTTCATGGACCGCACGCTGGGCCTGGGCTATGCCACGGGCGCCGCCATCCTCGCCAGCCTGCTCTGCGCCGTGCTCATCTACTGGAAGGTGACGCAGAAATCGTTGTCGGTCACGCACGTGCGCAGCAGCGGGCAAGAGCTGCTCTACTGGGGCGCCATCCTCGTGTCCAACACGCTGGGCACGGCACTGGGCGATTTCCTGGCCGATTCGTCGGGGCTCGGTTTTGCAGGCGGCGCGCTGCTGATTGCAGGGGCGATCGCGCTGATTGTGGCGGCGTATTATCTGACCGGCATTTCGCGCGTGGCGCTGTTCTGGATAGCCTTTGTGCTGACGCGACCGCTAGGCGCCACGGGCGGAGACCTGCTGACCAAACCCGTCAGCGCCGGCGGGCTGAACCTCGGCACCGCGGGCGCATCTGCCGTGTTGCTGGCGATCCTGCTCGTCACCATCGCCTTGACGAGTTGGCAGACGCGGCGTGGTGCGCTGCAATCGGCCTGACCGTTTATCCGACACTGAATGCGCGTTCTCCTCGTTGAAGACGATCCGATGATCGGCGCGGCCGTGCAAGCCGCGCTGCAGGACGCCGCCTATGCGGTCGACTGGGTGCGCAACGGTCAGACGGCGTTGGACGTGGCGGCGCATCAGCACTACGACCTGCTGCTGCTCGATCTGGGCCTGCCAGGAAAGGACGGCCACGCGGTGCTCGGCAGCCTGCGCGCCCGCGACAACCCGGTCCCCGTGCTGATCCTGACCGCGCGTGATGCAGTGGACGAGCGTGTCCGCGGGCTCGACGGCGGCGCCGACGACTACATCCTCAAGCCGTTCGAGATGGTCGAACTGCTCGCCCGCATGCGCGCCGTCCTGCGCAGAAAGGGCGGGGCAGCCAACCCCGTGCTGACCAACGGTGTGCTCACGCTGGACCCGGCCGCGCACGAAGCGCGCATGGGCGATGGCGAACCGGTGCGCCTGTCCGCGCGCGAATTTGCATTGCTGCAAGCGCTCATGCTGCGCCCCGGCGCCATCCTTTCTCGAACGGAGCTGGAAGAGCGCATCTACGGCTGGGGCCACGAGGTGGCGAGCAACGCCGTCGAATTTCTCATCCACGCCTTGCGCAAGAAGCTCGGCGCGCAGGCCATCAAGAACGTCAGGGGAGTCGGATGGATGGTGCCCAAGGGGCAGTGACGGCAGCCGCGCCCTCGGCTGCATCCGTGCAGCGACGGCTGTCAGTGTGGCTGTCGATGATCATCGTGGCGGTGGCCGTGCTGGCCGGCGGCTTTGCGTTTGCCTCGGCTTTCCGCGAAGCGTATGCGTTGCAGGATGACGTCTTGCGCCAGGTCGGGGCGATGTTCGACCCCGAGCATCTGCCCGCGCCGGGCAACCCGGCCGACGCGCCCAAGGTCTCGGACAAGGAAGCGCGCGTGATCGTCAAGGTGTTGCCGCCGGCTGGCGGTGCTGCCGCCGCCGACATGCCCGTGCTCGCCGATGGCATGCAGACCGCGCGCCTCGGCAAGCGAGACTACCGCGTGTGGGTCCGCACGCTCACTAACGGCCAGCGCATCGCCGTGGCGCAGGAAACCGCCGTGCGCGACGAAACCGCCCGCGACAGCGCGCTGCGCACGTTGATGCCGTTTTTGATTCTCGTGCCGATCCTGCTGCTGGCTGTGGCCCACGTGTTGCGCAAGATGTTCGCGCCCATCAAGCGGCTCGCGCATGAGGTGGACCAACGGGACGAGCGGCAACTGCACGCCATCGCGCCCGAAGCCGTGCCCGACGAGGTGCGCCCGTTCGTGGTGGCCATCAATCGCCTGCTTGCACGCGTGCAGCAGTCGATGGACGCCCAGCACCGCTTTGTCGCCGATGCCGCGCACGAACTGCGCACGCCCCTGTCCGCACTGTCGCTGCAGGCCGAGCGGCTCGGGCAGGCCGCGATGTCTCCCGACGCGCAGGCGCGGCTCGGCACGCTGCGCCAGGGCATCGAGCGCAGCCGCGGGCTGCTCGAACAACTCCTCACCCTCGCCCGCGCGCAAGAGGCCAGCGGCGTGCCAACGGGCACAGTCTCCGTCCAGGGCGTGTTCCGCAGCGTGCTCGAAGACCTCATGCCGCTTGCCGACGCCAAGCAGCTCGACGTGGGCGTCACCACCGAAGCCGATGCGCGCGTGCATGCCAACGAACTCGATCTCTTCGTCGTGGTGCGCAACCTGGTGGACAACGCCATCCGCTACACGCCCGAAGGCGGTCGCATCGACCTGTCGATTGCCAATGACGCGCACGTTGTGTCGATTGCCGTGCAGGACACCGGCCCCGGCATCCCCAGCGAAGAGCGCACGCGCGTGTTCGACCCGTTCTATCGCGTGCTCGGCAATGAGGCGACCGGCTCGGGGCTCGGGTTGTCGATCGTGAGCACCGTGGTGCGGCGACTGGGCGGTGAGGTTGATCTGGGCGAGGCGGGTGGCGGTGCCGGCGGGTTGCGGGTGACGGTGCGTTTGCCGTTGGCTGAATAACACACCCCACTTCAACAGCGCTCCCGCTGCAAGCGCATCGTGCGATGATCGGCGCCGTTCCCGCCAATCGTTTGCCTCGTCAACCTGATGCCGCCCGCACCGCACCGCTACCACTTTCCGAATCTGCTGGAAGCGTTTCTCATCCTGATCGTGCTCTTCTTCACGGAGTACCTGATGAATGCGCTGATCTGGAAGCTCGGCCGCGAAGCCGGACTGCAGCCGATGGGCATCTTCAGCGTGGGGCGAGTGCTGGCACACGGCGTTGTCTTCACGGTTTTGCTGCACCACTCAAAACGCACGTACCGAGATCTGCTGCACGAGAACGGAAGTTCCTGGCGCGCGACGCTTGGGCTGTTTGCGCCGCCGATCCTGCTGCTCACGCCCGGCTTGCTGGTGCTCGGCAGCTTGTTGCAACTCCTGCTGCTGCAGCTCTATCCGATGAACCCGTCCGCACTGGAAGCATGGCAAAAGATGCTGACAGGCGGCCTCGGAGCGATCGTGCTCGTTTGCATGATCGCGCCCATCGTTGAGGAGATGCTGTTCCGTGGGGTCATCCTGCGCAGCTTTCTGCAGCAGTATCCGCCCGGCGTGGCCATCGTGCATTCGGCAGCCGTGTTCGGTCTCGCCCATATGAACGTGTATCAGTTCATGCTGGCTTTCCTGCTCGGACTGCTGCTTGGCAAGCTGTATGAACGCACACGCTCATTGTTGCCAGGCATATTGGTGCACGGCTTCTACAACACGGGTGTCACAATCCTCGCTTTCAACGCGTCGGCAGACACGTCGCAGTTTCTGGTGAACTACTCTGCGACGTGGTACGTGTTTGCGGCGATCGCGGGTTGCATCGGTGCATGGCTTCTTTACAAGCTGGTCGCGCCTCGCACTTCGCCCGGCACAGAATCCCAGGCTTGAGCGAGCCACTCAAAGCGAGTGGCTCGCCCACCGGCTGCACTCAGCGGGCCGCCCGAAACGCCACCGCCAACCCCAGCAGAATCATCGCCATCCCCGCCATCGCGAGGAGCGCCAGGCGATGGCCGAGCACAAGGTCATCCAGCAGCGCCGTCACCACCGGCACGAGGTAGAACAGGCTCGTCACGTTGACGAGATTGCCGCGCTGCATGAGCCGGTAGAACAGCAGCTGCGCTCCCACTGACATCACCACGCCCATCCACAGCAAGGCGGCGATACCAGGCAAGCTGGGCGTGAAGGCCAGCGATTGCGCAGGCGGCGCGAAAGCAAACGCCGCACACATCACGAGGCTCACCGCGTTCTGCAGCGGCAGCGTATCGATGGGCGACTGGTTCAGCCGCTTCTGCCCGATGGCGCCGACCGTCATGCAGAACAGCGCGGCCAGCGCATAGCCGAGACCGGCCATCGGCACCTGGTGCGCATCGGCGCCGCCCACCACCAGCGAAAGGCCGCCCAGCGCGAGGAGGAGGCCGGCCATCCGCGGTGCGGACCGGGTACGTTCAGTCACGAGCAGCGTCAGCAGCGGCTGCACGCCGAGCACCGTGGCCAACAGCCCGGGCGTGAGGCCGCGGTCCAGCGCGAGCAGATAGCAGATCGAATAGCCGCCGGTCAGCAAGGCACCGGTGGCGGCCACCTTCAGCCGCGAACCCGGCGCCGGCCACCACCGCCCGCGCCGCAGGCCGAGGCCCGCCAGCACCAAAGACGCGAGCGCAAAGCGCCCGACCAGAAACGCGAACGCCGGGACATGCTGCACCCCGATCTCCGCAAAGATTGCACCGCTGCTCCACAGCAGCACGAATAGAACCGTCGCGCCGGACCCTGCCAGCGCGGCTTGCATGGAACGCATTCCACTCACCTGTCGAAAAGAGATGTCGGGTTCCGGCGCGCAGGCAAGCGCCTGCCTCGGGCGTGTGCCCGAGCCTGGTTCAGGTCAACCGGAAACGAAGCGGCTGGAAATCAGCCGAGAGCGGGCGGCGGCGGCGGCTGTGCAGCGACCGCGTCGTAGCCCCAGGAGACGACAGGAGGCGGGAAGGGCCCGGGCTGCACGCACACGTCATCCACGCGGGCGCGACGGCCGGCGGCGAGGAGGGTGGCGTGAAGTCGGGACATGAAGACGAAGATTCAGAGAATCAAAGAGGCGATGAATCGGAATTGGCCGATGGCGTCTGAGCAGACTATCGGGATCGCGCGCTGGGCGCAAGGGCGGCGCGTTACGGTTACCTCAGGTACGACTTGATCACCTGCATCACCGCATCGAGGTCTTCCTGGCGTTGCGCCTCGGCAGGTTCCTTCACGACGTGATCGGTCAGGTGGCCCTCGATGACCGCTGCCATCAATCCGTTGACCGCGCCGCGAATCGCCGCGATCTGCTGCAGGACGGCCGTGCAATCGCCCTCGTCGGCGAGTTGTTTTTCCAGCGCAGCGGCCTGCCCCTGGATGCGCCGTACGCGCGCCAGCAGCTTGGCTTTGTCGCGGATGGTATGAGCCATGGGTCGGGTATCGAGGTGAGGTGAACGACGCGCGAGGGTAGCATCACTATACTCGGGGGGAGTATATTTCGCCTACCCGATTTCACTTCCTTCCCCATGACCGCGTTCACCACCCTGCTGCAGCAAGGCAACGCCTGGCTGTTCGTTCCCAGTGCGATCCTGCTCGGTGCGCTGCATGGCCTGGAGCCCGGGCATTCCAAGACGATGATGGCGGCGTTCATCGTTGCGATCCGCGGCACGCTCACGCAGGCGGTGTTGCTGGGGCTGTCGGCCACGGTGTCGCATACGGCGGTGGTGTGGGCGGTGGCCATGGCGGGCCTGTACTTCGGCCGCAACTGGAACGCAGAAACCACCGAGCCGTATTTTCAGATGGTGTCGGCCGTGCTGATCGTGGCCGTGGCAGCGTGGATGATGTGGCGCACCTGGCGCAGCACGCACGCGGCGCACGGCCACGATTATCACCACCACGATCACGGCCATGACGACATCCAGCGCATCGACACCGGCCATGGCGTCGTGCAGCTGGCCATCTTCGAAGATGGCGTGCCGCCGCGCTTCCGGCTGACACGCGAGGGCACGCGCGGCACCGCATGGTCAGCCGAGCAGGTGCAGGTCGTCACCGAGCGGCCCGACGGCAGCCGGCAAACCTTCCGCTTCGTCCAGCGCGACGGCTTTCTCGAATCGGAGCACGCGATTCCCGAGCCGCATGCTTTCGTAGCGCGCCTGTCGCTCGGGCACGAACACCATCGGCATGACTACGACGTCACGTTCTCCGAGCATGATCACGACCATGACCATGATCACAGCCATGGCGGCCTCGATGTTTCATCTGCCGAATACCAGGACGCCCACGAACGCGCGCACGCCAACGACATCCGCCGCCGCTTCACCAACCGTGAAGTCACCACGGGCCAGATCATCGTGTTCGGGCTCACGGGCGGGCTGATTCCGTGCCCGGCGTCGATCACCGTGCTGCTGTTGTGCCTGCAGCTCAAGAAGATCACGTTGGGCGCGGCGCTCGTGCTGTGCTTCAGCATCGGGCTGGCGCTCACGCTGGTGGCCTCGGGCGCGCTGGCGGCGCTGAGCGTGAAGCACGTCTCCCGGCGCTGGGGCGGCTTTGGTGAATTTGCACGCAAGGCGCCGTACCTCTCAGGCGTGCTGATCGCGCTCGTGGGGTTGTACGTGGGCTGGCAGGGCGTGCATGGGGTGATGCAACTGCCGTAGCAACGGCTGCGTGTTTGGTGCGACAAGGCTGCATCCATTGCCGCAGGGCCTGCGTATCTGCAGGTACAGGCTGAGGCTGGTGCGGCATGTTTTTCGTCGATGCAGTGTCAGGTTTGCATGCGCACCGCGACCAACCTGTGGGATCCGGGCGGCCACGCGCCGCTAGCGATCCAATGGATGCCGCCTCCGGCGGCACGTTCACCGCACGAGGAGTTCATCATGCACACCCGCCGCCTTACCCTGGCCTTGCTTGCCACGCTTTCCGCTTCCGCCGCGCTGTTCATCGCCCAACCGGCCTCGGCCGTGCAGGCCAAGTACGATCCGTACACGCAAGGCGCCGTCGACAAGACGGACCCGTTCACGCAGGGCGCTGATCGCCAGGCCGACACCTATGGCTATCTGTCGTGGAAGTACGATCGTTTCGACCCATATGCGCAAGGCGCCGATCGGCAAACCAGCGCACACGACGTGCTCGCATGGCGCGGCGATACGAGCTACCCGGGCAGCACGGACGGCGCACGCGCGTGACGGGCCGGGTTGGCACGGGAGGGACCGTGTAAGCGGGCCCTCCACGCAGCATCACGTCGTCGATGTTGCCCCGTCGACGATCCGGTCATACAGGGCACGCGCTGCAGGCGACAACTGCGCTGCCTTGCGCGTGACGAGCACCAGCGTGCGCGACACCTCGGGCTCGACCAGCTCCACCGTACGAATCATCGGATACGCGTTCTTCTGCATCGCCAGCCGCGGCACCACCGCCGCGCCCAGGCCTTCGGCCACCAGGCCGAGCGCCGTTGAACTGCGCTGCACTTCATAGAACGAATGCAGCGTCACGCCGCTCGCCTTGAGTGCGCCGTCGAGCAGGCTGCGGTTGCCGCTGACCTCGCCGGCAAAGATGAGCGGGTGGGGCTGCAGGGCCTGCCACCGGATGCGGCGCCGCTTGGCGAGCGGATGATCGTCTCGGCAGACGAGGACGTACGGATCGCTCGTCAGCGGCACGCTCACGAGTTCCGGATGCTGGTCGCCCGCAATGCTGATGCCGAACTCGGCTTCACGACGCAGCACCGCCTGCAGCACGGACGCCGAGGCGTGGTCGAGAATCTTCACGCGATCGTGCGGCCGGTGCTCGGAGAACGCGCGCAGGATGCGCGGGAGGTAGTGCACGCCCACCGTCGGGACGCAGGCGATTGTGATGTCGCCGCGCTGGCTCAGGCCGGTCTCGCGAATCTCCGTGAGCGCATCGGACAACTCATTGAGCAGCCGGCGCGCCTGCGGCAGAAAGCGCTGACCGATTTCCGTCAGCTCGGTCCGGCGCGTGGTGCGCTCCACCAGCGCCACGCCAAGAAACGCCTCCAGCTTGCGCAGGCGCTGCGTGATGGCGGTCTGCGTCACGTGGAGCGTATCGGCGGCTTGCGTAAAGCTGCCGCTCTCCGCAATCGCCACGAATGCCTGCACGCCGAGCGTATCGATTTTCATCAGATAAATGAATGAATTCCAGCAATGAATTCATTTTACTGATCTTCCGCCGCGCCACAGAATGCCCGTGTTCGATCGCAACCCCGGCAAGGAGAACCACCATGACCACGCAGCACGATTGGAGCGCAGATCAGTACGTCCGGTTTGAAGAAGAACGCACGCGGCCTGCCCGGGACTTGCTGGCCGCGGTGCCGCAAACGGCCATCCGCAGCGCCGTCGACATCGGCTGCGGGCCAGGCAATTCCACCGAGGCACTGATGGCGCGCGCGCCCGGCGCGGCCGTCCGCGGGTTCGATACTTCGGCCGACATGATCGAGGCCGCGCGCAAGCGCCTGCCGCACGTGGATTTCGAGATCGCCGACGTTGCCACGTGGAACCCGCCCGAACCGTTCGATCTGATCCTGGCCAACGCCGTGCTGCAATGGTTGCCCGATCACGGCACGCTGTTCCCGAAATTGATCGGCAAACTGATGCAGGGCGGCCACCTTGCGGTGCAGATGCCCGACAACCTGGACGAGCCGACGCACCGCCTGATGCGCGAGGTGGCTGCCGACGGTCCGTGGGCCGGCAAGCTCAAGGGCGTCGAACGCACGGAGCGGTTTGACCCACGCCGCTACTACGCCATGCTGTCACCGCTGTGCAGTCGGGTGGACGTATGGCGCACCACGTATTTCCACCCTCTGCGGGGTGGCGCGGATGCGGTGGTGGAATGGCTGAAGGGAACCGGCCTGCGACCCTTCCTCGCGGCGTTGAACGAGGACGAGCGCCCCGCATTTCTCACCCGCTATCGCGACGCGATTGCCCAGGCCTATCCGGCACTCGACGATGGCACGGTGCTGCTGCCGTTTCCGCGTCTCTTCATCGTGGCGACGCGCAAGTAGGCGCAATCGCAGAAGCAGACGCGCCGCCATGAAAAAAAAAAGCCCGACGGCAAATACCGGCGGGCTTTTTTATCCGACCTCTGCGTCGCTTAACGCGACGGGTTCAGGGTCAGGTTCATGTGACGGTTCACATCCTTGTACAGCAGGTAACGGAAGCGGCCAGGGCCACCCGAATAGCAGGCCTGCGGACAGAACGCGCGCAGCCACATGAAGTCGCCGGCTTCCACTTCGACCCAGTCCTGATTGAGGCGATAGACGGCCTTGCCTTCGAGCACGTACAGGCCATGTTCCATCACGTGGGTTTCGGCAAACGGAATCACGCCGCCCGGCTCGAACGTGACGATGTTGACGTGCATGTCGTGGCGCATGTCGCTCATGTCGACAAAGCGCGTCGTCACCCAGGCACCATTGGTGCCCGGCATCGGGATCGGCTCGACATCCTGCTCGTTCGTCACGAAGGCTTCCGGCAGGGGAATGCCATCGACAACCTGGTAGTGCTTGCGGATCCAGTGGAAGCGCACCGCGGCATCGCTCACGTTGTGCAGCGTCCAGTCGGCGCCCGGCGGGATGAACGCGTAGCCGCCCGGCGTGAGCGTGTGCTTCTTGCCCTGCAGCGTCAGCTCGGCTTCGCCTTCAACGACGAACAGCACGGCTTCGGCGTTCTTGTCCTGCTCGGGCTTGTCGCTGCCGCCGCCCGGATTCACTTCAACGATGTACTGCGAGAAGGTCTCGGCAAAACCCGACAGCGGGCGGGCGATCACCCACAGGCGCGTCTGGGTCCAGAACGGCAGCCAGCTCGTGACGATGTCGCGCATCACCCCCTTGGGGATCACCGCGTACGCCTCGGTGAACATCGCGCGATCGGTCAGCAGATCCGTCTGCGGCGGATGGCCGCCATGCGGCGCGTAATACGTGGTCTTAGACATGTTGCATTCAGGCAATGGGTTGGTCCGGCCCCGAGCGCAAACAGCAACAGGCGGTTCGTACGCGGGCGGCGTTGACGATAGCGAAGTCGCCCGCAATCGACCAATTAAATGTTCCGATAACTTCCATTCGATTTGCCACTACCGCGCCAGCATCAGATCAAGGTTCTGGACCGCTGCGCCGGATGCGCCCTTGCCGAGGTTGTCGAACACCGCCGTGAGCAGGACCTGGCCGTGGTCGTTGGCGAACACGCCCAGCCGCATGTCGTTGGTGCCGTTGAGCGCCTGCGGGTCGAGATGCGGCACGGCGGGCGGCACCTGCAGCGGCATCACCTCCACATGCTGCGCACCGGCGTAGTGTTCAGCCAGACATGCGTGCAGCGCCGTCGCATCAACGTCGGCGTTGAGCAGACGCAGCTCCAGCGGCACCGTCAGCACAATGCCCTGGCGATACGCGCCGTAGGCCGGGACGAACATCGGCCGCTGCGTGAGCCCGGCGTGCAGTTGGATCTCCGGCGTGTGCTTGTGCGCCAGACCCAGCCCGTACACCTGGAACGGCAGGGCGTTTGCTGCCTCCGGCCCCTCGTACGTTTCCACCGCGGCGCGGCCGCCGCCCGAATAGCCGGACACGGCATGAATGCTGATCGGGTAATCCGCCGGCACAAGGCCCGCCTGCACGAGCGGGCGCAGCAGCCCGATCGCGCCGGTCGGGTAGCAGCCCGGGTTGGTCACGCGCGACGCGCCCGCAACACGTTGAGCTTGCTCGTCGCTCATCTCCGGAAAGCCGTAGACCCAGCCCGGCGTGGTGCGATGCGCGGAGCTGGCGTCGATCACGCGCACGTGCGGGTTGACGATGGCCTCGACCGCCTCGCGCGCGGCCGCATCGGGCAGGCACAGGATGGCGATATCGCAGGCGTTGATGGCTTCGGCACGGCGTTGCGCGTCTTTGCGGGCGTCGGCGGGAAGCGTCAGCAGTTTCAGGTCTTGCCGCTCGACGCGGCCGCGCAGACGCTCGTGGATTTGCAGGCCGGTGGTGCCTTGGTCGCCGTCGATGAAGACGAGGGGCGTGGACATGGCGGGCGCTCCCAGGGAAAGAAGATGGTGATGAATGCGAGCCTCCATCTTCGAGCGCGACCTAGAATATGAAAAGTTGAATTTCACAACCGTCACATTCAGGTTTTCTGAATCATGCGAGAGATCAGCCTGGACCGCCTGCGCACGCTCGTCGAAGTGGCCCAGCGCGGTTCGTTTGCCGACGCGGCGCGGGCGCTGCATCTGGCGGCGCCCACCGTCAGCCTGCACATTGCCGAACTGGAAGATCGCGTGGGCGCGCAGTTGCTCTCCCGCAAGCGCGGGCAGGTGCAGCCCACCGCCATCGGCGAGGCGATGGTGGAGCGCGCTCGCAAGCTGCTGGCCGATGCCGAGCAGGCGCTGGACGACATCCAACGCCAGGTGCAGGGACTGAGCGGGCGCGTACGGCTGGGCGCCTCCACCGGCGCCATCGCGCACCTGCTGCCGCAGGCGCTGGAGGTGCTGCGGCAAGACCACCCCGGCATCGACGTGCAGGTGGCGGTGCTCACATCGCAGGAAACGCTGGCGAGGCTCGCCGATGGCGCGCTCGACATTGGCCTCGTGGCACTGCCGCAATCGCGGGTGGCGGGGCTCGCCATCAAGCCATGGCGGCGCGATCCGGTGATGGCGTTCCTGCCGGCGCACTGGACGAGCCCCGCGCGCATCACGCCGGCTTGGCTGAGCGCGCAGCCGTTGATCCTCAACGACGCCACCACGCGTCTGTCGCGCCAGACGACCGAGTGGTTCGCCACGGACGGTTATCACCCCGTGCCGCGCATCCAGCTCAACTACAACGACGCCATCAAAAGCCTGGTCGCCGCCGGTTATGGCGCCACGCTGCTCCCGCACGAGGCGTCCGCCGCACCGTCGGATGTGCGCATCACCATGCGGCCGCTGCGGCCTGCGTTGTGGCGCGAACTTGGCATCGCGCACCGGGCCGGCCACGTCGAGCGATCGACCCAGCATGTGCTCGACGTGCTTTGGATGCTGCGCGCGAAATAGCGCATTGCGCGCCTTGGCACCGTGACGAGGCGGAGAATCCGCTGAATAAGGTTTGACTTCTTGTGTCGTGACAACTATCGTAAGATATGTTTTTCGACACAACCCGGCGCGCCCGGCCGCCCATTCCGAGCTGCGCGCGCCGCCTCCTCCCTTTCTTTCTTCGCCCTCATGCCTCTACTTGATCCCTCGCGCGAGCGCCGGTTGCTCTGGCTGCTCGCGCTCACGCAGTTCACCGTCATCATGGATTTCATGGTGATGATGCCGCTTGGTCCGCAGATCATGCATACGTTTGGCATCGGCCCGGCGGCGTTCGCCACGGCCGTTTCGGTGTATTCGTTGTGCTCGGGTGCGTCGGGCCTGCTGGCCGCCACCTATGTCGACCGCTTTGACCGGCGCCGGCTGCTGCTCGCCGTCTACGGCCTCTTCACGCTCGCCAACCTGGCCTGCGCGCTGTCGGGCAGCTACAGCATGCTGCTGTTTGCCCGCGCGTTTGCGGGCGTCACGGGCGGCGTGCTCGGGTCGATCATCATGGCCGTGCTGTCCGACGTGATTCCGCCCGCGCGGCGCGGCGCGGCCACGGGCGTGGTGATGTCGTCGTTTGCGCTGGCGGCCATGGCGGGCGTGCCCGTGGGCATTGCCATTGGCGCGCACTTCGGCTGGTCGGCGCCGTTCTTCCTGCTGACGGCGCTCACGGTGCTGATCTGGCTGGGCGCGCGGCAAACGATTCCGCCGCTGGCCGAACATCTGGCCGGCAATCGCAGCCAGACGCTGGGCGAGGTGCTCTCCGGCCTGTGGCGGTTGCTCACCAACCCGCGCCATCTGCGTGCCTTCGTGCTGACCTTCGTGATGATGGGCTCGCACATGCTGGTGATTCCGTTCATCTCGCCGGTGCTGGTGGCCAACCACGGCGTGGCGCCTGAAAACCTGTCGTGGCTGTATGTGGCGGGCGGCGCGGCGTCGTTCTTCAGCTCGCGCGCCGTCGGCAAGCTGGCCGACCGCTACGGCCGCCGCCGCGTGTTCGTGGGCGCGGCACTGCTGGCGTTCATCCCGGTGCTGCTCATGACGCATCTGCCTGACTGGCCGTTCATCGGCATGCTGCTGTTCTTCCCGTTCTTCATGGTCATCCTCTCCAGCCGCATGGTCCCGATGCAGGCGCTGATGACGACGGTGCCCGCCCCGCAGGTGCGCGGCGCGTTCCTGTCGGCCAACAGCGCGGTGATGTCGGTGGGGACCGGCGTGGGTGCGTGGCTGGGCGGTCTGCTGCTGTCCGGCGGTGCCGGCGGGCGCATCGAGGGCTATGGCCTCAACGGCTGGCTGGCCGTGGCGGCCGGGCTCTTCTGCGTGTTCTGGGTGAGCCAGGTGAAGGGCTCGGATGCGCAAGGCGATCCGTCGCTGGCGGCATCGCCTGCAGCACCGGCATCTGGTGCACCTGCCGGCGCGTCGGGTCCGCAAACGGTGCCGCAAGCACCGCAGGCGGAAAAGGCCTGAGCGGTTATTCGGCTTCCAGCACCGTCTTCAGCTTCACCAGGTCGCGCTGCACCCATTCGGCATCGGCGTTGAATTGCGCGTCGTCCATGTTCGGCTGCTGAAACAGCGTGAGCGAGACGGTAGTGCCGGCGCCGTTGCGCACCACGCGCAGCGGCACGTAGACGATCGATCCATCGGGCAGACGCACCCAGTGATCGGCGATGCCAAATTCATTGGGCGGGCTGAAGCGGATGAACACGGTGCCTTCGTCGCTGTTGGGCGCCGCCTTGGCGATCCACTCGTCGGGTGCGGCGCCCGAACCCTGCGTACCGGGCGCGAGCCCTTCCGACAGGCCGGTCGCCCAGATCGGAAAGTTCAGCGGCTCGGCCAGGAACATGGCCACGTCATCGAAGTGACGCTCGACGTTGATGCTCAGGGTGCGGACGTTGTGCAGCATGAGGCCTCCGTGTGCGGCGTTCGCCGTGCGAGGCAGTATATGCGGCGCTCAGGCGGGCAGCTTGCGAAAGCTGATGGCCAGGCGGTTCCACGTGTTGATGGTGCTCACCAGCAGCGTCAGGTCGACCAGCTCGGCATCGGAGAACTGCGCGCGCACGGCCCGCCAGACGTCGTCGGGCACGCGCGTTTCTGCGACGAGGGTGACGGCTTCCGTCCAGGCCAGCGCGGCGCGTTCGCGGTCGGTGAAGAAGGGCGTTTCATGCCAGACCGACACGGTGGCCAAGCGGCGGTCGTCTTCGCCGCCCTTGCGGGCATCGGCGGTGTGCAGATCGACGCAATAGGCGCAGCCGTTGATTTGCGAGGCGCGCAGACGCACGAGTTCAGTCAGCGGTTTTTCCAGCGTGCTTTTGCCCAGCGCTTTTTCGAGGCCCATGACCGCCTGGATGGCGGCGGGATTGCTTTGATAGAAGTCGAGGCGGGGTTCCATGAGAGGCTCCTGTATTCGCTGTATTGAGAACTGGAGCCAGTCTAGGCGCGCAGGTGGCACCTTGGAATTGCCAATCCCCGCGAATATCAGGTAGCCACCTTAGCCAGCGCTTCCGCGAGCTTGCCGAGGCCCGCGTCGATCTCGGCAACGTTCACGTGGCCGTAGCCGATCAGCAGCCCAGGCTGCGGCGGCCGCGCCACATACATCCTGGCGGTGCCGTACAGCCCGACGCCCACGCTTTCCGCCAGCTTCACCAGCTCGGCTTCGGGCAACGGCGCGTGCACCTGCGCTGCCAAATGAATGCCCGCCGCCGACGGCACGGGCGCCAACCACGGCGCCAGCGGGCCACGCAGATGCCGCAGCAGCGCATTCCGGCGCGCCGCGTATTCCTTGTGCATGCGGCGCAGGTACTTGGCGAAATCGCCGTCGAGCATGAACTTGCCCAGCGCCGCCTGCATGAGCGATTCGCTGTGCCAGTCAGCCAGCTGCTTGGCGTGCCGCAACGGCGCCACCAGCGACGCCGGCGGCACCACATAGCCGATCCGCAGTTCCGGAAAGATCGTCTTCGAAAACGTCCCCACGTAAGCCACGCAACCGGCGGTGTCCAGGCTTTTGAGCGATTCCATCGGACGGCCGTCGAAGCGGAATTCGCTGTCGTAATCGTCTTCGATGATGAGCGCGTCATGACGCTGCGCCCAGTCGAGCAGTTGCGCGCGACGCGCGAGGCTCATCGGCATGCCGAGCGGAAACTGGTGCGACGGCGTCACGTAGACGAGCTTGGCGTGCTTGGGCAGCGCATCAACGACGAGGCCTTCGGCATCGACCGGCACCGGCACGACCTTGGCACCCAGGGCCTGCAGCGCAATGCGCGCGGGCGGGTAACCCGGATCTTCGATGGCGACGGTGTCGCCCGGGCGCACCAGCACGCGCGCAATCAGGTCGATGGCCTGCTGCGCGCCATGCGTGACGACAATATCGGCCCAGGCACACACCACCGCGCGGCTGAATGCGAGATAGCGCGAGATGGCCAGACGCAGCGCCTGATCGCCCGCGGGGTCGTGATAGCCGCCGCGCCCGCGCGCCTGCTGGCGCAACGCGTGCGCAACACAGCGGCGCCACACGTCGAACGGAAACAGGCGCTTCTCGGTCACCCCGCCAACAAAATCGTGGACGATGTTCAGGCGCGGCTGAGGCAGCACCGCCGGCATGTTGTTCCACGGCGTGTCGAAGGTGCGAGCCACCGGCGCAGGCGACGCCAGTTGTGCAGCGGGCGAGGCCATCGGCGTGCGCGCGCGCAATCCTTCGGTGGCCTCAGCGACGAAGGTGCCGGAACCGGCGCGCGTGCGCAGATAGCCCTCGGCGATGAGGCGTTCGAATACGTCCAGCGTGGTCTTGCGCGACACCCCAATCTGCAGCGCCAGGTCGCGCGTGGAAGGCAGACGCTCGCCCGGCACGAGCCGGCCGTCGAGGATGGCGGTGCGGAGTTGTCGATAGAGCTGGCCGGCAAGGTCATGCCGGCCGTGGATCGTCAAATGGACATCCATCGTGGGCGCAGTGTGCGAAGGGGCTGCGCCATTCTACGGAAGGTGCCGGAGGCGGGGCAGAGCGACCGACGCTGAAGCTCAGCCCTCCCGGCCGTCGGCGCGCGGCGCCATCAGCCAAGGCGTGTAGCGCCACAGGTACGCCACGAACGCCGCCACCCACAGCACGCTCGCCCCGCCGATCCACATCTCGCGCGGCAGCAGCGCTGGGCCTGCCACGCGCACGACTGCAGCCAGCGCGATGGCGGCGTAGGCGAAATTCTCTGCCCGCCCCGTGCGCAGCATCCGGCCGGTGTGGCCGAGCGCGGTGCGCGTGATCATCGCGATGATGGCGCCGCCGATGGCTCCCGCCGTGAGCGCATGCAGCGCGGTAGAACGGTCGCCCCAGCCGAGTGCAGCCGCTGCCAACATGGCAAAGCCGACGGGCAGGAAGGCATACGCCACATGCAGGATGGAGACGATGGGCGTGCGCAGCGTGCGGCGTGTGTCCCAGCCTGCCCAGCGGACGGCCTGCACGACTGCCGCCGCCGCAAACACGGTGGCAGGAACGATGCCTTGCAGCGGCGTCGCCAACATGACGACTGCGAGCGCCGTTGCAGGCACGATTGCGCGCTCGGCCCAAACCACACGGCGGACATGCACGCCCGGAACCGCGTTGGACGTAAACATCGGGATGACGCGTCCGCCAATGACCGTGACGAACAGGCAGACCAGCCCGGCGGCCGCTTCCAGGCAACGCAATGCAGCAAGGGGCGCCTCAAGCGCCAACGCGCCATGAAACGCTGCGTTGACGACACCGAGCACCAGCAGGGCGATGGCCAACCCGTAGTTGCGTGCGCTCTTTGCGCGCCGCAAGACGCGTAGGAACGCCACGCCGCACGCCGGCAGGAACGCCACATCGGCTGCCACAGCCAGCGACACGGGCCCGGTCCACATCAGCACACGTGCCGCCAACCACAGCCCGGCGAGCGCGGCGAGCTGCGGCCCTTGCGGGGTCTGCAGGCCCGTCCAGTTCTTGCCCGCGGTGAAGAGAAAACCGATCACCACCGCCGCCGCAAAACCGAACACCATCTCGTGCGCGTGCCAGAACAGCGGCGCCATCGTAGCCGGGCCTCGCGCCGAAGGCAGTGCACCCAGCAGCAACGCCGCCCACAACGCCATACCCAACACGGCAAACGCCGCCGCCAGCAGATAGAACGGCCGGAAGCCGAGCGCGAAGACGGCCCGCCCCGTGTAGGGCACGCGGCTTGCCGGGTCAGGCTTGCCGATGGTGAGCAACGGGGCTTGGCGGGGCATGGTGAAGTCCGTGGTTCAAATCAAAGGATGTCGTCCAGCAGGTCGGGGCCGAACACTTCGCGATGGATGCGCTCCGACGGCACGCCGCTGGCGAGCAGCGCCGCACGCTGCGCCTGCATGAACGGCAGCGGGCCGCAGAGATAGAAATCCGCGTCCGCCGCGTTATCGCGCACGAATGTGTCGACCGTCATGCGGCCGGGCCGTGCGGGGCGCGATGCGAACTCCGCGTCTTCGCCGGACTCCAGGAAGACGTGCGCCTCGAACGCCGGCAGCGCTTGCGCCGCACGCTCCAGATCGTCGGTGTGGGCAACATGCGAGGCGGCGCGGGCGGCGTGGCTGAACACGATCTTGCGGGCGCTGTTCTCCTGCGCGAGCGTGTTGAGCGCCGAGATCATGGGCGTAATACCAACACCCGCCGACATCAGGACGATCGGGTTGTCGGTTGCCAGTTGCGGCACGAAGTCGCCGTAGGGTTGGCTGACGAGCAGGACGTCGCCTTCGCGCGCATTGGCATGCAGCCAGCTCGACACGGTGCCCGCAGGGCGATCGGCATCACCCGCATCGCGCTTGACCGAGATGCGCCACGTGCGGCCATTCGGCGCGTCCGACAGGCTGTACTGCCGCTGTTGCAATGCGCCCGGCGCCGGCTCCACTTGCACCGAGATGTATTGGCCCGGCAGGAAGTCTGCCAGCGGCGCATCACCCACGGCTTCCAGCGTGAGAGACACCACGTCTTCGGCCTGCTGACGGCGGCTGACAATGCGCACCGGCTGACGATGGTCGGGGCCGCTGCCGGTGTGCTGGTAAAGGCGCGCTTCAGCGGCGATCAGCTCGGCGGCGAGCAGCCAGTAGGCTTCGTCCCAGGCGGCAAGCAGGTCGGGGGTGGCAGCATCGCCCAGCACTTCGGCAATCGCACCCAGCAGGTGGCGCGCGACGATCGGATAGTGGCTCGGCTTGATACCGACAGCGGCGTGCTTGTGCACGATGCGGTTGACCACGGGCGCCAGCGCGGCGTTGTTGCCATGGTTGGCGGCATACGCAAACACCGCCGAAGCCAGCGACTGCTGCTGCGACCCATTGGCCTGGTTGCCCATGTTGAACAGGTTCGTCAACTCGGGATGGCTGGCGAACATGTTGCGATAGAAGGTCTGGGTGATGGTCAAGCCGTGCTCGCGCAGCACCGGAACGCTGGCATCGATGTAGGGCTTGGACTGGTCGGACAGCATGCTGGACTCCAAATATGCGTGAAATATGCAACAAATAAGACGGGGGCGCCGTCACGCTTTTGTTCTGGATGGCCTGGTGCTCAGGCAACGGCTTACGTTGGATTCTATTAAACGTATATTCGTGATGCAACAAATAGACCTGCGTCAAACCGGCGCATCTCCAGCGGCAACTTCCGGATAAGATGCGCCATTCATGAATGTTTTACCTGCAGAGCCCGCACCCCCGCCATGCGACTGACCGACTACACCGACTACGCCCTGCGCACGCTCATCTACGTGGCCGTGCATCCGGACGAACTCGTCACGATCCAGCGCATTGCGGATGCCTTCGGCATTCCGAAGAACCACCTCATCAAGATCGTCCAGCAGCTTGGTCAGGACGGCTTCCTGCATACCGTGCGAGGGCGCGCGGGCGGCATCACGCTCGGCCGGCCCGCCGCCGAAATCAATCTCGGCGACGTGGTGCGCGCCACCGAGCCCGACTTCCGCATGGTCGAATGCTTCCAGGGCGACGACAACCACTGCGTCATCACGCGTGTGTGCGGCCTGCGCGGCGTGCTGCACGCGGCGTTGCAGGCGTACTTCGACGTGCTCGACGGCTATACGCTGCAGGATCTGGTCGACAAGCCCAACGCGGTCAACCGGGCGTTGGGAGAGGCACCGCTGCCGATGCCGCGTGCGGCCCGGCGCAAGGTGAGTTGATCCATGCGCGCAGGAACGTTCGTCCGATGGCTTCCTACAGTCTCTTCGATGTATTGCCCCGGAGCCATTCCAATCCGTCCGCCCTGCGCTGTCTAAGCCGCATTGCGCGCCTCAAAGCCGCCCCACTGCGCCGCTCTGGTCCAACTCGAAGCGCTATTCGCCTCACTGCAGTCCCGCTCCCCGCCGGGCACAAGTTGACAACGTTTGACAGCAAACGTGCCTGACGCTGCCTAAATTGTCCGCTCCGAAAACACTCGGCACCCAGGCTTCGCGCTCGCGACATGCTGTCAGTTGGCAGCCCAGGTGCCGGCTATCTGGGAGCAGGCATGAGCGAAAGGCGCATCAACACCAAGCACGTACACACGTTTGAAAGCATCAAACAGCTGAACGAAGACGATTCCGAATTCTGGTTTGCACGCGATTTGGCGCCGGTATTGGAATACCAGGATTGGCGCAACTTTGTGCAGGTGGTCGAAAAAGCAAAAATGGCCTGCCAGCGGTCAGGCCAGGCCATCGAAGACCATTTCGGTGAGTTCAACAAAATGGTCGAACTCGGCTCCGGTGCGGTTCGCAAGATTGTGGACTTCCGGCTCACTCGCTACGCCTGCTACCTCATCGTGCAGAACGGCGACCCGTCGAAACCTGTCATCGCCAACGGGCAAACCTACTTTGCCGTACAGTCGCGGCGCCAGGAACTGGCCGATCAAGCGCGCTTTGGCGCGATGTCTGAAGACACTCGCCGTCTCATGCTGCGCGGTGAGCTGACGGAGCACAACAAGGCCCTGACGACCGCCGCCAAGCGCGCGGGGGTGGAATCCGGACTGGACTACGCCATCTTCCAGAACCACGGCTACAAGGGCCTTTACGGTGGCCTGGGCGCCAAGGACATCCACACCGCTAAAGGGCTGTCGAAGAAGCAGCAGATTCTCGACCACATGGGAAGCACCGAACTGGCCGCCAACCTGTTCCGGGCCACACAAACCGAAGACAAGCTGCGGCGTGAAGGCGTCCGCGGCAAGCGCGAGGCCAACCAGACGCACTTCGAAGTGGGTGCCAAGGTGCGCCAGACCATCAAGGAGATCGGCGGCACCATGCCAGAACAACTGCCAACGCCGGCAAAGAGCATCCAGCAGATCGCGAAGGAACAGAAGCGGCTTCAGCGCAGCGCCAAACCATCGGGGGAAGAGAGCAGCTGAGCCCGCGCAATCGCGGCTTAGAACAACACCCTTACCAAAGCGCGTCGGGAGACGCTCCATGTCCAAGACCCGCGCGCGTCAACATCGCATGCTGACGTAGCCCGCGCGCCGCTTCTACCTTGAGCGTGTCTTCGGCTCTCGCGCATCATCGCTCAGGCATGTTCACTGCTGCAAAACGGTCGTTGGCCGCGCCATTTCCGGTGACGGCCAAATCAACCGACCAGCGGAGGTGTCATGAAACCCACTCGCGACAAGAGCAAGCACGCGTCGCATTCGAAATCGACGTCGCACAGCAATCGCAGCA
The DNA here is from genome assembly GCF_958439105.1 of Ralstonia flatus. NCBI lineage: Bacteria > Pseudomonadati > Pseudomonadota > Betaproteobacteria > Burkholderiales > Burkholderiaceae > Ralstonia > Ralstonia flatus. Next base: position 151,272 of record NZ_CAUDLI010000006.1, on the reverse strand, counting down.
GCGCATCGGCCAAGGAGCGCGGCGGACACGCCAGCCAGGGCAGCGGCGGCAAGTCGTCTGAACGTGCCGGTGCCAAGTCGCACGAGCGCGGCGCACATGGCGGGGGCGGAGGCGAACACGCAACGCACTCGCCGATCGGCATCCAAAAGGCCTTGAAGGGCGCGTCTTACCCGGCGAAGAAGCAGGAGCTGCTGAAAACCGCGCAGGCCAATGGCGCAGACGACAGCACGCTGAAGACGCTGCGCGATATGCCCGACGACGAGTACGACACGCCGGCCGCGGTTTCCAAGGCTGTCAGCAACGAAAAGTGATGCGCCTCGGCGCAGGAGGACGACTCATGAACAGATCGACACAGCGTTTGAGCGCGCGGCGTGTGGCCGCGTTGCTGGTGGCAGGTGCGCTCGGCTTTGGCGGCGCGCTGAGTGTGGCGCGGGCGGCAGCGGACAAGTCCGACACGACGTTCGTTACCAAGGCCGCAGCCTCGGGCATGCTCGAAGTGCAGGCCAGCCAGGTTGCGATTACGCGCGCGAGCAATCCCGACGTGCGCGCCTTCGCACAACGGATGGTGAAGGATCACACCACCGTCGGCGACGAACTGAAGACGCTGGCTGGCAAGAAGGGCATCACGGTGCCCGACAGTCTGCCCGCGGACGAGCGCGCCAAGGTCGACAAGCTCAGTGCGCTTGAAGGCGCGAGGTTCGACAAGGCTTACGCCGATGAAGTGGGCGTGAAGGCGCACAAGGAGGCGGTCTCATTGTTCGACAAGGCATCGAAGGACGCCAAGGACCCCGACATCAAGGCGTTCTTCGCGCACAACCTGCCTGCGCTGCGCGAGCATCTGCAGATGGCGGAGCAATTGAAGCCAGCGGTGAAATGATCTCGTGGCCCAACCCATGACTGAGGTGATCATGAATAGCCGACACCAGAAGGGCGCCGGACACCAAGCCGGCGACGACACCTTCCTGACCGACGTGTCCGAGACCGATGCCGAGGGCACGACGGTGCGCGAAGCCGAAGTCCGCGAACGTGACATGTCCGAAGTGGACGGACGGAAATCGCACCGCCAACCGGCCGGCGAGGAAGAACGCGATACGTCTGCCAAAGACGCACCCTGACGCTGCACCAACCTTGCGATGAACACGGCCCCTTCGATGGGGCCGTTTTTCTTTGCGCGTTGTTTGCGTATTCCACTCATTCGCTGCATTGCGCACCGCTTGCGGTTTTCACAAGGCGTCTTCACCAAACCGTCATGGTGGAACGCGAAGATTCCGCCACGCAAACGTTTCACTCGTGCATGAGCCGCCCACACGCATGGGTGGCCGGAGGCGTTTGCCCGACCTCATCGAATCGACAGGAAACCACAATGCTTTCGACCAAGAAGACGCTGCTCGCGATTGCGGTGCCGGCGTGCATGACCCTCGGCTTGTACGCGTGCGGCGGCAGTGACGACGCCGCGCCCACGACCACCGCAGGCACCTCGCCGGCACCCGCTCCGACGCCTACGCAGCCGGCCAAGCCGCAGGGCATGTGGACCACGGGCGACCTGCACGTGCACACGGCGGAGTCCGTCGATGCCGTCACGCCGCTGTCGACGGTGCTCGATCACGCGTTCGACCTGAGCGGCCTCGACTGGATGGCCGTGTCGAACCACCTGCGGCCGTCGCCGCGCGACGCCACCGGCGCCACGCTTGCCGGCGGCTCCATTGCCGCGTCGGCCGGGATCGCCAAGTACGAGATGCCCACCATTGCGCAAGCGCAGGCGGCAGGCAAGTACGCCGGCAAGCTGATCTTCTCCGCGGCCGAGTGGGACATGCCAACGCACGACCACCTGAACGTCGGCATCTTCGATGGCACCGACAAACTGCAGACGTCGGCCAAAGGCCTGAACAAGTTCGAGTACTTCTTCACCCAGCAATCTGCATCGCTGTTCGATCCGAACGATGTGACCGCATGGCAGCAGGAAGGCCCGCGCGCCGGCACGACACACACCGACGTGGTCAACGCCTTCAAGTGGCTCAAGACGAATTACCCGAACACCAGCTACGGGCTGATCAACCACCCGTCGCGCAACCCGGGCAAGTACACGGTGGCCGACTTCCGTGAGTTCAACGACACGGCGCCCGACATCATGTTCGGCATCGAAGGCATGGTCGGCAACCAGATGGAACCCGATCGCGGCGGCTATACCAGCGCCTACATCGACGCCAACCTGAAGAACCGCACCTACGGCGGCGTCGACTACGTGGTCGCGCAGGTCGGCGGCGTCTGGGATGCGCTGCTCGGCGAGGGCCGCCGCATCTGGAACTTTGCCGATTCCGACCACCACTTTGAAGTGGATGCCACGCAGCAGTTCAGCAGCGGCTACTACCCCGGCGAATACGCCAAGACCTATATCTGGCTGCCGGGCACCAGCCCCGACCTGAAGACCTTGTTGGCGGCCATGCGCTCCGGCAAATCGTTCGCCGTGTTTGGCGACCTGATCAACGCGCTGGATTTCACCGCCGGTACCGCGGCCACGTCAGCCGACATGGGGGGCACGCTCACGGCCAAGGCCGGCGACAAGGTGACGATCACCATCCGCTTCAAGAGCCCTGATCACAACAACTATGAGTACCCGCTCGGCAGCGGCTTCAAGGTCAACATGCGGCCGGTGGTCGATCACGTCGACCTGATCGCCGGCGACGTGACGGGCAAGGCTGCAGCAGGCACGCCGGCCTATGCGAAGGACACCAACGACTCCACCAAGGTCGTCGCCACGTTCACCAAGGCGGACTGGAAGGTCGACGCAGAGGGCTACAACACCGTCACGTACACCTACACGGCCGGCAAGAACCAGTACTTCCGCCTGCGCGGCACGAACCTCGGCATGAACGTGTCGGGCGAGACCAGCAACGGCAATCCGCTGCCCGACCAGAAGACCGTGGTGACGGAAAACGCCGCGCGCTTCAACGCCATCAACGATCGCAACTACAACGATCTGTGGTTCTACTCGAACCCGGTGTTCGTGTCGGTGCAATAAGTGCCGCGGCCGTCAGGCAGACGCGGTGACCGACGCTGCGGCGGGCGCGCTGGTGCGCCGCAGCCACACCGTCACCGCCAGCCCGACGCCGCCCGGCCCGGGCGCCAGCGCAATCTGGCCGCCCATGCGATCCACGATCTGACGCACGATCGCCAGGCCCAGGCCGCTGCCCTGGGTCTGCGTGCCTTCCAGACGCGTGAAGCGTTCGAACACGCGTGTGTACGCCTCGGGCGGAATGCCTGGGCCGTTGTCGATCACGGTCAGCATGGCCCAACCGTAGTCCGCCGACACCTGCACCGTCACGTGGCCGCCTTCCTGCGTGTAGCGCACGGCGTTGTCGACGAGGTTGAACAGCAGGGCGGCGATCAGCGTGCGGTTGCCCGACGTCCACACAGGCTGCTCGGCGGGCTCGATGCCCAGATCGATCTGGCGGCCATCGGCCAGCAGCGCGAGGTCTTCCAGCACCGTGCGCGCCACCTGTGAGAGGTCCACCGCCTCGCTCGTCGCAGCCGAGGCTTCGGCCTGAGACAAGAGCAGCAGGTCGTTGATGAGATCCGCCAGATTGCGCGTGCTGGTGCGCGCGGCCTTCAGGACTTCGTGCAGCGCAGCATCGGCGTTGGCTTGCGCCGCCACCTGCATCTGCGTATCGAGAATCGCCAGCGGCGTGCGCATCTGGTGCGCGGCATCGGCAATGAAGCGCTTCTGCGTGAGCGCGTTGTCGGCAATACGCTGCAGGTACTGGTTGAACGCGCCGGCAATCGGCTGCAGTTCGTGCTGCAGGCCGTCGGGGTCGAGCGGCGCAAGGTCGGTGGGCGCCCGTGCCGACACATTGCCGGCCAATCGCAAGATCGGTCGCAGTTCCAGCGTCAGGCCGATGAGGATCATCGCCAGCGCCAGGCCCACGAGCGCGAGTTGGCGCACCGTGGCGGGCCACCACAACTGGCGGATCATCGCGTCGCGCCCGTTCATGGTTTGCGCGACGCGCGTGACGACGCGCTCGGTGCGGCCGGCGTCGTACATGGTGCGCACCACGGCGGCCACGTGCACGGGCCGGCCTTCCACGGTATCGGTGTAGGTGCCGGCGTCCGCCAGGCCCGCCGCATCAAACGCAGGGCGCGTGCCGAAGTCGAGCCGCCCGGCCAGCAGCCGGCCATGCTCGGTGCTGACCTGGTACGTGACTTGGTCGCGCACGGGGCTTTCGGGCGCGGCAAACACCGCCAGCGCGGCCGGCGGCACCGAGACGCGCAAGCGGCCTTCGTCCCATTCGACCTGGCCGCTGATCATCTGGGCAGCCGTGTCGAGCGCATGAAAGTGCACGAGATCGGCGTTGTGGCGTGCGGCGGCCAGGTCCAGCCAGCCGTCCGCCGCCACATAGACGACCAGCGGCAATGCCAGCCACAACACCAGCCGCGCACGCAGGCTGTGCGCCCGCGCTGGCGCTGGATCAGGACTGCGCAGCGGAGGCATCGCGCAGCAGGTAACCAAGGCCGCGCAGCGTGACGATGGTGGCAGCGGAATGCTCCAGCTTCTTGCGCAGGCGGTGGATGTAGATTTCGATGGCCTCGGGGCTGGCTTCGTCGTCCATCCCGAACACGCCGTTCACCAGCGCCGGTTTGGAGACCGTGCGCCCGAGCTTGAGCATGAGGATTTCCAGCACGGTGTGCTCGCGCGCAGGCAGCACCAGAGGCTGGCCGGCCAAGTTGAAGGTGCGGCTGCCGGTGTGGTACGTCAGGTCGCCGCATTGCAGCTCGACGGATTGGTCGGGCGCGCTGCGCCGCACCAGCGCCTGGATCCGCGCAATCAACTCGCGAATTTCGAACGGCTTGACGAGGTAGTCATCCGCGCCGGCACCCAGGCATGCGACCTTGTCGTCGATCCCGCCGCTGGCTGTGAGAATCAGCACCGGCACCGGGTTGCGCCGGCCGCGCAAACGTTGCAATACGCCTTGCCCCGACAACGTGGGCAGTTGCAGATCAAGCAGCACCACGTCGTAGTGTTGCGTGAGCAACAACGTGTCGGCAGATTCGCCATCGGTGGCGTGATCCACGGTGAAATGGGCGCGGCGCAGGGCTTCAGACAGCCAGTGCGCCAGCGGGGCGTTGTCTTCGATCAGGAGCAGCTTCATGCGAAAACAGCGCGTCCGAAAAATGAAAGCGATTTGTGGGTTGCCGCTTCCTAGAATGGTGGCGGCTGCCTACGCGCGCCGGAGGCATCACTCACCAGCTCCGGACCGCGCGATACCGATATCTACAAAAGAGCCGGAGACAACTCAATGGGTGTTTTTACCTGCAGGAGCGCTCGCGCACGCGGCCTCCGGGGCTGGATCACGCCGTGGCTCGCTGCCCTGCTGGCAGTGGCAGCCTCGCACGCCCTCGCCCAAGACCCGACGCGCCTGACGCTCATGGTCAGCGGCACCGCCAAGATGATCTACCTGCCCGCGACGCTGGCGCAACGCCTGGGCTATTTCCGCGACGAGGGGCTCGAGGTGGAACTGCTCTCGCAGCCTGCCGGCGTCGATGCCGAGAGCGAACTGCTCACCGGCTTTGCGCAAGGCGTGGTCGGCTTTTATGACCACACCATCGACCTGCAGGCCAAGGGCAAGGAAGTGCGTGCCATCGTCGTATTCAGCCAGGTACCGGGCGAAGCGGAAGTCGTCTCGACACGGTTGCCGGCAGCCGTGCAGTCGATGCGCGACCTGCGCGGCCGCACGCTGGGCGTGACGGGCCTGGGCGCATCGACGAGCTTTCTCACGCGCTACCTCATGGCGCAGCAGGGGCTGTCGGCCGGCGACTACACCATGCTGCCGGTCGGCGCCGACCGCAGCTTCGTCACCGCGCTGCGCAACGGCCGCATCGACGCCGGCATGACCACCGACCCGACGGTTTCGCGCCTCGTGCACAGCGGCGAAGCCCGCGTGCTGCTCGACTTGCGCACGCTGGAAAGCACGCGCGCCGCGCTGGGCGGCCCGTATCCGGCCGCGTGCCTGTATCTGCAGACCGAATGGCTGGAAGCGCATCCGGACATCGCCGCCAAACTGGCCCGCGCCTTCGTGCGCACCCTGCGTTACATGCACACGCATGGCGCAGAAGATATTGCGGCCCGCATGCCGGCTGAATTCCGGCGCGAGCATCCCGAGCTGTACGCAAAAGCGCTTGCCGCCGCGTTGCCCACTTTCAGCACCGACGGACGCATGCCGGACGACGGCCCACCCACCGTCCTGCGCGTCCTCGCCGCCAGCAATGCCAACGCGCGCGACAAGCACATCGACCTCTCGCGCACCTATACCAACAAGTTTGTCGATCAGGTGCGCGAGCGCCGCTAGCTCAAGCCAAACACCCGCTTAGAAGCGCGTGCGCATACCGACGGCGAACTCCGTCTGGCTGTTGTGGCCGTTGGTGCTGCCCACGATGTACTGATCCTTCAGCTTCATGTAGTCGGCCGCAACGTAGAACTCCGTGCGCTTGGACACGTGGTAGAACACCGAGCCGTACAGCGTGCTCTTGCGACCGCTGCCCGCTGCCGTCGCGCCGACCACGCTGGCATACGCGTTGAGCGTGTTGCCGTCGGCGCTGAAGGCGGCGTTGTTGGCCTTCATGATCTGATAGCCGATTTCGTAGTCGAACGCGCCCGGGGGCGCCACCTTCAGCGACACGGTGTACGCGTTGTCGCTGCGGTTGCCGATCGCGGCCGGCTGCTCGCCGGTGTAGTGGAAGTAGCCGGCATTGACGCGGAACATGCCGAAGATCACGTTGCCGCCCACCGAATACGAACGGTCCATGAAGCCACCCACCTTGGCCTGTTGCGCGAAGCCGGCCAGGTGGAAGTTGTCGCCGTTGTAGCCGAGAGCCAGCGATTCGGTCGTGCCTTGCGTGAACTGGCCCGGCACTTCGCCAAACTGGTAGCCCAGGGCCGTCAGGAAGCGGCCGTCCCACATCTTCTTCCACACCACGCCGTTGTTCATGCGGGTGCCGGTGGCGCTGCCTGCATAGAAAATCAGCTGCTTGAAGTTGTTGACGTTGGTGTAACCACCTTCGTCCAGACCGACTTTCTCGCTGGTGTACGGGTCGCCGTAGATCCCGGAGATGTCACGCGCAATCGCGTTCTGGCGGCCGAAGGTCAGCTTGCCCAGCGCTTCGCTCGACAGGCCCACCCAGGCGTCGCGGTTGAACAACACGCCCGGGGTGTCCATGTTGCCGGTCGGCGTTTCGAATTCCGATTCCAGCTTGAAGATGGCCGACGTGCCGCCGCCCAGGTCTTCCTTGCCGGTCAGGCCCCAGCGGCTGCCGGAGAACCAGGGCACCTGGAAGCCGGTCAGGCGCGCGCCCGAGGCATTGGCGTTGTTGACAGTGCTGATGGTGGTGTCGATCAGCCCGTAGAGCGTCACGTTCGACTGGGCATGGGCGCCGCTGGCGGCCAGCGTGGCCGCTGCGGCTGCAGTTGCCGCAAGGGCAAACTTGATGCGGGACATTGAAGTCTCCTTCCTTTGTGGGTGATGGTGTCCGGTCGTGGTGCCGGCTTCGGAAAACGCGCGACGGCGGTGGGTCAGGCCGCCGAAGCAATCGCTGGGCGAGCGTAGAAGGGGCCACCTTTCTGGAGCCTTTCGCGTCGGCGTGCACGCAACGCTAGGGTCTACCCGTATTGGGGCATGGGCAGGCGCGCGGTTGTTGCGTCGTCCAATGCAACCCATTGCAGCCCCGGCAATCGGGCTCGCGGTAGAGTGTCGAGTCACCTCACCCCAACTCCACCAGACCTTCCCCATGCATCCGTCCCAAATGACCGGCCTGCAATTGCTGCAGGCCATGTCGCGCGGCGAGCTGCCGCGCGCGTCCATCAGCGAAACCATCCCGATGACGATGGATGTCATCGAAGCGGGCACCGTGCACTTCACTGCCCAGGCCGACAAGCGCCACCTCAATCCCTTGGGCGGTGTGCACGGCGGCTTTGCGGCCACGGTGCTCGATTCCGTGACGGGCTGCGCCGTGCATACGATGCTGGAAGCCGGCGTCGGCTACGGCACGGTCGACCTGAACGTGAAGATGGTGAAGGCCGTGCCAGTAGACACACCGCTGGTGGCCGTTGGGCGCGTGCTGCATGTCTCGCGCACGATCGGCGTGTCGGAAGGCGCGCTCAAGACGCAGGACGGCACATTGCTCGCGCATGCCACGGCAACGTGTGTCATCCGCCGTCCGTAAATCGAATCGACCTGGAGCACCTGATGTCTGAACCGCTGCAAACCCTGCCTGCCTTGTCTGCGAAGACCACCGCGCTGGTGCTGATCGACCTGCAACGCGGCATCCTGCCGTTCGCGCAAGGGCCGCATACGGCCGAGCAGGTATTGGACGCGTCCGCCAAGTTGGCCAAGCGCTTTCGCGAGCTGGGTGCGCCCGTGGTGCTGGTGCGCGTAGGTTGGGCAGCCGACTACGCCGATGCGCCGCGCCAGCCCGTCGACCGTCCCACGCCCACACCGCCCGGGGGCCTGCCGCCGCAATGGTGGGAACAGCCCGCCGAGCTGGAAGTCGCGGCCACCGACATCCAGATCACCAAGCGCCAGTGGGGCGCGTTCTACGGCACCGAGCTGGATCTGCAACTGCGCCGTCGCGGCATCACCACCATCGTGCTGGGCGGAATCTCGACGCATGTGGGTGTGGAGTCGACCGCGCGCGCCGCGTGGGAGCACGGCTACGCGCTGGTGCTGGCCGAAGATGCGATGAGTTCGAACGATGCGGCGATGCATCGTTCGTCGGTGGAAAACGTGTTCCCGCGACTGGGCCGCGTGCGCGACACCGACACCATCCTGGCGGCGCTGACGGCCTGAACGTTAGGCGCCGTCCTCGACCGGCACGTACAGCACCATGCGCAGGCGCGGGTCTTCCATCACCGGCAGGCCGATGTAGTCGTAGCGGACGACCTTGCCGCCAGGCGTGCGAATGAGCTTGTGCTCGGCGCGCTGGGCGCGCACCTCGTGCTGGCGCCACCAGGTATCGAACTCGCGGCTGCTGGTGCGCAGCCGGTCGACCAGCGCCACGAGCACCGGGTCGTCTGCGTGAGGGTCGTACACGGCACGAAACTTCGCCAGCATGCGGCGCGCCTCGTTTTCCCACTCGACAAAACGCTCGCGCGCATTGGCATACAGGAACATGTAGACCAGGGAGTTGCGGTCTTCCGGCGGCATCGTGCCGAAATCCATGAAGAGCTGCGAGGTCGCCTCGTTCCAGCACAGCAACTCGGTGCGGTAGCTGCGCACGTGGGCCGGCAAGACCATGCCGGCAACAGCGCGGCGCAAGACATCGGGCACCGCTTCGGCGGCCGGACGCGCCGACGCCGCAGCCGCCGCGCCCGTCAAGACCGACTCCGCGCGCGCCAGGCCGCGCATGTGCGCGCGTTCATCCGAAGACAGCTTCAGCGCACGCCCGATCGCCTCGATGGTCGCCACCGACGGCCGCACGTCGCGCCCCTGCTCGATGCGCACATACCAATCGATGCTGATATTGGCGAGCTGCGCGACTTCTTCCCGGCGCAGCCCGGCGGTGCGGCGGCGCCCGGTGCCCTCGGGCAGCCCCACATCCTGCGGACGCAGATGGCTGCGGCGGCTGCGCAGGAACTCGCCCAGCTCGTTGCGGGGCGCGGCGGGCAAGGGCGCGAGGTCGGCGGTGAAATCGTCCATGGCGGTATTACACACGGCGGTGCGTGTGGGTGGGAGGGACAAGCTCATCCTAGGTTAATCCTAGCTCTGCATCGAATCGGCGCGCGCACCTACGCTGCGTTCACCTCTCTTTCCGGAGCCGATCGTGACCCACGTTTCTTCTGCTTCCGCCGTATTCGAACCCCGTCGCTGGCTCGCCTTTGGTGTGATGGTGACAGCGCAATTCATGTTCATCGTCGACGCGTTCATCGCCAATGTGGCGATCCCGAGCATCCGCACGAGCCTGCATGCCACGCCCGCGCAACTGGAGGCGGTGCTGGCGGTGTACCAGCTTGGCTACGCGATTCTGCTCATTACCGGTGGCCGTCTGGGCGACCTGTTCGGTCGCAGGCGCGTCTTCCTGCTGGGCCTCGTGGCCTTTACCGCCACCTCGGCCGGTTGCGGGCTAGCGGGCAGCGCGGCGGCGCTCATTGCATGGCGTTTCACGCAGGGGCTCTCTGCCGCGATGATGGTGCCGCAAGTGCTGGCGAGCGTGCAGGCGCTCTTTGCCGGCGCCGAGCGTGACCGGGCGCTGTCGATCTTCGGCCTGGTGATGGGCACGGGCGGCGCGGCCGGGTTGCTCGTAGGCGGCGCACTCACCAGCGCAGATATCGCCGGGTTGGGCTGGCGCACGGCCTTCCTGATCAACGTGCCGGTCGGTTTGACCGCCGCGCTGCTCGGCTGGCGCTGGATTCCGCGCCCCAGCGCTGACGCGGCAAAGGTGCATCTCGATACCGCCGGCGTGGCGTGGATGGCCGTCAGCGTGGCCGCCGTGCTGGTACCGCTGCTGTTCGGCCGCGAGCTGCACTGGCCGGTGTGGACGCTGGCACTGCTTGCCGTAGGCGTGCTGGGCATGGCGACGTTCCAGCAGCTTGAAGCCCGTGTCGACCGCGCTGGCGGTACGCCGCTGCTGCCGCCCACCTTGCTGCAGCATCGCGCGTTCATGACCGGCCTGACGGCATCTGCGCTGCACTACATCGGGATGATGGCCTTCTTCCTGGTGCTGACGCTGTATCTGCAAAACGGGCGGCAGCTGTCTGCGGTGCGCATGGGCGTCGCCATCCTGCCGCTGGCCATCACCTTTCTGATGACGTCGCGGGTGGCGAATGCGCTGGTGCGGCGCCATGGCGTTCGTGCGCTGCTGGCAGGCCTCGGCCTGATGGCGCTGGGGCTGCTGACGCTGCTGTCGGGTTTCGGCACGGCGTGGGCGCACCCCGCCACGCCGAGCATGGTGCGCATCGGCATTGCGGTGGCGCTGTACGGCGCGGGGCAAGGCCTGGTCGTCGTCCCGCTGATCGGCCTGGTGCTGACCGGCGTGGCACGCACGCAAGCCGGTGCAGCAGCAGGGCTGCTGATTACCGCGCAGCAATTGGCGGGCGCGCTGGGCGTCGCCTGCATCGGCGGGCTGTATTTCACGTTTGCCGCAGGCGGCGGTGCCATTGGCATGGCGCACGGCACGATGGCGGGATGCATCGCCATGTTGGCGGCGCTCGGCGCGGCGGCCGTGGGTTTTGCGCGGCTCGGGGCACAGCAACGGCAACTGGCCGCGGCCGGCGCGGCAAGCCCGGCCTGAGTTACACCACACGATTCGATACTCGGGTGCGCGACACAAGCGCGCCCGCGTGCATTGATCGGCCCCCGCGGACATTCCACACTCCCGCGCGATGCGCTTGGCATCGCTCGCCTTCCTTCCGCATGGCCACTGTTTCCCACCTCCGCACCGCGGCTTCGGCCCCGTCCGCCGCACCGTCGCTGGCTCGTCGCATCGTCGCGGAGGGGCTCGGCACAGCCCTGCTGATTGCAGTGGTGATCGGCACCGGCATCCACGCAAGCCGGCTCTCCGGCGGCGATGCCACGTGGACGCTGCTGGCGCAATCGCTGGCCGGTGGTGCCGGTCTGCTGGCGCTGTTGACGGTATTTGCGCCGGTGTCGGGTGCGCACCTGAACCCGGCCGTCACGCTGTCGACGTGGCTGCGGGGCGGTCTGCGTGGGCATGAGGCCCTGGCCTACCTGGCTGCACAAGCCGTGGGCGCCGCGCTGGGTGTGGCCGCTGCGCACGCCATGTTCGGCATGCCGGCGTGGGCGCCGGGCACGCATGCCGCAACCGGGCCGGCCCTGTGGTGGAGCGAGGCGCTGGCAACGTTCGGATTGATTGGCGTGGGCATCGCCTGCGGCCGTCACGCGCCGAAGCAATTGCCGCTGGTGGTGGCCGCCTATATCGCGGCCGGATATTGGTTCACGTCGTCGTCATCGCTGGCCAACCCGGCTTTGGCCTTTGCCTGCGCGCTGACCGACGGCCCCTCCGGCATCCGCCCCGGGGATGTCCCGGGCTACATGCTCGCGCAACTGCTCGGCGCCATGCTGGCAACGCCATTGTTCAATTGGCTGATGGGCGCGGAAGCATCGCCGACGCAGGCGTCCGACACGGGCATCACCCGGACGCAAGCCGTGCCGATGCCACGCCAGGCAGGCTGAACTGGGCGCTCAGCGCAGCGCCGTCAATCCGCTGTCGCGAATGTACTGAAAGAGATCCGTCTCGCGCGCCAGCCCCAGCTTGCGCAGCGCCACGGTCTTTTGCGTGCTGACCGTCTTGATGCTCGAACCGAGCCTGAGCGCAATGTCCGACACGGCCATGCCGCCGGCATACATGCGAAGCACTTCGCGCTCGCGCACGCTCAGTCGCTCGAACACACTCCGTTCGTTGGAACCAAGGCCTGTGTCCTCCAGGATGCGCGGGCTGTCATAGCGCACGCCGCGCGCACCGGCCATGACAGCGTGGCCGACATGAACGAGGTCATCGTTCTTGCTCACAATGCCGGACACGCCGATTTGCCGCATGGCGCGCAGGAGTGCCGGGTTGTGAACCATCGTGCAGACAACGATGGCGCGCTTCGGATGCTTCTTGCGCAGGCGCGCCAGCAGTTGCATGCGGTCGAAAGCGGGGTCGCCGCCGAGGTTGTAGTCGGTCACGATGACGTTGCAGTCGGCGCGCAGGAGCACCTCCAGCAGCTCGCGTCCGTCGTGTACCTGTGCGACGACACGCAGCTGCGGAAACTGCCCAAGGGCCACCGCCAGCCCCCGCAGAATCAACGGATGATCGTCTGCCGTCACGATCGAGAGGACCGAGGACATGCGCGCGCCGTCAGCCCAGGCGCATCGCCGGCGATGGCGTGTCGTGCTCGGCAAACAGCAGGGTAGGAGAGATCGGAGCCGTCATGGAAGGAGGGAAGGCCGCAGAGAGGAGCGGGTACCTTACTCACCTGATCTGCCCGGCGGGGTCAGACTTTTCTTACTTTTGCAGGATGTAACCTTTCGGGGCAGAAGCTGTTTCTATCAGGGCTGCGAAAAACTGAATGGCCCTGCGGCATTCGCCCTCAAGCCGCCGCCTGCACGTGCGCCAGAAACGCCGTGACGGAAAGCGGCGCGGCCCACAGATAGCCCTGGCCCGTGGCGCAGCCGAGCGCGCGTAGGGTCTGGCGCTGCGCATCGGTCTCCACGCCTTCGGCAATGCACTCGAGCTGCAGCGAGCGCGCCAGTTCGATCATCGTGCGGCAGATCACGCCGCGCTGACTTGTCTGATCCACCGCCGCCGTAAACGAACGATCGATCTTGAGAATGGTGAAGGGCAGGTCGGCCAGCAGCTTGAGCGTGGCAATGCCCACCCCAAAATCGTCGATGGCCAGCGGATGGCCCAGCAGGCGCAAGCGGTTCAGCGCGATGGTGAGCTGCGCGGCATCCGGCACGGGCGAATCCTCCGTCAGCTCGATCGCGATGGTCGCCGGCGCAATGCGTGCCTCGCGCACGATCGCTTCGATGCGGTCGATGGTGCCGGCCCGGCTCAGCGTCTGCGCCGACGCATTCACCCCGATCGAAACCGGATGCGCATACCCGGCCAGCGCGTGCTGCACGCGCACGCAATGCTCCAGCACGTGAAAGAACAGGCCATCGGCCAGCCCCAGCGCTTCAAGGCGCGGCACGAACGCGGCGGGCGACACACGCCCGTGCACGGGGTGCATCCAGCGGCAGAGCGCCTCGGCGCCCGCAATCTGGTTGCTGGCCAGATCGTGCTGCGGTTGGAACACGACTTCGATCTGCTCGGGCGTTTCGTGGATCAGCGCGGCCAGTTCGTCGTCGGAAAACTGCGGCAGGCCCACGGGTGCAGCGGGCGCCCGGTCCCGCTCGCGCGCGGCGGCTTCTTCGAGCAACGGCAGCACGTGCGCCGGGCGCAGCGGCTTTTGCACGCCGTGCGTGCGCGTCAGCCCGATCGCGTCGGCCAGGCTGACGTGCGACTCCACGATCGGCGCATCCATCGCGCTGACCCACGCCCACACGGGCGCCTGTCGCGGAAAGACCTGGCCGCCGCGCAAATGCATCTGCTCCATCAGTTCGGGGCCGTTCATGCCGGGCATGTCGATGTCGCACAGCACGAGATCGACGTGGCAGAGCTGGAGGAGGTAGAGCGCCTCGCGGCCGTCGCAAGCGGTCAGGATCTGCTGCACGCCCAGCGTATGGAGCAGTTGCCGGGCGGCAGCCCGTTGCACGGGGTGGTCGTCCACCACCAGCACGGCGAGTTGCGCGAAACCTTCCATCGGCCAGTCCTTGTTGTTGTGGGTATCGGGGCGAAGCGCATCGTGTCTGCGCGGTGTGACGCCACCGTCAGCCGCCATTGAAGCACCGCGCGCAGGCCTTGTCAGGCGCAGTCGATGCACGGAGCCGGAAAAAACAAAGCCCGCGCAGCTTTTCAACTGCGCGGGCCTTGAGCGATTCCCCCAACCTTTTGAGCTTCCGACGCCGGTGTCGACGGCGTCGGGATGGAAGAAATCGTGCCCGAAAAAAATGAAGCCCGCAACAGGGGCGGGCTCAAAAGGGGGGGAGTGCTCTCTAAAGAGAGAGCAAGGTGAAGTTTAGTGGAGGGGGTGCAGTCAGACTGTCCGGGGTTCGCCGAAACCCTTGTAGGACAAAAACTGACGAAATTTCGCGATGTTAGCTGCACAAAGCACACCGTTGCGCGCACATTCGCAGCGACAAGGTGATTCAAACAACGCTTTGAATAGACGCCGGTCCGACGCGCCGTAGTGATCGAAGCGGGGCTCGAAGCGGCCGCTTGAAAATTCCGCGCTCGTTGCTATCGGGCAACGCACCCCGGAGCAAGACGCCGAAAAGATGAGAATTCAGAGTAGCCAGAACCGGCCGAGATGCAAGGCGGCCAGAAGAACGGCGAAAGCCGCGCGCCAAAGAAAAAAGCCCGAGCACCAGGTGCTCGGGCCACAATCCACCAAGGAGGGTGGAGGAGACAGTTCCTACTATAGCGAATCGTTTGCTGCGTTGCAATAAGGTAGAACTACTTAATGTAACGAGAAGCTACAAGCGTTGCCGGCGCGCCACGTGTGACGAAAACGATTGCAACCGCCCAATGATGATGCAACGCAACAAAGCACGTGGCGCACCGAAAGCTCACGTCAAGCTCGCGGTGCGCCACGGTTCAATTTCGGGCCGATTGGCGAAAGTAACTGCTGACTTAGCAGCTCAACTTAAAACGCCGGCAGGATCGCGCCCTTGAACTGCGTGTCGATGAACTTGCGCACATCTTCCGATTGGTAGGCGCGCACCAGCGTCTTCACCCACGGCTGGTTCTTGTCTTTTTCACGCACGGCGATCAGGTTGGCGTACGGCCCCTGGCGATCCTCCAGTGCGATGGCGTCCTTGGTCGGCGTCAGGCCGTTCTTGACGGCGTAGTCGGTGTTGATCGAAGCGGCGTCCAGATCATCCAGCGAGCGCGGCAGCTGCGCCGAATCCAGCTCGATCAGCTTGATCTTCTTCGGGTTCTCGACCACGTCGCGCGGGGTGGCGTTGTTGCCGTTCGTGCCGGCGCCCGCCTTCAGCTTGATCACGCCGGCCTTCTGCAGCAGCAGCAGCGCGCGGTTGCCGTTGGACGGATCGTTCTGGATACCGACCTTGGCGCCTTCCTTGAGCTGCGCCAGCGACTTGACCTTCTTCGAGTAGAAGCCCATCGGCGCCACGTAGGTCAGGCCCACGTTGACGATCTTGTAATGGCGCGCCTGGATCTGGCTGTCGAGGAAGGGCTGATGCTGGAAGCCGTTGGCGTCCAGGTCGCCCGAATCGAGCGCGGGGTTGGGCTGGGCGTAATCGTTGAACTCGATGATCTTGACGTCCAGGCCGTCCTTCTTGGCGACCTTCTGAACGACTTCCCAGATTTGCGCATCGGGGCCGCTCATGGTGCCGAGCTTGATCTGCTTGGTGTCGGCGTTGGCGGCGGTGGCGACGGCAAAGGCAATGGCCGGTACGGCCACGCGCGCAAGGCGGGAGAACAGAGACATGGAGAAACCTCGTGGATCTTGTCGTGAATGAAATCCGCCCGCGGGTAGCGGGCGTGTGACGCGATCCTGTCATAGCGGCGAACGTAACCGAACGACTTTTTCGGCATGTCCATATGCCCTGCAACGGTGCAGCCAGGCTAGGCGATGGGCTCGCCGTCTTCCACAGGCGGCGGCTCGGCGGCGGGCAGGGCGACGACGAAGCATGCACCGCCATCGGCCGGCGCCTCCACCCAGATGCGGCCGTGATGCGCGCTGACGATCGCCTCGCACACCGCCAGGCCCAGGCCGACGCCGGTGGTGGCCGATTCCTTTTCGCCGCGCGTGAACTTCTCGAAGATGGTGCGCATCGAACCGGCGGGCACACCCGGCCCGTGGTCGCGCACCCGCAGGCGCAGTTCGTTGCCGCGCGCTTCATCGCGGACGAGTTCGCCCGAGACGCGGACCTCGGTGCCGGCCGGCGCAAACTTGCCCGCGTTCTCCAGCAGGTTCGACAGCACGCGCTCCATCAACGGCCCATCGCAGCGAATGAGCGGCAGCGCCGAAAGGTGATCCACCACCACACGATGATCGGGCAGCGGGTTCGCCTGCAGCGCGGCGCCCACCAGCTCCTCGATCGATTGCCACTCGAGCCGCAGCTTGACGTCCTGGTTCTGCAGGCGAGCCATGTCGAGCAGATTGGTGACCATCGTGCGCATGCGCTGCGCCTGCTGGCCGATGGCGGCTGCAGCTTCGGCCTGCAGCGCGGGCAAGGGCGGCTGCGCGCGCAGCAGCGTCTCGGCCATCCCCACCAGGCCCGTGAGCGGCGTGCGCAAGTCGTGCGACACGGCGGCCAGCAGCGAATTGCGCAGCCGCTCCGATTCAATCCGCACCAGCGCATCGCGGGCCACTTCCACGTAATGCACACGCTCGATGGCGATGGCGATGAGGGTGGCGCAGGCGTCGATCTGGCGGCGGTTGTCGGGCTGGGCGAGCACCTGGAAGGTTTCGGGCTCCACGGCCAGCACACCGCGAATCGCCATCGGCGCCTTCAAGGGCAGATACAGCACCGAGCCCGACGGCAGCGTATGCGTGCCTGTACCGGCAGGCTGGCCATGCTGATACGTCCAATCGGCCAGCACGCGGTCAAGGTTGGGCATGCCGGACGGCGCATCGGTGCTGCCTTCCGGCTTGGCAATCTGCGGTGCGCCCAGCCGCCCATCGAGCCCGACGAAGAAGAACGCACAGCGCCCGCCAAACGTTGCGTTGACGAAGCGCCCGCCGATGCTGACGATCTGGTCCAGCGTGAGCGCGGCGGACAACTCCCGCGCGGCCTCATACAGCGCATGCGCCGACGCCTCGCGCTGCACCGCCACCTCGGCCTGTTCACGCAGGCCGGCCGTCAACTGACCCACCAGCATGCCCACCGCCAGCATCACCCCAAAGGTCAGCAGGTACTGCACGTCGCTCACGGCAAAGGAAAAGCGTGGCGGCACGAAGAAGAAATCGAACAGCGCCACCGACAGCACCGACGCCAGCGCCGCCGGCCCGCGCCCATGGCGCATCGCCACCGCCACTACGGCTGCCAGGAACAACATGACGATGTTGGCCAGATCGAACACCGGCCGCACAAGGCTGGACAGCGCCGTCGCCACGCCCACATACACACACGCGGCCACGTACGCCGGCTTGAGCCAACCGGCCTGTGCATCGGCCGCACGCTGCGCCTCGCTGCGCACGTCGGCACGGCCAATGTCTGCTGCGCGCGGCGGCAGCTGGATATGCGCCGGGTCCGCCGCCGCGCGAATCACGTCGACCTCGGGGCAGTGCCGTGCCAACGCTTCGGCAAAGTCACCGCTCGGCAGCCGGCGCTCCAGCCCGATCGCCAGCCGCAACGCCACGACAATGGCCCGCGCCGATCGCCAGCGCTTCTCCGGCGGCCGCCCGATCACCGCCTTGGTGATGTTGTGGCGGCGGATATAACCGGTGATCGCCTCGACGGCGTTGGTGCCGGCCAGCGTCTCCACCTTGGCACCGGCGTCTTCGGCCAGCTTGAGCAGGGCATGCAACCGCTCGGTACGCGCATCGGCGGCGCGCAGATGCGGCATCACCACGGCCACGGCATGCCAGTCGCATTCCAGCTGCGCGGCCAGCCGCGCGGCGCTGCGGATGACCTGTTCGCCATCGCCCTGCGGGTCCAGACACGCGACGACGGTTTCGCGCGTGCGCCAGACGTTTTCAATGCGACGCGCGCGGCGATAGGCCTGCACGTCATCGTCGACGCGATCGGCGGTGCGGCGCAGGGCGAGTTCGCGCAGCGCGATGAGGTTGCCCTTGCGGAAGAAATTGCGCGCGGCGTGCTGCGCCTGCTCGGGCATGTAGACCTTGCCCTCGGCCAGGCGGCGCAGCAGTTCATCGGCGGGCAGGTCGACGAGGATGACTTCGTTGGCCGCATCGAACACCGCATCCGGCACGGTTTCCCACACGCGGATGCCGGTGATGCTGCCGACGGCCTCGTTCAGGCTGTCGAGATGCTGGACGTTGACGGTGGTCCAGACGTCGATGCCGGCGGCAAGCAGGTCTTCAATGTCCTGCCAGCGCTTGGGGTGGCGCGAGCCTGCCACGTTGGAGTGGGCAAGCTCGTCGACGAGGATGAGGGCAGGCCGGCGCGCCAGTGCGGCATCCAGATCGAATTCGGGCAACGTGCGGCCCTTGTATTCGACTTGGCGGGTGGGGAGGTGTTCGAGGTCTGCGACCAGCGCGGCGGTTTCGGCGCGGCCGTGGGTTTCGACCAGGCCGATGATGGCGTCGATGCCGGCGGCGCGGGCGGCCTTTGCTGCGGCCAGCATCGCGTAGGTTTTGCCTACACCGGCCGAGGCGCCGAAATAAATGCGGAGTTTGCCGCGGGCGGACTGCTCTTGGCCGGATTGGAGTTCGGCTAGGAGTTGGTCGGGGTTCGGGCGCGCGGCTTCTTGCATGTTGCGTATTTTGGGTGTTTTTTTTTGTTGTGGGTGCATCCCTTGTTTCATCCCCTGCCGGGGCTGACTCACTTTCTTTGTCTTGCCAAAGAAAGTAAGCAAAGAAAGGCGCGCCCGAGATGGCGACCCCCTCCTTGAATTTATGTCGCAGGGAGGGGAAGGGAAAAACTCGCTTCGCTCAGACAGTTTCCCTTCCTTTTTCCTCCCTGCAACAGAAATTCAAGGCGCCATCTAGGGCAGGGTACGGCCACACCATCGAAGTACAAACGCTGTAGTGGGTACGCGCCACAACGCCACGCCAGGCCAGGCCAGGCAAGTCAGTAAGACTAGGTGGAGATAGCGAGCGAAGCGAAGCAGCACACCGCAACAAACGAGACACCGATAAGGCACGCAAACCACCGTTTTGGCCGTTGACGTTCCTGCCCTTGATGGCGCCTTGAATTTTCGTAAGCGGGCGGAAAAAAGGTGGGGAACTGTCTGAGCGAAGCGAGTTTTCCCCACCTCCGCCCGGTTACGCAAATTCAAGGAATCTTTCGCCATCTCGGGCGCGCCTTTCTTTGCTTACTTTCTTTGGCAAGACAAAGAAAGTGAGTCGGGCCCGGCAAGGCACGAAAACCGGGGACATACCATCAAGGCCCGACTCAAAACCCTCACTTCAAATCATCCAACGCCAAATTCAGTTCCAACACATTGACGGTAGGCTCGCCAAACACCCCAAGCACGGGCCCCTTGGTGTTCTCAGCCACCACCTTCTTCACCAGGTCCGGTGACATGTGCCGCGCCCGCGCCACCCGCTCCACCTGATACGCCGCAGCCGCAGGACTAATCTCCGGGTCCAGCCCACTCGCAGAAGCCGTCACAAGATCAGCAGGAATCGGCGCACTGTTCGTCTGGTCCGCTTCCTTGAGCGCCGCAATGCGGGCCTTCGCCGCTTCCGTCAACGCCGGGTTGCTGGGCCCAAGGTTCGATCCGCTTGACGCCTGCGCGTTATACGGATTCGGCGCAGTCGCCGAGATCCGCCCCCAGAAATACTCCGGGGTGTCAAAGTTCTGCCCGATCAACGAAGACCCAACAGCCTTGCCGCCACGCTCGATGATCGAGCCCCCGGCCTGCGCCGGAAACAGCGCCTTGCCGACACCCGTCACCACCACCGGATATAGCACCCCGGTAATGAGCGACAGCCCGACGAACACCACCAGCGCCGCACGCAGCAGCCCACCTTGTTGCGGCACATCGGCCTGGACAGGTTGACGCGCTTGAGTTGTGGTTGCCATGAATGCACTCCTTCCTTAAACCCAGCCCATCGCGGCCAGGAACATGTCGATGATCTTGATGCCCGGGAAGGGCAGCAGCAGGCCGCCCAGGCCGTAGATCAAGAGATTGCGGCGCAGCAGCGTGGCGGCGCCCAGCGCGCGGTACTTCACGCCCTTGAGCGCCAGCGGGATCAGGAACACGATGATCAGCGCGTTGAAGATCACGGCGCTCATCACTGCTGATGCCGGCGTTGCCAGGTGCATCACGTTCAGCGCGGCGAGCTGCGGATACGTCGTCGCAAATGCGGCCGGGATGATGGCGAAGTACTTCGCCACATCGTTGGCGATGGAGAACGTGGTGAGCGAGCCGCGCGTCATCAGCATCTGCTTGCCGATCTCGACAATCTGGATCAGCTTGGTCGGGCTGGAATCCAGGTCGACCATGTTGCCGGCCTCCTTGGCGGCCTGCGTGCCGCTGTTCATGGCGACGGCCACGTCGGCCTGTGCCAGTGCGGGCGCATCGTTGGTGCCGTCACCGGTCATGGCAACGAGGCGGCCCTGCGCCTGCTGTTCGCGGATCAGCGCCAGCTTGGTCTCGGGCGTGGCTTCGGCAATGAAGTCGTCGACGCCGGCTTCAGCGGCGATGGACGCGGCGGTCAGGCGGTTGTCGCCGGTGATCATCACCGTCTTGATGCCCATCTGGCGCAGCTCGGCAAAGCGCTCGCGGATGCCGGCCTTCACGATGTCCTTCAGTTCCACCACGCCGAGCACGCGGTCGTTGTCGGACACCACCAGCGGCGTACCGCCCGCGCGTGCCACATCGTCCACGGCCGTCGACACGGCATCGGGAAACTTGCCGGCCAGCAGCGTGACATGCGTGCGAATCGCGTCGGCCGCGCCCTTGCGGATCTGGCGTGCCTCGCCGTTGTGCCCAACGTTGATGCCGCTCATGCGCGTTTGCGCAGAGAAGGCGACGTACACCGGCTGCGTCTTCGCCAGCGCGGCTTCATCGATGGACGCCTCGCCCAGGTTGCGCGCGAGCGTGACGATGCTGCGGCCTTCCGGCGTTTCATCGGCCAGCGACGACAGCCATGCGGCCTCGGCCAACTGCTTGGCCGTCACGCCCGGCGCGGGGATGAAGCGCGACGCCTGGCGGTTGCCGTGCGTGATCGTGCCGGTCTTGTCGAGCAGCAGCACATCCACGTCACCAGCCGCTTCCACGGCGCGGCCCGAGGTGGCGATCACGTTGGCCTGCATCATGCGGCTCATACCCGCCACGCCAATGGCGGAGAGCAGCCCGCCGATGGTGGTCGGGATCAGACACACCAGCAGCGCGACGAGCACGGTAATCGTGATCGGCGAACCGGCCTTCATCGCTTCCACCGAGAAGATCGAGTACGGCAGCAACGTGACGGTCGCCAGCATCAGGATGATGGTCAGGCTCACCAGCAGGATCGTCAGCGCCAGCTCGTTGGGCGTCTTCTGGCGCTTGGCGCCTTCCACCATCGAGATCATCCGATCGAGGAAGCTCTCGCCGGGGTTGGCGGTGATGCGCACGATGATCCAGTCCGACAGCACGCGCGTGCCGCCCGTCACGGACGAGAAATCCCCGCCCGATTCGCGGATGACCGGTGCCGATTCGCCGGTGATGGCGCTTTCGTCCACCGAGGCCACGCCTTCGATGACCTCGCCGTCGCCGGGCACCATGTCGCCGGCTTCGATGAGCACGATGTCGCCACGGCGCAGCGCGGTGGCGGCGCGTGCTTCCACGCGGTCACGGCGGTGCGCGTCTGCCAGCACCTTGGCCTGCACCGTGGTCTTGATGCCGCGCAGCGATGCGGCCTGCTGCTTGCTGCGGCCCTCGGCCAGCGCCTCGGCAAAGTTGGCGAACAACACCGTGAACCACAGCCACACCGACACGGCGAGGATGAAGCCCGCCGGCGCTTCGGCCTGGCCGCGCAGCGCCATCACCCACAGGATCGTGGTGAGGATGCTGCCGACGTAGACGACAAACATCACCGGGTTCTTGGCCTGCGCGCGCGGCGACAGCTTGCGGAAGCTGTCGACAATGGCGGGCTTGACCAGCGCCGACGAGAACATCGACAGCTTGCGCACATCCTTGGCGGACAGCGTGGTGTGCGTCGTATGCGTGCTGCGTGCCTGCGGCTCGGCCGCTGCAGCAGTACCAGTACCGGCGCTCGGCTCAAGCTTGTGCTTGACCGTACGCACAGCCGGTTCGGATTCGGGATAACGGATAGCCATAAGGCACCTGTTGATATTGAGTGGACTACGCGCCGTGGAACCTGCTCATGGTCCGTAGCGAGCGGCCCGAGGTTGGCGCGAGAAGCGCAGCCGTACAGGTGTACGGCGAGCATCGCAGGGCCAAGATCGGGACGCGCAGTAGGAACATGGGCAGGTTCTTAGCGGGCGAGGTGTTCTGCAATCGGGCCCAGTGCGAGCGCCGGGATGTACGTGAGCGCGCCCACCAGCAGCACCGAGCCGATCAGCAGCACCACAAACAGCGGGCCGTGCGTGGGCAGCGTGCCGGCCGTCACGGGCAGGCGCTTCTTGGCGGCAAACGTGCCTGCCATCGCCAGCACCGGCACGATGATCCAGAAGCGGCCCAGCCACATCGCAATGCCCAGCGCGATGTTGTAGAACGGCGTGTTGGCAGACAGGCCCGCAAACGCGCTGCCGTTGTTGTTGGCCGCCGATGAGAAGGCGTACAGCACTTCAGAGAAGCCGTGCGTGCCCGGGTTGAAGATGCCGGCCTTGCCCTGCGTGACCACCACGGCGATGGCCGTGCCCACCAGGACCAGCAGCGGCGTGACGAGGATGGCGATCGACGTCATCTTCATCTCGAACACCTCGATCTTCTTGCCGAGGTATTCCGGCGTGCGGCCGATCATCAGGCCCGCGATGAACACGGCCAGGATGGCGTACACCAGCATGCCGTACAGGCCCGAGCCCACACCGCCAAACACCACTTCGCCCAGCTGCATCAGGAACATCGGCACGAAGCCGCCCAGCGCGGTCAGCGAGTCATGCATGGCATTCACCGCCCCGCACGACGCTGCCGTCGTGATGGTGGCAAACAGCGACGAGGCCACGATGCCGAAGCGCGTTTCCTTGCCTTCCATGTTGCCCATGGCCTGGTCGATGCCGAGGTTCGCAAGCATCGGGTTGGCATGCAGTTCAGCCCATCCCAGGAAGACGGCGAGCACGGCAAACAGCACCGTCATCGCCGCAAGCACCGCCCAGCCTTGCCGGCCATCGCCCACCATGCCGCCAAACGTAAAGCACAGCGCCGCCGGGATGATGAAGATCGCCAGCATCTGCACGAAGTTGGTCAGCGCGTTGGGGTTCTCGTACGGGTGGGCGGAGTTGGCGTTGAAGAAGCCGCCACCGTTCGTGCCGAGCATCTTGATCGCCTCTTGCGACGCGACCGGGCCCATCGGCAGGGTCTGCGTTTGCGTGGTGGCTTTCTCGGTGACGGGGTTGCCTTGTGCGTCCTTGAGCGGCTGGCCGCTGGCGTCCATCTTCGGGTTGTCGTACGTGGTGGCGGTGACGGTGGTCACTTCCTTGTAGCCATCGAAGTTCTGGATCACACCCTGGCTCACGAAGAACACCGACACCAGAATCGACAGCGGCAGCAGCACGTAGACCGTGGCGCGCGTGAAGTCGACCCAGAAGTTGCCGATGGTGTTGGCCGAGTGGCGCGCAAAGCCGCGAATGAGCGCAATCACCACCGCAATGCCGGTCGCCGCAGACAGGAAGTTCTGCACCGCCAGGCCGAGCATCTGCGTGAGATAGCTCATCGTGCTTTCGCCCGAGTAGCCTTGCCAGTTGGTGTTGCTCACAAAGCTGATGGCCGTGTTGAAGGACGAATCCGGCGTGATGGCGCCAAAGCCCTGTGGGTTGAGCGGCAGCCACTGCTGCACGCGCTGCAGCGCATACACCGCCAGCGCGCCCAGCACGTTGACGACGATGACGGCCAGCGCGTAGTGCTTCCAGCCCATCTCGGCCTGCGGGTTGACGCCGGCCACGCGATAGAACAGCCGCTCGACGGGGCCAAGCCAATGGGTGCGCGAAGGCTTGTCGCCAAACACGCCGGTCATATACGCGCCCAGCGGTTTGGCCAGAACCAGCAGCACGACCAGGTAGATCGCCAGCTGGAGGAGGAACGCATTCATGGTGTGCCTCGCAGTGTTGTTAGAAGCGTTCGGGCCACAAGAGGGCGACGAACAAGTAGACGAGCAGGACCACCGTGATGGCCCCGGACAGCACATAGAGCCAGGTCATTGCTGTTTCTCCATCGCGTGCGTGGTGGGTTGGTCTTTGGTGGCAAGCCGGCCGGAGAGGGCGAGCAAGCCGCCCACTGCCAGGGCCAGCACCGCAAGGCCGGCGAGATAAACGAGGTCCATATGCGCTCCCCTTTCCTTCAGGTCGTGTTGGTCAGAACGTCTTGGTCACCGCCAGCAGCGCGGTGGCCTTGCCCATGTAGTTGCCGCGCGTGTTGGTGTACGCGGCGCGCGCGGCGTTGGTGTCGATGTACGCAAGCGATGCCGTCCAACCGCTGCCGAAGTCTTTCGTCACGCCCACCTTCCAGTCGGCATACGACGTGCGCACCACCTGGTGCGGCACCTGCTGATAGCCCACGTGCAGGTTCAGCGTGAGGCCCCAGAAACCGGTGTCGAAGTTGCCCGACAGATCGAAGTACTGGCTGTGGTGGCTATCCGCAAAACCGAACAGGTTGGAGAACGCATGCGAGTACTTGAACGAGACCGGCCCGTAGCCGATCTGTGCATAACCTTCGGTGGTGTGCGGGCGGGTGTAGCCGTCGGGGTAGCTGCCAGGGTAGTAGTACTGCAGCACGCCCACATCAATGGGCACGTCCTTCATTAGCTCGGTCTTGTAGCCGCCGTAGAAATCCATCTCGATGGGGGCGGAGACGTTGGGGTTGGAATCCCCCAGCCAGCTGATCGACGAGTTCCAGTTGCCCACGTAGAAGCCGTTGGGCAGCGCGTAATCCACACCGCCCTGAATGGCCGGCTTGTTGTTGGTCTGCATGAGACCGCGATAGCGGTATTGGCTGGCCAGCGTGACGTTGGCCGTCAACGGGCTGGCGGGTGCTGCGGCCGGGGCCGGCGCAGCGTCAGTGGACTGCGCAAAAGCGGCCGCGCTCGACAGTGCTGCGGCACAGAAGACAACGCCACCCATGACGGTGGCGTGCAAAGAAACCTTGGCTTGCATGGACCTTTCCCTTGTTGTTGTAGGTGCCGCCCGGCCCGGCGCAGGTGCGCGTCAACTGGGGCCGGATGCGGCGTGCAGGCAGGCTCCCGTCACAGGGCCTGCGTGCAGTGCAACATTAGGGAAGCGCGGATAAAAACGGGATAAAGCTTCGGGGGAGGGGTGTAAACGCCGTGTAAAAACGGTCGATTGCCTAGGCGACGGCCGCCCCGGTTACAGCAGCAGCGCGCGCAAGCGCGGCGCAGGCGCACCATGCCGTAGCGGATAGCGCCGGTCTTGGTTGTCGGATTCCGGGGATACGGTCGCCTGCGGCGCGGCGCGGCGCGGCGGAGCGGGCTGAGGCGCGCTTGACGTCGATGGCGAGACAAGTGGGGTGGCGCTCGGCGCAGAAGGCAGCGACGCTACGTCGTGGCCGCAAGCGCCTGACGGGCGCGCGGGTTAGCGGACGAGCGTGACCGGAATGCGCGACAGGCGCATCAACCGGTTGGAAAGCCGCGCGGCCATGAGCGAGCCGAGCGGCGAGCGGGCAGCCGAGCCCATCACGATCATGTCGCATTGGTTGGCCGCAGCGGTTTGCGCGATGGTTTCGGCCACGCGACCGATCCGCACCTGGGCAACGTAGTGCGCGCCGGCGTCGTCCAGGATGGCGCGCGCGCGCCGCAAGGCCTCTTCACCGCTTTGTTCCTCAATCTCGCGCAAGGCCTGGAGCGAGTGGTAGGCGCTGGCGCGTCCCCCTTCAATCGGTGTCTGTACGTTGAGCAGCACGATGTCCGACGCGCAACGGTCCTGGCAGAGAAAGGCTGCATGGCGAACCGCGTCGAGCGCGTGGCGAGAACCGTTGACGGGGACGAGAAGCTTGAGCATTGCGTAACCCTGATCACGTTGATCGACCGGCGGCAGGGTAAGTCGGGTCGTTGCCTGCACAGTGCCGGGGCATGGCCGTTTGAACAGCGTGACGGCCTGTCAGTGTTATACGAACGCCGCCGCAAAGACGGTGTAAAGACTGCGGCCCGTGCCCATAAAAAAGATGTAAAGGGACGTGCGTAGCGCGTGCGCCGTGGGCGCGGCGTCGGCTGAAACCGGCCCAGCACGATCCGCCGCAGCGCGAGCGGAAGTCTTCACGAGGGATCCCCGGGGTTCGAGAGCCCTTTTTCATGGTGGTCGATTGCGCGCCCATAGCGTCGGGACGCGCTTCGCTCATCCAGGTAAAGCACCACGAACAACATCACGAGGGCGAGCACGGCACCGGCGCCGAGTAGCCATCTGGCGGCCAAAGTCATGATGAATGAGCGCACTGCGCCCCCATAGTCCAGTCCATGCAAGGGTAGTCAGGCGGCCATTAAAAACGTGTAGAGACTTGGCGCGACCGTAGAAAAATCCTGTAAACGCCCTGCCTGCGGGTTCGCGCTGTTGCAGGTCCGGACAGCGTTTGCGGGTGGGCAGCGCGGCAAGCCAGCCCAGGCATGCATCTGTAGCGTTGCGCAGAGCGTTGTTTTAGATTGCCGAATAGAACGCGATCCAACTCGGCGCGCACGGGTAAGAAAGCCCGCCTCCCGCGACGACGCCGCCCGCATCGAAATCGTCTGCAGCAGGGGAGACACCATGGCCCGCTTCGCCAAGATGTGGCAGTTGCTGTTCGGCAAGCCACTGGACCCGCTGGACCCGCGCACGCGACACGCCATTGCCGTGACGCCACTGCTGGCGTGGGTCGGCCTGGGCGCGGATGGTCTCTCATCCTCCTGCTACGGCCCGGAAGAAGCCTTCCTTGCACTGGGCCAGCACACACCGCTTGCCTTGTTCCTTGCGCTGGCCACCGCTGCCACGGTGTTCATCATCGCGCTGGGCTACAACCAGGTCATCGAGCTGTTTCCCACTGGCGGAGGCGGCTACCGCGTCGCCACGGCACTGCTCGGGCCACGGCCGGGTCTCGTGTCGGGCGCCGCTCTCCTCGTCGATTACGTGCTGACCGTTGCGACCTCGCTCGCCAGCGGCGTCGACGCTTTCTTCAGCCTGCTGCCTGTGAGCGCGCAGGCTTTCAAGCTCGGCACCGAGATTGTCCTGGTCGTGCTGATGACGGGGCTCAACTTTCGGGGCATGCGCGAATCCATCCTCGTGCTGCTGCCCATCTTCATCGGCTTCGTGGTGCTGCACCTCGGCTTGATCGTCTACGGCGTTGCGGTGCATGGGCAGCATCTTGCGGCCGTGGTGCCCGAAGCCGTCGGCGAGGCGCATGGCATGTCGCAGGCCTTCGGGCCGCTGGTCATGATCGGGCTGCTGATGCGCGCGTTCTCGATGGGCGGCGGGACCTATACCGGGCTGGAGGCCGTCTCCAACAACGTCAACATGCTGGCCGAACCGCGTGTTCCGGCCGGCAAGCGCACCATGGTGTACATGGCAACGTCGCTGGCCTTTACGGCGGGCGGCATCATCCTGCTCTACATGCTGTGGCAGGCCAAACCTGTGGAAGGGCAAACGCTCAACGCCGTGGTGTTCGGCAGAGTGATCGAGCACATGGGCCTGGGCTCCGACTTTGCACGCAATGCGCTGCTGGCCGCCGTGCTTGCGTTCGAGGCCGGCCTGCTGCTGGTAGGCGCGCAAACCGGTTTCCTGGATGGCCCCGCGGTGCTGTCGAACATGGCGCAGGACTCGTGGGTGCCACGTCATTTCCGTGACCTGTCGACGCGACTGGTGCGGCAGAACGGCATCATCGTGATGGGCGTGGCCAGCGTGATCATCCTGCTTTGGACACATGGGCAGGTCGCGGTGCTGGTGGTGCTCTACAGCATCAACGTGTTCCTGACCTTCAGCCTGTCATTGCTGGGCCTGTGCACCTATTGGTGGCGCCGCCGCCGCGATGGCGGCAACTGGTACACGCACTTCGGTCTGTCCGCGCTTGGGCTTTCGGTCACCAGCACGGTGCTCGTCATCACGTTGGTCGAGAAGTTCATGGCCGGCGGCTGGTTGACCGTGCTTGTCACCAGTGCAGTGGTCGCGCTGTGCTTCCTGATCCGGCGGCATTACGACGAAACGCGCGCACTGATCGCCAAGGAAGACGCCTTGTTTGCCGGCCAGCCGCCTGAAGTGGACCCGACCACCGCCCCGGCAACGCCCGACCCGTCGCAGCCGACTGCCATCCTGCTGGTGGGCAAGCACCGCGGCGCCAGCATGCACGCGCTGCTGTGGGTCAACCGGTTGTTTCCGGGCCACTTCAAGAACGTCATCTTCCTGGCCGTGGGCGAAGTGGATGCACAGAGCTACGAGGGCGCGGAGCATCTGGACCACCTGCGCCAGACCATTGGCACATCGCTGCAGTACTACGTTGCGCATTGCCGGCGTCACGGCATGGCCGCCGACTACCGCATCGCCTTCGGCACGCACCCGATTGCCGAATTCACCCGGCTGGCGGAAACCACGATGGACGCCTTTCCGAACAGCGTGTGCTTTGCCAGCAAGCTGATCTTCAAACAGGTCAACTTCCTGACCGCATGGCTGCATAACCAGACGCCGCTCGAGATCCAGACGCGCCTGCATGTGCAGGGCAAGCAGATGGTGCTGCTGCCGATGAATGTGGGGTAGGGGGAGCTGATGTGCGGGGGAGTGTAAAGACGCTGCAGAAAGCCCGGCGCCCCTTGCTGCGACGCCCGGGTTTCTCTGCTGGACTGTTTACCTGTACTCCCAGGTGTCGTCGATCTTGATGATCTTCCAGGCCGCATCCACTCGCTTCATGAACAGCAGCACATGCACCGGGTCTTGCGAGCCAAAAGAGACCGGCACAACTGCAACATCGCCCAGCATCAGCGCGCGTTGCACTTGCATATGGGCGAGCCAGTCGCGGCTATCGTAGTCCTGCACCTTCAGGAAATAGTCCACGCCATTTGGCGCGCCGGCTTGCGCGTAGTCGTTGCGCAACCGGGCAACGGTCTCTTTGGCGACATAGCGCTCAATGTCCGGCTCGCGCAGCGGATATGTGTGATCCGAATCGTGCTGAATGAACCAGGTGTAGAACGAGATGGCTGCGGCCTCCGGCGTGTTTTGCGAGACGGCGGCCTGTGCAGCGGATGCCGACCAAACCGCGACGGCGCATACCACCGCAACGAGCAGGGAAAGGACGCGGGTCATGAGCTTGCCTCAGTGATAACGGTAGATCTTGTAGGCCGGTTGGGCGCTTCGGTACGCCGGGCCAGGATAGAAACCGTGCAACTGCTTGAAGTCCGATATCCAGTGGGAGCCATCGTAGATCGCCATGTGCCCGTGAGGGTGCCCGGGGGCGGGTTGAATCACGATCGCGTCTCCCTTCATCGGCGAGCCTGTCACCTCGTGAAACCCGGCTGCCCGCAGTGAGGGGCCGTAGTCCTTTGCCGAGCGGGTGCGCTGCAAAGAAATGCCGCCCCATTCAATCGCCTTGCGCACGTATTCTGCGCAGCGGCCCACACTATTCGGCTCGATATTGCTTGCTGCATAGTTTGCAGCCAAGATGCCGTCATACATTGCGTGCTCCTGAGAAAGTTGGTTGAGGGCTTTCTCTTTTACGGGGTGCACATCGGCAAATGCATGAGCCGTTTCTGAAAATTCAACCGGGTTCGAAGGCCTCTTTGTGGCTGGGATTGGTCGTGACTATTTCAGCTTGCCGAGAACGGCGATGTGAAGGCGGTGCACAACAAGCTTGGAGATGCGCGCATGGAACCTAAGGAGCATTTGTGAAGCGATTGGTAGCGCTGTTCTGCGGCTTGTTTTCACTCAATGCGCTCGCTCAGATTCCAGAATCCGTCGTGAGAAGCTGCATGCTTCTGGAAAGTAGCGGCCCGGACGTCGAGTACAGCGGGCTTGAAAGCACCGGAACCATCAGCGACGACGAAATTCCTGGCTACTCGCTTTTTTCCTATGCTCGGCATGACATCATTTTCGGCTATGCGACGGCAAACAAAGGATCGCGTGACCTGATCGTTGTTGGAGCGATGCGGGTTCCGATTTCCCGAGCAACCAGGCTAGGAAGGGATCATCCACAGCGTATTGACTCTTCTAAAGCGGTTTACTCGATCCTCACCAAGGCGCATAAAAACTATTTCTGCATTGCATCAAATTTCGGCGGACTGGGTCGGAGCGGGTCATTCCAGAATATTCGGCAAGCCTACATAGCACCGTTGAAAGTCGCTCCTAGCGGTAGCAGCATGGAAGCGGTCTATTACGGGGTGCGGGATATTCGGAATTTCGCAAACAAGGCGAAATAGAGAAACGGGCGATGCCCTAGGAGGATTCACTGCATGGAAGCCGCGCGAGGCGGCTTCCGTCACGTGCAGCAACTACGCCTGGTGTCACCCGACGGCAGTCTCGCCCTCCTTCCTCCGCGGCGACTTAGCAAACCGCACCGACAACGCCTTACGCGCCGCATCCAGCCCTTCACCCTTGCCGGCCACCTTGAGGAAGGCATACCCCTCCAGCACGGCGTTCATGACATCGCTGCCGAGCGCAAGCTGCGAGTCGGCCATCCGTTCCTGGATGCGATTCACGCGCACCAGGCGGCTGCGGAGTTGGTCGAACGCCGCCAGGTCGCGGCGGACTTCCGCAAGATTGAAGTTGGCAGGCAGCACGTTGGGGTTGTTACCCAGCACCTCTACCGCCGTGCGGGCGAACGCTTCGGACTTGTCGCCCATCTTGTTCAGAAACCGGCGCTGCTCGATCGATAGGCCGATCAAGCCGGTGAGCTTGTCTTCGATGGTCTTGAGGGCGCTATCCAAGGCGGCCAAATCTGTTGTGCTGAGTTGAAGCGAAATCAGGTTCTGCGACATTGCATTCCTTTTTTAGGGGTTGGCAACGTCATGCCGGGGGGCATGACCGCCGCAGATTGGACGCTGCTTGACGCAACAGCAATGGTCCGCCACTCCATTTCACAAATTGCCTGCGTCGATGGGGTTCTGAACTCCATCGATGCGGTTTGGAACGCCATGCCCCCGGGTTCGGAACGCCAAGTGTGAGGTTCTGAACCTCATCGTTGGGGTTCAGAACGCCATGCGTGAGGTGCCGAACCTCAACCGAGAGGTTCAGAACTTCATAGGGTCGCGTTCTGAACTCCACCTTCCGAGTTCAGAACGCCATGCATGAGGTTCGGAACGTCACGATTGCGGTTCCGAACCTGAAGGTTGCAGTTGTGAACCCCACCGTTGCGGTTGGGGACTCCATTGGCTGCAAATCAGACGCTGGAGGCAACCCCCATCGCTATAATTCCCCCGCTGCCGCACCAACGGCAGCCGGGTGTAGCAGCCCGTCTCTTTCTCACAGGCCGGATAGCCGCTGCCACGCGGCTTTTTTCATCCGGAGCTTGTGCACGCCTATTGTTTTTACGGCGGGCCGGGCAGGGAGACCTTCGGGTCTGCCGGTTTCCTGTGAGGCCGGTCTGCTACCCCTGTCGTCGGGCCCGCCACCCTCGTGTAGCAGCGAATGGCTGGGCCTCTCTTGTCTCACAGGAGGTTCCATGACCGGAGTCGCAAGCGGGCACCGCCCCGCGTCTTACCCATCTCCACCACCCACCGACGCGCCCACGTCGTCCAACGCAGGCGGACTCACCAAAAACCGCGTCTACCTGAACGGCGCACTCGAGGCGCGGGCGTACCTCAAGCGCATCCGCACTGCCATGTGCACCCACGGCCAATGCCGGCCGGGCATGCTGCTCGAACAGCTGCAACTGTTCTCCGCGCAGTCGTTCCCGCCGCCATTCGTGAAGGGCTTTGTGGATGCAATTGATGGGTACGTATCGATGTCGCTCGGGGGCCGCGATGTCGATCCGCAGACGTGGGATGTGTTAGCCGCCATAGAGCGGCGTGGCTACAGCCAATAACAACAGATTGACGCATTCCCGTGACGGGCGGGAATGCCAGAACGGCACGAATCGGGGTCCCGGGTCACCGCGCCAAAATGAAGGCCCGCGCGAGTACACCCAAGACGACTGCAATCACTGCCCAAAACAGCCATGTCGGAATAGGCACGGGATTCTTCTCCCGGATCGGGGTGTTCAGATAGGTAAGCGCCTGGGCCTTACCGGCGATATCCCGTGACAAGAACGCTCGCCAGGTGAGTACGAGAGCGGCAAGCAGAGATGCCACACCACCCGTGAGTGCCACGAGCACGTAGAAGTAGAAGGAGCCGGTGTTGGCTCCGGCGCGCGTTGCGATGAATACCTCACCGAGCCGTCCTTTCAGTCGGACAGTTCCCTCGGTCCAACCCTCCAACCCATGAAGCAGCAATGCAGCTGCAAGCAGATAAAGGCACACCACCATCGCGTATGCGCGGAAGGTGCGTTTTGCTGAGGTATCGGTCTGCATGATGTTTGGGTGTTGATCGGCAGTAGGGCTCCCGCCGCGCGCTATCACTCAACCCGCTCCTCAAACTCGCTGAGCCGCCTCATGACAGCGGGATTGTCTTTGTACCGCCGCTTCAATGCGGCAAGACGCTTGTCAGTGCCAGCGCAGTAGATGTCGAAGCTGTCGAGCAGCCTTTCTCGACGCGCAACTTGCTCCGGACTGTCTTCCTCAATCACTTGCCGACGGATGTAGTCGCAGGTCTTCCGTTCCTCAATGAACGTTGTCACTTCCGATGGCGGGCGCGGCGGCGTAAGCGCGCTTGCGTGCAAACACGCGGTCAGGAGGACGAGGCAGCCAGCGAACTTCCATGTGATGTTCATGTGAGCACAGATGCGTTGAATAGGTCTTGTGACAAGGGCGCGCGGCTTCAATGCGCCATCCGCCGGAGCGCACTGAGCCCAACGATGGCGAACAGAAGCAGGAAGGCACCAAGAAACCCCGTCAGTAATCCACCAACCATCGCGCGATTGCGGAACCACGTCGGGCCGAATGATCGCGTCGACAAGTTGGCTTCGACCTGGCTGCGCCCTTGTGCGATATCGCCAAGGTGTCTGGCAACGGTTTCAAGGTTGGACAAGAAGCGCTCACCGCCTGTGGAGTCTCCGTCGATCGTCCCGGCCCAGGTGTTCACGCGGGCATGCAGGGACGCATCGCACCATTCGACGGCGCCCGCGTAGCGGGTCAAAAGGAGGTCCAGCGCAGCGCATAGGTCGCTGTCAGCGGCAACCGCCTGAGCAACGTTGGGCGCTTGTTTGCCATACGCAAAAAGGCCGGGGCGGATCTCAGCTTTCGGAAGCCATGCCAGCGGGTTCACGAAGCGCATCTTCTCCTTTGCATAGAACCCGACGTCGACGGGCTTGGCGCAATCGACAGCAATCGTCGCAACTTCAAGTGCTTGCAGGCGCGCAATCGAGACCTTGCGCTGCCGGGCCATTTCATCAACTGACTGCATGGTGTGCGGTGTCTGGAGTGGGCAATCTTTTTGCAAACGTCAAACCTTCCCCACCGGCTTCAACTCCCACATCGGCAGGTAATTCATGATCGGCCGTTCAAACGTGCCGCCCTTGTCGAGAAAGGGCTTGGCCGAATCCAGCATCGGCCGAAACGTATCCAGTTGCTTGGCCGCATCGAGATCAGTCCACAGGCTCACGTTCGACAGCGACGACGTCGACTCGTCCTCGCCCACATAAAACGCGACCAACCCACGCATGGCTTCGATACCCGGCCGGAGCACGGCTTCGAGGTCGTTCATCATCTGGCGCATCTCGGCGAACTTGTCTGGCGGACACCGAAGAATCGAGACTCGGACGACTGGTTGCATTGGAAACTCCTCGCATTGAGATGCGTTGAACAATTGACGTCTCTACTCTCAGCGATCCGTTGGTCTACATGTCATCGCCAATTCGTAGATTTCGCTTCGTAGCTTGCTAAAGCGTTCGTTGTCGTTGAAGTCCATCGTTACTTCAACACCGTTACTTCGCTGCAGAACCACATCGTTCAAGCTGCCCATGCCCCCATACGCCGAGAGCAGATGCTCGATACCGTAGCCATCACGGGAACGAATACGCATCGCGTCCTTGGCCAGCCACTCAGCCCACCCCGTCTGTTCGTAGGCGCGCAATAGCGCCGCCGCTTCATCGAGCAATTTGGTGAGCGTTACTACTCTCCAGGACATTCACAGATCCACTTCATGTTTGTTATGGGACGCCTTGCTCAGAAACCACCACATTGCCGGCGCCGCGATTGCGAATGTGCATGCTGCCGAAACGGCATTCCACCCGGGCGCCAGTGCAAACAGACCAGGCACCTCTTGCATTGAACCGCTGAGGAGAGAAATCGCCAGGACGATGCCGAACGGAACTGGAACAAGCATGATGGTTGCAGGGGCCAGGACGGGGGTGAAAGCCGTCATGAAAAGCGCTGTCCCTGCTAGTACCCGCACGCCGCGAGCAAACCGCGGTACGCATGTGACAGCCGTCGCGCCTACAGAGAGGGCGACGACCGAAACATCGAGAGCTAACTCAACGACGTCCATTTGCGCACACCGCTACTGCGCCAAAAACTGAACAACCGCACCCACCGTAGCCCGCGTCTGCTCCTCCATCAACCAATGCCCCGCATCGGGAATCACCAGTTCCTGCACGTTGGTAGCGGCGTTGCGCATGACGATGGCCTCGTTCTCGCCAAACGACTTGGCGCCCCCAATGGCGAGCACCGGCATGGGCAGCTTGGTGGCAATGGCTTTCTGGTTGTCCTCCGCGTCTTGCGGGATCGACAGGAACTGGGCAAACGCTGAATGCATGGCACCCGGCTTGGCGTAGAGGCGGGCGTAGTGGACGCGCGTGGCTTCGTCGATCTTGGAAGGGTCACCAGCAAACTCATTCCAGAAGCGGTCAAGGTAGATGCGCTCGCGGCCTTTGACGAGCCGCTCGGCATCGGGGCCGCCGAACGAGAAGTGCCAGAGCTTGGGCGATCGGACGATCTGCTCCCACGGCGGCACGCCCGGCACGGGGGCGTCCATCACGACCAGCCGCGTGGTCTTGTCCGGATAGCGCGCTGCATAGGCAAACGCCACCATGGTGCCGATGTCGTGGCCGACCACATCGGCCTGGTCGATGTTCAGCTTCGTCAGCACAGCGCGGATGTCACCGGCCTGCGTGCGCTTGTCGTAGCCGCCTTCGGGGTGCGACGACAAACCCATGCCGCGCAGATCCGGCACCACCACGGTATGCGTGCGCGCCAGCTCGGCGGCGAGCGGTGCCCACATGTCGCCCGTATCGCCAAAGCCGTGCAGCAACACCACCGCCGGGCCGCTGCCGCCCACGCGCACAAACAGCGTCGCGCCGTCGGTCTGGATGTTCTGGTGCCGAAAGCCCGGCGGATACGGTTTCACCTGCGCTTGCACAAGGGGCGTCATGGCGAGCATGAACACGACGGCTGCAAACAGTTTTCGCATGGCTGTTCTCTTTGGGGGAGCGGGTGGCTGGCCGGGCCTGGGCGGAAGCAGCCTGCAGATCGGGCCGTACACCGTCGGAAACGCACGACGCAAGGCCTCGTCAAGAGTAATACGCGCCAAGCGGTGTGCAAGCGGGAAGGAGAGGGTGGAGGCGCGCGCCGGCGCCTTGGGGGTTACGCCTGCGGCGGGTGCTCGCCCGACGATTCGATGACGTTGGGATGGCCGCTCGCAGCAAAGCGCGGTTCAAGCAGGTTGTGCAGCAGCACGCCCAGCACGGCGCCTGCGCATTCGGCCAGCACAAACCCCGGCACGCTGCCGGGCGCGATGCCGGCAAAGCTGTTGCTGAACATGCGTCCGAATGCGGCCGCCGGGTTGGCGAACGACGTAGACGCCGTGAACCAGTACGCCGCGCCGATGTACGTCGCCACCATCGACGCAGCCCGCCCGTGGGGCGCCCGCAGGATGACGAGCAGCAGGCCGGCGGTGGCCACCGCTTCGGCAATCCACTGGCCCGTGCCGCTGCGCACCCTGGTGGAAAACTGCAGCAGGGTCATGTCGAACATGGCGTGCGCCAGCCATGCGCCCAGCACCGCGCCCAGCATTTGCGCAACGATGTACGGCAGCAGGGCGGCGCCGGGCAGCTCGCCACGGGCCGCCATCACTGCGCTCACCACCGGATTGATGTGGGCGCCGCTGATGGGCCCCAAGGCTTCGATCAGCACGTAGAGCCCGCCCACCGTGGCGGCGGTGTTGGCGAGCAACGCGATCGCGGCGTTTCCGCCCGCCAAGCGCTCGGCCATGATCCCGGAGCCGATCACGATGGCCAGCAGTAGCGCCGTACCCAGTGCTTCGGCGGTAAGCCGGCTGCGCAGTTCGACCATGGTGTTCAAGCCTGCGCAATGCGTTCCAGCGCGGCCTGCAGCTCCGCGTTGCTGAGGGTGTCGAGCGGCAGGGCCAGCAATTGCAGCATGCGGTAGCCGATGGCCTGGCGTGTCAGTTCAAAGGCTTGCCGCTTGCCCTCGTCGCCGCCTGGCGCGTTGGAGGGGTCGGCGTAGCCCCAATGCACTTTGACCGGACTGCCGGGCCAGTAGGGGCAGGTTTCCGCTGCGGCGCTGTCGCATACGGTGATGACGATGCGCATCTGCGGGGCGCCGTCGCCCACGAACTCGTCCCAGCTCTTGCTGCGGTAGCCGATGGTATCGATGCCTGCGTTGGTGAGGGCTTCCAATGCGAACGGGTTGAGGCGGCCACTGGGCGCGCTCCCGGCGCTGTAGGTGCGCACGTCTTTGCCGAGTTGTTTGGCCCAATGGTTGAGCATCCCTTCGCTCAGCACGCTGCGTGCGGAGTTGTGGGTGCAGAGGATCAGGACGTTGGTGGGGCGGGTGGGGGCCGGGGTGGTCAGCATTGGCAGTCGGCGCGGGCGCTCAGGCAGGCGTTGCCCTGGCAGCAGTTGTCGGTCAGGAAGCCCAGCAGGGCATTCATGTGGTCATACGCCGCGCGGTAGATCAGGTTGCGGCCGTCGCGCTCTTGCGTGATCAGCCGCGCTGTCGTCAGTTCCTTGAGGTGGAACGACAACGTCGCGCCCGGCACTTCAAGCTGTTCGGCAATCGCACCCGGCGTGAGGCCGGTTGGGCCGGCCACGACCAGCATGCGAAACACCTGCAGGCGAATGCCGTGAGCCAGCGCGGCGAGGGATCGGATGGCGTCAGTCTCTTCCATAGTTCCAACATATTGAAACTATTGGATGACAGCCGCGTGTCAATCCGCAGGCTGTGTTGCCGCTTTGCCCACAACCCCGCCACGGCCTCGATGCCCCACAGAGGGTTTATAGGTTTACTTCTTTATGTATACAGATAGTAGTAGTAGATAACGGTGGATAAGTCCTGTGGATAAGCAACAAAACCGCTTTGACATCAAGCACTTGCAGAACGGACAACCCATCGGACAGGGTGTGCCGTTGGGTGGATGACTGCGGGGGATCGCATCTGGCCCGCTCGCCCCGCCGGGAAGTTATTCCCGTGCTGTCTGCACGCTGACCCCGGAGAACCAACACGCTTGTCCCTGGAGTTATTCACAAGGGGATGGGGAGTTATCCACAGTGGCGTCTCTCCCACCCGCCTAGTGCGGGTAGTACTCCAGCTCTGCAATGCGCGCCCGGATTGCCTCCACGTTCAGCCCTTCGATATCGGCGCTCGCCACCGAGCCGGCGTCCGCCCGCCACGGCGCGTTGTCGGCCGCCTTCTGGGCATTCCGGTAGGCCAGCCACGCACGTTGCGCGTTGCGGATGGCCTCGCGCGATACGGGGTCGGTTTTGCTCATCACGGCCTGGTACAGCGCGTTCATCTGCCGGTCGTAGGCCTGATACGCGGTGTGCGTGCATTCGGTCATGCCGGCCGTGGTCTCGCCGCGCGGGGTTTTCAGGCATTGCTCCAGCGCGTCGTCGATGGGGTCGGCGGCCCATGCGGCCAGCGGCAACAGCAGCGCGGCCGCGACGGATAGCGTACGGACGACGCCGCGCATACGCCGGGTGGCGAGATCGGATGCTTGGTGGGTCGGGGCGTTGAGCGTAGGAAGGGCCATTGCGTACCTCATCGTTTTTACGGCGGGGGTGGTTGCCATGGTAGGAAAAGACTTCCCGTGCCGCATGGGGCGTGGATGCAACGCGGCCATGTGCGGATAAAGCTCACCACGCCGCGGCGTTCCCGAGCACAATTCCGCACACACTGATATCCGCCATCGACATGAAACACGCTCGCCTACCTCATCTGCTGTGCATTGCCGGCCTGCTGCTCGGCACGCAAACCGTCCACGCTGCTGAAGATGCCTGCGCCGCGCAGGTGGAAGGCGCAATCAAGCGGGCGTACCCCGCTGCGAAACGTTCGGGCAGCGGCTACAAGGTCGACGGCGCCCGCATCCAGTTGTCGGAGGCGTTCAACCCGCATGCGGTGGTGTGCCGTACGTGGCCCGCGCACCCGGAACTCACGCTCATGGCGGTGCCGCTGATGCAACAGGAGGATGCTGACGGAGGTAACGAAGGTGACCTTGAACTGTTCGTGCTCGACACGGCCAACGGCAGCATCCGGCAACGTCTGCGCCTGCCCGCGCGCATGTCGGACGATGCGGTGCGCATCCGGTCCGTCACGTTCGATACAGCGCGCTATGTGGTCGCGCCCGGGCAGACGGCGTTTGGCGTGCGCCTCGTCAAGGAGGGCAGCTCGCGGGCCAATCCGTTCAGCGAAACCGGTCTGTGGCTTTACACCCTCCAGGGCAGTCAATTGAAGCCGGTGTTGAACGGCGTCGTGGTGGAAACCGG
Source organism: Ralstonia flatus (assembly GCF_958439105.1). NCBI lineage: Bacteria > Pseudomonadati > Pseudomonadota > Betaproteobacteria > Burkholderiales > Burkholderiaceae > Ralstonia > Ralstonia flatus. The sequence goes on along the minus strand of NZ_CAUDLI010000006.1, from coordinate 112,152 downwards.
CGGCGGCGAATGGGATACCAATTGCGCCGGCGCGTTCGAGCAAACCAAGCGCACGCTGACCATGACATCGGACACGCACAACGGGTACGCCGACATCGCGGTGTCGGAAACCAAGTCCGCATCCACCAACAGGGTCGACAACGCCGGTGAATGCCAAACGCGCGACGCCAAGCCGCAACGCACCACCTACCGCCTTGCCTACGACGGCAAGCAATACGTCGTGCCGAAGGCGCTGGCCCCGCTGGACTGAGCGGCAGGCGCGGCCGGGCGCGCGACGCCCTCATCCTCGCCTCTACGCCATCTCGCCTAACCGACGGCTGATAACGCAAACAGGGCGGCCGTCCTATACCTGTGGTGTTCGGCCATGCGTGGGCGTGGCGGCCGTGGTGGCCGTGGTGACCTTGTCGCGGCGCTTGCCCTGGCCATCATCCAGGAGGCAGATCATGCGCATGCTCGTCAACGTGCGGATTCCGCACGAACCCTTCAACACCTATGTGCGCGACGGCTCCATCGCCGAGCGGATTCCGCGCGTGCTGGCCGAAAGCAAGCCGGAGGCGGTCTACTTCACCGAGCAGAGCGGCCATCGCGGCGCGGTGCTCATCGTGAATGTGGAATCGGCCTCGCACATTCCCGCGTTGGCCGAGCCGTGGTTCCTGCAGTTCAACGCAGACTGCGAGTTCCGCATCGTGATGAGCTCGGAAGATTTGCAGAAGGCGGGGTTGGCGGAAATCGGCGCCCAGTGGAAGTGAAGTCGCCGCTGCTGCCGCGGTGTTACCGATGCAGCAACGGATACAGCGCCAGGCCAAGCAATGCGGCCCCCGCCACGATCACCGGTTCGGGCAGCTTCTTGAACTTCACGAGCAGCAGCACCGTCGCCACGGCCAGCAGCGCCGTCGGGACATCGACGATGGAGCGCTTGGCCAGCACGATCACCGCGCCGGTAATGGCGCCCACGGCGGCCGCCGTCACGCCATCCACAAACGCGAGGATGGAGGGCAGCTTGCCGTATTTCTTGAAGTACGGCGCCGGCAGGATGGTGAACAGGTAGCACGGCAGGAACGTGCCGAGCGCGGCCACGCACGCACCGGGCAGGCCAGCCACCAGGTAGCCGATAAAGCCGACGGTGATGACCACCGGGCCGGGCGTGATCATTGCCACGGCCACCGCGTCGACGAACTGTTTTTCATTGAGCCAGTGGTGCTCCGTGACCACGCCGCCGTAGAGAAACGGCACGATGGCCAGCCCCGAGCCGAAGACGAATGCGCCGGCCTTGGCGAAGAACGCGCCCAGCTGCGAGAGCAGCGGCCAGTCGAACGTGCCCAGCAGGCTGCTGGCCGCCGCGACCGGGGCAGCTGCGATGGCGTTCGTGCGGCCCTGGCGCAGCCACCGGGGCGGCGCGCGCCAGAACCACACCAGCACGCCCGCCGCCAGGAACAGCCACGCGACCTCCGATTCGGTGATGACCGTCACGGCGGCCAGCAGCAGGTAGATGGCCCACAACAGCTTGTCTTTGCCGACGCTCTTGGTGGTGAGCTTGTGCGCACTGATGGCGATGATGCCGATCACCGCCGCGCCCACGCCGTAGAACACGGATTGCATCCACGTCAGGCCGCCAAAGCGCGTATAGGCCCACCCCAGCGCCACCACCATCAGGAACGACGGCAGCACGAATGCAATGCCGACCAGCGTGGCGCCGACGATGCGGTAGTGCACGTAGCCAAGGTAGATGGCCAGTTGCGCGGCCAGCGGCCCCGGTGCGAGCTGGGCCAGCGCGAGGCCTTCCTTGTAGTCGGCTTCGGTAATCCACTGGCGGGCATCGACCAGATCGCGGCGCATGTAGCCGGCCAGCGCTACGGGGCCGCCAAAGCCCAATGCGCCAAGCCGGAGGAAATACAGCAGCAGTTGCCGCAGCGTATAGGTGGGGCGTTCAAGCGCAATGTTCATGGGTGACCTACAAGGGGTCGCTGCAAGGGGTGACAGCCGTCACGGCTTGCGGCTGCCGGAAAAATGCACGTACAACGAATCGAGCACGGAGCCGATCTCTGCGAGGAGGGCATCGTCGTCCGCCACGCGCTTGCGGGCGCCTGCCAGGATGGCTTCGAACCCGCCGGCTTCCGGCGTGGCCGCGCCGCCCACATCGAGCGCATGCACCATGGCGCCCAGGCGCGCGAGGCCGGCATCGTCGTCGAGCCCAAAGCTGGCGACGAGCACCTCGAACGAAACGCGTTCGCCAACATGCGTGAAGGCGGCACCGTCAAAGTCGAAGCCAAGCGCATCGGCGGGGCAATCGGCCGGGCTGTCGAGCCACAGGAAGCGCGCGTGCGGATCGATGAAGCGGTGGATGAGCCAGGCGCTGGCAACACGGTCCACCCACAGGTGCCGGCGGGTGGCCCACAGGCGGCCCTGGTATTGGGTGCGGTCGCGGCGGGGGATGTTGCCCTCGGCGGCGCGCGGTTCGCCCGGCGAGTGTGTGGCTTCGACCGCCGCGGCAAAGTCGCGCCATTGCGCATCGGCACGCACGGTCGCTTCATTGGAGAAGAAGTCGATCTTGCGGACGGCCTCGTAGGCGCGGGCATGGCGGCGCAGCAGCCGGTTGCGCTCGGCGGCGGGCAGGTCGGGGAGCGTCTTGCGCGCTTCGGACAGCTCGGCCAGCCACTCGGCGTAGTCGGGTGACCGATCGAACAGGGCGCGGTAGGCCGCATCTTCCGCCGCGTCGCCGGGCTGCACGCGCAGCACCCAGGCCTGGCCGTCTTCCTGCAATGTCTCGTCTGCTAGGTCGTTGAGCTGGGCGGCATGCTCGGCGCGCGCAGGCAGCAGGTAGACGCCATCGCGCAGCGCCGCACAGCCGATCGCCTTGATGGCGCGCCAGATGCGCATGCGCGCGGTGGCGCGGGCGGTGGGCAGGCTGACGATCAGCAGCAGCCAGGAATCGGCGGAGGCGGTCATGACGGCAGCATAGGTGCACGTCATAACCGCTGCAATCTTGTAGAGGTTCCTACATCAGCGCTCGGGCCTCGGTACGCATCGGCGCGGTGTTGCCGAAGTCGTTGATACGCCGAGGCGGCGACGAGCATTCTTGGCAACGGCAGGCGCAGCCATCTTTGTCGATCTAGAAATTCCACACCACACCGGCGCGCACGGTGCGTGGCTCGGCGGGATGAATGTGGCGGTCATTGATGCCCGTTGCGACGCCATTGGCATCCAGCGGTGACGCCTCGCCCTTGAGCAGGGATGCGTAGTAGTAGTCGATGTCGTTCACTTGCTTGTTGAGCACATTGAGCACCTCGACGAACACGCGCACGTTCTTCTGCAGCCGGTAACCCAGCTTGAGGTTGACCAGGAACGACGATGCCGATCGCACGCTGTTGTCTTCAACGAGCGGGCGCGGGCCGAAGTAGCGCAGCCGTGCGCCAAGCATCCAGCGGTCGTGCACCCACGACACGCCGGCCGATGCGGTGGTCTGGATGGCCTCTGGGATGGTGTCGCCTGCCGGGCTGCTGTCGCGAAAGCGCGCGCGCGAGAAGGCCGCATCCGCATCGAGGATCAGTTCGGGCAGCGGCGTGTAGTAGGCCGCGAGTTCCACGCCCGTGCGGCGGCTCGGGCGGCTGGGCTCGGTGGTGCCGGTGTCGCCCGAGAAGACGAGTTCAGAGCCGATGTCCAATCGCCACAACGATGCGGAAAGCTGCAGGTTGGGGGCAAGCGCCCGCGTGCGCAGGCCGACCTCGTAGCCGGTGGCGGGGACGAGCACCGACACCTTCTGCACCGGGTCTGCGCTCACCGGGTCAACGGTGGTCGTCGCGCCGCGCACGTCATTGCTGTGATAGCCCCGGCCCCAGTTCATGAACACATCGGTACGCGCCGTGGGCGACAGCACGACGCTCAGCTTGGGGCTCACGATGTGGTCCGTTCCATTGCCCGAATTGAGCGGGTTGCTGCTGGCAACGCTGTACCAAAACTGATCGGCCCGCACACCGGCGATGGTGCGCAGCCACGGCAGCCACTGCGTGCTGTTGCGCACGTAGAGCGCGGTGCTGGTTTCGTTCACGGTGTCGCTGCGTACCAGCGCGTACGGTTGCCGCGCCTGCGTGTTGGTGAGGCGGATCGGGTCCAGCCGGTCGAAGCGGGTCTGCGAGCCGACTTCCGTTTCGCTCTCACGCCCGGCAACGCTGCCGAGCCACGTGCGCGATGCATTCACGCCGGTGGTGACGCGGTTCTCGAACTGCTCGAACTGGTCGCCTTGCTCGGGGTTGTTGAGCGCATACGTAAAGTTGGAGAACAGCTGCAGCCGGCTCTTGATGACGTAGGCGTTGGCCTTGAACACGCCATCGGCAAGCGGCCGCAGCCAGTCGGCCGAGAGGCTGTAGCGGGACGCCGCGCCGCCATCGCTCGGGTCGATTGCGCCAAAGCGCGGGATCAGCCCTTCGTTGATGGCGCGCAACGGCACTTGGTCGGTGGATTGCCACGCGTTCTTGTAGGCCATGCCCGTCACGCTGATGCGCTCGCCGCCGCCCAGCGGCACGGTGTAGCGCAGCACGCCATTGAGCTTGTGCACGCCTTCGGGCACGGTCCACGGGCCGTTCTCGCCCAGCCATTCGAAGCCATAGAGCAGCGTGCCGGGGCCGACCGTGCTGGAGTTGGCCAGCAGGGCGCGCCGGTAGTTGTGCTCTCCCAGCTCCAGCTGCGCGATGCCCTGCGGCAGATGGCTCACGTAGTCCATGCGCACCGCACCGGCGGCGGAGAAGTCGCCCTCTTCCGCAAAGCTGGTGCCTTTCTTGTAGGCAATGCCGTCTACCAGTTCGGGGATGACGAAGTTCAGATCGGTGTAGCCCTGGCCGTGCGCGTGCGTACGCATGTTGACCGGCATGCCGGCCACCGTGGTCGCGAGATCCGTTCCGTGGTCGAGGTTGAAGCCGCGCAGGAAGTATTGGTTGGCCTTGCCGTCGCCGCTGTGCTGCGTGACGATCAGGCCGGGCACGCTCTCCAGCAATTCGCCCGGCCGCAGCAGGGGGCGATTCTCCAACTGGGCGCGCGGCACATAGCCTTGGTTGGCGGCCTCGCCCGTGGCGGACGCGGCGCCTGCAGAACCACTGGCCGTGACGGCCTCAAGCTGAAATTCAGGCTGCTGAAGACCGCCTGCATGAGCGATGCCTGAATGGCCCCACGTCCAGCACAGGCCCCACAGTGCCCCCATCGACCACGCGTAACGCGCCTGCATACCACGGCCCCCTTTGCCCCGGATGTTGTTTGCGAAGTGTTATGCAAGCCTCATACCACATGTCGATGGGCACGGGGCTTAAGGGGTGAGGGATGGCCGGTACGGGACAACCGCTGAGCTGTGGCAAAGAACAGCGCGCCCCGCGACCGCGTCGGCCACGGGTCAATGGCCGGGCAGCTCCGCGCCCCACGCCGCCGTCACGTTGCCGCCAAGCCGCCATTCCGAAAACGGGCGGCGCGGCGCAATCAGCGCAGGCAGGCGCGGGTCTCGCACGTGGGCGTAGTAGGGCTCCATCCAGCACAGCTCATCCTGGAAAGTCCACGGAAACAGCTGCTGCTTGATCGGCGTGATTTTTTCGAAGCTCGCCGGGTCGATCACCGCGTTGATCACGAGATTCGCCAGGCGGCCGATCGCGTGGTCGTTCTCGCGGTACAGATCGATATGGCGCCGCTGCACCAGCTCGGCGGCAAACACCAGCGGAATGAGCGCGAACGTGTGGTAGTGCAGCGCACGATCACCGCGCTTGACCTCGCGTGCGAGCGCGCCGTCCGGGCCGATATCGCGGATGCCCTCGCGAACGCGCAGGAGTCCGGAGTTGATCAGGTCGCTGTTGTCGGTTGCGGTGCCGATGGCAATCAGGTTGAGGCCGGCCCAATACACCAGGTTGTTATGCAGATGATTGATCGCCTCGGCGTTGCGTGTGGCGATGGCGATGCGTTCGAGCCATGGTGCGATGGCATCGAGCTGCGCCTGGTTTCGCCTGCGGATGTCGCTCGGCATGCGCAGCAGCACCATGGCGAAATCCGTTCCGGCCCACGATCGCTCGTAGTGGCCCTGATAGCCGGAAATCTTGCCCATCAGCGCGTCGGCATCGGCCCAGCTCCGAAGCTGGCTCAGGGCGCAGGTCCAATCGCCCTTGTCGGCTGAGGCGTTGAGGTGCGCGATGAAATTGCGCATGGGTTTCACGTCGCGCGCATAGCCGGCCGCGTCGTCGTAAAAGCCGGGTGGATCGATCGTCTGGACAGGTGCAGGAATCTCACAGGCGCGGGCTGCATGCACCAGGCCGAAGCCTGCGCCGACGGCCAGCGAAACGGCTAACAACGTTCGAATGTACGCACGACGCATTTCGACCTCCGGGACGGGGCGGCAAAGGACGGCTGGCGGGGGAAGGCTGGAGCGAGCGGGCCTGCGAGAATCGATGCCCGCACACGCAAAACGGCGTGGTTCGCGGCAGCGTTGACGGGCGTTACAAACGGTAGCGACTATGAAAAAGAGCCGCTTCATGCGGCTCTTTTTTCATGATCGACCTCGCGCGCTTACGCCGCGTGATCCCCACCTTCCTGCGCCTCACGCTCTTCGCGTTCCTCGCGCTCTTCACGGGGCAGGGTCAGCATGCCGGTGTTGTAGACGTACTCATACACCTCGCCGTAACGGCCCCATTCGATGCCGATCTTGAGCACGCGCTCGGCTTCTTCGGGCTTGAGGTACGCCTCCAGCTCGCGCAGCACGTGCTCTTCCCGGATCTCGCCGTCTTCGTTGGCTTCCAGCTCGGCGCGGATGTGCGCGGCCAGGGCCACGCGCTCCAGCAGCTTCTGGCCGAACAGCACCTTGCGCTCGGGCGGTTCGGTTTCCATGTAGGTCTTGCCGAACGGCGTGACGATGATGTCACCGCGCTCGATGGTGGCCAGTTGCAGCAGGGACAGCGCTTCACACGCGGGCAGCAGGTCGTCGTCGGTCACGCCGGCTTCTTCTGCCAGGTGCGGGAGGTCGGCGCGGCCGTTGAACGGCGCTTCGACCAGCAAGTCCAGAATGGCCTCCATCTGGCCGATCTCGGCGTCGGGCAGGCGGTAGGCAAGCTGCTCGGCGGCGGGCTCCACGCCCAGATGCACGCCCACGCGCTGAGGCGAGGTCATCAGCCCATAGACCTCGTCGATGAGGTTGCGCACGGCGGCGGAATCACGGTTGCGCGGGCGCGGGAACGGCACGCGCACCTCGGCGCGGATGCGCCCCGGATCGCTCGACAGGATCACGATGCGGTCTGCCATCATCACCGCCTCTTCGATGTTGTGCGAAACGATGAGGATGCTCTTGATGTTGGTGCGGCGGTCTTCCCACAGGTCGAGCATTTCGTCGCGCAGGTTCTCGCCGGTCAGCACGTCGAGCGCGGAGAACGCTTCGTCCATCAGCAGGAGGTCAGGCTCGGTGACGAGCGCGCGCGCAATGCCCACGCGCTGGCGCATGCCGCCCGACAGTTCGCGCGGCAGGGCGCTGTTGAAGCCCGACAGGCCGATCAGGTCGATGGCCTGTTCGGCGCGCTCTTCGCGCTCGGCCTTGGGCACGCCCTGCGCTTCCAGGCCCAGCTCCACGTTCTGCTGCACCGTCAGCCACGGAAACAGCGCGAACGACTGGAACACCATCGCAATGCCCTGCACGGGGCCGGTGTACTCGCGCCCGCGAAACAGGACCTGGCCGCGATCGGCGCGCACGAGGCCGGCCATGATGCGCAGCAACGTCGACTTGCCCGAGCCTGATTTGCCCAGCATGGCGACGATCTCGCCCTGGCGCAGGTTGAGGTCCACGCCTTCGAGCACGGCACGGTCGGTGTGGTCTGCGGTGCGGAAGATCTTCGAGACGCCGCGCAGCTCCATGACGCTTTCAGCGTTCTGGCTATGGGTGCTGGTGGTAACCATGTGTGTTCTCAGCTAAATAAGTCGTCTTAGAACATGCTCAAGATCCGTAGCGAGCGCCCCGAGGTTGGCCCGAGACGCGCAGCCGTACATGAGTACGGCGAGCATCGCAGGGTCAAGATCGGGGTGCGCAGTAGGATCATGAGCATGTTCTTACAGGCGGGTGCGCTCTTGCGCTATGTCGTACAGGCGGTTCCACAGCAGCCGGTTGAAGCCGACCACGAACAGGCTCATCACGGCAATCCCGAGTGCAATGCGCGGGAAGTCGCCCTTGGCCGTCATCTCGGCGATGTAGCTGCCCAGGCCCGTCGCCACGAGCGTGCGGTCGCCCCAGGACACGTATTCGGAAACGATGCTGGCGTTCCACGAGCCGCCGGCGGCCGTCACCAGGCCGGTCAGCAAGTTGGGGAACACGGCGGGGATGAGGAAGCGCTTCCACAGCAGCCAGCCGCGCAGGCCGAAGTTGCGGGCGGCCAGTTTGAGTTCGGTCGGGATGGCCGACGCGCCGGCAATCACGTTGAAGAGGATGTACCACTGCGTGCCGAAAATCATCAGCGGGCTCAACCAGATTTCGGGGTTGAGTGCGAAGCGCGCGATGAGCATCACCGCCAGCGGGAACATCAGGTTGGCCGGGAACGCCGCGAGGAACTGCGCCACTGGCTGCGCGATGCGCGCCACGTTCGGGTTCAGGCCGATGCGGATGCCGATCGGCACCCACACGAGGGCCGCCAGCGCAATCAGCAGGATCACGCGCACCATGGTCAGGAAGCCGAGCCAGAAGACGTGGCCGACCTCGGCCCAGCCCACCTCGGAGCGCACGAACTGCAGCACGTGCGCCACCGCCATCAGCGCGGCCAGGATGATGACGACATCGGCAATGCGGTGCGACCACGGGAAGCGCGGCAGGAATCCGTTGCCGGGGGCCGCGGTGGGCCGCGTACGCTCGGCACCCCAAGACAGCGTGCGTTCGGCCAGGGCGGCGGTGCGCTCCAGCAGCGCCTTGACCCACTCGGAGCGGCGCAGCAAGTCCAGCAGCCACGATTGCGGCTCGCGCTCCGACGACATCGAGTCGAAGCGGAAGCGGTCTGCCCAGGCAATCAGCGGGCGGAACAGCAGTTGGTCGTACAGGATGATGCCGATCAGCATGGCCAGGATGGCCCAGCCGATGGCCGGTAGGTTCTGCTGCTGGATCGCCAGCGAGATGTACGAGCCGATGCCCGGCAGCTTGATGTCGTGGCCCGAGACCGAGATGGCTTCCGACGCCACCACGAAGAACCAGCCGCCCGACATCGACATCATCATGTTCCACAGCAGGCCCGGCATGGCGAACGGCACTTCCAGGCGCCAGAAGCGCTGCCACTTCGACAGGCGGAACACCGTGGCCGCCTCTTCCAGGTCGGTCGGGATGGTGCGGAACGATTGGTACAACGAGAACGCCATGTTCCACGCCTGTGACGTGAAGATGGCGAAGATGGCCGCGCATTCGACGCCAACGAGGTTGCCCGGGAACAGCGCGATGAAGCCCGTCACCGTGATCGACAGGAAACCCAGCACCGGAATCGATTGCAGGATGTCGAGCGCCGGCACCATCACCTTTTCGGCCGTGCGGTTCTTGGACGCAATGGCGGCAAACGCAAACGAGAACGCCAGCGACGCGCCCAGCGCCAGCAGCATGCGGATGCTGGTCCGCAACAGGTAATAGGGCAGTTCAATGACGTCGAGGCTGACGTCCAGATGTTCGCCCGGCGTGTAGGGCACGTTCATCTGCTTGGCGGCGTAGGCCACGAGCACGATGGCGGCCAGGATGATCGGCAGCAGGGCCAGGTCGAACCGGTTGGGCGGCGCCGTCAGCAGGTTGCCGAAGTTGACGCCAAGGTTGGTACCGAAGGTGGTACCCAAGCGGCCCCGGATGGTGGTTTCGTTGTCGTTCTGCTGCATCTTGGATAACCGGGACGGAAACCGCGGACGAAATTCGGGCGCCTCAAGGCCTGGGGCCGAGGCGCAATACATGGCATGGCGTATTACGAGGCTGGGCGCGGTGCTTTGCGCAAGCGTTGCTTGGCACCCGGCGGCAAGCCGCCTAGTTTACCTTGCGTAACGTCAGAGCCCGCCGCGCGGTTGTCAGTCTGACGACGTCACATTCCAGAAATGTGACAGAGATGCGACAGCGCCGGTTTGTCACGTTTTACCCAACACCTCACCTGCCGTTGGCTTCGGAGGCCCGCCATGTCCGCCATTGCACAAGTGATCGTCACCGTACAGGGCCGCGTGCAGGGCGTCGGCTACCGCGCCGCGTGTGCCGACCGCGCCCGCCTGCTCGGCCTGCGCGGCTGGGTGCGCAACCGCCGCGACGGGGCAGTCGAAGCGTTCCTGACCGGCCCCGAGGCCCATGTGCTCCGCATGCGTGAATGGATGTGGGAAGGGCCGGACAGCGCACACGTTACGCAGCTGGACGTCGCCACGGGCGACCATGAGGCGCCGGGGCCCGGCTTCGAGATCCGCCCCACCGTGTAATGTCCGGCAATCAACGGACACGGATTCGACACGAAACCGTCACCTAGCGCACAAGCTCGGCTCCTAGAATCGGTCACCCAGCCCCCTTCCTGGTGACCCGTCATGTCGCATCCCCTCTCCGTCCAGCCCGGGGCCGTGCCCGGGCGCTTCCGCAACCTTGGTATTGCAGCCTTCCTGCTGATGCTGGCGGGTGGCGGCGCCTACGTGGTGAGCCATCTGGTGACCGATCTGGAGGGCGTGTCCACCAGCTCGGCGTTGCCGTTCGTGCTGCTGGGCATTGCGCTGCTGATCGCGCTCGGCTTCGAGTTCGTCAACGGGTTTCATGACACCGCCAATGCGGTGGCCACGGTCATCTACACGCATTCGCTGTCGCCGCACCTGGCGGTGGTGTGGTCGGGCGTGTGGAATTTTGCGGGCGTGATGGTGTCCAGCGGGGCCGTAGCCTTCGGCATCCTGCAACTGCTGCCGGTGGAGCTGATCCTGCAAGTGGGCAGCCACTCGGGCTTTGCGATGGTGTTTGCGCTGCTGATCGCGGCCATCATCTGGAACCTGGCGACGTGGTATCTGGGGCTGCCGTCTTCCAGCTCGCACACGCTCATCGGTTCGATCATCGGCGTGGGCCTGATGAACCAGCTCCTGCACGGCGCGAACGGCACCAGTGGCGTGGACTGGAGCCAGGCGCTGGGCGTGGGCAAGTCGCTGCTGTTTTCGCCCATCATCGGCTTTCTGCTGGCAGGGCTGCTGTTGTGGGTGCTGAAGGCCGCGGTGCGCGTGCCCGCCCTCTATGCCGAGCCCGAGGGCAACCAGCCGCCGCCGTTCTGGATCCGCGCGCTGCTCATCCTCACGTGCACGGGCGTGTCGTTCGCGCACGGCTCCAACGACGGGCAGAAGGGCATGGGCCTGATCATGCTGATCCTGATCGGCACGGTGCCCACCGTCTACGCGCTCAACCGCGCCGTCACCCCGGCCGAGACGCAGACCTTCCTGGCGGTGTCGCATCAGACTGCCGCCACCTTCGGCAAGTACACCAACGGTGTGGCGCCGTCGGCCAATCCGCGCGCCGATGTGGAGGCCTATGTGCAGAAGCGCGTGCTGACGCCGGCCACGCTGCCGGCCGTGCAGGCGTTGACGAACAGCATCGCCGCGCAGGTCGGCGAGACCGGCTCGATTGCCGCCGTGCCGCAGAACGAAGTGGATAACGTGCGCAACAACATGTATCTGGCGTCCGAGGCCATCCGCCTGCTGAAGAAGAGCGGCCAGCCCGCCATTGCCAAGGACGACCAGGCCATCATCGACAACTACAAGCAGCAGCTCGACCACGCCACGAAGTTCATCCCCACGTGGGTGAAGGTGGCCGTGGCGATTGCGCTGGGCCTGGGCACGATGGTGGGCTGGAAGCGCATCGTCATCACCGTGGGCGAGAAGATCGGCAAGCAGCACCTGACGTACGGGCAGGGCGCGTCGGCCGAACTGGTGGCGATGGTGACGATCGGCGCGGCCGATGCATATGGCCTGCCGGTATCGACCACGCATGTGCTGTCGTCGGGCGTGGCGGGCACGATGGCGGCCAACGGCTCGGGGCTGCAGTGGAATACCGTGCGCAGCCTGCTGCTGGCCTGGGTGCTGACGCTGCCCGCATCGATCGTGCTGGCGGGCGGCTTGTACTGGCTGTTCCGCGCGATCTTCTGAATATCTGAACGCGCATTCAACGAAAAAGGGCGACCGCGCAGGCCGCCCTTTTTTTGTTTCTCCGATGGCGTTGCCGCCGGTTCAGTACACGTTCGGCACGATCATGTCTTCGGGCACCGGATGGCGGATGTACTCCGCGTGGTGCACGCGCTCGGGCAGCAGCACCGGCGGATGCGGCACCGGGTGGTAAGGCACCTGGCCCAGCAGATGGTGGATGCAGTTCAGGCGCGCGCGCTTCTTGTCGTCGGCCAGCACGACCCACCACGGCGATTCGGGAATGTGCGAGCGCTCGAGCATCGCCTCCTTGGCCTGCGTATAGGCTTCCCAGCGGCGGCGGCTCTCCAGGTCCATCGGGCTCAGCTTCCACTGCTTGAGCGGATCGTCGATGCGGCTCTGGAACCGCACTTCCTGCTCTTCATCCGTCACCGAGAACCAGTACTTGACGATCTGGATGCCCGAGCGCACGAGCATCTTTTCGAACTCGGGCACGGAGCGGAAGAACTCTTCGTATTCCTCGTCGGTGCAAAAGCCCATCACGCGTTCGACGCCGGCGCGGTTGTACCAGCTGCGATCGAACAGGACGATCTCGCCGGCGGCGGGCAGATGCGCTACGTAGCGCTGGAAATACCACTGCGTGCGTTCGCGGTTGGTGGGCGCCGGCAGCGCGGCCACGCGGCACACGCGCGGGTTCAGCCGCTGCGTGATGCGCTTGATGGCGCCGCCCTTGCCGGCGGCATCGCGCCCTTCGAAGATCACCACCAGCCGGTGGCCGGTCTCGATCACCCAGTCCTGCAGCTTGACGAGTTCGCCTTGCAGGCGGAACAGCTCGCGGAAGTACATGCGCCGCGTTTCGCGCGCTTCCTCGCTGATGCCTTCGCCGCCGCCGAGCAGGTGGTCGTCGATTTCCATCTCCAGCTCCTCGTCCAGCGTGTCGAGGAGGTCTTCCTGCAGGCGCGCCTGCCGGGCTGCGTCGCGTTCGCTCATGGTGTGTTGCTCCTGCCGATCTTGCCGAGAGTGCCGAGAGGGGCGCTGCGCACGGACAGCGCAGTGCAAGTCTAAGCCCGACTAGGTAGCACGGGCATGTGGCAGGGGAGTGACATGTGGGCTCTCAGCCAGCTGGAGGTGGCAGCCAGTTCGCATCCCGCAGCCGCTGCTTTACGGCTTCACTTGTGTCTCGATGCGCAGGGATCGTGCGGTCGTACAGTTCGCGCGTCGTAACGATGTATGTGCCCAGCGAATCAATGGCATGAACCTCAACAGGCGCCGGCAACGAGGGCACGCTCTCCTTTGGCTTGTTGCCATAGAGGAACCAATATACCGGCGGCACCGAAAAATCAGTGTCGTTAATGTCGGTGTGGTCGATCCAGGCCCAATCCGGCTTCCAGCACTTCACGGAGGCGACGAACAGTCGTTCAAGCGTGGAGGCGTTGAGGATTGTTTCGGCGATTGGGCCTTTTTCTGGAAAGTGCATTGCGACGCTATTGAAAGCATCTTCGCCTGCACGACCCAACCCGGCACGGATTGCTGCACAATTATTTTTTGCACTGAATATAAGCGCGCTGAACCCCACCTCCGAATAAACCCTATCCAACGGCACGCCTTTTCTATCCCCATTTACAGGCGAAATTACTTTTTTATTAATCTCCGATACATCATCTGGAAAATCAAAAAACCTCGATCGATAGTCTTCGTAATACCAGCATAGCTCTGGAACGATTTCACGAACAATCCTGACAAAATCCCTCATCTGAGCTGCACACTCGCCAGCGCTTTGCAGGCGATCGCCCCAAAGGCAACCAACCTCATAGTTCCTGAACTTCATCCGTCAACCTATCGATCTATACGCACTTGTGCATGAGTTTCATGTCAACCACCCGGGATCTGCTATCACAAGAGCCCCGGGTAGCCGGCATACCTGAAAAATCAGCTCACTAAAACGAACCGCCCGAACCGCCGCTTTTCAAGGCATCTTCGACATCCTGATTAGGAGAGACGATCTCTACCTCAATTTTGCCACGCAGAACCTTGTCGACAGCCTTTTTCATCGCCTCATTGGGTACGACCCATTTAACCTTCATTCCCGCCGCCTTTGCCGCAGTTAGTTGACGGCCGGCTTGTTTATCAAGCTTCGTTTGCATTTTTTCCGAAACTCGACCGCTTTTCCAATTGCCATTTTTATCAACTTTATACCCAAAGCCTTTCACCTCGGTCAGTTCTCGCTTAGCGTTGTTTACACCATCAAACTTAACGTATCCCGGCCGACTGACCGACTTATCAACCCCCACAGCAGCCGATTGACCTGGCGGCATCCCTGTCACTTGCTTTTGATACATTGAATTCGCTGGCTTCATGCTCTCGCCAGAGGAAATAACTCGCACCTCGCCAATGGCCAATGGTGGCGTGACCGCCAGCACGTTGAACACCGCCAGGAATTGCAATACCGCAGCGGCCAGCCACCGACGCGAACGCGTCAGAATTTGATGTTTCATGTGTCACCTATCGAATCAACGTGCAGCCGAACAGCGCTGCTGGTCTTTGGCAGCAGAGCGCTTCAAGGATGAGGAGGGGCCATACACCATGCTCTGGTGCAGTCGATCCATCTCTTGTTTGAATTCCGCAGCCACGGCCGGTGAATCGATCACCAGAAGGTTCTCGTCGTTGGTTCGATTGGCCGACGCTGACCAGTTATGCGAACCCGTGATTACGGTACGGCTGTCGATGACAGCGATCTTGTGATGGAGCTTGTCGCCTTCGGACAACCGGGAGTAACCAACATGTGTCGCCACTTTTTCCCACGGATGGGTCTGGGGCTTCGGTGCACAGTTGGTATCGAATCGTCCGATGCCCCACATATCGAGCGTGGCGCTATTTGCGCGGTAGACGAAGCTTCGATCGATTGCGCCGCGCAGGGTGATATTGCGATTGGTATAAACCTGCCGCAGCGCTTCAGCGATCCATGCATCGGTAAATACATAGGTCGCGATGTCGACGCTGGAAGATGCGGCAGACAACGTCCTGGCAATCAGCCCAGAGGATGTCTCCTCATTCGGATGGGTTCTTGAGAAGGGTGAAAACTGAACCTGTAACGTGCCATCAGGAGTTTGGACCGTGCGTGCCGCCCTATAAGGTTTGCGTACGCCGAACTTGCTGCGTCCGACAATGCCTGGGCCATTGCCCCACAAATAGGCGAATTCGGCCTGATACAACTGCGCCAGGTCGGCGCTCCTCACAACAACGAGATTTTCAGCGTTGCCTCTGCTGTTAGGCAAACCGACATCCCCAAAGAACCCGCTGTGCGTGAAGTTAGACGAACTGCTCACCACAACCGCACCGTCAATCACCAGAAATTTATGGTGCATCAGGCCGGAGCCCTTGCTGCCGTCCGCCGTATCGTCGATCACAGGAATGTTCGCTTGCGCAAACAGCGTGGGCACATCGCGGGCCGAGCGTTCTTCGTCCGAGATTTCGCCGTCGCCGTTGATGTCAACAAGCGTATCGATTTCGGCCCAAATCTCTTGTTCCTCGTCGCTCAGATCAGCGACCTCGTCAATCGAGAGATTGATCCAGTTGCGGTTGTAATCGTTGTCCATCACGACTCTGATCATCACGCCGCGCTGTTTGGCATCCACCAGTGCGCGCGCAATATTCGGCAGCGTCAGCACCATCACGGCCACGTCAATACTGCTTCGTGCCCGTGCGATTTGCTCGATGATCACGCGCTCGAAGTCATCTCCGTTGCGGCTAATACCTCGATACGGTTCGGTGAATTGCTGATTGGCACGCTGATTGAAATACGCGGTAATCGCTCTTTCCGTGGCGGGATTGGACTGTGCATGCGGCGCTTGAGGCGGGAAACTCAAGGCAAAAATAAGCCCCGCCTTGATTAACAAGGTTGTTTTCATAAAGACGAATTTGTGTGGGCTGAATCCGGCGAAATGCTCGGAAACGAAGAATCAAAGATGACTTACATCTTGAGGAATATTGGATCCGGTCTCCTATCGTTTTATTTACAGGATCCAACGTTAGGTCTTATGCAGCCGGCTTTCCGTCAAACGTTGTCAATTCACGCGGAAATGCGCGCGTCACAGCGCGCCGCCACCGGCAGATGCAAACGCGGCCACACGTGGCGATAGGGCGTTTGGGTTCTCCCGTTCGCCCATGGTGAGGTCGTTCTCTCCACGCGGGTCTTCTCCAGCGAGTTTGCGCGACGTGTCAGCTGAGAGATTCGCGAGGTAGCAGCCAGACGCAGCAGGCGGCAAAACGGAAGGGCGCTGGATGGTGCGGTTGCGTGGGGAGATTCACGCGACGCAAACCACGCGGACGGTGCACTCCAGTGGTGTGCGGGGTCACGCAGGCGGCCACATGCATCGCCCCGGGTGGCGGTGGATTTGGAGAACTGCGCTGGCGTCGCACCCGCGCAGACGGCGCTTGAGGATGGCTAGGGACGCGGGGCGTCACGCCGCCCGAAGGCTCAACTGGATTCGCCTTCCAGCATGAACTTGGCGCCGTCGTCCTGGCCGAGCAGGCGCACCAGCGTGGGCATGGCTTCCTGCAGTTGCGCCTTGAGCGTCCACGGCGGGTTGACGATGAACATGCCGCTGCCGTGCAGGCCCAGGCCACCCTCCACCGGATGCTTGACCGTGAGCGTGACGTGCAGCCAGTCCGCCGGTCGCAACTGCTTCAGGCGGGAGGGAAACTGCGCAGCTTCGCGCCGCTGCACGAGCGGATACCAGATCGCATACATGCCGGTGGCAAAGCGCTGCAGGCTGTCTTGCAGGGCCTGCACGGTGCGGGCGTAGTCCTGCTTGTCTTCGAAGGACGGATCGATCAGCACCAGCGCACGGCGCGGCGGCGGCGGCAGGATCGCCTTGATGCCGGCAAAGCCGTCGCCGTCGTACAGCATGACCTTGCGGCCTGCACCGCGGAAGTTGTTGGACAGCACCTTGATTTCGGAGCTGTGCAGTTCGAACAGGCGCAGACGATCGGCGTCGCGCAGCATTTGCCACGCCAGCCACGGCGAGCCGGGGTAGTGCCGGAGTTCGCCGTTCGGGTTCAGTTCGCGCACCTGGTCGAGGTACGCATCGAGCAACGGCGGCAGCGTTTCACCGCCTTCGGCCGCACGCCACAAGGGGCCGATGCCGGTATCGAATTCGGCCTTCTTCTGCGCCCATTCGTGATCCAGCGCGTAGAGGCCGGCACCGGCGTGCGTGTCGATGTACCAGAACGGCTTGTCCTTCTGCGTGAGGTAATCGAGCATCTGCACAAGCACGGCGTGCTTGAGGACATCGGCGTGATTGCCGGCGTGGAAGGCGTGACGGTAACTAAGCATCGGCGGGCCATGTGCGCCCGGAGTATCAGACGCGGGCAGAGAAAACGGTAGGCGCGAATCCTACCACCGCGCGGGATGCGTCCCCAGCGGCACGCTGGGCAGCGCCCAGTGCGGCGGCGTGTCGGAAAGCTGTCCCGCGTGGCGCAGCGCCGTGAGCGCGCCAAAACCAGACGGCGACGTTTCCAGATACGCACCGATCTCTTCATAGCGCGGGTCGGCCGCATCGAAGCCGTTGGCCATGCGGCCGAAGCTGCGCAGCCAATGCGCCGTCTGCGCGAGCGACACACGCACGTGCCAGCTGCCGCCCTCCGTCATCCGCCGTGCGAGCGCCGTCATCGCGCCAGCCGCCATCAGGTAGCCGGCGCCGTGGTCCAGCGCCTGTGCGGGCAGCGGACGCGGCTTGGCCTCACCGGCGGCTTGCGCTTCGGCCCAGTTGAAACCGCTCGCGGTCTGCACGAGCGAGTCGAAGCCTCGGCGATTGGCCCACGGGCCGTCATAGCCGTATGCACACAGGCTGACGTAGACGATTCCGGGGCGCAGCGCGGCAACCTGCTCGGGGCCAAACTGCAGCGCCGCCAGGCCACCCGGTCGATAGCCCTGCACGAAGATATCGGCGTCGCGCAGCAGCGTGCGGAGTTGCTGGGCAGCGGCTGCATCGCGCAAGTCGAGTTGCGCGGAGCGCTTGCCGCGCCCGGTGTCGATCACCAGCGGAGGGATGGCGGGCAGATGCGGCCCCGTGACGAGCAGCACATCGGCCCCATGCGCGGCGAGCGTCCGCCCGCAGACCGGCCCGGCAATCACGCGCGTGAGATCGAGCACGCGCACGCCCGAGAGCGGTCGGCCATCGGCGTGCGCCGCCAGCGGCTGCGGTGGCGCATCGCCAATCCGTTCGATCGTCATCAGCGGCTGGCTTGCGACGGCGATGCCTTGCGGGTGCGCGTCCCACTCTTCAAACGTGCGCGCGGCGGTGACGACCATGCCCGCTTGCGCGGCCGCCTCCTCAAACGCCTCGGCGTTCCATTGGTTCAGCGCGGCGGCCACGGCGGCCCGGTCATACGCGCAGCCGAGCAACTTCAGCACACCGTCACGGTGATGCGCAAAGTTGGTGTGCAGGCGCACCCAGCGGCCATCGCCGCAACGGTAGAGCCCCGCGATCTTGTCCCACGGTTCAGGCGGCAACTGGCCTTCGACGCGGAAGTAGCGCTCGGAGCGGAATTCCAGCGCCGCGTGGGGCATGTCGACCGATACGGTTTGCTGCCGCCCGCTGCGCAACGTGTCGACCTGCGCGGCAGCGAGGGCGGCAGCAGCAATAGTGCTCTGCGCCAGCGTGCCCACCGCAAACGACGACGGCAGCGCCGGCTCAGCACCCGTGAGTGTGGCGCGCGACAGCACATCGGCCGGCTGGCCGAGCACCGTCCACAACTGGTTGAGTGCGTCGGTAGAACTGACAGTCTGCATGGAAGGATCAACCACATCAGCAACGGGTGACGGCATGGCGGGGCTCCGCAGGCAAGGTGCGCCCATTACAGTCCCGCGCGGCCGACAGCGTCAACATTGACTAGACTGATCAACCTCGATTGCCGTCCACTTCATCCGGCCCGATGACCGCCTACCTCAATGCCGCCGAAGCCGCCGAGCGCCTGCGCATCTCGCGCCCCACGCTGTACGCCTATGTGAGCCGCGGGCTGCTCGCGGCGTACCCGTCGCCCGACGGACGCGGCAGCCGCTACCGCGAAGCCGATGTGGCGCGGCTCGCCGATCAGCGTTCCGGCGGACGGCGCCCGCGCCAGGTGGTGCGCCATGCGCTGGATTGGGGGCTGCCCGTGATGGAATCGGCCATCACGCTGATCGATCATGGGCAGTTGTTCTACCGTGGCGTGCCGGCGCTGGAACTGGCCGAACACGCCACGCTGGAAACCGTGTCGGCGCGGCTGTGGCAGTGCGAAGAAGCGGCCGCCTTCAACACGCCTGCGCCGGTATTGCCGAAAAGTTGGTACGCGGCGCTCACGTCGCTGGCAGAGGCGGACATCCGCCAACGTTGCATGGCGCTGTGCGCGCTTGCCTTGCCGGGGCTGGACGAAGCCGCGTGGCGGCAGGACGCTGCGCGCACGGCGCGCGATGCCGGTGCGCTGCTGCGCGTCGTGTTTGCCGCCATGCTGGGCCGCAAGCCCGATGCCGCGCCCGTGCACCTGCAATGCCAGCAGGCATGGAACGTTGATGCGCACGCCGCCGAAGCCATCCGCGTCGCATTGGTGCTATGCGCCGATCACGAACTCAATGCCTCGAGCTTTGCAGCACGCGTGGTGGCATCGACCGGCGCCAGCCTGGGCGCGGTGGTCAACGCAGGATTGGCTGCGCTCTCCGGTGGCCGGCATGGCGGCACCACGGCGCGTGTGGAGGCCTTGCTGAGCGAGCTGGAAAGCGAGCGCTCCGTGGCAGCGGCACTGCGCCGCCGGCTGGATCGCGGCGATGCGCTGCCGGGCTTTGGCCATCCGCTGTATCGCCAGGCCGACCCACGCGCGCAAGCCATCCTGGCGCACTTGCCGAAGAGGGGCGCGGTGCGCAAGCGGCTGCAGACAGTGATGGACGCCGTGGCCGGATTGACCGGCGATGGGCCATCGGTGGATTTCGCGCTGGTGGCCATCCGCCGCGTACTGGGGCTACCGGAAGGTTCAGGCTTTGGCCTGTTTGCCGCGGGGCGAACGGCGGGTTGGATTGCACACGCGCTGGAGCAGCGCGCGGCGGGGCAGTTGATCCGCCCGAGAGCCGCCTATGTGGGGCCGATGCCGGCCGCGCCGGAGGCACCGGCGGGCCGCATCATTCGCGTCAGGTAACGACGCAGGCCGAGGTCAGGCCTGCGGAATCTCGATCTTCACCTCAAGCACTTCCAGGTTGTCCTGGCGCTCGAGGTTGACCTTGATGTCGTCGTTGCCGATCTTCACGTACTTCGAGATCACGGCCACCAGCTCGCGTTGCAGCGCGGGCAGGTAGTCGGCGGGCGCACCGCTGGCGGTACGTTCATGGGCGAGGATGATCTGCAGGCGCTCTTTGGCAACGCTTGCAGTCTTCTTCTTCTCGCCGAGCAGGAAAGACAGAATCGACATGGATGTGCGTCTCCTTATTTTCCGCCGCCGAACAGGCGCTGCAGGAAGCCCGGCTTGTTGTATTCGACGTAGCGCAGTTCCTTCTCCTTGCCGAGGAAGCGGTCGATCACATCGTGGTACGCGTTGGCCACGTCGGAACCTTCCAGATGGATGGCGGGCAGGCCCTGGTTGGATGCCTGCAGCACGGCTTCGGATTCCGGAATCACGCCGATCAGCTTGATGCGCAGGATTTCCTGAATGTCGGTCAGCGACAGCATCTCGCCTTCGGACACGCGCTTCGGGTTGTAGCGCGTCAGCAGCAGGTGCTCCTTGATCGGCTCCTTGCCTTCCACCGCGCGGCGCGACTTGGACGACAGGATGCCCAGGATGCGATCGGAGTCACGCACGGAAGAGACTTCCGGGTTCGTCACCACGATGGCCTCGTCGGCAAAGTACATCGCCATCAGCGCGCCCGATTCGATACCGGCCGGCGAATCGCAGACGATGTATTCGAAGCCCATTTCCTTCAGGCCTTCGATCACCTTCTCGACGCCTTCACGCGTGAGCGCATCCTTGTCGCGCGTTTGCGAGGCGGGGAGGATGAAGAGGTTTTCGCACTTCTTGTCCTTGATGAGGGCCTGGTTCAGGTTGGCCTCACCGTGGATCACGTTGATCAGGTCATACACCACGCGGCGCTCGCAGCCCATGATGAGGTCGAGGTTGCGCAGGCCGACGTCGAAGTCGATGACAGCGGTCTTGTGGCCGCGCAGCGCAAGGCCGGCGGAAAACGCCGCACTGGTGGTCGTCTTGCCGACGCCGCCCTTGCCGGAGGTGACTACGATGATCTTGGTCATGGCTCGTAACTCTGTAAGTTAAATCGCTCGGCGCACGGGGTGCGTCACTTCATCCGCAACGGTTCGAAAACCAGCGTGTTGTCCGCGAGCCGGACCTGCGCAGGCTTGCTGGCGTAGGCGTCGGGCCACGGGGTTTCGCCGGTGCGGTAGATGCCGGCGATGGAAATCAGTTGAGGCTCCAGGCACGTGCAGAAGATGCGCGCGTCCAGGTTGCCCTTCACGCCTGCCAGCGCGCGGCCGCGCAGCGAGGCATACACGTAGATGTTGCCCTCCGCGATCACCTCGGCGCCGTCGCTCACCAGGTCGAGCACGACGAGGTCGCCGCGCGCATAGATGCGCTGGCCGGAACGCAGGGGGCGGTCGACGATCATCGTGCCGGGCTGCATGGCCACGGCCTCGGCGGCAGGAACGGCAGGGGTGGAGGCAGGGGCGTCAGCGGCTTGGGCGTGCTCGGGCGCATCCGGTGCGTCCTGCGCGTCCTTGCTGTCTGCATCTTTGGCGTCATTTCCGCCGCGCGGGCGGCGGCCGTGGCTGTCGAGCAGCGGCAGGCCGAAAGCCTGGGCCCACTCGGCCTGTTCGGGGCTGGCGACCACGCCGATCGCGCGGGCACGCAGCGCGGTCAGGGTCTCAACCAAACGGTCGATGGGCAGGCGCTCGTCTGCGGCCAGGCGGCGCACATCGATGGCGATCACGTCGTTGGAGAAAAACTCCGGCGTGTCGGCAAAGCGTCGCGTGAGTTCGGCGGCCAGGGCGTCCATGTCGGCGGTGCGCGGCGACAGCAGCAGGGCATCGACGGTGCCGCTGCGGATCTCGAACAGCGGCGCTTTCTTCTGGGACATAGAACGGCTACGCGGAAAAATGGGCCCATTCTAACGTTGTTGACGAAACGCCTTGAATTTTTTGGCCCCGCCGATCCCCCATTCGGCTAAGACGCGCAACCGGCGCTGGTCTCCACATGGCGGGCGCCACGCGCAAATGTCATCCGACGGTCACGGCATCGTCACGCGCGCTTTCGATACTTCTCCGCTTCTGAACCCCCCGGTCCAGTCTGTTGTTCTCTCGCGTTGCGCAAACGGTTCCCCCGATCCTGCGTGCGCGTCTGCGTGTCATCCGCTTCATTCGCTTCATCTGCCATTCGCAGTTTGCATTCAGCAGTTCGTAGTTCGCATACCAAAAAATAGACTTCAGGGAGAAGTTCATGCGAGTCCGACCATTGCGTTCGGCGGCGTTGCCGCTTGCTGTTTTCCTGTCGATGTCGCTGGCTGCGTGCGGCGGCAGCGACGACACCCCGTCGAACGGCAGCACCACGCCTGCTGCCAGCGCCGCCCCGGCCGGCACCAAAGCCACGCTGGCCGTGCTGGAGACGACCGACCTGCACACGAACGTGCTGTCGTACGACTACTTCAAGCTCGCGGCCGACAACTCGCTCGGCTTCGAGCGCGTGGCGACGCTCATCAACCAGGCGCGTGCGCAATTCCCGAACACGCTGCTGCTGGATAACGGCGACACCATCCAGGGCACCGCGCTGTCGGACTACCAGGCCATGGTGAGCCCCGTCACGTGCGACCAGACGCTGGCGATCTACAAGGTGATGAACGCCGCCAAGTACGACGGCGGCGGCATCGGCAACCACGAGTTCAACTACGGCCTGCCGTATCTGTCGCAGGTCACGGGCAATACGTTCAACGTGGATGGCCTGCCCGATCCGGCCACGCAGAAGAAATGCGCGGGCCCGGCCTTCCCGCAGGTGCTGGCCAACGTGATGAGCGCGAAGACCAACGCGCCGCTGTTCCAGCCGTACACGATCATCACCAAGACGGTGACGGCCACGGCGCCGGACGGCAGCACGATCAGCGCGCCGGTCAAGGTCGGCATCATCAGCTTTACGCCGCCCACCATCACGAGCTGGGACAAGCGCTGGCTCGACGGCAAGGTCTACACCGTCGGCATCAAGGAAACGGCGGCCAAGTACATCCCGGAAATGCGTGCGAAGGGCGCCGACCTGGTGGTGGCGATTTCGCACGGCGGGCTGGACAACTCGACGTATTCGCCGACGATGGAAAACGGCAGCTGGTGGCTGTCCACGGTGCCGGGCATCGACGCCATGTTGATCGGCCATTCGCACCAGCTCTTCCCGGATGCGAAGAGCACGGTCAGCCAGTTCAACCTGCCGGGTGTGGACAAGGTGGCCGGCACCGTGAACGGCGTGCCGACCGTGATGGCGAACTACTGGGGCAAGCACCTCGGTGTGATCAAGCTTGGCCTGACGTTCAACGGCACGAACTGGGCTGTGGACAAGACGCAAACCACGGTGGAAGCGCGCTCGATCCAGAACGCCGACAAGACCTACGTGGCCGCTGATCCGACGGTCTCGGCCGCCATCGCCACCGAACACCAGGCGACGATCAACTACGTGAAGACGCCGGTGGGCAACACCGACTTCAACATGAGCACGTACTTTGCCGACGTGGGCGACCCGGGCGCGATCGAGATCGTGAACCAGGCGCAGGCCGATTACGTGTCGGCGTACATCCAGGCGAACCTGCCGCAGTACGCGTCGCTGCCGGTGCTGTCGGTGAGCGCGCCGTTCAAGAGCGGCTTTGGTGGCGGTACGGATTTCACCGACGTGGCGGCCGGCCCGCTGGCGATCAACAACGCAGCCGACCTGTATCTGTATCCGAACACGGTCTACGCGGTGAAGGTGGCGGGCTCCGACATCAAGAACTGGCTGGAGACGGCTGCCAAGCGCTTCAACACCATCGACCCGACGCAAGCGACGGTGCAGAAGCTGGTGAGCACGTTCCCGGGCTACAACTTCGACATGTTCACGACGCCGGACCTGACGTATGAGATTGACGTCACGCAACCGGTGGGCAGCCGCATCAAGAACCTGATGTACAAGGGTGCGGCGCTCGACCCGGCGGCGCAGTTCATCGTGGCGACCAACAACTACCGTGCGAGCGGCGGCGGCAACTTCCCAGGCCTGGACGGCAGCAAGACGATCTATGCGTCGCCGGATGCCAACCGTGACGTGCTGATCAGCTACATCAAGAAGATCGGCAGCGTGAAGCGTGCCACCAACGGCTCGCAACGCAGCTGGCGCTTCACGAAGCTGGCCAGCTCGGTGGCGCAGGTGCAGTTCACGTCAGCGCCCAACAAGTTGGCCAGTGCCACGGCCGCCGGCATCACCAACGTCACGCAGGTGGCCGCGGACGACGGCTCGGGCAAGGGCTTGGCGGTGTACCAGATCGACCTGACGCAGTAAGAGGACCACGCCATGCCTTCTCTTCGTTCCGCATGGGCCGGCGCGCCGGCGATGGAATCGCCGCGCCAGTCGGTGCCGATGCTGACGGTGGCTGCGGCGCTGGCGATCATCGTGACAGCCGGCGGTTGGCTGTCGCATGCGCGCCAGGCGCCCGCCGTGGATGCCACGCAGTTGGAATCGTGGCGCGCCATGGTCGTGCAGGCGATGGAGCCGGAGGCGCTGCAGCAGCTGCGTCAACGCGCCCGCAGCGGCTCGGTGCCGGCGCAATCCGCGTTGGGCGAAGCCTTGCTCAGTGCGCACGACGGCACCTTGCGAAACGAAGGGATGCGCTGGCTGGAAACCGCTGCGTCGAGCGATGCGCGTGCGCAGCTATCGCTGGGCAAGGCGCTGCTGCTTGGCACCGGCGGGGTGGAGCGCGACTATCCGCGCGCGCTGCGCCTGCTGCGTCAATCCGCTGACAAGGGCGACGCAGCCGCCGCGTATTACCTGGGCGTGATGTATCGCAGCGGCTACGGCACGGCCATCGATACGACGCAGGCTGCGCACTGGTTTGATCGTGCCGCGCGCCACGAGATTCCGGCCGCAATGTTCATGCTGGCCAATGCGTATCGCGACGGTGATGGCGTGCCCCGCGACGAAGCCCGCGCGCTGGCGCTCTACCAGGACGCCGCCGAGCACGAATTGCCCGAGGCCGTGCAGGCCTTGGCGATGGCATATCAGAACGGCGAACTGGGCCTCAAGCGCGACGATGCTGCGTACCACCAGCAGTGGATCGAAACGGCGCACGCGCTGAAACATCCTGCGCTCGCGCCGTAAGCTGCGCCGCGCTGTTCTCCTTCCTGCTTTTCCTGCTCGACACGATCCTCGCCGGCATGGCGACGGATCGTGCTCGTCCTTCTGCAGACGGCTCTGCGGTCATAGCAGAGAACGCCAACCATCACATCCACTGCGTTGCGAACGGGCCGTTCAACCAGCCCATGAAGGCCAAGGCATTGAGCAATTTTTGCAAGACAACTTCGACCGGCGGTACTGGGTTCCTGGCATACATGCGAAGCCAAGATCAGCATCGGTTCATTTGACATCAGCGCGCTGTCCGGCACGCTTGGCAGCGCCGCGATTAACGTGAAGATGGGCGACGTGCCGGTTGGCGCGTTCAAGGGCGTGGGCACCTCGCCCGACACCACCTGGACGAAGGCGTTCGACATTCCGCTCAAGGCGCGTTACGTCCAGACGGACAACGGCATCACGCCCGGCGCCGCCAATAGCGCCGCGACCTTTACGCTTACGTATCAATAACGCCGTGTTAAGAGGAGCAAAACGCGCGGTACCAGATTATTCCTAGCTCAAAAATTGAGTTCGTATGGTTTGATGCTCTTTTCGATAGCGGAGGTTTTCGGATATGCGTGCGTCGTCCGCCAAGCTTGGAGCAGGGCTCATGCTGATCGCGGCACCAGGGGCATTTGCTTACACCTGCGAGACCGTTGCGAGCAGCACCACGGTTCAACCGAAAAACTTGACCATTCAGCGTGATCTGCCGGTGGGCTCGGTCATTGCTGAGGTGGCTTCGGACCTGGTGAGTACCTTCAAATGCTCCAATACGGTACCCATGCTGCCTTGGCAGGAGGTCGGCATCAAGGCGTATGGGACACACGTTGCAGACTTCGATGGCAAGCGCATCTACAAGACGAACGTCGAAGGAATCGGTTATGCGGTTGGCATAACAGTAGGATCGGCAGATACATGGCAGGGATGTGCAAACGTGACGCGCTGGGTTGACGGATCCGACACGGAGAATCCAAACCAAAACATGTACTGCGCAATCAACGGAATGTTCAGCGCGCTCCCAAGACAAGGCAAAGCGCTGATCCGCTTCTACAAGACAGCCCAAAGCGTCAGCGCTGGGTCGGTGTCGGGAAAACAGGTGGGTTCTTTCATCCTGCGAAACAACAAGACCTTGTGGCACACACCTGAGTCCACCATCAATATCGGCACATTCAAGGTCGATGTCATGTCGTGCACGGTGAGCAGCACGTTGATTCCGGTGAAACTCGGCGATGTGCCTATCAGTGCGTTCAAAGGGCCGGGCACTTCGCCGCCTTCGAGGACGCAGGCCTTCAGCATTCCGCTGAACTGCGCAAAAGGTACAAGCATCAACGTGCAACTGGACGGGGCGGCACATGACGCCGCGCAGGGCATGCTGAAACTGGACGCGGGCTCGACCAGTGCCACGGGTGTGGCCATCCAGCTGCTCTACGACGACAAACCGGTCGAACTGGCCAAACGCTTCAAGTGGCAGGTGGCCGATGCGGATGGGGATTATGCGATTCCGCTGAAAGCGCGCTACGTGCAAACCGCCAACAGCGTTACGACGGGCGTCGCCAACGGCAGCGCGACCTTCACGCTCACGTATCAATAACGCGGCCTGGCCGCTCAATAAAGCCCGCGGGTCTGGGCATGCAGTCGCACCAGACCCAGCAGCGCATCAATCTGCGGCGTCGGCACGCCGACGTGCTGACCGATCTCTCGCACCGATGCCACCAACGCATCAATCTCCAGCGGGCCGCGCCCGGCTTCCGCATCCTGCAGCATCGACGTCTTGAACGCGCCAAGCTGCCGCGTGACGGCGCTGCGTTCTTCGCCGCTCTGTTCGATCGGGCAGCCAATGCGCGCGCCGATCGCTTTCGCTTCTTCCATGATGGCCAGGCAAAACGCGCTGACCTGCGGGTCGTCGAGAATGCGGTCACACGTCGCGCCGGTCAGCACCGACACCGGGTTCATCGTCATGTTGCCCCACAGCTTGAACCAGATGTCGCGCTGGATGGCTTCGCTGCGTTCGATCTGCAAACCGGCGCGTTCAAGCAGCGCCCCGATTGCATCGAGGCGCGGTGAGGTGCCGCCCGCAGGTTCGCCGATGATCAATCGCTTGCCGAACCCGTGGCGCACGTGGCCAGGCGCAGCCGTCGAGCAGGTCAGATGCACCACGCAGCCGAGCACGTTCTTCGTTGGAATGGCCTGCGCGATGCGGCCGTGCGGATCGACCGATTGCAGGCGCAGACCTTCAAGCGGACCAGGTCGATCAAAGAACCACCACGGCACGCCGTTCATCGCCACCACCACGGTAGTGTCCGGGCCGATGAGCGGGCCGATGGTTTGCGCCACGCTTTCCATGGCCGGCGCCTTCACGGCCACGACCACGACATCCTGCACACCGAGCGCATGCGCATCGTCACTCGCGTGCACCGGCACAGAGCGTGTATTGCCGTCTTCGGTCAGTTGCAGCCCTTCGGCTTGCAGTGCTTGAAGCGTCGCGCCCCGTGCCAACACGTTGACGGATTGATCGGCCAGCGCGAGCTTCGCGCCAAGATAGCCGCCGACCGCGCCGGCGCCCACGATGCAAAAGCGTGTCATGTGATCAGGTTCGGTAGGAAGGGTCGATGCGGTCGATGGTGCGGGTGAGCGCCGCAAACACATCTTCGCCTGCGCCAAAGTTCGGGTTGAACTGCAACGAATCGCGCGTGCAGTTGCGCGCAATCGCTTCGGGGATCTCCAGCACGGGGCCCATTGATGTGGAAGCCAGCTGGATCTCGCACGCGCGGTTGAGCAGCCACAACACCGCAAAGGCCCGCGCAATCGAATCGCCCCAGGCCAGCAGCCCGTGGTTGCGCAGGATCACCGCAGGCTTGTCGCCGATGTTCTTGACCAGGCGCGGGCCTTCATCGGCATGCACGGTAATACCTTCAAAGTCGTGGTACGCCACCTTGCCGTGCAGCTGCGCCGCATAGAAGTTGCTGATCGACAGACCATCGCGCGCGCAGGCCACGGCCATGCCGGCGGTCGTGTGGGTGTGCATCACGCAATGCGCACCCGGAATGCCGGCGTGAATGGCGGCATGCACGGTAAAGCCGGCGGGGTTGACGGGCCAGTCCGGCTGACCCGGCGCGCGCTGCGCATTGCCCTGCAGGTCAATCTTCACGAGGTTCGACGCGCAAACCTCGGCATAGGTCAGGCCGAACGGGTTGATGAGGAAATGCGGGCCGCCATCGTCGGCGCGGCCATCTTCGGGTGGCAGGCGCAGCGTGATGTGGTTGTAGATCAGCTCCGTCCAGCCGAGCTGCGCAAAGATGCGGTAGCACGCCGCCAGCTTCACGCGCGCGGCCCATTCATGTGGGCCGCACCAGTCCGGGCGATGGGCCTGGATGCTCGATCCGGCGTCGGGTGAAAGCGAAAGCACCGTCATGACCTGTCTCCTGATCGCAGGGGCCATGCGCCGGTCGGGTTGCCGGCGCTTAAGTGATTCACATGTTAATGAATTTGCGCCGGGCGTCAAACAACGTTACATCTGCCGCTGCTAGGGCAACTGGTTGCGCAGGATCACCAACCACTGCATGACCGAGTTCGTGTACGGATCGAGCTGGTTGGCGTCATTCAACTCGGTGATGCTCATCGACGCGGATTGCTGCACGTTGCCGCCAATCGATTTCACTTCATGGCGCACCGGGTCCACCTCGACGACGAGGTCGCAGTGCATGGGTGTTCTGCCGGCCTGGATCTCGGCCGGGTCCGTCATGAAACGATCGGCGCCGCGCGCGGTGCAGATGAGGTCACCAGGGCGCGGCACGGCCGGCGTGCGTTCGAGCACAAAGGCGGGATGCTTGAGCAGGTGGTCGCGTGCATCGGTCACGTATTCCGCATGCGTGGCGCCCGTCAGGAATTGATCGTTCTGCAGGCCGGCCTTGCGCATGATCCACGAGATGAACACCGCAGACCACGCCCAGCCGCCCGTCGTGAGCTGCTGGCACGTCGGCGTCTTGCCGACGATGGCCCAGTAGCGCTTGGCCAGCACGCAGCCGCGCGCGGTGGCTTCACCGCCCGTGCCGTCGGGATAGCGCAGGCAAGGTGCGGGGGCAGGAGCAGCGGGCGTCGCAACCGCTTTGGGCAGCGGCATGTCGGTACCGCTTTCTTCATCGGACGGGGCGGGCGTCGGGTCGTCGGGTGTCAGCCAGCGGCCTTGCGGCTGGTCAGGAAAACCACCGCCGGCCACGCAATACGTGTCGTCACGCCCCACACGCACGACCTGGCGGCCCCATCGGTCCCATTCGGTCAGGGCAATCTCGATCATCTTTTCGCGCGGTGTCGCGCCTGGGCGCGTCTGCACGACTTCGTTGTCGGGCAGCGGTTCGGCTTGCGGGCGCGCAGGCGGCGTCGCGCAACCGGCAAACCAAAGGATCGGTGCGATCAGGACGATCGGCAGGGCAATACGCAGCACGAGCGAATTGCGCAGAAGAGGGCGGGACATGGAAGAGAAGGGAAGGGATGGCCTGACGGGGAGACAGGCCTTCCGACGTGGTACGCCAATGCTGCGGTCGATTCACGCATGCAATGGCATGCCACGTCGTTGGCGCTCACCAGACGGGCTGGCTGCGCCGAGGGCTGTCATTGCATCAGGCGTTGACAGCGTCCTTGAACTTCTGGCCGGCCTTGAACTTGACCGTCTTGGCTGCTTCGACCTTGATTTCTTCGCCGGTGCGCGGGTTGCGGGCCATGCGCTCGGCACGCTCACCTTGGCTGAAGGTACCAAAGCCGATGAGGCTGACCGCATCGCCCTTGCCAACGGATTCCATGATGGCTTGCAGCGTCACGTTCAGTGCCTGCTCGGCCTTGGCCTTGGTCAGACCGTCTACGCCGCTGGCGATGGCGTCGATCAGTTCGGTTTTCGTCATTGCTTGACTCCCTTCAAGAGTAGATAAAACACACAACAGAGCGTCCGGGGGATGGCTCCAAGGGCGACATGATACCGGCATGCGAACAGCGCCGGCACGTGAGCTTTGTAACGGCGCGTGGCATGTGGGTTCCGTAAACCCGCATGGGGCCTACGTTGCGAGGCGATCCCATCACATCAATATTGACGCGTGGTGTTCTGGTTTGCGGTTGGCTTGTTGGTTCGCTGATCGGTTCGACGCAAGTCGATTGACGGGTTTACCTTTTTTCTTATGTATACAGATAGTAGTAGTAGATAACGGTGGATAGTTTCTGTGGATAAGTACAAAAACCGCTTTATGTTCAAGCACTTGCCGCAAGCAAAACAGGGGGTACCGCGTGTGCCCTCAGGTGGATAGCTCGCTGTTTTTTCCGATCGCCCGGCAGGCAACCCCGTCACTTGTGCCCACACCGTCGACAGGGCAGCCACAGACAGCCAACAGCCTTTGCCGGTAGTTATCCACAGCTGCAGGCCGGGTTATCCACATTGGCAGGGCGGCATGGGGTTGCGGCACGTGTCGAGATGCCATGCTTTTGGTGTAGGCTCACGGCTTCGTTGATCGACGTTTTTGTTTCGCTTTACTGCGCCATTTCCCATGACACGCACGTCCCCTGATGCCACGCCGGCTCTGGCTGAGTCCTCGCCCGCGACGGAAGCGCCGGCCAAACTGCGCCGCCGCGATCGCATCGAGGTGCGCGAATCGGGTGTGCACGGACGCGGCGTGTATGCCGTGGTCGCCATCGCACGCGGCAAGAAGATCATCGAGTACAAGGGCGAGCACATCACGTGGAAGGAGGCGCTGCGCCGCCATCCGCATGATCCGTCGGACCCGAATCACACGTTCTATTTCAGCCTGGAAGACGGCAGCGTGATCGACGCCAAGTACGGCGGCAACCGCGCGCGCTGGATCAACCACGCCTGCAAGCCGAACTGCGAGGCGCGCGAAGCGGATGGCCGCGTGTTCATTCACGCGCTGCGCGACATCGAACCTGGCGAAGAACTGTTCTACGACTACGGCCTCGTCATCGAAGGCCGTCAGACCAAGGCATTGAAGGAACAGTTTGCGTGCCGCTGCGGCGCGAAGAAATGCCGCGGCACGATGCTGGCGCCGCCCGCGAAGAAAAAGAAGAAGTAGGTCGAACGTCCGTCGTTCAGACGGCGTCGTCGGCCAGCGGCAGGCGCAACACGAAGCGCATCACGCGGCTGCCATCGCGCGCGGTCGCATCATCGATGGCGACGGTGCCGCCGTGCAGACGCACGATGTCGTGCACGATGGCCAGGCCCAGGCCGCTGCCTTGCGGTTGCCCCGGGCGGTGGTCCGCATCCCCACGGAAGAAGCGCTGGAAGACTTCACCGCGCCGCTCGAGCGGAATGCCCGGGCCGTTGTCTTCCACGCTCACCACACCCCACCACTGAGACGCCGCGTCGGCCTCCATGCCGGCGCGCAAGGTCACGCGTCCGCCGGCCGGCACGTATTTGATGGCGTTGTCGAGCAGGTTGTTGACGGCCTCGCGCAGCAGCACCACGTTGGCCAGCACCGGCGCCTGCAACGAACCCGGCGACGCTGCCTCCTGCGGCCAGGCCTCGAAGCCGAGATCCAGCCCACGCGCGAGTGCACGCGGCACCCACTCGGCGCCGGTATCGAACGCGAGCGAAACCAGATCGACCCGCATCGGCGGGCCCAGCTGATCGAGCGTCATGCCGGGCTCGGCACGCGCCAGCGTCAGCAACTGGTTGGAGAGGCGCACCGCGCGGTTGGCACCCGATTGCAGTTCCAGCAGTGCGGGCCGGGCATCGTCCAATGTCTTGGCATCGACGGCGCGATCGGCATGCAGCTTCAACGCGGTGAGCGGTGTGCGCAGCTGATGTGCAGCGTCTGCGATGAAGGTGCGCTGCGCTTCGAGTGCGTCGCGCAACCGGGCCAGCAGCGCGTTCATCGCGTTGATGAGCGGTTGCAGTTCGGCGGGCACGCGTTCCGCAGATTCCGCCGGCAGCGGCGTCACCGAACGCGCGCTCTGCTTGTTGAGCGTGTCGGCCAGCGTCTGCAACGGCTGCAGCTCTTCCTTGAGCACCAGCGAGAGAATCAGCCCGCCGATGGCCAGCAGCACGATCAACGGAATCGACACCGACAGCAGCACTTCCTTGGCGGCCGTATCGCGATGGTCCAGCAGCTCCGCCACTTCCACGACGATGCCGCCTTCGGCCTGCATGGCATCGGGCGGGTTGGATGGGTTGAACGCGGGTGCCGTCTGCGACTGCGTGGGCGCCAGCGCGGGGCGGGTGACGTCATCTTCGGGATCGGGCTGCACAGGCTGACGCGGCGAGCGCGGCTTGGGCACCTCCGCACTCACGCCCGGCACGAGCAAATGCACCGCGCGCACCTGTTTGCCGTCGATCCAGCTGTAGAACACGCGCGCATCGCCAATACGGACCTGGCCGGAGCCGTAGCCCAATGGCGTGTCGCGCCCGACGAGCGTGCCCGTGGGCCCGGAAATGCGCCAGTAAATGCGGTCTTCACCGCTGTTCTGAACGAGCGTCTGCGCAGTGAGAGCAATGTCGTAGAGCTTGGCCGCCGGCACATGCGGACCGGCGATGCGCAATTGCTCCGCCAACGTGTTCGCCACACCCACCAATGCGCGATCGAACACCTGTGCGGTGTAGTGCGCCGCCAGCCAGTACGACAGCGCGCCGGTTCCCACGATGAGGCCAAACAGCGGCGTCGCCAGCGCACGCAACAGATGCAGGCGCAGGCTGATCGCACCGTTGCCAGCGCCCTTGGCCGGAGCCGATGAAGCCGACGACGAGGCAGGGCGGTGGCGTTTAAACATGGCGAGAACTACGCCGCGGCGCGTGCCTGCAACAGATAGCCGAAGCCGCGCACCGTGACGATCTCCGCCTCGGAATGTTCGATCTTGCGGCGCACGCGGTGCACATAGACTTCGATAGCCGTGTCGCCCACCACGTCGTGGCTGGCTTCACCGATGGCGTGGCCGAAGCTTGCAAGGTGATCCTGCAACTGCACCTTGCTGACGACGCGGCCCTGGCGCAGCATCAGCAACTCCAGCACGGCAAATTCGCGCGGCGACAGTTCAAGCGGGGCAGCGTCGACAAAGATGCGCCGCTCCACGCCGCTCATGCGCAGTCGTCCAACAAGGATGTCAGGCCGCGCGGCGGGCTCAGTCGAGTCATTGCGACGGCGCAGCAGTGCGCCCACGCGCGCCACGAGTTCGAGCATCTCGAACGGCTTGAGGAGGTAATCATCGGCGCCGGCGTTCAGGCCATTCACCTTGTCGAGCAGGCCGTCGCGGGCGGTCAGGATCAGCACGGGCGTGGCGCGATCGCGCGCCCGAAACTGCGACAGCAGCGTCATGCCGTCGATGCCGGGCAGCCCGAGATCGAGGATCACCAAATCGTGGGTCTGCCGGGTGAGCTGTTCAGTGGCGAAGACACCGTCGTGCACGACATGCACGCGATGCCCGGCTTGCGTGAGTCCGGCATGGATGCCGCTGGCGATGGCACGGTCGTCTTCAATCAGCAGGATGCGCATTGACTCGATCCAGAATGCGGGCGGAAAGGGGCAAAAAGGGACAATCGGCGAGATTGGGCAGCGCTACAATGCGCGGATGACCGATGCCCTGCTCACCATCACCGATCTGGAGGCCGCCATCAATTTCTGGCGTGCCCGTTCGCCCGCCGAAGGCGAGGAACTGCGGCTGTGTGCCGAGGCGTCGGCGCTGGCCAAGCCGTATGCGCTGATGATTGTACAAGGCGCCACCCGCATCGCCCCTGAGCAATTGGGCGACAAGGCGCGGGCGGCGTATGAGGCGTGGCGCGCAGCCACACAGGGCTGAGCGCCAGCATTGCGGTGATTACTTCGCGCCGGTGGCGCCTGCGCTTTTCGCGGCCTGCTCGATAAAGCGCGCGAGATCGGCGTCACGGTGCGTGAGCCCATTCGCATCGTGTGTGGACAGGGTGATGTCCACGCGATTCCACACATTGAACCACTCGGGGTGGTGATTCATCTGCTCGGCTTTGATCGCCACGCGCGTCATGAAGCCGAACGCGGCGTTGAAGTCGGCAAAGGTGAAAGTTTTCTGGATGGCGTCGCGGTCGCTCTGCAGCGTCCAGCCGGGCACTTCGGCAAAGAGGGCCTTGCGTTGGTCGTCGTTCAGGGTCGGCATCATGATGGGGGCGAAGTTCTGTCTTGAATGCGCGCAGTATAGTCAGCGCGCCACGCTCTGCGCTCAGATGTCCGCCGTGTCTGCCCAACCTTCGCGGTTGCCCACGTTCAATACCAGATCGCCATCCACCACGTCGCCCGCACCGATGGTCGGCAGCGCGGCGAGTTCTTCATACAGCGGCGTGAAATCCGGACGCGTGGCGTCGAACAGCTGCTCGAAGCTGTCGATCGTGAAGTAGGTCTTCTGGAACGTGTCGATGCGGTAGCGCGTGCGCATGATGCGGCGCACGTCGAAGCCGATGCGGTTCGGGCTGGCGGAATCCAGCGCGTACACCGATTCACTTTTGCTCGACACGATGCCAGCGCCGTAGATGCGCAGGCCGGCCGGCGTGCGGATCAGGCCGAATTCCACCGTGTACCAGTACAGGCGCGCGAGCATGTCGAGCTGGCCCAGGCGCGCGGCCTTCAGGCCACCCTTGCCGTAGGCTTCCATGTAGTCGGCAAAGATCGGATTAATCAGCAGCGGCACGTGGCCAAAGATGTCGTGGAAGCAGTCCGGCTCTTGCAGGTAATCGAGCTGATCGGGGCGACGCATCCACCAGCTTGCGGGAAAGCGGCGATTGGCGAGGTGATCGAAGAACACTTCGTCGGGCACCAGGCCCGGCACGGCGACGATCTGCCACCCGGTGGCGCGCATCAGGGTTTCGTTGAGTTCGTCGAAAGACGGCACGGCGTCGCGGCTCATGCCCAGCGTCGAGAGGCCTTGCAGGAATTCATCGCACACGCGGCCCGGCAACAGCGCTTCCTGGCGGTCGTACAGCGTGCGCCACGTTGCATGGTCGGCGGCGGTGTAGCGGTGCACCGGCTGCTGCATGGTGAAATCGGCACGCAGCGTCTGGCCGTCCAGGCCTTCGGCGAATTGCTCGCGCAGCTTGTCGGTCAGGGTGCCGTTGAAGCCAGCCGGAGCGGCGTTTTGCGCTGCGTCGGGGGCGGTGGTTGCGATGTCCATTGGTAATGTCGATCTCGTGCAATCAGAGTCCGGCCAGTGTAGGGGCGGGGCCACGCGGGTTGGCCGCAAAACGGTGGTCCATTGCGCCTCGTCTGCGGAAATCATGCAAAATACCGCCTGTGAACGCTGGAGATGTGCATGATTTCGCTTGATAACTTCGATCTGGCCCTGCTGGCGGCCCTTCAGCGCGATGGCCGCGCGACGCATCAGCAGCTCTCGGAGCAAGTCCACCTATCGGCCAGCCAAGTCGGACGGCGGCTGGCGCGGCTTGAATCGGAAGGCGTGATCGAGGGCTACCGGGTGGTGCTCTCGCCAACCGGGCTGGGGCTGGGCGTGACGGTGTTCGCGAGCGTCAAGCTGGCGCACCACGGCGACGCCATCGTCGAACGCTTTCGCGAAGAGATCAGCCTGCTCGACGCGGTGCAGGAGTGCTATTCCGTGGCCGGCGACGCCGACTACATGCTGCGCGTGGTGGTGCCCGATCTGCCCGCGCTGTCGGAATTCGTCATGCGCAAGCTGATGCGTGTGCCGGGCGTGGACAATGTCCGTTCCAATATCGTATTGACGGCCTTGAAGCGGGATGGCGCGTTGCCGCTATCCCACCTTGGTGGGTAAATGCGCGCCTTGCGCCAGGGTGCGCGGCGTGTCACGCTGCAAGCCGACATCACTTTGCTGATATGAATCGCCTCTGTTTGGCGGGAGACCACGATGGTTGAAGGACACACCACGCATCCGGCGCACGCGCCGGCGCATCTGTCAGGCGGCTACGGCATGCCGGCACGGGTTCGCGCGTGGTGGGTGGCTGCTGCCGTGGCAGGCGTCACCTACGGCGGCATGCTGACCATGGTGGCCGTTGAAGTTCCGCCGGGCACGCCGCTGGTCGGTCGCATCGTCGCGCAGCCGCTGTGGAAAATGCTGATGGCGTTGCTGCTTGCGCGCGCCGCCTCGCTGCACGAGATTCCGCGTGAGCGGCGCTGGCTGATCGGCGCCATGGTGTTTTCCGCGTTTGGGGATCTGTGGCTCGCCCTGCCGGGTTTCGCGTTCTCGTTCATGGCCGGGCTGGGCTGTTTCCTGCTGGCGCATGTGTGCTATCTGCGGGTGCTGGTGGGGTTGCGCGGCGTGTCGTCGGCCATCCGCATGATCGGTGTCGGCGTGATGATCGGCGTGGCCATCGGCATGCTGCTGTGGTACTGGCCGGGACTGGGTGAGCTGAAGGGGCCGGTGATCGCCTACATGGTCGTGCTGTCGGCGATGGTGTGCGCGGCATTGCTGGCGCGCCTGCCGGGGCCGCTGACGGCGTGGGGCGCACTCGCCTTCGCAGCTTCCGATGCGATGATCGGCATCAGCGTGTTCGTCTTTCCGTTCACCGACCACGAGCTGGCGATCTGGTGGAGCTACGCCGCTGCGCAGTTGCTCATCAGCGCGGGATTGCTCACGCGCCGCACACCGCCGCCGCGCCGCGCCGCTGCATAAGTCCGTCTGACGTTTCTTCCGCTGCGGGAGCCCGATGCTGGAGACCCTCGACGCTGCCACCACGGCAGCCCGCCTGCCTTACGCTGCGTTGGCCGATGCCAT
Source organism: Ralstonia flatus (assembly GCF_958439105.1). Classification (NCBI taxonomy): domain Bacteria; kingdom Pseudomonadati; phylum Pseudomonadota; class Betaproteobacteria; order Burkholderiales; family Burkholderiaceae; genus Ralstonia; species Ralstonia flatus. The sequence goes on along the minus strand of NZ_CAUDLI010000006.1, from coordinate 74,994 downwards.
CGCCCAGGTGTTACGCGACGCACGCGCCGGCCGCGCCCAGGCACCGGCGCGTCTTGTGATGCCTGTGGCGGGCGGCGGCAGTCTGCTGCTGATGCCGGCGTCCAATGCCGACATCGCCATCACCAAGATGATCACCGTGCACCCGCACAACCCTGGCCAAGGCTTGCCAGCCATTCACGGCGAGGTTGTGGTGATGGACGCCCGCACCGGCGAGCGCCGGCTGATGCTGGATGGCCCGACCGTGACCGCGCACCGCACCGCCGCCGTGTCGTTGCTGGCAGCGCGTCTGCTCGCACCTGAGCCGGCGGGAGATCTGCTGCTGATCGGGGCCGGGGCCCAGGCGCGTGCGCACCTGGAAGCCTTCCGCTTCGGGCTGGGCACGCGACGCGTCACCATCGTCGCGCGCACGGCTGGCAGCGCCGATGGGCTGGCGTACTACGCACGCGCCCTGGGCATGGACGCCACCGCGCTGGCGGGCGGTGATGCGGCCGGCGTGGCGGACGCGGCCCGCGCGGCATTGCCGCAGACCTCGCTCGTAATTACTGCCACACCGTCATCGCAACCAGTGCTTCCTGACTTGGGCGATGCAGGTCAACCTGCGGGCTATGCGTGGGGACCCCATCACTTCATCGCGGCTGTGGGCGCCTTTCGGCCCGACATGGCCGAGCTGCCGCCACGCTTGTGCGTGCATGCCGCCGCCGTCGATCGGCTGTACGCCGACACCCTCGTCGACCTGGAAGCGGAGGCCGGCGACCTGCTGCAGGCTGGCGTGCCGTGGTCGCGTGTGCGGCCGTTACAACAGTGTGTCGACGCGCCGCCGGACACACTTACGCAGGCCGCGCCGGTGTCGCCGGTGGTATTCAAAAGCGTCGGCAGTGCCCTGTGGGATCTGGCCGCGTGCGTGCTCGCGCTGTCCAAGTCCAAAGCTGTTTAAAAACTGGGCATGTGCTGGAAAAGCCCGTCGCAGGCCGATCGAGCGCACACGCTGTAACAGGAAACCTCTAGAAAAAGGGTTCTAGTCAAGGCAATCACACGGGATAATGGCCATCCCTTCCGCCTGGGAGGAGACTTAGAACGCACCGCAAACGTGTCAACACGGTTGCAACGGATGCGTCTGACACAGGAGCACATACAGAGATGGCCTATAAAAAAGCACTGGCGGCCGCCGCCGGGATGATCCTCGCCACCGCCGCACACGCACAGGCTGCCGGCAGCAACATCGTCAGCCTCGGCTGGTTCCGCGTGATGCCGAACAGCTCGAGCGACCCGCTGTTGGTCAAGAGCATCGGCGGCATGCCGGTGAACCAGTCGCAATCTGGCACGGGCGCCAAGATCCAGGAAGCCGATACCGTTGGTCTCGCCTTCACGCACTTCTTTACCGACAACATTGCCGTTGAGCTAGTAGGTGGCATTCCTCCGCGCCACAAAATCGAAGGGACGGGCGCACTGTCGGGTTACGGCGAAATCGGCTCGGCCAAGCAGTGGAGCCCGGCCGTGCTGGCGAAGTGGTACTTCTTCAACGCCGACACTAAGTTCCGCCCGTACGTTGGTCTGGGCCTGAACTACACGTGGTTCTCCGACGAGAAGATCACGAACAGCGCCTTCCAGACGAAGCTGGCTGGCCCGGGCAGCAAGAGCAACGTGTCGACCGACGGTTCGTTGAACCCGGTGCTGAACGTGGGTGCCACGTACGCCATCACCAAGGACTGGTTCGTTGGCCTGTCGGTGTCGTACCTCCCGCTGAAGACCACGGCAACGATCGATAGCACGACGGCGACCGGCGTCCACGTTGTGAGCGAAGCGAAGATCAAGATCAACCCGGTCGTGACCTTCCTGAACGTCGGCTACCGCTTCTAAGCGGCTTCCGCGCAAACAAAAAGGCGTGCCACAGCGGCACGCCTTTTTTGTTGCCCACACCGGGCTCAGGCGGAAGCTTTGACCGGGTAGCCGGCTTGCTCGATGGCGGCCTTGACCGCATCGGCGCTGGCACCGCTGGTGACGGCCACGGTCTGCTTGTCGAGGTCGACCTGCACATTGGCGCCGGCATCGACCTGCTGCACCGCACGCGTGACGGCCGATACGCAGTGGCCGCAGCTCATGCCCGTCACGGAAAAGGTCGTGGAAGACGTCGTCATGGTTGGCTCCTGAAAGAGGGAAGGGTGAATCACGGCAGCAGTATGAACCTTCCCATCGTGGGAAGCGCAAGCGTAAAATGGCGCTTGACCTTACCAAGATGGGAAGGTCTAGGCTGATGCCATCTTCTTCAAAACGGACGCTTCCATGACTGCCGCCAGCCTTCCCGACGTGACTTCCACCGATCTCGATATCAGTGGGATGACCTGCGCTGCCTGTGCGGGCCGCGTCGAGCGTGCCCTGCGCGCCGTGCCGGGTGTGACCGATGCGAGCGTGAACCTCGCGACCGAGCGCGCCCGCGTGCAGGGCGGTGCGGCCAGCGATGCGCTCGTCGCTGCCGTCACCGCGGCTGGCTATGAGGCGCGCGTCGCTTCCGACGAAACCGCCGCGCCTGCTGCTGTCGAACCCGATTTCTGGGACGGTGCCGGCCCCGTGTGGATTGCCACCGCGCTGTCTGTGCCGCTGGTGTTGCCGATGATTGCCGGCTGGTTCGGCGGCGACTGGATGCTGCCGGCCTGGGTGCAATGGCTGCTGGCGACGCCGGTGCAGTTTGTCATTGGTGCGCGCTTCTACAAGGCGGGCTGGAAGGCGCTCCGTGCGGGCGCCGGCAATATGGATCTGCTGGTGGCGCTCGGCACGTCGGCGGCGTATGGGCTGTCGCTGTGGCTGTGGTGGCGCGCCGGGGCGGACGGGATGCACCACGCGCCGCACCTGTACTTCGAGAGCGCCGCCGTGGTCATCACGCTGGTGCGGCTTGGCAAGTGGCTGGAAGTGCGTGCCAAGCGCCAGACCGCGCAGGCCATCCGTGCCCTGCAGGCGCTGCGCCCCGACACCGCTCGCGTGCGCGGTGCCGACGGTACGCTGCGAGATACCCCTGTCGCCCAGGTGCGTGTGGGTGATGTGGTGTCCGTGCGCGCCGGTGAGCGTATCCCCGTGGATGCGGTGGTGCTGGAAGGCGCGAGCCACGTCGATGAATCCATGCTGACCGGCGAAAGCCTGCCCGTGCCCAAGCGCGAAGGTGACCGCGTGACCGCCGGTGCCATCGCCACCGACGGCGTGCTGCTCGTGCGCACCACGGCCATCGGCGCAGACACGATGCTCTCGCGCATCATCCGCCTCGTAGAAGACGCGCAGGCCGCCAAGCCGCCGATCCAGCAACTGGTCGACCGCGTGAGCGCCATCTTTGTGCCGGCGGTGCTGGTGGCGGCGTTGCTGACGCTGGCCGGTTGGTTCATCGCTGGTGCGGGGTGGGAGACGGCCATCGTCAACGCCGTGGCGGTGCTGGTGATTGCTTGCCCGTGCGCGCTCGGCCTTGCCACGCCGTCCGCCATCATGGCTGGCACGGGTGCGGGCGCGCGGCGCGGCATTCTCATTGCCGACGCGCAGGCGCTGGAGCGCGCCCAACAAGTCGATTTCGTTGTCTTCGACAAGACGGGCACGCTTACCGTCGGCCAGCCGCGCGTCACGGCGGTGGAAGCGGCATCCGGCATTGACGCCGACACGCTGCTCGACCAGCTTGCCGCGCTGCAGGCCGAGAACACGCACCCGCTGGCACAGGCCACGCGCGACTATGCCAAGGCGCGCGGTCGCGCCGTCATGCCCGCGCAATCGCCCGAAGTGCTGGCCGGACGCGGCACGCGAGGCATCGTGAATGGCGCATCGCTGCAACTCGGCAATGCGCGGTGGATGGATGAACTGGGGCTCGACCGCAGCGCATTGCAAGCGCGCGCCGATGCGCTGGAGGCGCAAGGCAACACCGTCTCGTGGCTTGCGCAGCGTGACGAAAGCGGCGTGCAGCTGCGCGGGCTGATTGCCTTTGGCGATGCGCTCAAGCCCGGCGCGAAGGAGGCCGTGTCCGCGCTGCAGGCGCGCGGCGTGCGCACCGCGCTCGTGACCGGCGACAACGCTGGTGCAGCGCGCAGCGTGGCCCAGGCACTTGGCATCGATGAAGTAGCCGCGCAAGTGCTGCCGCAAGACAAGGCCGCGCGTGTGATGGCATGGCAGCAGGGCGGCCATGTGGTGGCGATGGTGGGCGACGGCATCAACGACGCGCCGGCGTTGGCGGCGGCCGATGTCGGCATCGCCATGGCCACCGGCACCGATGTGGCGATGCAGGCCGCCGGCATCACGCTCATGCGCGGCGAGCCGCGTCTGGTGAGTGACGCGCTGGACCTCTCGCGCCGCACCGTCGCAAAGATCCGCCAGAACTTGTTTTGGGCGTTCATCTATAACGTGGTGGGCATTCCGCTGGCGGCATTCGGCTTGCTGAACCCGACATTTGCCGGCGCGGCCATGGCGTTCTCCAGTGTGAGCGTGGTCACCAATGCGCTGATGCTGCGCCGCTGGCGCGCCACCGGAGACAACGCATGACGCGCACCCATCTCATCGACAAAGGACCGGTCAACATTGGCGAGGCCGCGAAGGCCAGCGGCGTATCGGCCAAGATGATCCGTTACTACGAAAGCATCGGCCTGCTGCCGCCCAGCCCGCGCACCGAAGGCAACTACCGCATGTACGACGCGCGGGCGCTGCATGTGCTGCGGTTTATCCACAGGTCGCGCTCGCTGGGTTTCGCGCTGGAGGAAATCCGCACGCTGCTGTCGTTGTGGAACGATCGCGAACGCGCCAGCGCCGATGTGAAGGCGGTCACCCTGCGCCACGTGGCGGATCTCGATGCGCGCATCAGCGAGCTGCAAAGCATGCGCGACACGCTGATGACGCTTGCCAACGCCTGTCACGGCGATGACCGCCCCGATTGCCCGATCCTTCAGAGCGTGGCCGGCGAGGGCGGTGAAGGCGGCCCCGAGTCCGACCTCGACGCCTGCTGCCACTGACGGGCCGCTCTATTGGCGCAGATTGCGACAGGCGGCGTCTATGCCACAATCTGGCAACCCAAGGAGGAGACGCCGATGACGCAAGCCCCCGCTCAGGTCACCGCCCATCCAGCGCTGGAAACCCGCCAGCGCATGAAGGACGGCACTGAACTGCTGGTCCGCACCTGGTTGCCCGCGCCCGACACCGGCGAGCCGCGTGGCACCGTCATCCTCGTTCACGGCATGGCCGAACACAGCGGCCGCTATCCGCATGTGGCCAAGGTGCTCACCGACCTTGGCCTGCGCGTACGGGCCTTCGACCTGCGCGGCCACGGCAAGAGCGGCGGCCCGCGCATGGCGCTCGACGCGCAAGACAACTACCTCACCGATCTCGCAGAAATCGTCGATGCCGTCGTCGCCGAATGGCATGAGATGCCGTTCGTGCTCGGCCACAGCATGGGCGGATTGATCGTCGCGCGCTTCACCACCGCGCGTATCCGCCCCGTGCGTGGCGTGCTGCTGTCGTCGCCCGCGCTGCGCGTGAAGTTGCCGCCCGGAACGGGCATCGTGCGGGGGATTCTCTCCGCCATCGCGCCGCGGTTGCCGGTGCCCAATCCCGTTGATCCGGCCAAGCTTTCGCACGATCCGAGCGTCGCTGCCGCCTATCGCGCAGACCCGCTGGTGCAGGGCACGATCAGCGCATCATTGCTGGAGTTCATGCTCAATGCGATCACGCAGGCACAGCAGGATGCGCCGCGCCTGGAAGCGCCGATGCTGCTGATGGCCGGCGGCGCGGATGCGATTGTCGATCCCTCCGGCAGCCGCGATTTCTATGCGAATGCGCCGGAAGATTTGCGGACCTTGGCGTGGTTCGACAACGGGTATCACGAGATCTTTAACGAAGCCGAGCCGCTGCGTAGCGAGGTATTTGGAAAGATGACGGAGTGGCTGGCTTCGCGGATTTGATTTGAAGTGAATTGGTTGCACCACAAAAATAAAAACCAATAACACCAAGGAAAAGAAGCACGGAGACATGGACACCTACGACTACATCATCATCGGCGCAGGCTCCGCAGGCTGCGTCCTCGCCAACCGGCTGACCCGCGACCCCGACGTTTCCGTCCTGCTGCTCGAAGCGGGCGGCAAGGACGATTACCACTGGATCCACATCCCCGTCGGTTATCTGTATTGCATCGGCAACCCGCGCACCGACTGGCTGTATCGCACGCGCGAAGAGCCCGGGCTGAACGGTCGCTCGCTGGGCTATCCGCGCGGCCGGGTGCTCGGTGGCTGCTCGTCGATCAACGGCATGATCTACATGCGGGGCCAGCGCGAAGACTACGACGGCTGGGCCGCCATCACCGGTGATGATTCCTGGAAGTGGGATGCGGTGCTGCCGCTGTTCAAGGCCAGTGAAAACCATCACGGCGGCGCGAATGCGTGGCACGGTGCAAACGGCGAATGGCGCGTCGAGCCGCAACGCCTGCACTGGCAGGTGCTCGAGACCTTCATCGAAGCGGCCGTGCAGGCGGGCATCCCGCGCACGAGCGACTTCAATCGCGGCGACAACTTCGGCGTCGGCTATTTCGAGGTCAACCAGAAGCGCGGCATCCGCTGGAACACGGCCAAGGGGTTTCTGCGCCCGGCATCGCAGCGGCCGAACCTGACCATCGTGACGGGCGCGCAGGTGCGGGCGCTGACGTTTGATGGCAAGCGCTGCACCGGCGTGACGTATCGCGGCGCAGGGCAGGACTACACCGTGGCCGCGCGCGAAGAGGTCATCCTGTCGGCGGGTGCGATCAACTCGCCGCAATTGCTGGAGCTGGCCGGCATTGGGCAGCCGGAGCGTCTGCAGGCGCTCGGTATTCCGGTGCGCCAGGCGTTGCCGGGCGTCGGAGAAAACCTGCAGGACCACCTGCAGCTGCGCAGCGTGGTGAAGGTGAACGGTGTGCCGACGCTCAACACGCGCGCCTCCAACTGGTGGGGCAAGGCGCTCATCGGCATGCAATACGCGTTCAATCAGAGCGGGCCGATGAGCATGGCGCCTTCGCAGCTGGGCGTGTTCGCGCGCTCGAATCCGCATGTGTCGCGGCCCGATGTGGAATACCACGTGCAGCCGCTGTCGCTCGACAAGTTCGGCGATCCGCTGCACGCGTTCAATGCGTTTACCGCGAGCGTGTGCAACCTGCGGCCCACCTCGCGCGGCACGGTGCATGTCACATCGGCCGATCCGTTTGCGGCGCCGACCATCGCGCCGAACTACTTGTCCACAGAGGAAGACCGCAAGGTGGCGGCCGATTCGCTGCGGCTCACGCGCCGCATCGTCGCGCAGCCGGCCTTGGCGCAATACCGGCCCGAGGAGTATCTGCCCGGCGCCGCGTTCCAGACCGACGAGGAACTCGCCCGCGCGGCCGGAGAAATCGGCACGACCATCTTCCACCCGGTCGGCACGTGCCGCATGGGCCGCGCCGACGATGCAAACGCCGTGGTCGATGCGCAGCTGCGGGTGCGCGGCATCGACGGCCTGCGGGTGGTAGACGCGTCCGTCATGCCGACGATTACCTCGGGCAACACCAACTCGCCGACGATCATGATTGCGGAGAAGGCGAGCGAGATGATTCGCGCGGCGCGCAAGGCCCGGGCGCGCGGTGAGGCGGTGCCCGCCTGACGCGGGTTCAGGGACCGATGACACGGGCATGACACACCGCCCGTGTCCTATGAATAAGCAATCGGCATTGCCCCGATACGTAACTCTACGTAACCCTTGCGCGCGAGCCGGAAAGCCAATGCCGGTGCGGGTTTCCGGGGCGTAAGCAGGGTGTAATCGTCTCGGTAAAAACCCCGATGTTTTGCAACGCAACAGCCGTTGACAATCATCCGCACCATAAAAAGGGCGGGAGACAAGAGGGAATCATGGCGCAGGACATCATTCTCGAAACGCGCGGACTGACCAAGGCCTTCAAGGGCTTTACCGCCGTGTCCGACGTCAACCTGCGCGTGCAGCGTGGGTCGATCCACGCGCTCATCGGCCCGAACGGTGCCGGCAAGACGACCTGCTTCAACCTGCTGACCAAATTCCTGGTGCCCACGCGCGGCACGATTCTGTTCAACGGCATCGATATCACGCCGGAGAAGCCGGCACAGATCGCGCGTCGTGGCGTGATCCGCTCGTTCCAGATCTCCGCTGTGTTTCCGCATCTGACGGTGATGGAAAACGTTCGCGTCGGGCTGCAACGGCAACTCGGTACGGCGTATGCGTTCTGGCGCAGCGAGCAATCGCTCAACACGTTGAACGCGCGCGCGATGGAGCTGCTCGAACAGGTGGGGCTGACGGAGTTTGCCCACACCGTGACGGTGGAGCTGCCCTACGGCCGCAAGCGCGCGCTGGAGATTGCGACCACGCTGGCGATGGAGCCCGAGCTGATGCTGCTCGATGAGCCCACGCAGGGCATGGGCCACGAAGACGTGGACCGCGTGACGGAGTTGATCAAGCGCGTCGCGCAGGGCCGCACGATCCTGATGGTCGAACACAACATGAACGTGGTCTCGTCCATCGCCGACAAGATCACGGTGCTGCAGCGCGGCCAGATCCTGGCCGAAGGCCCGTACGAAGACGTCTCGAAGAACCCGCAGGTGATGGAAGCCTATATGGGCACCGCCGATGCGGCGCTGGAAGGCCATTGAGGCCGTTGACGCTGTTGAGGCCCCTGATCGACGCTGATCGATCACGCGACGCGGCTGCACGCCGCGTATCAAACGTAAGCGAACGCTAGACCCGAACACACGAGAACACTGCATGAGCACGCCCGCGCTCCAGATCAAGGACCTGCACGCCTGGTACGGCGAATCGCACATCCTGCATGGTGTCGACCTGACCGTGAACCGCGGCGAGGTGGTCACGCTGCTCGGCCGCAACGGCGCGGGCCGCACCACCACGCTGCGCGCCATCATGGGCCTGGTGGGCACGCGCAAGGGCTCCATCGTCGTGCACGACGCAAGCGGCCAAGGCGTGGAAACGATCGACCTGCCGACGCACAAGATCGCCCACTGCGGCATCGGCTACTGCCCCGAAGAGCGCGGCATCTTCTCGAGCCTCTCGTGCGAAGAAAACCTGATGCTGCCGCCGGTACTGAAGGGGCAAGTCGCCAAGACCGGCAATGCCGGCATGAGCATCGAAGAAATCTACGAGATGTTCCCGAACCTGGCCGAGCGCCGCCAGAGCCAGGGCACGCGCCTGTCGGGCGGCGAGCAGCAGATGCTGGCGGTCGGGCGCATCCTGCGCACGGGCGCGAACCTGCTGCTGCTCGACGAGATTTCCGAGGGCCTTGCGCCGGTGATCGTGCAGGCGCTGGCCCGCATGATCTTGATGCTCAAGAAGCGCGGCTACACGGTGGTGATGGTGGAGCAGAACTTCCGCTTTGCCGCGCCGCTGGCAGATCGCTTTTATGTGATGGAACACGGCCGCATCGTCGAGCGTTTCGAGGCGGCGCAACTGCAGGACAAGATGCCGGTGCTGCACGAACTGCTCGGCGTGTAAGACGTTTTCCCGATCGACTTGCAAGACCCATGCGCCAGCGTGATCCGCGGCGCGCACGACACAGGAGACAAGACCATGACACTCAAGAAGCTGGCTGGTGCATTGATGGCGGTAGGGCTGGGCGCGGCTGCATTCGGCGCGCATGCGCAGGTGAGCGGCGACAAGGTGAAGATCGGCTACATCACCGATCTCTCGGGTCTGTATGCCGACATCGACGGGCAGGGCGGTGTCGAGGCGGTCAAGATGGCGATTGAGGATGCGGGCGGCAAGGTGCTGGGCAAGCCGATCGAACTCGTGACGGCCGATCACCAGAACAAAGCCGACATTGCCGCATCGAAGGCGCGTGAATGGATGGACCAGCAAGGCCTGGACATGCTGCTGGGCGGCACGAACTCCGCCACGGGCCTGGCGATGAACAAGGTGGCCTCTGAGAAGAAGCGCGTGTTCATCGACATCGGTGCGGGCACGGCGCGCCTGACCAACGAAGAGTGCACGCCGTACACGATCCACTATGCATACGACACCGTGGCGCTGGCCAAGGGCACGGGCAGCGCGGTGGTCAAGCAGGGCGGCAAGTCGTGGTTCTTCCTGACCGCCGATTACGCCTTCGGCCACTCGCTGGAGAACGACACCACGGCCGTGGTCAAGGCCAACGGCGGCACGGTGGTGGGTTCGGTCAAGCACCCGCTGTCGGCGTCGGACTTCTCGTCGTACCTGCTGCAGGCGCAGTCGTCCAAGGCGCAGATCCTGGGCCTGGCCAACGCCGGCGGCGACACGATCAACTCGATCAAGGCCGCCAAGGAATTCGGCATCACCAAGTCGATGAAGATCGCCGGCCTGCTGATGTTCATCAACGACGTGCATAGCCTGGGTCTGCAGACGGCCGAAGGCCTGTTGATGACCGACAGCTGGTACTGGGACATGAACGACGCCACGCGCAAGTTCGCCAACCGCTACTTCATGAAGATGAAGAAAATGCCGAGCAGCCTGCAGGCGGCGGATTACTCGGCGGTGTCGAACTACATCAAGGCCGTGGCCGCTGCCGGCACGGACGATCCGGACAAGGTCATCGCGCAGCTCAAGAAGACCAAGATCGACGACTTCTACACGAAGGGCACCATCCGCCAGGACGGCCGTGCCATCCACGACATGTACCTGCTGCAGGTGAAGTCGCCGGCCGAATCGAAGAAGCCGTGGGACTACCTGAAGGTCGTGGCGACGATCCCGGGCGAGCAGGCTTTCACCACGCCGGCCGAGTCGAAGTGCTCGCTGATGAAGAAGTAAAAGCGTAGGCAATCCGGCGCCGCCGTCCGTGTGGAGGGCGGCGCCATCAACGTTGTGTTGGCGTTCTTCTCCTGACCGCGATGGAAATTTTCGGCGTTCCGCTACCGGCCATGCTCAGCCAGCTGCTGCTGGGTCTGGTCAACGGTTCCTTCTATGCGATGTTGAGCCTGGGCCTTGCGGTCATCTTCGGGCTGCTCAACGTCATCAATTTTGCGCACGGGGCGCTGTTCATGCTGGGCGCGGTGCTCACGTGGATGGGCTTCTCGTACCTGGGCGTGCCGTACTGGGCGATGCTGGTGCTGTCGCCGCTGGTGATCGGCCTGCTGGGCGTGGTGATCGAACGCACGCTGCTGCGGTTCATCTACAAGCTCGATCACCTCTATGGCTTGCTGCTCACGCTGGGCGTGACGCTCGTCATCGAAGGCGTGTTCCGCGCCATCTACGGCGTCTCGGGCCTGCCGTACGACACGCCCCAGCTGCTGCAGGGCGCCACCGACCTCGGCTTCATGATGCTGCCCAACTATCGCGCGTGGGTGGTGGTGGCGTCGCTGGCGGTGTGCTTCGCCACGTGGTTCATGATCGAGAAGACCAAGCTGGGCGCGTACCTGCGCGCCGGCACCGAGAACCCGAAGCTGGTCGAAGCCTTTGGCGTGAACGTGCCGCTGATGGTCACGCTCACCTACGGTTTTGGCGTGGCGCTGGCGGCGTTTGCGGGCGTGCTGGCGGCACCGGTCATCCAGATCTCGCCGCTGATGGGGCAGAGCATGATCATCACCGTGTTTGCGGTGGTGGTGATCGGCGGCATGGGGTCGATTCTCGGTTCGATCGTCACCGGCCTGGGCCTGGGCGTGATCGAGGGGCTGACCAAGGTGTTTTATCCACAGGCGTCGGCGACCGTGGTGTTCGTGATCATGGTGCTGGTGCTGCTGGTGCGTCCGGCGGGCCTGTTCGGTAAAGAGAAATGAGCGGCGCGGCCAACATGACCAACTCTTCCTCCTTCAAATACGTCCTGTACGGCGTGCTGCTGGTGGCGCTGATTGCCGCGCCGCTGGTGGGCGCCTATCCGGTGTTCGTCGCCAAGCTGCTGTGCTTTGCGCTGTTTGCCTCTGCCTTCAACCTGCTGCTCGGCTACACGGGTCTGCTGTCGTTCGGGCATGCGGCGTTCTTTGGCGGCGCGGGCTACGTGGCCGGCTACATGATGCGCGACTTGCACGTCACGCCGGAGCTTGGCCTGCTGGCCGGGACAGCGGCGGGCGCGTTCATCGGCCTGATCGTCGGCCTGCTCGCCATCCGCCGTCAGGGCATCTACTTCGCGATGATCACGCTGGCGCTGGCGCAGATGCTGTACTTCTTCTGCCTGCAGGTGCCGTTCACCGGCGGCGAAGACGGCCTGCAGGGCGTGCCGCGCGGCAAGCTGTTCGGCGTGCTCGACCTGTCGTTGGACATGACGCTGTACTACGTGGTGCTCGTGATCGTGGTCGCGGCGTTCCTGCTGATCGTGCGCACGATCCACTCGCCGTTCGGGCAGATTCTCAAGGCGATCAAGGAGAACGAGCCGCGCGCCACGTCCCTCGGCTACGACACCGATCGCTTCAAGCTGCTGGCGTTCGTGCTGTCGGCGGCGCTCACGGGCCTGGCCGGTGCGCTGAAGACGCTGGTGCTCGGCTTCGAGACGCTCACCGATGTGCACTGGTCGATGTCCGGCTCGGTCATCCTGATGACGCTGGTGGGCGGCCTCGGTATCCTGTCCGGCCCGCTGCTGGGCGCCGCGCTGGTGATTGCGCTGGAAAACAAGCTCGGCGACATCGGCAGCTTCCTGGCCGGCGCCACCGGCATCGAGGGCTTCAACATCCTCGGCGAATCGGTCACCACGGTCACGGGCGCGATCTTCGTGATCTGCGTGCTGACGTTCCGCCGCGGCATCATGGGCGAAATTGCGGCGCGCGTGCCTTGGTTGCGACGTTGACGCCACAATGCACGAAGATGCCGGCAAATTTCACCCGAACGGCTGATCTTGGTGCCTGATGCACCGTAAGGGTTTGCTCTAGTTGCTGCATTGCGGTGCATCTTTTACAGTCGCGTTACGGTTTTCGCACGAGATAAATGAGGCGGGAGCGAGGAGACGACAGCACACACCGCACGTACGGTGGAGATGCAAAATAGATGAAGGCCCTGCCAGGCGATCCCCGGCAGGGCCTTTTAGTTTGTGCGCTCGCCTTCCGCGAGGGCGCCGGCCAGCAGCGCACGGCCCCGGGCGCTGACCGTCACCAACTGCAGCCCCGGCGCGGAGTCGGGCACGCAGTCCACCAGCCCGTCGATGCAGGCATCCTCCCAGATCGACAAACGCGGGCACGACGTCCGCCACGTTTCCAGCACTTCAGCGTAGGGCCGCGGCCGCTCGGCCAGCGACTGCAGCAATTGCAAGGTGAGGGCGCGGGTCGGATCGGCCATGGCGGGCTCCGTGGAATGACGCAACCATTCTGGTTCGCGCTTATTCACAAGAGAAATGCATTCGGTGTCGACGCCTATGCGCGCGCTGCATGACAATGGCGCCTTCGCCCGAGCCGCCCATGACTTTGTCCACTCGCCTTGCCACGCTCGAAGACCGGCCGCGCCTGCTGGCCGCCGTCGCGTCGACCCCCTCGCCGCTGCAGGTGGCGCATGCCGTCGATACGCTGCTCGCCCATCCGAGCGTGCATCCGTGCTTCCTCGTTGAAATGGGTGAAGCGCTGGCCGGCGTGGCGCCGATCACGCTCGTGCCGCATCTGGCGCTGGGCGGTTTGGTGGCGTGGTTGCCCGTCGGCGTGACGGTGCTTTCCGGTGACACGGCCACGCGCGATGCGGCCCTGGCGGCCGTCAATGAGTACGCCAGGGCACATGGCATACTCCACGTCCTGTTGCCGCCCGCGGCGCTTTCGGCTCAAGACGCCGCAGCGCTCGGCTTTGCGCCCGACGCATCGGGCTGCTGGCGGCGCAGCGCACGTCCGTCGCCCAAGTCGCTGGGCTAATCCTTCCCGTTTCGTTTCTCCTGATGGAATTCGCTTTGCTCGCCGTGGCCGGCTTTCTGGCCGGCCTGATCGATGCCGTGGCCGGTGGCGGCGGCCTGGTGCAGATCCCCGCGCTGTTCTCGGCGTATCCGAACGTCGCGCCCGCCACGCTCATCGGCACCAATAAAGTCGCGTCGATGTCGGGCACGGCGACGGCGGCGGTGCGCTACGGCCGCACGGTGCGCATCTACTGGGGCGCGACGGCGCCGGCGGTGGTCACGGCGTTTGTGTTTTCGCTGCTCGGCGCGTGGGCGCTGACGCATATTCCGGCCGAGCCGCTGCGCCGTGCGCTGCCGTTCGTGCTGGCGGTGCTGCTCGTCTACACGGTGGCCAAGAAGAACCTGGGCGCCGATCACGCCCCGAGCCTCAAGGGCTGGCGCGAGCGCGCGGCGGCATTGCTGGCCGGCGCGGCCATCGGTTTCTACGACGGCGTGTTTGGCCCGGGCACCGGCAGCTTTCTGATGATCGTGTTCGTGCGCGTGTTTGGGTACGACTTCCTGCATGCGTCGGCGTCTACCAAGATCGTCAACCTCGCGACCAACGTGGCTGCGCTGTTGCTGCTGGCCGCCAAGGGGCACGTCTGGTGGCAGCTCGGCCTGGTGATGGCGGTTGCCAACGTCGCCGGCAATCAGGTCGGCAGCCACCTCGCGCTGCGGCACGGCAGCCGCTTCGTGCGCAAGGTGTTCATCGTGGTGGTGCTGGCGTTGATTTTGAAGACGGCTTACGACGCCTTCATCCGTTGAGTTGCTTCTCGAGCGCGACGCTGCGCTCGGTAACGACATCGCCCGTGTGCTGCGTGGTTACGGTTTCGATCAGCATGATTCCGCATTCTTCGTCGGCAACGGGAAAGTGACGCACGCCGCGCGGCACGACGCAGAATTCGCCGGGGCCGAGGTGGACATCGGCACGGTCTTCGAAAGCGATTTTCAGGTGGCCGTAGACCACGAAGAACAGCTCGTCTTCATTCGGGTGGTCATGCCAGACGAACTCGCCTTTGAGCTTGGCGACCTTGATGTATTGGTCGTTGACCTGGCCGACGACGCGCGGCGACCAATAGTCCGTGACCTGTTCCAGCGCCTGCGTGACCTGTACGGCGTGTCCTGCGAGCATGATGCGCTCCGATGTGTGGGAAGGCACTGAAGATAAGGGCGGGCGCCGTGCATTCCCAACCAAACTTTCTAATCGCGCCGATCACGCGGGCTAATGCGCGGTGCGTTGTCACCGTGTTGCCGCACGAGCGCGCTACGCTGCAGGGTTCCGCTTTTACCCACGCAGCATCATGGCCCTGAGTCTCGACGACATCCGCACGCTGTTCGACCGCCACGGCAACATTGCCTACAGCGGCGAGCCCGTCACGCAACTCGAACATGCCCTGCAGACGGCGGCGTTGGCCGAGGCGGCCGGCGCGTCGGATGCGCTGATCACCGCGGCGCTGCTGCACGACCTCGGTCATTTGTTGAACCTGCAGGGCGAGACGCCGACCGCCCACGGCATCGACGATCAGCACCAGTACTTTGCGCTGCCGTTTCTGCGTGCGACGTTTCCCGATGCCGTGCTCGAGCCGATCCGCCTGCATGTGGATGCCAAGCGCTGCCTGTGCGCGATGGATGCGCATTACTACGCGCGCCTGTCAGCCGATTCCGTGCGGAGCTTGGCATTGCAGGGTGGTGTGTTTTCGGCGCAGGAAGCCGAGGCCTTCATGCAGCGTCCGTACGCCGCCGATGCGCTGCAGCTGCGCCAGTGGGACGACCTCGCCAAGGTGGCCGGGCAGCGCACGCCTGATCTTGCGCACTTCCTGGCGACAGCGGCGCGGGTTTCAGCGGCAGCCTAGGCTGCGCAGCGTCGCGCCCACGGCTTCGTCCCACGGCGTGTGCGGTTCGGCGCCGAGTGCCTGCACGAGCTTGGCGTTGTCCATGCGCACCGGGTGCTGCCACAGGTATCGCATCTCGCGCATCTCGCGCAGCATCTCCGAGAACGGCGCCAGCGCGGGCATCAGCCACCACGGGAAGGCGCGCGTCTTGACGGGGCGGCCCACCGCGCGGCCAATTGCTGCGGCCATCTGCGTGCCGTCGGCATCCCAGTGACCGCGCATGTGGTAGACGGCAAAGTCCGGCAGACGGTCGCCTTGCTCGACAAGACGCAGCATCGTTTCGGCCACGTCCGGCAGGTATGCCCATTGATGGCCGATGCCCGCGGCGCCCGGCTGCGTGACGGTGCGGACGGGCTTGCCCGGCTTGACCAGCGCGCCGGCAAACCACGTGTTGCCGGTCTGGGGCCCGAAGAAATCGCCGGCGCGCACGATCAGGCTGCGCACGCCGTCTGCGCTGGCGGCCTGCATGCGACGCTCCAGCTCTGCGCGGATCTTGCCCTTGCGCGTGAGCGGTGCCTGCGCGGTCGTTTCGCGCAGCACGGGAAACGTGTCCGGCGCAAAGTTGTACACCGTGCCCGGCAGCACGATGCGCGCGCCTGAAGCACGAGCGGCGGCGATGGTGTTGTCGATCATCGGCAGCACCAGCCCGGCCCAGTTCTGGTAGCCCGGCGGGTTGACGGCGTGGACGATCAGTTCCGCGCCCTGGGCCGCGCCAACCACGTCTTCGCGCACCATCGCGTCGCCGCGGATCCATTCGAACGCGGTGTTGCGGTTCGTCAGCGCATCCGGATTGCGCTGCAGCGCCCGCACATGCCAGCCGCGTGCCACCAGCCGACGGGCCACTTCACCGCCGATGCCGCCGGTGGCGCCCAGTACCAATGCGATGCGTTTTGCCTGTTGGGTTGCCTGTTCCATGACCGTGCTCCTGAGGTATGTGAGAGCGTTGCGATGGACGCATTCTGGGCGCGACTGTGCTTCAATGGAATTGTTGATGATGAGCGTGCAGCTATACGAATTTGTATGAGCGGAACTGAGCCCGGCTGGGAGCTGTATCGGACGTTTCTTGCCGTCGTGCGAGAAGGATCGCTGTCGGGCGCCGCCCGCGCGCTGGGGCTGACGCAGCCCACGGCAGGGCGGCATGTCGATGCGCTCGAACGGGCGCTGGGCATGTCGCTCTTCATCCGAACGCAGCAGGGGCTGAGCCCCACAGAAGCGGCGCTATCGCTGCGGCCGTTTGCGGAATCGCTCGAAGCCACGAGCGCCGCCTTGCTGCGCGCCGCGTCGAGCCAGGGCGAGGGCGTGCGCGGCACCGTGCGCATCACCGCCAGCGAGGTCGTGGCGGTGGAGGTGCTGCCGCCCATCCTCGCCGATCTGCACGCCGCCTATCCGGAGCTGACGCTCGAGCTGGTGCCTTCGAACCGGATGGAAGACCTGCTGCGCCGCGAGGCGGACATCGCCGTGCGCATGCAGCCACCGAGCCAAGGCGTGCTCGTCGCGCGGCACTTGGGGGAGATTGAATTGGGGCTGTTTGCGCACCAGCGCTATCTGGCACAGCGCGGCACGCCAACCACGGTGGAAGAACTCGCTGGCCACACGTTGATCGGCTACGACAAGGAGAACGCATTCCTGCGCAGCGTGCGAGCGCAGTTCCCGTGGATCCAACGTAACCGCTTCGCACTGCGCACCGACAGTGACCTGGCTGCGATTGCCGCGCTGCGCGCCGGCTTTGGCATCGGCTTCTGCCAGGTCGGCCTGGTGCGGCACAACGCAGACCTGGTTCGGCTGTTCGGCGATCAGGTTTCCATCACGCTCGACACCTGGCTCGCCATGCACGAAGACCTGCGTGACAGCCCGCGCTGCCGCGTCGTGTTTGATGCGTTGGCGACGGGGCTGCTGCGTTACATCAACGGCGATTGATCGATCGCGTTGTCAGCGGCCCTGGCGCAATGGGTCGAGCAGACCCTTCAGGCCGTTGTGATCCAGCTCCTGCATCAGCGCGAGCAAGCGGCCGATCTGCCCCGGCGGAAAGCCCTCGCGCGCAAACCAGTTGAGGTAATGGCCCGGCAGGTCGGCAATCAGGCGGCCCTTGTACTTGCCGAAGGGCATTTGCGTGGTGACGAGGCGTTGGAGGTCTTCGGGGTTCATGGGCGCTATTGTGCCCCCGATGCGGGGACGAACTTAGGTGCGTGCGCCAGCAAATGTTCCACAAAGCTGGAGAGCTTCGGCAGCGGCCGCCGATCCTGCCGATACACGAGATGAATCGGCCGCGGTTCGGGCGCATACGCCTGCAGCACGCGCACGAGTCGGCCGCTTGCCAGGTCTTCTGCGACGAGCACTTCGGGCTGCAGCAGCAGGCCGGCACCGGCAACCGCGGCCGCGCGCAAGCCATGGCCGTCGTTGCAGGTGAAGGCCGGGTCGTCGCGCCAGGGCGTGGCGCCGCTCCAGCCGGCAAGCTGCCACGCATTGCGGTTGTTCCAAACCATGTGCGAAAGGCAGCGATGCTGCGGCAGGTCGGCCGGCGTTTCCGGCCGGCCGTACCGCGCCAGGTACTCCGGCGACGCGCAGATGACCATGCGATACACGCACAGCGGCTTGGCAACCAGATCGGCATCGCCCAGCGGGCCGATGCGGATGGCGAGATCGAACCCTTCGTCGACGAGATCGACCATGCTGTTGCTGAGGTTCAACTCCACGCGCACCTGCGGATGTGCCTGCTGAAACGTCGCGGCCAGTGGCGCGATCACGCACGCGCCGAACGTGGTCGGCGCGCTCACGCGGAGCGTGCCCGAAGGCGACGCGCGTAGCCGTTCGACGGACGTTTCCGCCCAGCGCACCTGTTCCAGCACACGCTTGGCATCTTCGTAGAACACGCGCCCGGCGTCGGTCAGGCTTTGGCGGCGCGTGCTGCGCTGGAGCAGGCGCGCGCCCAGCTGCGTCTCCAGAGCGCTCACATATTTGCCGACCATCACCGCGGACATTTCAAGCCGCGCCGCGGCCTCGGTGAAGTTGCCGCCTTCGACCACGGCGACGAAGGTCTCCATGCTGCGCAGCTTGTCCATATTCCGAACCATTGATTTGGAATGCCCGAAGGTATCACGGCTTTATCGCATGAGGGGTTCGGCCAAGAATAGGCGCCATTCCAACCGGATTGACGAAGGAGCACAGCATGAAAATCGTCGTGATTGGCGCCAGCGGCACACTGGGCCGCGCCGTGGTGGCAGCACTGGAGCAGGGCGGGGCGCACGAAATCATCCGCGTCGGCCGCACGCAGGGCGAGCATCAAGTCGACATCACCAACGCAGACAGCGTGGCGGCGCTGTTCGACAGGCTCGGTCGCGTCGACGCCATCGTCTCCACTGCGGGCAATCTGTTCTTCGGGCCGCTGATCAAGATGACGGCCGCGGATTTCAACGTTGGCCTGCAGGACAAGCTGCTTGGCCAGGTGCGCCTGGCGCTGGTCGGTCAGCATTATCTGAACGACGGCGGCTCGATCACGCTGACGACCGGCATCGTGGGGCAGGAGCCGATCGCACAAGGCGCCAACGCCACTGCGGTGAACGCGGGGGTGGAGGGCTTTGTGCGCGCCGCCGCGTGCGAGCTGCCGCGCGGCATCCGCATCAACGCGGTGAGCCCGACGGTGCTGACCGAATCGATGGAAGCATATGGCCCGTTCTTCCCGGGCTTCGAGCCGGTCTCGGCAGCGCGCGCGGCGTTGGCGTATCGGCGCAGCGTGGAGGGCGTGCAGAGCGGCCGGGTGTACCGCGTGGGCTGAGTCCGCCCAGGTCGTGAACACGTTAAGTTTCGGGGTATCTCCCCCTTGCCCGCGTGGCGTGACTCCTTCTAGACTCGTTCATCCCCGACCCATCGGTCGGTCAATCGCAGATTCAGGGCGGGCGCAGACCCGCTCGACCTATCTCAGGAGACGGCATGAAGGTATCGCTCGCATCCCGCATTGCACTCGCCGCGACGGCGCTGTTGGCCGGTACGGCATTCGCCCAGGTGAAGGTCGGCATTACGGTGTCGGCCACCGGGCCGGCGGCGTCGCTGGGGATTCCCGAGAAGAACACCGTGGCGCTGCTGCCCAAGGAAATCGCCGGCAAGAAGGTCGAGTACATCGTGCTCGACGATGCGTCTGACACGACCACCGCCGTCAAGAACACACGCAAGCTCATCACCGAAGACAAGGTCGACCTGGTGATCGGTTCGACCGTCACGCCCAACTCCCTGGCGATGGTCGACGTGGTGGCCGAGAACGAAACGCCGATGATCACGCTGGCCGCCTCCGCGCGGATCGTCGAGCCGATGGACGCCAAGCGCGCGTGGGTCTTCAAGACGCCGCAGAACGATTCCCACATGGCGACGGCCATTGCCGAGCACATGGCAAACCATGGCGTAAAGACCGTCGCGCTGATCGGCTTTGCCGATGCCTATGGCGATTCGTGGGCGCAGGAGTTCGACAAGGTGGCGGGGCTGCGCAAGCTGAAGGTTGTCGCCAACGAGCGGTTTGCGCGCACCGATACGTCGGTGACGGGCCAGGTGCTGAAGATCATGGCGGCCAATCCGGATGCGGTGCTGATCGCAGGCTCGGGTACGCCGGCCGCGCTGCCCGAACGCGCGCTCAAGGAGCGTGGCTACAAGGGCAAGCTGTATCAGACGCACGGTGTGGCGAACGCCGACTTCCTGCGTGTGTGCGGCAAGGACTGCGAAGGCACGTTCCTGCCGGCGGGTCCGATCCTGGTGGCCGAGCAGCTGCCGGACAGCAACCCGGTGAAGAAGCCGGCGCTGGCGTACAAGACGGCATATGAGAAGACGTACGGCGGACAAGTCTCCACCTTCGGCGGCCACATGTGGGATGCCGGTTTGTTGCTCACCAATGCGATGCCGGAAGCGCTGAAAAAGGGCCAACCCGGCACGCCGGCGTTCCGCAAGGGATTGCGCGACGCGATGGAGACGACGACCAATCTGGCGATCTCGCACGGCGTGATGAATATGAACGCGAAGGACCACCTTGGTCTGGACCAGCGCTCGCGCGTCATGGTCGAAATCAAGGACGGCAAGTGGAAGCTGCAGAATTGACGACGTAGCCAACGTCATCGGCCCACGCAAAACGCACGGTTCGCGCCGTGCGTTTTGCTTTGTCTGGCGGAGGGCTCAAGCGTTGACGACGCTTTGCGGCACCGGCGAGGCCGTGGTTTCCGGCAGCGCAGCGTCGATTTCCGCGAGATCCGCATCCGTCAGTTTCAGGCTGGCCGCGCCGAGCAGGCCGTCAAGCTGATCCGGCCGTCGCACGCCGACGATCGCGCCCGTCACCACCGGGTTGCGCAGCGTCCACGCGATGGCGACTTCGGCAGGCGTGCGTCCATGCCGGGCGCCGACGCCACCCAGCACCTCCACCAGGGCCAGGTTGCGCGTCAGATTCGGCTCTTGAAATTCGGGGCTGCGCTGCGCGCGCCAGTCATCGGCCGGCAGCGCGGCGATGCGCTCGCGCGTCATGCGCCCCGACAGCAGTCCCGATTGCAGCGGCGAATAGACGATGTTGCCGATGCCATGCGCCGCCGTGTACGGCAGGATGGATTCCTCGATGCCGCGCATCAGCAGCGAGTAGGGCGGTTGCAGCGAGGCGATCGGCGCGACCGAGCGGGCGCGTTCCATTTGCGCCGCATCGAAATTCGACACGCCGATATGGCGGATCTTGCCGGCGCGGCGTGCCTCCGCCAGCGCGCCAATGGCGGCTTCGATCGATTGTTCCGGCGCCCCGGGCGGGAAGGCCGGCCAGTGGATCTGGTACAGGTCGATCGCCTCCACGTTCAGGCGGCGCAGGCTCTCGTCGATTTCACGTGAGAGCGATGCGGGGTCGAGCGAATGCGAAATCCGCCCCAGCGCGTCCCACACCAGCGAACCCTTGGTGAACACGTACGGGCGGCGGTCTGCGGGCAACGTGCGCAGCGCGCGGCCGACCACCGTTTCCGCGTGGCCCAGCCCATAGGCGGCAGCGGTGTCGATCCAGTTGATGCCGGCGTCTGCAGCGGCGGCGATGGCGGCAATGGAATCGCGATCGTCCTGCGCGCCCCAGCCATATTCCCAGTTGCCGCCGCCCGTGGCCCACGTGCCGAAGCCGAGTGGAGAGATGTGCAGGTCGGATTGACCGAGTTGTCGTGTCTGCATGGCGAAGTCCTTGTCAGGTCAGGGAGAGGAGTCGCCAGTCTAGGCAGCGCGGTCGCGCCGATTAAGTGGATAGAATCGGATGCACTATGAAGACAGAATTCACAATCGATCCGGACCTGCTGCCCGCGCTCGATGCGCTGCGCCGCGTGGCGGAGGCGGGGAGCTTCACGCAGGCGGCCGCAGCGCTGGATGTTTCGACGTCTGCGCTGTCGCAGACCATCCGGCGGTTGGAGTCCGCGCTCGGCGCGCAATTGTTGGCGCGGACCACGCGGCAGGTCAGTGCCACGGAAGCGGGCGAAGCCTTGCTCGCGGTCGTGCGGCCGAGCCTCGATGCGCTGTACGGCGCGATGGCCGAAGTGGGGGAGCGCGCCACAGAGCCGCGCGGCGCCTTGCGTGTGACGGCTTCACGTGTCGCGTATCAGGCGGTGCTGCAGCCGGTGCTGGGCGATTTCCTCGCGCGCTATCCGCGCATCGAACTGGAGGTTTCGGTGGACGACGGCTTGTCCGCCATCGTCGCCGACCGCTTTGATGTCGGCATTCGCTTCGGCGAGCGTGTCGAGCGCGACATGGTGGGCGTGCCGATCGGACCGGCGCGCCGCATCGCGGTGGTCGGCAGTCCAGCGTATCTGCAGGCACGTGGCACGCCCGAATCGCCGGACGCCCTGCGCGGCCATCGCTGCATCCGATACCGCTTTCCCAGCAGCGGCGCCTTGTACGACTGGGAGTTTGCCGCGCCCGGCGGTGGCACCAACCAGTCGGCGGATGTGGCCGGCAGCTTCATCGCCAATGACGTGCTGGCGATGGTCGAGGCGGCGAAGCAGGGCGTGGGCTTGGCGCACGTGCTGGAAGACCTCGTCGCCGACGATGTGGGGGCTGGCCGCTTGGTTCGGGTGCTTGATGACTGGTGCCCGCCGATGTATCGCTTCCATCTCTATTTCCCCCGCATGCCGCTAATGCCAGGCAAGCTGCGCGTCTTCATCGATTTTCTGCAGGCGCGCTCGGCCAGAGGTGAGTAACCGTCGGCGGAATGTGTTTCACGTGAAACACAAACGTCGCGACCAAGCGGTGCATGTCTCACGTGAAACACGGAAAGCAGGGGAATTTCGTCCCGATTGCCGCACGGCCGAACTGCGGTGTAGCCGCCCGACTTATAATTCCGCTTCTCCAAATTTTTGATGCCTCCATGCGAGGAGGAAGCCATGCTGTATCCAATTGAATTCGATGTGATCGTGGTGGGCGGCGGACACGCCGGCACCGAGGCCGCGCTGGCGGCAGCGCGCATGGGGTGTCAGACCCTGCTGCTGACGCACAACATCGAGACGCTGGGGCAGATGAGCTGCAATCCGTCCATCGGGGGCATCGGCAAAGGCCATCTGGTCAAGGAAGTGGACGCCTTGGGCGGGGCCATGGCCATCGCGACGGACGAGGGCGGCATCCAGTTCCGTATCCTCAATTCCAGCAAGGGCCCGGCCGTGCGGGCGACGCGTGCTCAGGCAGACCGCGTGCTGTATAAGGCAGCGATCCGCCATCGCCTCGAAAACCAGCCGAACTTGATGTTGTTCCAGCAGGCCGTGGAAGACCTGCTTGTTGAAGGGGATCGTGTCGTTGGGGCGGTGACGCAGGTCGGCGTGCGGTTCCGCGCACGCGCTGTCGTGCTGACGGCCGGGACGTTCCTGGATGGCAAGATCCACGTCGGGCTGAATAACTACACCGGCGGGCGCGCGGGCGACCCCGCCGCGGTATCGCTGTCGGCGCGTTTGAAGGAATTGAAGCTGTCGCAAGGGCGCCTCAAGACCGGTACGCCGCCGCGCATCGATGGCCGGTCCATCAATTTTTCGGTGCTCGAAGAGCAACCGGGCGATCTCGATCCGGTGCCGGTGTTCTCGTTCATGGGCCGCGCGGACATGCATCCGCGCCAAGTGCCATGCTGGGTGACGCACACCAACGAGCGCACGCACGACATCATCCGCGCCGGGCTGGACCGCTCCCCGATGTACACGGGCGTGATCGAAGGGGTGGGACCGCGCTACTGCCCCAGCATCGAAGACAAGATCCACCGCTTTGCCAGCAAGGACAGCCACCAGATCTTCCTGGAGCCGGAAGGCCTGACGACGAACGAGTTTTACCCGAACGGCGTGTCGACCAGCCTGCCGTTTGATGTGCAGCTGGACCTGATCCACTCGATGCGCGGGCTCGAAAACGCCCACATCCTGCGGCCCGGTTACGCCATCGAATATGACTATTTCGATCCGCGCGGCCTCAAGTCTTCGCTGGAATCGAAGGCGATTTCCGGTTTGTTCTTCGCCGGCCAGATCAACGGGACGACCGGTTATGAAGAGGCCGCGGCGCAAGGCCTGCTCGCAGGCATCAACGCCGGCCTGCAAGTGCAGGGCAAGGATGCCTGGACGCCTCGGCGCGACCAGGCTTATCTGGGCGTGCTGGTTGACGATCTCATCACCCGCGGCGTGACCGAGCCGTATCGTATGTTCACCAGCCGGGCTGAGTTCCGCCTCAGCCTGCGTGAAGACAACGCCGACATGCGCCTGACCGAAGTCGGCCGCGCGTTGGGCGTCGTCGACGATGCGCGCTGGGATGCGTTCAACCGGAAGCGCGACGCTGTTTCACGTGAAACAGAGCGTCTCAAGTCGACCTGGGTGAATCCGGCCACGCTTCCGTTGGAAGATGCCGAGCCGGTGCTGGGCAAGGGCATTGAGCGGGAGTACGCCTTGGCCGACTTGCTGCGCCGCCCGAACGTGACGTACGAAACGCTCATGGGTATGCAGGGCGGCAAGTACGCGCTCGAATCGCCCTTGGCTGAAGACCCGTTGCTGGCCGAGCAGATCCGCGAGCAGGTCGAGATCGGCATCAAATACCACGGATACATCGCCCGGCAAGCCGATGAAGTCGAGCGCCTCGGCGCCAACGAAAACACGCGCCTGCCGGCCGATTTTGACTATTCGCAGGTGCGTGGCCTGTCGATCGAGGTCCAGCAGAAGCTCGCCAAGCACAAGCCGGAAACCATTGGGCAGGCTTCGCGTATCTCCGGCATCACGCCCGCCGCCGTGTCACTGCTGCTTGTGCATTTGAAGAAGGGCGTGCTGCGTGGCCAAGTCGGCCCGCGCGCCAGTGCAGAAGGCGAGGCCGCTTGATGGCGAATGCACTGACAGACGCCCGGGCAGAGCTGGAGGCCGGCGCGCGTGCGCTTGGGTTGTCGCTGGATGAAGCGCAAGTCGACCGTTTACTGGCGTACCAAGGGCTGCTGGCCAAATGGAACCGCGTCTATAACCTGACCGCCATTCGTGATGCCGGCGACATGCTGACGCATCACCTGCTGGATTCGCTGTCGGCCGTATCGTGCATCGCCGAGCTGGCCCGCCGTGCGCAACCCGACGCACCGCGCGTGCTGGACGTCGGTTCGGGCGGCGGCCTGCCGGGCATTCCGCTGGCCATCGCCTATCCGGATGTCAGCGTCACGATGGTCGACATCGTGCAGAAAAAGACCGCCTTCCTGACGCAGTGCCGCGCCGAGCTTGGCCTGACCAACGCTCAGTCGCATTGGGGCCACGTGGAAAAGCTGACCGATGCCACCGGCTATGGCGTCATCACCTCGCGCGCCTTTGCCGAACTGGTCGATTTCGTAAATCTGGCTGGGCATCTGCTCGCCCCGGGCGGTCGCATGGTCGCCATGAAGGGCGTGCGCCCGGATGCCGAAATCGATCGTCTGCCCGCCGGCTGGGCCGTCGAAGCCATCGAGCGCCTGACCGTGCCGGGGCTGCCGGCCGAGCGTCACCTGGTCATCCTCGCGCCGTCGGCGTGAGCGAACGTTGTAGCGAGCCATTCACCGCAGAGGAGTCATGTCGAATATTTTCGTGATCGCCAACCAGAAGGGTGGGGTCGGCAAGACCACCACCACGGTGAATCTCGCGGCCGGGCTGGCCGCGCAAGGGCAGCGCGTGCTGCTGGTCGACCTCGACCCGCAGGGCAATGCCTCGATGGGCTCGGGCATCGATAAGCACACGCTGGAATTCAGCGTCTACCAGGTCCTTGTTGGGCTCGCGACGATTCCGCAGGCACGCCAGCGTTCGGAGGCAGGGCGCTACGACGTCCTGCCCGCCAACCGCGACCTGGCCGGCGCCGAAGTCGAACTCGTCGATCTGGAACATCGCGAAAACCGCCTCAAGCTTGCGCTCGCCGAGGTGGAAGCCGACTACGACTTCGTCCTCATCGACTGCCCGCCGTCGCTGTCGCTGCTGACGCTCAACGGCCTGTGCGCCGCGCATGGCGTGGTCGTGCCGATGCAGTGCGAGTACTTCGCGCTCGAAGGCCTCTCGGATCTCGTCAACACCATCAAGCAGGTGCACGCCAACCTGAACCGCGATCTCAAGGTGATCGGGCTGTTGCGCGTGATGTTCGACCCGCGCGTGACGCTGCAGCAGCAGGTGTCGGCGCAGCTCGAATCGCACTTCGGCGACAAGGTATTCAAGACGGTCATCCCGCGCAACGTGCGTCTGGCCGAGGCGCCGTCGTACGGCATGCCGGGCGTGGCGTTTGACGTGGCATCGAAGGGGGCGAAGGCCTATCTGGATTTCGGCGCCGAGATGATCGCGCGCGTGCGGCAGATGGCCGACATGCCGGCCTGAGCAGCAAGAGGAACAACATGAGCACGATGAAGAAAAAGGGACTGGGCCGCGGCCTCGAAGCGCTGCTCGGCAGCCCGGCCGAGATTGTCGAAGCCGCCAAGCAGGAGGGCGCGCCGACGGTCCTGAAGCTGGAGCAGATGCAGCCCGGCAAATATCAGCCGCGCACGCGCATGGACGAAGGCGCGCTGCAGGAGCTTGCCGCGAGCATCCGCGCCCAAGGCCTGATGCAGCCGATTCTGGTGCGCAAGGTCGAGTCCGACGGCGCGAAGCCGAAGTACGAAATCATCGCGGGTGAACGCCGCTTCCGCGCATCGCGCCTCGCCGGTCTGACCGAAGTGCCCGTCCTCGTGAAGGACGTGCCGGATGAATCGGCCGCCGCCATGGCGCTGATCGAAAACATCCAGCGCGAAGACCTCAACCCGCTGGAAGAAGCGCAGGGCATCGCGCGCCTGGTGCGGGAATTCCAGTTCACACACGAGCAGGCGGCGGAATCGGTCGGGCGTTCACGCAGCGCGGTCTCGAACCTGCTGCGCCTGTTGAATCTCGCCCAGCCCGTGCAGACCATGCTGATGGCCGGCGACCTCGACATGGGCCACGCCCGCGCGCTGCTCGCCGTCGACGGTGCGACGCAGATCACATTGGCGAACCAGATCGTCAACAAGCGCCTGTCGGTGCGCGAAACGGAAAAGCTGGTGGCGTCGACGCTCAAGCCGTTCGAGCTGAAATCCCTGAAGCAGAAGGGCGGGCACCAAGGCGGCCGCGACGTGGCGCGTCTCGAAGAAGAACTGGCCGACCAGCTCGGCTTGGGTGTGCAGATCAAGCTGGCGGCCAAGGGACGCGGTCAGCTGACCGTGCAGTTCAGCAGCCTTGATGAGTTTGACGGGCTGCTGGCGCGCCTGCGCCCCGACGCCGGCGAAGAGGCCGCCTGAGCTCGATCTGCGACAGTTTGACGCAGGCGCCGGAATCCCTGCCGCTGCGCCATTTGCGGGCGCCGACTCGCACGGAATTGGTGCGATTACCTCACACGTCATCGACGCTAGGCGCTACCGACACCATCATGGAATCAACCGGGCGCCGCTCCATCAGGCGGATTCGGTGCCCCGGCAGCAGCACCGCATTGCGCGCGCCGAACGGAACACGGCCGCGCGAAGTGCTGTCGAAGGCGCCCGCACGAGCGTTCGCTTGTGCGTTGACTGGCGAACGCCATGTCCCGTAAAATCGTGCGGTTTTAAATCCGCCTGACCCAAAGCGGTGCGGCATGATGAAAGCACATTCTTCCATGCAGCCAGCTGACCGGCAACGGCCCGATTCTTACGCTTCGTTGAAAGCCGCCCGGCCTCAGTCGGTGCAGGATCCGAAGCACGACAGTTGGGACGATGAGGAGCAGGCGGAGCCGCCGGTGCATGTGCTCTCGCATGACGAAGCGGTCGCCCTGTTTGGCGAGCAGGCTGTGCAGGCCTCGCGTATCACGCCCTTTTCCATCGTGCTCGGCCAGGTGGCCATCACACTGTTGTGTGCGCTCGGTTGGTATGTCGGCAGTTGGTTCGCGGGCACGGGCGCTGCGTCAGCTGCCGAGGCCGGATTGTCGGCGCTGCTGGGCGGCGGCGTATGCGTGGTGCCTTCGGCATGGTTCGCGATGCGGCTGTCGACGGCCAAGGGGTTCGAATCCATCGCCCGCCTCGTGGTGGGCGAAGCGATCAAGGTGCTTGGCACGGTCGCGCTGCTGGTGATCGTGGTGGTGGTGTTCAAGGGCCTGCATTGGCCGCCCTTGCTGATCACCCTGATCCTGGCGCTCAAGATGTATTGGGTCGGTCTCGCGCTGCGATAGCGCGTTGAGGCGGCTCCAGCCCACCGCGACATGGCGGGCACACTGGTGTGTTGGCATACGGCAAGGACCTGAGGCAGGAGAAGCCCGGTTCATTGCGCTGACACCCCGCAAGAATAAGGTGGCGCGTTTCAGCCGCGTGCAGTCCGCGATCTCCAGGAGACACCTGGCTGAATCGGGCGCGGGTCGGAACGGATCACGAAGAATGTTTCGCAATATTGGACTGAATCATCATGGCAACTGAAGTCGCAGAAGCCGCCGGCCACGCCGCCGAGCACGCTCTCACGCCTTCCGCGTATATCGCGGAGCATTTGCAGAATTTCAATAGCATCGGCGGCAAACAGGCCTCCGTCGTCGACTTCTCCGTCATCAACTGGGACACGATGTTCTGGTCCGTGTTGATGGGCCTGATCGGCATCATCTTCCTGGGCATCGCTGCACGTCGCGTTACCGCCGGCGTTCCGGGGCGCTTCCAGGCTTTCGTTGAACTCGTCGTCGAGATGGTCGATGACCAAGCCAAGGGCATCATCCACGGCGATCGTTCGTGGATCGCTCCGCTGGCGCTGATGGTCTTCGTGTGGGTCACGCTGATGAACGCGGTCGACTTGATCCCGGTGGACTGGGTCACGGGCGTCAACCACCTCCTCGGTACCTTCGGTGTGCACGTGCCGCACCACCGCGCGGTGGCCACGGCCGATCTGAACGGTACGTTCGGCATGTCGTTCGCCGTGCTGATCCTGATGATTTACTACAGCTTCAAGATCAAGGGCACGGGCGGCTTCGCGCACGAGCTGCTGTCGGCCCCGTTCGGCGCCAAGTGGTATCTCGCGCCGTTCAACCTGATCCTCAACATCATTGAATTCCTCGCCAAGGCTGTGTCGCTGGGCATGCGGTTGTTCGGCAACATGTACGCGGGCGAACTGGTGTTCCTGCTGATCGCGCTGCTTGGCTCGGTCTGGACGTTCGGTGCTGACACGTCGGCGCTGGGTTTCGTGGGTCACGTGGTGGCTGGCGCAGTGTGGGCGATCTTCCACATCCTGATCGTGCTGCTGCAAGCCTTCATCTTCATGATGCTGACGCTGGTGTATATCGGCCAGGCACATGAGCACCACTAAGTAGTTGCGGTTCAGGTTCTCCGGTTCCGTTTGATTTTTCCAAGTTCTCAAGTTCTTAGTCTTTCACGTAAAAGGGAGTCATCATGCAAGCATTTCTCGCCAACATCCAAGGTCTGACCGCCATCGGTATCGGCATCATCATCGGCCTGGGTGCTATCGGCGCCTGCCTCGGCATCGCACTGATGGGCGGCAAGTACATCGAAGCCTGCGCACGTCAGCCTGAACTGATGAACCCGCTGCAAACGAAGATGTTCCTGCTGGCTGGCCTGATCGACGCGGCATTCCTGATCGGTGTTGGTGTGGCCATGCTGTTCGCGTTCGCCAACCCGCTGCTGTCGGTCATCAAGTAATTCTTTTCGGTCTGCATGATGCCGGAGGCGGCCTGGGTGAACGCTCCGCGTGACCCTCGCCGCTTCGTGCATTGATCCGTAGTCTCAATACCGAAAGGAACACACCATGAACCTGAACGCCACACTCGTCGCGCAGATGGTCGTGTTCTTCATCCTGTGGTGGGTTGTTGCCAAATTCATTTGGCCGCCCCTGGTGAAGGCGCTCGACGAACGCGCGAAGAAAATCGCCGATGGCCTGGCCGCTGCCGATAAGGGCAAGGCTGAGCTGGAGCTGGCCAACAAGCGGGTCGAGCAGGCACTGACCGAAGCGCGCAATGAAGGCGCGCAACGCATCGCGGACGCTGAAAAGCGTGCCCAGATGAGCGCCGAAGAGATCAAGCAAAACGCCCAAGCCGAAGCCGCGCGCATCATCGCGCAAGCCAAGGCCGAAGCCGAGCAGCAAACCGTGCGCGCGCGTGAATCGCTGCGTGACCAGGTTGCCACGCTGGCCGTCAAGGGTGCCGAGCAGATCCTCAAGCGTGAAGTCAATGCGCAGGTCCACGCCGATCTGCTCAATCAACTCAAGGCTGAGCTGTAATCATGGCAGAACTCGCAACCGTTGCCCGTCCGTACGCAGAGGCGCTGTTCCGCGTGGCGAAGGCCGGCAATCTGGGTGCATGGTCTGAGCTTGTGTCGGAAATGGGGCAAATTGCCGCCGTGCCTGACATGAAGGCAATCGCCGATGATCCGAAGCTCTCCAAAGCCGATGTGGCGGGGATCTTCCTGTCGGCGCTGAAATCTCCGGTTTCGCATGAGGCGAAGGAACTGGTTGGCCTGCTGGTGGCCAACAAGCGCCTGTCGCTGCTGCCGGAAATTGCCGCGCAATTCCATGTGCTGCGGAACGCCAGCGAAGGCGCCGCCGACGTCGAGATCACCAGTGCGTTCCCGCTTGAGGGCGCGCCCCTGACCGAACTGGTCGCCACGCTTGAACGCAAGTTCGGCAAGAAGCTGCAGGCTCACGTGAGCGTCGATCCTTCGTTGATCGGCGGCGTGCGTGTGCAGATTGGCGACGAAGTGCTCGACACCTCGGTGCGCGCGCGCCTGACGCAGATGCAGTCTGCGCTGACCGCCGCGTAATGCTGTTTCGCGAGGCGCCGATGCAATCGACGATATCGCGCCCGCAGACAGATTGAAGAATTAGGAGCATTCGATGCAACTGAACCCCTCCGAGATCAGCGACCTGATCAAGACCCGTATCGAGGGCTTGAAGGCTGGCGCTGACGCAAAGAACACCGGCACGGTCATCTCCGTGACGGACGGTATCTGCCGCATTCATGGCCTGTCGGGCGTGATGCAAGGCGAAATGCTGGAATTCCCGGGCAACACGTTCGGCCTCGCGCTGAACCTCGAGCGCGACTCCGTCGGCGCTGTGGTGCTGGGTGAATACGAGCACATTTCCGAAGGCGACGAAGTCAAGTGCACGGGCCGCATTCTGGAAGTGCCGGTTGGCCCGGAACTGCTGGGCCGCGTGGTCAACGCACTGGGCCAGCCGATCGACGGCAAGGGCCCGATCAACGCCAAGAAGACGGACGTGATCGAAAAGGTCGCTCCGGGCGTGATCGCACGTCAATCGGTGAGCCAGCCGGTGCAGACCGGCCTGAAGTCGATCGACGCAATGGTGCCGATCGGCCGTGGCCAGCGTGAGCTGATCATCGGCGACCGCCAGACCGGCAAGACCGCTGTTGCAGTCGACGCCATCATCAACCAGAAGGGCAAGGGCATCTTCTGCGTGTACGTGGCAATCGGCCAGAAGGCTTCGACGATCGCCAACGTGGTGCGCAAGCTCGAAGAGCACGGCGCGCTGGAATACACGATCGTGGTGGCCGCTGCCGCTTCGGACTCCGCTGCCATGCAGTACCTGTCGGCCTACGCCGGCTGCACGATGGGCGAATACTTCCGCGACCGCGGCGAAGACGCCCTGATCGTGTATGACGATCTGACCAAGCAAGCTTGGGCGTACCGTCAGGTTTCGCTGCTGCTGCGCCGCCCGCCTGGCCGCGAAGCTTACCCGGGTGACGTGTTCTACCTGCACTCGCGTCTGCTGGAGCGCGCTGCACGTGTGAACGCCGATCACATCGAGAAGATCACCAACGGTGAAGTCAAGGGCAAGACCGGTTCGCTGACCGCACTGCCCGTGATCGAAACGCAGGCCGGCGACGTGTCCGCGTTCGTTCCGACCAACGTGATCTCGATTACCGACGGCCAGATCTTCCTGGAAACCGATCTGTTCAACGCCGGTGTGCGCCCCGCAATCAACGCCGGTATTTCGGTGTCGCGTGTGGGTGGTGCTGCTCAGACCAAGGTCATCAAGAAGCTGTCGGGCGGTATCCGTACCGACTTGGCTCAGTATCGTGAACTGGCTGCGTTCGCGCAGTTTGCTTCCGACCTGGACGAAGCGACCCGCAAGCAGCTCGAGCGCGGCCGCCGCGTGACCGAACTGCTCAAGCAGCCGCAATACCAGCCGCTGCAAGTGTGGCAGCTGGCCGCGTCGCTGTACGCAGCCAACAACGGCTTCCTCGACAACGTGGACGTGAAGGACATCCTGGCTTTCGAAAAGGGCCTGCACGACACGCTGAAGACGAAGTACGCCGATCTCATCAACCGCATCGAAGATACGAAGGATCTGTCGAAGGAAGATGAGGCCGCCCTGCGTGCCGCGATCGAGGATTTCAAGAAGTCCGCCGCGTTCTAACCGCGTCATTCCCGAAACTGGTCACGCGTAGCCTGCGTGACCAGGTTTGAACGGAGAGGAAGAAATGGCCGGAACAAAAGAAATCCGCACCAAGATCAAGAGCGTGCAAAACACGCGCAAGATCACCAAGGCGATGGAAATGGTCGCCGCATCGAAGATGCGCAAGGCGCAGGAACGGATGCGTGCTGCCCGCCCGTACGCCGAGAAGATCCGCAACGTGGCTGCGCACATGGCACTGGCCAATCCGGAGTACAAGCACCCGTTCATGGTGGCACGCGACATCAAGCGTGCCGGCCTGATCGTGGTGACGACGGACAAGGGCCTGTGCGGTGGCTTGAACACCAACGTGCTGCGTGCCGTCACTACCCAACTGCGCGATCTGCAGAACAAGGGCGTTGAGACGCAAACCACCGCCATCGGTACCAAGGGCATGCAGTTCCTGGGCCGCGTCGGTGCCAAGGTCGTCTCGAACGTCGTGCATCTGGGCGACACGCCGCATCTGGAAAAGCTGATCGGTGCGATCAAGGTGCAGCTGGACGCGTTCAACGCAGGCCAGATCGATGCCGTGTACCTAGCGTACACCCGCTTCATCAACACGATGAAGCAGGAGCCGGTGGTCGAGCAGCTGCTGCCGCTGACCGCCGACAAGCTCGCGCAGACCGACGCCGAGAAGCAGGCCTACTCGTGGGACTACATCTACGAGCCGGATGCGCAAACGGTGGTCGACGAGCTGCTGATCCGCTACGTCGAGGCGCTGGTGTACCAGGCGGTGGCCGAGAACATGGCGTCCGAGCAATCGGCCCGGATGGTGGCGATGAAGGCGGCTTCGGACAACGCGAAGAACGTGATCGGCGAACTGCAACTGGTCTACAACAAGACCCGTCAGGCAGCGATCACGAAGGAACTGTCCGAGATCGTCAGCGGCGCAGCTGCAGTCTGATAGCCACGGCAAAGAATCAAGTTATTGGAGATACAAATGAGTATCGCAAACGGAAATATCGTGCAGTGCATCGGCGCCGTGGTGGACATTCAGTTCCCGCGCGACGCGATGCCGAAGGTCTACGACGCGCTGGTGCTGGACGACAGCAACGACGCTTCGTTCGCCGAGAAGGGCCTGACCTTCGAAGTGCAACAACAGCTGGGCGACGGCGTGGTGCGTACCATTGCGCTGGGCTCGTCCGACGGTCTGCGTCGCGGCATGCGCGTGGCGACCACCGGTGCGCCGATCTCGGTGCCGGTTGGTCACGGCACGCTGGGCCGCATCATGGACGTGCTGGGTCGCCCGATCGACGAAGCTGGTCCGATCGCGTCCGACGAGAAGCGCGCCATTCACCAGAAGGCCCCGAAGTTCGACGAACTGTCGCCGTCGGTGGACCTGCTGGAAACCGGCATCAAGGTGATCGACCTGGTCTGCCCGTTCGCCAAGGGCGGTAAGGTGGGTCTGTTCGGTGGCGCCGGCGTCGGCAAGACCGTGAACATGATGGAGCTGATCAACAACATCGCCAAGCAGCACTCGGGCTTGTCGGTGTTTGCTGGCGTGGGCGAGCGTACCCGTGAGGGCAACGACTTCTACCACGAAATGAAGGACTCCAACGTGCTCGACAAGGTGGCCATGGTGTTCGGCCAGATGAACGAGCCGCCGGGCAACCGTCTGCGCGTGGCGCTGACCGGCCTGACGATGGCCGAGCGCTTCCGCGACGAAGGCCGTGACATCCTGTTCTTCGTCGACAACATCTACCGCTACACCCTGGCCGGTACCGAAGTGTCGGCACTGCTGGGCCGTATGCCTTCCGCCGTGGGCTATCAGCCGACGCTGGCTGAAGAAATGGGCAAGCTGCAGGAACGTATTACGTCGACCAAGACCGGCTCGATCACGTCGATCCAGGCCGTGTACGTGCCTGCCGATGACTTGACCGACCCGTCGCCGGCAACGACCTTCCTGCACCTGGACTCGACCGTTGTGCTGTCGCGTGACATCGCTGCACTGGGTATCTACCCCGCAGTGGATCCGCTCGACTCGACGTCGCGCCAGCTCGACCCGCAAGTGGTCGGCCAAGAGCACTACGAAGTCGCCGACCGCGTGAAGAAGACGCTGCAGCGCTACAAGGAACTGCGCGACATCATCGCGATTCTGGGCATGGACGAACTGTCGCCGGAAGACAAGCTGGCTGTGGGCCGCGCCCGTAAGATCCAGCGTTTCCTGTCGCAGCCGTTCCACGTTGCAGAAGTGTTCACGGGCTCGCCGGGCAAGTACGTGCCGCTGAAGGAAACCATCCGCGGCTTCAAGATGCTGGTGGACGGCGAGTGCGATCACCTGCCGGAACAGGCGTTCTACATGGTCGGCTCGATCGACGAAGCCTTCGAGAAGGCCAAGAAGCTCCAGTAAGAGCAACGTCTGGCACCGTGCGTAAGCCGGCGCCAGTACTGGCTTCCTGAAGCCCCTTCAGGGAGCCGCTTTTCTGAGCAAAGGAATCGAGATGGCAACCATTCATGTAGACGTCGTCAGCGCTGAGCACGAGATCTTCTCCGGCAATGCCAAGTTCGTGGCGCTGCCTGGTGAAGCCGGCGAGCTGGGCATTCTGCCCGGCCACACGCCGCTGATCACGCGCATCAAGCCGGGCGCCGTGCGCATCGAGAAGGAAGATGGCGGCGAAGAGTTCGTGTTCGTTGCCGGTGGCATTCTCGAAGTGCAGCCGAAGAAGGTGACCGTGCTGGCCGATACCGCAATCCGCGGTCACGACCTGGACGAAGCCAAGGCGAACGAAGCCAAGCGTGCGGCAGAAGAGGCGCTGCAGAACCAAAGCAGCGACCTGGATCTGGCCCGTGCGCAAAGTGAACTGGCCGTGGCCGCTGCGCAGTTGGCGGCGATCGCGCGCCTGCGTCGCAAGCGCTAAGGCAAGTATGTGCCGGCGGGTGTCATTGGCCGGCGCAGACGAAAAAAGCAGCCCCGAAGGGCTGCTTTTTTTTTGCCTATGAACGGGCGAGGCGCCTGCTCAGCGGTGCTCGCCTTCGCGCTTCTCTTCACCGCGATTGCCTTGCGGATGCGGTTGGCTTTCGTGGTGCTCCTGGCGAGGCGGCTGCGCCTGAGGTTGAGGCGGGCGCGCTTCAGGCGGACGCGGTTGGGGCTGCGGTTGAGGCGGGCGCATCTCAACGTGCGGTTGCGGCTGCGGTGCAGGACGCGGTGCTTCCATGTGCGGTTCCGGCCGGTGCTGCTCCGGCTCGCGGGGCACGCGCATCTGCGGCGGCTCGTTGTGCGGGCGCTCTTGCGGGGTCGCTGTCGGGTTGCCGTTGAAGCGATTCGGCTCCTGGCCACCGCGCTGTGGTTGAAGCTGAGGCTGAGGTTGCGGCGCTTGGGGCAGTTGGGGGCGCGGCTCAAAGGCGTGGCGTTCGTCACGCGGCGTACCGGGTGCGCCCTCACGCTGCGGTGGGCGTGTCGTCAGGCCGGCCGGGCCTTGCGGTGCCTGCGCGGTCTGCGGTTGGGCAGGGCGCTCCTGCGGTGCAGCGGCGCCTGGCTGCGGACGTGGGCGATTGATCGAGCCCGGTGCCATCAGCGCCTGCGGAGCCGGCCCCGGCTGGCCGCCGCGCTGTGGCTGCGCACCTTGCGGGTTCGGGGAGCCGATCAAACCTTGTGGCCCGTTCGCACCGTGCTGCTCCGGCGGTCGGCCAAGCTCGCCGCCGGCGCGTGCAGGTCCGCTCTGCACATTCTGCGCGGCGCGACTCAAACGGAGCCCTGCTGCCTGCGCAGCTACGGGAGCGGGCGGCATTCCGGCACTGGCTTGGCCTCGCACGGGCGCGATGCGGGGGCTCACGTTGCCGCCCGTCCAGGCCGGGCCAGCGCCCGGCAGCGCGCCGCCCTGTGAGCGGAACCGCTCTGCCAAGGCATCGTGCCCGGCCGCCGACACGGCGGGTGCGCGTACCGCGATCGCCTGACGCGCAAACACCTGCTGCGGCGGCAACTGATGCGGCCCGCCGTTGGCTGCAGCACCCACGAGGCTGGCGCGCACCGGGGCCAGCGCTGGTGTCGAAACAAACTGCGCATGCGCCATCTGCGCGCGCAATTGCTCCGGCCGCAGACGCGTCATCGCGGGGCCGACCGGCTGGCCGTTGACGAACGTCTTGGCAGGCACGGCCGTCAGCGCGGCGGGGTTGTTGGCGTTGACGTACGTCACCCGATTCACGTTTCGGGTGTTGGTCACGTTGGTGTTGTTGATGATCGTCTTGTTGACCGTGACGTTGTTCACCACCACCGTGCGGTTGATGTTCGTTACGTAGGTCGGGCTGGCCGCATACACAGGGCGATACGCTTCGCCCGGAGCGAGCGGGAACCACGCCACACCCGGCGAGCCGATCGAGATGTTGATCCCCCAGCTCACTCCGCCGCCGCCTCCACCGCCCACGAAACCGACCAGCGCCGGCGCATACACCGGCCGCGGTACCACCGGCCCCGGCACCCAGCACCACGTCGTGCCGACGTACGCCCAGCGGCCGTAGTGGAAGGGGGCGAACCCCCACGGTGCGTCATCGACCCACGTCCAGCCCCACGGCGCCACCCAGGCCCAATGGCCCGTGCGATACGGTGCCCAGCCGGCGGGCACGGCGCGCGGTACCCACACGGCGCCGTAGCCGTCCTCTTCACGCCACGTGCCGTTGTCGTCGAGGGCTTCGTAGCCGGTCATTTCGCGGCCGACGTAGCGGGCGGACACGGAAGCGTCTTCGCGGGCGTCGCGCGATTCGGCCCAGCGGTCGAAGGCGTCGCGGCCCGGGTTGTCGGTGCCGCCCACTTCGGCGAGGTCCGTGCCGCCAAAACGGATTTGCTGCCCGGCGCCCAGCGGCGTGGAGCGGTCATCGCCGTAGGCTGTGCCCTGACCACGCCAGACGGTCACGGTCGTGCTTGAGCCGTCGGGGGCGACGTCGATGCGGTATTCGCCCGGTGCCTGCGGCGTAAACGCCAGGTTCGGCGTATCGATCTCGATGGTCTGGTCGGGCGGCAGCGAGCGTACGCGAACCGACAGCGCGCCTTGTGTGAGCTTCACTTGCGTATTGCGGTCGTCCAGGTCGACGAGCGTGGCGCCGGTGTTTTGGCCCAGGCGCAGCGCCGTGGAGCCGACATGGAGTTCGCTGTGGCTGCCCTGGTCGGACCACAGGCGGTCGCCCGTGGTGAGCGGGCGGTTGAGCGAGGCGCCCGCCCAGTCGTCGGACCCCGCGGGCGCGAAGCTCACCGTGCCCGAAAAGTCCGACAGCCGCGCCACCCGCGAAGCCGGGTCGGCGGCCATTGCGGCTTGCGCACCGCAGACGAGCAATACGGCGGCAACGCCTACCGCGCGCAACACATGCGGCAGCCGCACACCGGAGACAGCGGAACGACGGGAAGCCTTGGACATGATGAGCCCTCGTTTTTATGGCGGCCTGCGCCGCGTGGATGTCTCCATTTAACGCGGCAGGGGCCGAGGGGTCGACTTGCCTTTGTAAGAGCGTGTTTCTCCGGGTGGGCAGTCGAGGGGAAGCCAGGCAGGCGCGCGAATTGCGCAGGCAAAAAAAAGCGCGCGGGCCGGGGAGCACCGCGCGGACGGGAAATCCCTTCGAGGGGTCAATTCGAAAGGAGGGGGTAACTTTGCACCGGGAGCGGTGTCGTCACGAGCGCGCTGGGCGGATGGGTCTTCCGGGGCCGGATCTGGCGCACAACATTTGGACACAAACGTTGAGGTGCGAAGGCATTGTGGGTGACGGGGTGGCCCTGAGGCGTAACAAAGTGTGTCGGATTGCAATCGAATGCAAGCGCTGTAAAGGCCGCTCTGTGTGAGCCCGAAATCGCTTCACAGACGTTTTCAGGGAACGCCTGCTGCACCTGCACAGTCCCACCGGTTTGCCGCTCAGGCAGACTGGGCTTGGAAAACGGCGAACCAACGGTGTGTGTCCTAGTCTGGGGTGTCGCGTTGATAAGGAGGGAGGCATGCACAGGCATGCGATGCACCATGTGTTGCAGAAGTCGGTGAGCGCGGGCGTTTTTGTTACCTTGATGGGGGCACTTGGCGGGGTCGGAGCCGCACAGGGCGGCACTGAAGCGGCCGCTGCTGCGCCTGCCACCTCTGCGAGTGCGCCGCCAGCCTCCGCACCTGTTGCTTCTGCACCAACTGCCCCTCTTGCAAAAACGAAAGAGCAGCACGAGCGACTGGCCGGAAGTTTCTGGCAGGGCACGGTGGGCAAGGGCCCGGACGGCCCCGGCTGGAACGTCTGGCTGAACGTGTACGACGCAGCTCCCAAAGAGCAAGACAAAGACAAAGACCCGGTGGCCGACACGCTCACCGGCGAAGCCTACGATGATCGCCCCCAGGGCCGCGCCTTCTGGACCATCGAAGGCCGCAACGCGCCCGATCGTCGCTTCGTGTGGCGCGAGCGCGCAGAAGCGCTCGATGCGGCTGGCCAGCCCGTCGTGCGCGAAGGCGGGACGCTCTCCGGTGCGCTCTCAAGCGACGGCGCTACCGCCACCGGTACGTGGAGCGACGGTGGCCGCAGTCAGCCTTTTACGCTCAAGCGGCTGGCGCGCTATCAGGAGACCACGGCCGCCTCCGGCCAGGCCAAACTGACCGAGCGCTATCCGGTGACGGGCGACGCGGCCACCGACGCGCTCATCCAATCGCTGCGCGTGCGCAAGTGTGACCAGTTCGACACCGAATGCGTCATCCGCATCAGCGCCGTCGGCCTTGGCGACACCATCAGCCTCTTGCGCATGGTGTGGGCTTACAGCGGCGGCGCGCATGGCAACTACAGCTTCACCGCCGGCAACTGGCGACGCGGCGCGCAGGGCTTTCAGCCGATTGCCCTGGCCGATGTGCTGAACCCTACATCCGCCTGCCTGCAGAGCTTCAATACGCAGATTGTCGATGCGCTCAAGCGCGAAGGCGCGCCCGATGCACCGCGCGGCGCGCTCAAGGAGAAGGACCTGCGTAACGCCGCGTTTCCGTTTACGCTGCAAGGAGACCGCATCGTCGTGCACTACGGGCCGTATGAAGTGGGGCCGTATTCGTCGGGCGCGTTCCGTGCTGCGGTGCGCATCGATGACCTCGGCGCCGCATGCAAGCGGCCCACAACCTGATTGCCACTGCATTGCCAACCATGTCCGCCAATCCTTCCTACGTCGATGAGCAAGCCACCATGCGCCGGCTGTTGTCGGCCAAGACCATTGCCGTGGTCGGGCTGTCGCCGCGTCCGACCCGGCCCAGCTATGACGTGGCGCGCTATCTGCAGCAGGCCGGTTATCGCATCGTGCCGGTCAACCCGCAGCACGCCGGCGAAGACGTGCTCGGCGAGCCCTGCTATGCCACGCTGACCGAAGCCGCAACGACGCTGGCCGCCGCGGGCCAACGCATCGACCTCGTCGATATCTTCCGCCGCTCGGAACAGGTGCTGCCTGTTGTGCAGGAAGCCGTGACACTGGGCGTGGGCGGCATCTGGGTGCAGCTCGGCATCGTGAATGACGAGGCGATGGCCGTCGCGCGCAACGCCGGCATTCCGGCCGTGCAAGACCGCTGCACAAAGATCGAGCACTGGCGACTCGGCATCGCCGAGCAAAAATAAATCGCGGCCCCTCAAGGCCCTGTGACAAACGCGGCCGCGCGGCGTCCCGACGTGTCAAAGGCTTCAAGCCAGCGCGACGCGCTACACTCCGGCGGTCATCGCATCCCGCTTACATCATGGCCGTCGATCCGCAAATCCTGCAGTTCTACCAACGCCTTGCCGAACAGTTCGGCGCCTTGCCGCCGCCTGAAGACGCAGCCGCGCAACGCGCGCGCTTCGAAGCGATTGCCGCTGTGTCCGATCGCCCCGATCCCGACGGCGTTGAAGTTTCAGACCTGAGCCTGCCGCTTGCCGGGCGCACGCTCGACGCCATCGTCTTTCGTCCGAAGGGTGTGGCAACGCCGCGTTTGCTGGTGTGGTTTCACGGCGGCGGATGGGTCGTCGGCGCGCCGCGCACAACGCATCGCATGCTCGCCGCATTGGTGGCGCAAGACACGGGCTGCGCCGTGGTGAGTGTCGATTACCGCCTCGCGCCTGAGCATCCATTTCCCGTGCCGGCCGACGATGCCCGCGACGCGCTGGCGTACCTGGCCGAGCAGCGCGTGCACCTCGGCTTCGATCCAGGCTTCCTGGCGGTTGGCGGCGACAGCGCGGGCGGCCATCTCGCGGTGCAGGCTGCGCAGGGCATGCGTCCTGGCCTCGTCAATGCGCAGTTCCTGCTGTACCCCGTCACCACGCCCGCTTTCGGCAGCGAGAGCTACAACGCGTTTGCACAAGGCCCTGGCCTCACGCGCGATGAAATGCGCTGGTACTGGGAAAAATACATCGGTGCCGACGCCCTCGCCAAGCCGCTCGCCGAGCAGGACCCACGCATCTTCCTGATGGCACGCGCGCCGGCCTACACGCCGCCCGACACCGTCGTCATCGTGGCAGCGCACGACGTGCTGCGCGACGACGGCCTGCAATACGCCGACTACCTCGTGCAGCACGGCGCGCAGGTCATCACCATCGAGGCGTCGGGCATGACGCACGCCTTTGCGCGTATGCA
This sequence comes from Ralstonia flatus, assembly GCF_958439105.1. Lineage (NCBI taxonomy): Bacteria > Pseudomonadati > Pseudomonadota > Betaproteobacteria > Burkholderiales > Burkholderiaceae > Ralstonia > Ralstonia flatus. The sequence goes on along the minus strand of NZ_CAUDLI010000006.1, from coordinate 33,921 downwards.
GTTCGAAGCCGAGCGCGCACGTGAATGGATGCGCCGCGCGGCGCATGCATTCGTCGGGATGATCAGCGAGGAATAAGCGGGGGGCAGGGCTAACGCGTCGGCGTGCGGCGCGGGCGGAACGCGGCAAGCACGCGGCGCGTGACAAACAGCGAGAGGTAATCCTGCACGCGGGCGTCGGCCGCCAATGTGCGCATTGTCTGCATGTACTGCTCGCGGACGAGATCGGCCGGTGCGCCGGTGTCCTGTGCAATCTGGCGGATCTGCTCGTCCTGGTCTGCGATGGCGGTACCCATGTTTGCTTCCCGTCGTGGCTTTGGCAGTGACGCGCGGGGCTGACTTGCGCGGCGAGTGACCACTATAGGAAACGCGCCGGAACAATCCAGCCTTGTTGCAAAGCTTTCAGCAGACCACCTGCGCGGCATCAAAACAGTGCTGTTGCCCGTGCAGACACTGCACCGGCAAAGGTCATTTGCCCCAGTTTGCAGGCATGCTCTGCAGGCCGATGGCGGCGCCCGATGTATCCGTCACGCGCGCCAGTTCACGATACGCAATCGCCTGCACGCGCTCGGGCAGCGGCACGAACTTCGCGCGCGCGGCCAGCTCGTCGCCGTGGAAGTAACCCCACGTCAGAAACTTCAGCGCAGCCAGCGTGCGCGGGCCCGACGCGCTGACTGCCGGCACGACGATGAAGGTGCCCATGGTGATGGGCCACGTCTCCGCGCCCGGCAGGTTGACGAGCGGCGCCGTGAAATCGCCCTTGCGGTTCCACGCGCTTTGCGTCACGGCCTCGCGGAAGCCGCTCACCTGCGCGCTGACAAAGCGCCCGGCAACATTGCGCAGCTGCACGCCGCTCAGATCGTTGTCGAGGATGTAGTTGTAGTCGACATAGCCGATGGCGCCCGGCGTGGCCTGCACCGCCTTGACCACGTCGCCGCTGCCCTTTGCGGCGGTGAAGCCTGCCGGCCAGTTGATCGTCGACTTGGTGCCGTACGCGCTTTTCCAGTCGGCGCTCACGGCGCTCAGGTAGTCGGTGAAGTGGTACGTCGTGCCCGAACCATCGGCGCGCACGACGGGATGGATCTTCAGCTTGGGCAGCGTCACGCCGGGGTTCAGCGCGCGCAGCTCCGGCGCATCCCAGTTCTCGACCTTGCCGAGGAAGATCTGCGCCAGCAGTTCGCCCGTCAATTTGAGCTGACCGCGCGGCACCCCCGGCACGTTCACGAACGGCACCGCACCCGTCACCACCGACGGCACGCAGACGAGGCCGGCCTTGGCGGCCTCCGCGCTGGAGAGCGGCACGTCGGACGCACCGAAATCCACGGCGCCTGCGCGAATGCGCTTGAGGCCTTCCCCCGAGCCCACCGCGTCGTAGCTCAGCGTCACGCCCGACGATGCGGCATATCCCGCCGCCCAGACGCGATAGACCGGCGCAGCGGCGGTCGAACCCGCGCCGTGCACTTCCGCGCGCGCGAGAACCGGCATGCCCGCAACCGCAACGGCCAGGGCGAAAACAACGTGCTTGAACATGGGAGACCTGCGGACAGCAGAAGACGCAAAGCGTGGGATTGTAGCGACGCCCGTGTGACAACGCGCCGTGCCCCGCAGATAGAGCCTATTTACAACATGGGGATATGTTGTAAGACGTTCCGCAAACGTTGGGCGGAGTAGGGGGTGGGATCGGCAGTTTTGTTTAGGCGTCGCCGATCCCGGCTACCCGTCAGGCGACGGCGCTGGCCGCGTCAGCCTTGATCAAGCCTTCGGCCGTCAACGCTTCCACCACGTGCGGCCGTGCAGCCACGCGGGCCATATACGCCTGCACGTTTGGATACGCGCCCATCGGCAGCGACAGGAAGTTCGTCCAGTTCAGCACGGCAAAGGCATACGCGTCGGCCACGCTGTAGCTGTCGGCTAGGTACGGCTGTTTGGCGAGGCGCGCGTCGAGTTCGGCAAAGCGCTTGGCCAGCTTGTCCTTGGCGCCCTGGCGGGTGGCTTCGGGCGTGTCCTTGTACCAGAGCGGTCCGAAGCCTTTGTGCAGCTCCGTGCTGACAAAGGTGAGCCACTCGATCACGGCCAGGCGGTGCGCGCTGCCCGGCTTGCCGATCAACGCCTGCGTCGGGTCGAGGTCGGCCACGTATTGCAGCAGCGCGGCCGCTTCGGTGTGGCGCGAACCGTCGGCCAGCTCCAGCAGCGGCACGTAACCGCGTGGCGAGATCGTGTAGAAATCCGTGCCATCAGCGGTGAGGTGCTTGGCCAGGTCGACAGCGGTGAGGTCAAACTGCGCACCGACTTCGCGCAGGGCGATATGGACGGCCAGCGAGCAGGCACCGGCGGAGTAATAGAGCTTCATGGTCTGGGTCTCGTGAACAGGTTGGAAAGCCGCCAACGGCGGCGGTGACGACACTGTAGGATTGCGCCGGTGCCAATGAAATAGGCGGAGCAGCAAATCATGCTTGCACAAACGCAATACCGATTGAGCGCGGCAGACCTGGAGATCGTGCTGGCGATGGTGCGCACCGGCACGCTGGCGGCGGCCGGCGAACGGCTTGGCGTGGATGCGTCCACGGTGTTCCGCTCGTTGCAGCGCATCGAGCGCGGGCTGGGCGTCACGCTGTTTGCGCGCTCGCGCACGGGCTATCTGGCGGGCGACCTCGCGCACGCGCTGGCGGAGCAAGCCGAGCAGGTGGAGTCGGCGCTGGAGGCCGCGCGATCGGCGGTACATGCGGTGCCGGATCAGGTGTCAGGCACCGTGCGCATCACCACCACGGACACGATCCTCGTCGGCATGGTCGCGCCCGCGTTGAAGTTGCTGCAGGCAGAGCATCCGAACCTGAGCTATGACCTGCGCGTGGGCAACGAGCTGGCCAGCCTGACCCGGCGCGATGCCGACATTGCCGTGCGGGCCACGCGTCGTCCGCCGCAGCATCTGGTGGGCAAACACATCGGATCGATTCGCGTGGGGCTATACGCCGGGCGCGCGAGCGGCATCACCTACGCCGATGTCGAAGCGGGCCGCACGCCGTGGCTTGCCATTGACGATGCCATTCCGGATCACCCGTCGGTCAGCTGGCGCAAACGGCATTTCCCCAAGGTCATGCCCACGTACTTCGTCAACAGCCTGCAGATTGCGGCCGAGATGGTGGGGATGGGCCTGGGCGTCGGCATCCTGCCCCTGGTGATGGCGCAGGCGCGCAGCGATCTGGTGTCGCTGCGCGATCTGCAAGACGCCAATCAATCGGAGCTGTGGCTGCTGACGCATCCGGAATCGCGCCATTTGCGGCGGATTGCCGTGGTGTATGGCCACTTGGCGCAGACGCTGCGTCTGCCGTAGTTCAGTTCGCAGCAACGGCCGGGGCGACGGCGGGCTCGTCAGGAATGAGCGCGGCGCGGCGACGCAGATCCTCCGTCGTTTCGCCATGGCCGGTGGGCCGCCAGCCTGGCGGGCGGAACAGGTAGCCAAACACTTCGCCGGCCGAGCGGGCGGTCTTGAGGTCTTGCCAGAGCGCGCGCCAGTGCGCGAATTCGATCACCAGCAGGTTGTACGTGCGCATCGGGTGCACGAGGCCGTAGCGGCAGGGCACGTCTTTGCGTTCGGGGATGTAGGTGCCGAACAGCCGGTCGAACACGATCAGCACGCCGCCGTAGTTGCCGTCCAGGTATTCGAGGTTGGACGCGTGATGCACGCGGTGCGCCGAGGGCGTATTCAGCACCCATTCCAGGGGCCCCAGGCGGGGAATCCATGTGGCGTGGATCCAGAACTGGTACAGCAGATTGAGCGACAGCAGCATCAGGACGATGCGCGGCGGCATGCCCAGCAGCGGCGCCAGCGCAAAGAAGGCGAGGGTGCCGGTCAACCGGCCCGTCCAGCCGAAGCGGTAGGCGGCCGAGAGGTTCAAGTCATTCGGCGAGTGATGGATGGCGTGCGTGCACCAGAACCAGCGTACGCGGTGCGCGGCGCGGTGGTACCAGTAGTAGCAGAACTCCTGGCCGAGAAAGCACGCGGCCCAGCCCGTCCAGTGGTCCATCGGCAGCGTCCAGAGGCGATGCTGGTAGACCCATTCCAGCCCCTGCGTCCAGAACGCCAGCGGCAGCAGCCAGCGTAGTGGGTACTCGCGTACCAGGAAATCGACCACAGACACGCCGGCGGCCTTCCAATCGTAGTTGGCCCAGCCGTTCCGCAGCGACAAAACGATCGCCTCGGCCAGTGACGACACCAGCACCAGCACGACGGCAATCTTCAGGATGGTGAACAGCACGGCCATGGCGCTGGGCTCCCGGCTCCGGTGGGAATACCAGCGACGGTACTGCAAACGGTGCCGGGGCGGCAATTCGGGCCGATGCCGGGGTGTCTTACAACCCATTCGACGCGTTCAACGCGCCCAGGTGTTGTTGCGGTTGTGCAGAAAGATGTGCACCCCACCGCTTTTGTCCTGCGCCACGCCGGCGCTGCCCCACGGATAGTCCGTCAGGCCGCCCGGGTCCTTGCCCAATTTGCTGGCGATCCAACGGCGGTGGCGTTGTTCAACCACGCCGATGACGTCGTACGAAACCGGCTGCGCCAGCTCGACGAATACGCTGACGAGCGCATCGGCTTCAAACCGCAGGCTGACGGTGACGGGCGTGGTGTCGTCCAGCGCGGCCACCGTTGCGAACTGGCAGGGGACCTCTTTGCCCTCGACGCTGACCGGCCGCACCGGCCCGACGGCAAACCGCGCGGGCAGATCGTCGGGGCGTGTCTGCGGGGTGATGCGGATGTCAGCGAACCGAATGTCGCCGGTGGCCGGGTCGATGTGGAGCGCGTCGTGCATGGGGTTGGGTTTTCAAGGGGTGAATTGCCTGGGCAATGATGAGAAACGCTTTCCGTTATAGCAGCCATCCGTTCGTGGGGACGGGGTTTTGGCGCCTCAAGTTCGTCTGCGCACTGCCGTAGCAGCTTGGGTGGCCCCCGACAGCCAGCAGTCGGTTCTGGAGGGCGCTGCGGCAAATACCGTTCGCAGTCAGATTCATGGAAAACGTTTGGCCTAGAAGAAACATGATCTCCTCTCTCCGCACCCGAATTCTGCTCATCTCATCGGCCACCGTGATTGGTGCCCTCGCGCTGTCCGGCGCGGCCACGTACTCCATCGTGCGTTCGAACACGATGGAATCGATCGACCAGAACCTCGCAGCCATTGCCAGCGGCAACACGCTCGCCATCGACAAATGGGTCGCGGCGAAGGCGCAGGCCGTCAAGGCGACCGCCGGCGTGATCGAGCATGGCGATCCGCAAGGCTTCGGCAAGCACATGGGCGACGCCAACGGCTTCCCCATCATCACGATCGGCTGGACCGACAAGAGCTTCATCTCCACCAGCGCCACCACGCCCAAGGATTACGACCCGACCGGCCGCCCCTGGTACAAGCAAGCCATTGCCGCAGGCCAGCTGCTCGTCACCAAGCCCTACGGCGACGTGTCGACCGGCGTGCCGTACGTTTCGTTTGCGGCGCCGCTCGTCAAGAACGGCGAAACCACCGGCGCGTTGTCCGGCGCCGTGCCGCTGGACGGCGTGCGCGAGGTGGTCGCGGCGGTCCACCCGACACCGTCGAGCCTCGCCTTCGTGGTCGCCAAGGACGGCCAGGTGATTGCCCATCCGGATGCGAAATTGATGCTCAAGCCGGCCACCGACGTGGCGGCCTCGCTCACCGCCGACACGCTCAGCAACCTGGCCAAGGCGACGTCGCCGCTGGAGGTTGAGCTGGCCGGTGCGCCGAAACTGCTCAAGGCGCAAGCCGTGCAGGGCACCGATTGGTATCTCGTGATTGCGCTGGACAAGGCTGAAGCCACCGCCGGTTTGCGCAACGTCGTCAAGGCGCTGGCCGTGGCCATGGTGCTGCTGACGCTGGCCGCCGTGGGCATCGCCGCGTTCTTCACGTCGCAGTCGTTCCGCCGCCTGTCGGAGGTGCGCGATGCGATGGACACCATCGGCTCTGGCGGCGGCGACCTGACGCACCGTCTGCCCGTGGTCGGCAACGATGAAGTCGCGCAGATCAGCGCGTCGTTCAACACCTTCATCGACAAGATCGGCGAAGTGCTGCTGGAAGTGCGCGCCAGTGTCGACAGCATGAAATCCGCCACCGGCGAGATCGAAGCGGGCAACCGTGATCTCTCCAACCGCACCGAGGTTTCGGCCAGCAACCTGCAGGAAACGTCTGCCGCGCTGACGGAGCTGACCACCAGCGTGAAGAACTCCGCCGACGCGGCCGTGCAGGCCACGCGCCTGGCGAGCGACGCAAGCGATGCCGCCATGCGCGGCGGCGAAGTGGTCTCCAGCGCCGTCAGCACGATGGACGAGATCGCCAAGTCGTCGGCGCGCATTACCGAGATCATCGGCGTGATCGACAGCATTGCGTTCCAGACCAACATCCTCGCGCTGAACGCTGCAGTGGAAGCCGCCCGCGCCGGTGAGAACGGCCGCGGCTTTGCCGTGGTGGCCGGCGAGGTGCGCACGCTGGCGCAACGCAGCGCCACGGCCGCCCGCGAGATCAAGGACCTCATCCAGGCATCGGAAGCCAGCGTGAAGACCGGCGCGCAACGCGTGCAGGCCGCGGGCGCCACGATGCAGGAAATCGTGCAGGGCATCGAGCGTGTCGCGCGCATCATCGGCGAGATCGACGGCGCAATGCACGAGCAGAGCACCGGGATCAGCCAGATCGATCGCAGCGTCGCCGAGATGGACCAGGCCACGCAGCAGAACGCCGCGCTGGTGGAACAGTCGACCGCCGCATCGTCGATGCTCAACGAACAGGCGCACGGTTTGGCACGCACGGTCGGGCTGTTCAAGCTGCGCAACGCCTGAGTGCCTGCCGTGCGGGGGGCGGGCTGAGGAAGGGCTCAGTCCACCAGCGCTGAGAGCGTCGATGCGCTGATGGTCACGCTGCCGGCAAAGGGCCGGTCGTGTAGCACCAGCAGGAAGAAGATCATCCCAAAACCCGCGGTGAACAGCGTCAGCGCAATGCGGCGCTCGCGGGCGGCGGTGCGATGCAGCTCAGCGATTACGAACGCGTTGGTGAACAGCAGCCATGCCATCGCCGCCAGCTTGATCCCGCTGAGTTGACGCTTCGCCAGCTGCAGCCGTGTAGCACGCGCGTTTTCGATGGTATCCAGTCGCTTGGCAAGCTCGTCGAGTTCGTGGGCGATATGCTGCGGCGCGTCCATCCGGCGGACGTCCATCGACGAGGTGGGCGGTGCCAGTGCACTCTCCGGGCGGGCTGTCCACAGCGCCTCGCGCAACTGCATAAACGCGCGGCCTGTCGCGGGGCTGGCGCGACGTTGTGCCATAGCGGGCCATTCGTCTTCGACGGCGCTGTGCACGTACGCCAGCAATGCGACCCGGATGGGGACGGCAAGGTGGCTGGGCAGTGCATCGAGAATGCGCAGTGCCTCGGCAGCGGCAATGCCTTCGCGTTCCACGGCAGCTTCGGCGCGTGCGTTCTGGGTCCAGATGTCGCTGGAGATGAAGCCGATGATTACCGCCGTCGGCACCAGCAAGCCGGTCAGGAGCGTGCCGATGATGTTGGCGCCGGGCCGGATCGGCCACAAGCGCGCCAGTGCGGCAGACCCGACCGACGCCGCGGCCGACACGAGCCCCAGCGAAATAAAGCAAACGGCCAGCAGGGCCGGTGTGGAAAGGGTGAACAGCCAGCTGTAGTAATCGAAATGCTGCATGGTGCGTGGCAGATCCGCCCGGGACGATGGGGCGGGATGCTCCCACGCAAGGCAGCCGCGTTCAATTGGCGCGCGGCCTTGGCGCGTCAAATGGTAATGACGTCGCGCAGACTGATCGCTGCGTCTCAGGCGACGGGCGGCGCCATCGCCTGAGCCGGCTCTCCGGGCGTCCCTGCCCCAGACCACCGCGCGCCGGCGGCGCGAACGCGAGGATTAGATCCTGCGCAAAACGTCGTGAGGACAGCGCGGATGCGCGAGCCAGCCTCTGGGGGCCCATCCCTTACAATGGCGCCCTCCCAAAGAGTCCATCGCCATGTCCGCACCGCTCGCCAACGACACCTTCCTGCGCGCCCTGCGCCGCCAGCCGACCGACTACACGCCGCTGTGGCTGATGCGCCAGGCGGGCCGCTATCTGCCCGAGTACAACGCCACGCGCGCGCGGGCCGGCAGCTTCCTCGGCCTGGCCAAGTCGCCGGCGTATGCGACCGAGGTGACGTTGCAGCCGCTGGATCGCTACCCGTTGGACGCGGCAATCCTGTTTTCCGACATCCTGACCGTGCCCGACGCCATGGGCCTGGGGCTGTCGTTCGCGCAAGGCGAGGGGCCGCGCTTTGCCAAGCCGGTGCGCACGGAAGCCGATGTGGCGGCGCTGTCCGTGCCGGACATGTCGTCGCTGCAATACGTGTTTGACGCCGTGGCGGAAATCCGCCGAGCGCTCGTCCAGGACGGCCGCCAGCGCGTGCCGCTTATCGGCTTCTCGGGCAGCCCGTGGACGCTCGCCTGCTACATGGTGGAAGGCGGCGGTTCGGACGACTTCCGCACCGTCAAGTCGATGCTCTACGCGCGCCCGGAGCTGATGCACCGCATCCTGGAGATCAACGCGCAGGCCGTGATCGACTATCTGAACGCGCAGATCGATGCCGGTGCCCAGGCTGTGCAGATCTTCGATACGTGGGGCGGGGCGCTGGCCGACGGCATCTACCATGAGTTCTCGCTGGCCTACATGGCGCGCGTGGTGCAAGGCATTCGCGCCGGCGCCGACGGCCAGCGTGTGCCGGTCATCCTCTTCACCAAGGGCGGTGGCCTGTGGCTCGAAGCCATGGCCGACACCGGTGCCGACGCGCTGGGTGTGGACTGGACCGTGAACCTGCAGCGCGCCCGCCAGCGAACGGCGGGCCGCGTTGCTCTGCAAGGCAACCTGGACCCGACCGTGCTGTTTGCCGAGCCGGAAGCGATTCGCGCGCAAGCGCGCCGCGTGCTGGAAGACTACGCAGCCGGCGGCGGCAGCGATGGCCACATCTTCAACCTTGGCCACGGCATCTCGCAGTTCACGCCACCCGAAGCCGTATCGGTGCTGGTCGACGAAGTGCACAGCTTCAGCCGCGCGTTGCGGTCGAAAGCGAAGTCACACGATTGAGATCAATGCTGCGGTGCGATAGCGTTTGAATCGTGCCGCAGTAGTGCGTGAAGTCGGGGGCACGAGTGGAATGTTCGCCGCTTTGGTGCAGTCGGGGTGAGTGACTACTCGCGTGCCGCTGGCCCCATCTCGCCCGAGGAGGGTGTCAAGCGATTTATTTCGCGCTTTCTGGTGCGTAAGCCGGCTGTCAAGACTTGACTTATGCACAAAGCTGTCGCGGCGGGTTCTTTCCGCGGCGCAACAGGGAGCGCCCTGTGCAGCCAACGCATAAGTGTTTGATTTTTCTGAAAGAAAGCCGCGTGCGCGTAAATCGTGCAAGCTAGAAAAACGGCGCATCTGCCGGCCTTCGCGGGCGCAGCGGCCGACTTTTCAACAAAGTTATCCACAGGCCGTGTGGATAGACCGGAAAACGGTCGCCGATCAGGGCGCCAAGGCATAAACCTCAAGTACTACTTGAACATTGAACCGACCATGGCGATGGCTGCGAAGGCAAGGTGAGATGGGCAAGACGCATTTCCCAGGTGCAGAAAGCGCCGCTGCATCGCAACAATCTCTTTGCAATTCAACCGTTTGCGCCAAGCATGACCACCGCCCTCGTCGACGCCGCGTTCTCTGATGCCAAGGTGTCGGCTGCCATTGCGCGTGTGGTGATCGATACACCGCTCGATGCCGTGTTCGATTACCGGTGCGGGCAACCCTTGCTGCCTGGGCAACTCGTGGTGGTGCCGTTCGGCAACCGGCGCGTGGTGGCGTTGGTGGTCGAAACTGCCGCAACCACCGATGTCCCGCAGGAAAAGCTGCGCGATGTGGAGCGGGTGCTGGACTGGGTGCCGCCGCTCGACGCCGAATGGCGGGCGCTCGCCGAATTTGCTGCCGGTTACTACCACCGTGCGCTCGGTGAGGTGACGTTGCCCGCGCTGCCGCCGTTGTGGCGCACGCCGGGCAGCTGGGACAACCTCGCCCGGCAGGCCAACGAAACCGTCTACTTGATGTTTGAACCGGCGCGGGCCGCGTTGCTGGACAGCATTCCGAAACGTGCGTCCGGCGCCATGCGCCTGGCCGAAGCGCTGACCGGCGACGGCGAGCTGTCCACCAGCGCTGCCGTTGAACTGCACGGGCAGGCCGTCGCCAAGCTGCGGGACTGGACGACCGTCGGCTGGCTGCGCGCAGAACTGCGGCCGAAGGCGCTGCTGCCGCAACCGCTCGAACTGCCGGCGCCTTCCATTGCGCCCGCCCTGAACGGCGAACAGGCCGCCGCCGTGGCGGCCATTGCCCAGGCCGGGGCGGCCGGCACATTCAGCCCGTTCCTGCTGTATGGCGTGACCGGCAGCGGCAAGACCGAGGTCTACCTGCACGCCATCGCCGACGCCCTGGCGCGCGACCCCGCCGCGCAGGTCCTGATGCTGGTGCCCGAGATCAACCTGACGCCGCAGCTGGAGGCACGCATTGCGGCGCGTTTTCCCGGCGTGCCCATGGCAGCGCTGCACAGCGGTCTGGCCGAACAGCCGCGCGCGCTGAACTGGCTGGCCGCGCATCGCGGTGAAGCGCGCATCGTGCTCGGCACGCGGCTGGCAATGCTGGCGTCGCTGCCCAACCTCGCGCTCATCCTCGTCGACGAGGAGCACGACACGTCGTACAAACAGCAGGAGGGTCTGCGCTATTCGGCGCGCGACCTGGCGCTATGGCGTGCCAAGCAGCGCAACATTCCCGTGGTGCTGGGCTCCGCCACGCCGTCGCTGGAAACCTGGTGGCGCGCCGAGCAGACCGCCACCACACGCCTGACGCTCTCGCAACGCGCGCAGGCCGAAGCGGTGTTGCCGCGCGTGTCGCTCATCGACCTCAACCTGGAACGCCGCGCGGGGCGCCAGATTCGCGATGGATTGTCCAAACCGCTTGTCGACGCGATTGCCGATCGCTTGGCGCGCGGCGAACAAAGCCTGCTGTTCCTCAACCGCCGCGGCTACGCGCCTGTGCTGTCCTGCGACGCGTGCGGCTGGCTGTCGGGCTGTCCGCGCTGCTCGGCGTACCTGGTGCTGCACAAGCCGGAGCGGCGCCTGCGCTGCCACCACTGCGGGTACGAATCGCGCATCCCGCATCACTGCCCAGACTGCGGCAACGTCGACATCGCGCCGCTCGGGCGCGGCACCCAGCGCATCGAAGAGACGCTCGGCGAGCTGTTTCCGCAGGCCCGCGTCGCCCGCATCGACGCCGATTCCACCCGCCGCAAGGGCAGCGCCGAAGCGCTGTTCGACACCGTGCACGAAGGCAGCGTCGACATCCTGATCGGCACGCAGATGGTCGCCAAGGGGCATGACTTCCAGCGCGTAACGCTGGTGGGCGTGGTCGCGCCCGATTCCTCGCTGTTCTCGCACGATTTCCGCGCGGGGGAGCATCTCTTTGCCTCGCTGATGCAGGTGGCGGGCCGCGCGGGCCGGGCGGGCTTGGCCGGCGAGGTGCTGATTCAGACCCGGTATCCCGACGCACCGGCGCTGCAGGCGCTGGTTCGGCACGACTACGACGGTTTTGCGCGCCAGCTGCTGCGGGAGCGCAAACAGGCCGGGCTGCCGCCGTTTGCCTATCAGGCGTTGTTGACCGCAGAGCACAAGGAGGTCGCACGCGCGCTGGAGTTTTTGGGCGCCGCGCGTTCGGCTGGTGAAGCCTTGGCCGCTGAATTGGGCGCGCCGGTGTTTTTGCATGATCCGGTGCCGATGACGATGGTGCGCCTGGCCAACCGCGAGCGGGCGCAACTGCTGGTGGAAAGCGGCTCGCGCGTGGCGTTGCAGAAGCTACTGGCCGCGTGGACGGACGGTTTTGCGCAGATCGGCAAAACGGTCAAGGGCGTGCGGTGGCAGCTGGAGATTGATCCGCTGCGGATTTGATCCTTTGAGGATCTGAGCATTTAAGGGTTGGGGGTTCACCTCCCTTTCATCCCCGGCAGGGGATGAAACAAGGGATGCACCAAAAGCCAAAAAACCCACCCACCAAAACAATAAAAGTCGCCCCAAAGCCCCCATCACCCTCTGCGGTTGCACCCCAATCTACCCATTTCGAACCAAGGGGTTTTACTAGGTTGCACCTTCGGGATCGCCAGGCGTATGATCCGCCCAATTTGCCGGCCACAAGCCAGGCAATGGCAGCTCTGGATAGGAACCCACATGGCTACAACCACCCTCGGGGTCAAGCTGGACGATGCTTCGCGTGAACGCCTCAAGCGCGTTGCGCAGTCCATTGACCGCACGCCGCATTGGCTGATCAAGCAGGCGATCTTCACGTATCTGGATCAAGTGGAGCGGGGGCAGCTGCCAACTGATGCAAACGGCCCGGCGGCGGATGGCCTCCCGTCCGCCGCCGCAGCCGTCTCGGACGTGCACGAGGGTGACGAGCCCACAGTGCAACCGTTCCTCGAATTTGCGCAAAGCGTGCAACCGCAGTCGGTCCTGCGCGCTGCCATCACCGCCGCCTACCGCCGGCCGGAAACCGACGCCATTCCGATGCTGCTGGAGCAGGCCCGCCTGCCGGGCGCGCTGGCCTCGGAAGCCAAGCAGCTCGCACGTGACCTCGCCGGCAAGCTCCGCACGCAAAAGGTCGGCACCGGCCGCGAAGGCTTGGTGCAGGGCCTGATCCAAGAATTCTCGCTGTCGAGCCAGGAAGGCGTGGCGCTGATGTGCCTGGCCGAGGCGCTGCTGCGCATTCCCGACAAGGCCACGCGCGACGCGCTCATCCGCGACAAGATCAGCAACGGCAACTGGCATTCGCACCTGGGCCAGAGCCCGTCGCTGTTCGTGAACGCCGCCACCTGGGGCCTGCTGCTGACCGGCAAGCTGGTCGCCACGCACAACGAAGCCGGGCTGTCGAAGGCGCTCACGCGCATCATCGGCAAGAGCGGCGAGCCGCTGATCCGCAAGGGCGTGGACATGGCGATGCGCCTGATGGGCGAGCAGTTCGTCACCGGCGAAACCATTTCCGAAGCGCTGGCCAATGCGCGCAAGTTCGAGGCCGAAGGCTTCCGCTATTCCTACGACATGCTCGGCGAGGCCGCGATGACGGAGGAAGACGCCCAGCGCTACCTCGCGTCGTACGAGCAGGCCATCCGCGCGATCGGGCAGGCCTCGGGCGGGCGCGGCATCTACGAAGGGCCGGGCATCTCGATCAAGCTGTCGGCGCTGCACCCGCGCTACAGCCGCGCGCAATACGACCGCACGATCAACGAGCTGTATCCGCGCGTGAAGGGCCTGGCGATGCTGGCCCGCGAATACGACATCGGCATCAACATCGATGCCGAAGAAGCCGACCGCCTGGAGCTGTCGCTCGACCTGCTGGAACGCCTGTGCTTCGCGCCTGAGCTGGCCGGCTGGAACGGCATCGGCTTCGTGGTGCAGGGCTACCAGAAGCGTTGCCCGTTCGTGCTCGACTACATCATTGACCTGGCCCGTCGCAGCAAGCACCGCCTGATGATCCGCCTCGTGAAGGGCGCGTACTGGGACAGCGAGGTCAAGCGCGCCCAGGTCGACGGCCTGGAGGGCTACCCGGTCTACACGCGCAAGGTCTACACCGACGTGTCGTACCTGGCCTGCGCGCGCAAGCTGCTGGCCGCGCCCGAGGCGATCTTCCCGCAGTTCGCCACGCACAACGCGCACACGCTGGCGGCCATTTATCACATGGCCGGCCAGAACTATTACCCCGGCCAATACGAATTCCAGTGCCTGCACGGCATGGGCGAGCCGCTGTACGAGCAGGTCGTCGGCAACAAGCCGGGCAAGCTGAACCGCCCGTGCCGCATCTACGCGCCGGTCGGTACGCACGAAACGCTGCTGGCTTACCTCGTGCGCCGTCTGCTGGAAAACGGCGCCAACACCTCGTTCGTGAACCGCATTGCGGACGAGTCGATTCCTCTGGACGACCTCGTCGCCGACCCGGTGGCGGTGGTGGAAAAGATGCACGCCGATGAAGGGACGCTCGGCCTGCCGCATCCGAAGATTCCGCTGCCGCGCGCCCTTTACGGTGACGTTCGCGCAAACTCGTCGGGCATCGACCTGGCGAACGAGCAGCGCCTGGCGTCGTTGTCGTCCGCCCTTCTTGCCGGCACCAGCACGGTCTGGACCGCCGAGCCGACCATCGGTGACGCGCCGTATGTGGGGGGGCCATCGCAACTTCGGCAGCCGGTGCGCAATCCGGCGGACCTGCGCGACATCGTCGGCCATGTGACGGAAGCGACCGAAGCCGACGTGGATGCCGCGCTGTCGGCCGCCACCGCCGCCGCCCCGATCTGGCAAGCCACGCCGCCGGAAGCGCGTGCCGCGCTGCTCGATCGTGCCGCCGACCTGATGGAAGGCGAGATGCAGCACCTGATGGGTCTGATCATCCGCGAGGCCGGCAAGACGCTGTCCAACGCCATCGCCGAGGTGCGCGAAGCCGTCGACTTCCTGCGCTATTACGCGGCACAGGTGCGCGGCGGGTTCTCCAACGACACGCACCGTCCGCTGGGCCCGGTGGTCTGCATCAGCCCGTGGAACTTCCCGCTGGCGATCTTCACCGGCCAGGTCAGCGCCGCGCTGGCTGCGGGCAACCCGGTGCTGGCCAAGCCCGCAGAACAGACCCCGCTGATTGCGGCGCAAGCCGTGCGCATCCTGCGCGAAGCCGGCGTGCCGGCCGGTGCCGTGCAACTGCTGCCGGGCCGCGGCGAGACTGTCGGCGCGGCGCTAGTGAAGGACGGGCGCACCAAGGGCGTGATGTTCACCGGCTCGACCGAAGTGGCGCGCATCCTGCAGCGCACGCTGGCCGGCCGCCTGGATGCCAACGGCGCGCCGATCCCGCTGATTGCCGAGACCGGCGGTCAGAACGCGATGATTGTCGATTCGTCGGCGCTGGCCGAGCAGGTGGTGGCCGATGTGCTGTCGTCTGCGTTTGATTCGGCGGGGCAGCGTTGCTCGGCGCTGCGTGTGCTGTGCCTGCAGGATGACGTCGCCGACCGCGTGCTGGCGATGCTCAAGGGCGGCATGGCCGAACTGGCGATGGGCAATCCGGATCGACTCGCCACCGACGTGGGCCCGGTGATCGACGCCGAAGCGCGCGACAACATCGTCGGCCACATCGAAGCGATGCGCGCCAAGGGCCGCCGCGTGCATCAGGCACCGGTGCCGGCCGCATGCGCGCACGGCACGTTCGTGCCGCCGACGGTGATCGAACTCGACAGCCTGTCGGACCTGACGCGTGAGATCTTCGGCCCCGTGCTGCACGTGGTGCGCTGGAAGCGGTCGGCCGACAACACCGGTTTGACGAAGCTGATCGAGCAGATCAACGGTACGGGCTACGGCCTGACGCTGGGCATCCACACGCGTATCGACGAAACCATCGCGCACGTGGTCGACCGCGCGCACGTCGGCAACCTGTATGTGAACCGCAATATCGTCGGCGCGGTGGTGGGCGTGCAGCCCTTTGGCGGCGAAGGCCTGTCGGGCACGGGTCCCAAGGCCGGCGGCCCGCTGTATCTGCTGCGTTTGCTGTCGACCTGCCCGCAGGACGCCATGCGCACCGCGCTGCAACTCACCGCAGGTGCCGGTACGGAAGTCGATACCGACGCGCGCCGCGCGCTGCTGGCGCCGTTCGACGCGCTGACGGACTGGGCGCGCAAGCAGTCGGCAGAACTGGCGGCGCTGTGCGAGCGCCTGGCTGCGGCCTCGGCCACGGGCGCTACCGCCACGCTGCCCGGCCCGACCGGCGAGCGCAACACCTACACGCTGTTGCCGCGTGAAGCGGTGCTGTGCGTGGCGGCCGATCCGGCAGATTGGCTACGCCAACTGGCAGCCGTGCTGGCGGTCGGCAGCATGGCCGTTGTGCAGGAAAACCCTGCCATCGAAGCGGTACTTCGGGGCTTGCCGGCGGCAGTACAATCGCGCGTCCGCGTGGTCGGGTCGACCGACGAAGCGGCGTTTGATGCGGTGCTGCATCACGGCGATTCGGACCATCTGCGCGCCATCTGCGAAGGACTGGCACGACGTGCCGGCCCGATCGTGGGGGTGCAAGGCCTGCCGCATGGCGGGGAAGGGCTGGCGCTGGAGCGCCTGCTGATCGAGCGTTCGCTGTCGGTCAATACGGCCGCCGCGGGTGGCAACGCCAGCCTGATGACCATCGGCTGACGGGGAGCACGAGCAGGATTCGCGGTTCCATTCGCACGACGGGTGCGGATGGGATGCGAAGCGGGAGGAGGGCGGCGGTGATCCCGCCGCGCTATTGATCCAAATTGCGTTTGAACTAGGAGACGCACAAATGAAATTGAAGCAACTGTGGGTGGCCGCCGCGCTGTGTGCGCTGGGTAGCGCCGCATCGGCCCAGGAAGTCATCAAGCTGGGCTTTGCTGCCCCGATGTCGGGTCCGCAAGCGCAATACGGCACGGACATGAAGAACGGCGCGACGCTGGCCGTTGAAGAGTTCAACGCCACCAAGCCGAAGATCGCCGGCAAGGACGTCAAGTTCCAGCTGATGGCGGAAGACGACCAGGCTGACCCGAAGACCGGTACGGCAGTCGCCCAGAAACTCGTGGACAGCGGCATCAAGGGCATGCTCGGCCACTTCAATTCGGGTACCAGCATCCCGGCGTCGCGCGTGTACAACCAGGCCGGCATCGCGCAGATCGCCATGGCAACCGCGCCGGAATACACCAAGCAAGGCTACAAGACGACGTTCCGCATGATGACTTCCGACACCCAGCAGGGTTCGGTGGTCGGCACGTTCGCCGTCAAGAAGCTGGGCTACAAGAACATCGCCATCGTGGATGACCGCACGGCCTACGGCCAAGGTCTGGCCGACGAGTTCGAGAAGGCTGCCAAGGCTGCCGGCGCTACCATCGTGCGTCGCGAATTCACCAACGACAAGGCCAGCGACTTCAAGGCCATCCTCACGCAGATCAAGAGCAAGAACCCGGACGCCGTGTTCTACGGTGGCGCCGAAGGTCAATCGGCCCCGCTGCTCAAGCAAATGCGCGAGCTGGGCATGAAGTCCACGCTGATGTCGGGCGAAATGTCCAAGACCGACGACTTCATCAAGCTGGCCGGCCCGCAAGCGGCTGAAGGCATGGTGGCATCGCTGGCCGGTCTGCCGCTGGAACAGATGCCGGGCGGCGCTGGCTACAAGGCCCGCTATGAGAAGCGTTTCGGCACGCCGGTGCAGACGTACTCGCCGTACGCCTACGACGGCGCGATGGCCCTGATGAAGGCGATGGTGGCTGCCGGCTCGTCCGACCCGGCCAAGTACCTGCCGATCCTGGCTGCTACCAACACGCAAGGCGTGACCGCCAAGCACTACGCCTATGACGACAAGGGCGACCTGAAGGACGGCGGCATCACCGTCTACAAGGTCACCGGCGGCAAGTGGACGCCGCTGGAGAGCGTCGGCGGCAAGTAATCCGACCGGCTCTCAGCCATTTGCAGTATGAAAACCGCCCTCCGGGGCGGTTTTTCTTTGCCTGCGGCCGGCGGCTCCAAACGCAGAGTTGTTGTCTTCTGCGTCGAAAATCACCGATCGTTTATTAAATATCGTGTAACGCGACTCTAACGCGTGTCAGTGCTTGGCTGACTTTCCCGGATGAGGGCTTCGGGTACCATGTCGGCCATGGCAGGACTTCACGATCTCTTCCCTTCGTGGCCGCCCGCTCCTGGCGGCCTTTTCTGGATCGGGCTGGCGCTGGTTGGCGCGGCGTTGTGCGGCGAGTTTGCGCGCGCGGCGCTCAAGCTGCCGCGCATCGTCGGCTATGCGGTAGCGGGGCTGGTGGCCGGCGTGCTCGGCCGCCCGCTCATCGACACCGACATGCTCGAGCAGACCCACATCCTGATCGAGATGGCGCTGGCGTTGGCGCTGTTCGAGCTGGGGCACCGGCTGTCGTTCGAATGGCTGCGTGCCAATCGTTGGCTGTTGCTCACCAGCGGCTTCGAAAGCCTGCTGACCTGGGGCCTGGTCACCTGGGTGCTGCAGCTGTTTGGCGTGGCGACGCCCGTGGCGGTGGCCGCAGGCGCCATCGCGGTGGCCACGTCTCCGACGGTGCTCCTGCAACTCAAGAACGAACTGCGTGCAGAAGGCCAGGTGACGGAGCGACTGCTCTCCCTGGGCGCGCTCAACAGCATCTACGCCAGCGTGCTGGTGCCGCTGACCGCCGGCTGGCTGCATAGCGAATACGGCCATTGGGCGGCTGCGCTGATCCACCCGCTGTACCTGCTGGCAGGCTCCGTGCTCCTGGCCTGGGTGGTCGGCAAGGTGGGCCATGCGCTGTATCACCGCATGGCGGGTGACGATCACTACGCGTTTCTGGTGCTCGTGGGCCTGGTGCTGTTTGCCCTGGCGATGGCCAAGCTGCTGAAGCTGTCGGTGCCGCTCACGCTGCTGCTGGCGGGCGTCGTGTTCAAGCACCAGGACGATCACCCGCGCGTCTGGCCGTCGCACTTCGGCAGCGCGGGCAGCATCCTGATCGTGGTGATGATCGTGTCGCTCGGCCTGCCGCTCAAGGCATCGGATTGGGCGATCGGCGGTGTGGCGGCGGTGGCGCTGGTGCTGTCGCGCTTCATTGCCAAGCTGGCGGCCACCACGGCGCTGGGCTCGTTTTCGGGGCTGTCGATGCGGCAGAGCATTGCGCTCGGCCTGGCGCTCGGCCCCATGTCGGGATTGTCATGGTTGCTGATGCACGATACGGCGGCGCTGTATCCGCAGACAGGCGGGCCGCTGGCGGCCATCATCCTGTGCACGCTGGCGATCCAGCAGATTGCTGCGCCGATCCTGACTGCGCGGTCGCTGCGCTGGGCGGGTGAGGTGCGGCAAGACAACGAACACCGCTAAGAGGCTTCCATGTCCCTCGAACCGTTCTCGAAATCCGAAGCACTCACGTTTGGCGTCGAGCTGGAACTGCAGCTCGTCAATCGTCACGACTACGACCTCGCCTCGGCGTCGCCCGACCTGCTGCGCATGCTCAAGGGCAAGGAATACCCCGGCGACATCAAGCCCGAGATCACCGATTCGATGATCGAGATCTCCACCGGCATCTGCCACAGCCACGACGAGGCGCTCTGGCAGTTGCGCGAAATGCGCGACCGCATGGCCGAAGCCGCCACGGCGTTGAATATCGGCATCTGCGGCGGCGGCACGCATCCGTTCCAGCAATGGAGCCAGCGCCAGATTTCGCAATCGCCGCGCTATCAGTACATCTCGGATCTGTACGGTTACCTCGCCAAGCAGTTCACGGTCTTCGGCCAGCACGTGCATCTGGGCTGCCCGAATCCCGACGATGCGCTGTATCTGCTGCACGCCATGTCGCGCTACGTACCGCACTTCATTGCGCTGGCAGCGTCGTCGCCATTCGTGCAGGGCGTGGATACGGGGTTTGCATCCGCGCGCATGAATTCGGTCAGCGCCTTCCCGATGTCGGGCCGCGCGCCGTTCGTGCTGACGTGGGACGCCTTCATCGCGTACTTCGACAAGATGCACGCCACCGGCGTGATCGAGAGCATGAAGGACTTCTATTGGGACATCCGCCCCAAGCCCGAATTCGGCACGATCGAAGTCCGCGTGATGGACACCCCGCTGACCGTCGAACGCGCCGCCGCCGTCGCCGCCTATATCCAGGCGCTGGGCCGCTGGCTGCTGCTCGATCGCCCATTCATGCCCGAGGAAGACGATTACCTCGTCTACACCTTCAACCGCTTCCAGGCATGCCGCTTCGGGCTGGCCGGTGAATACGTCGACCCGGCCACCGGCAATCGCGGTGCGCTGGCCGATCACATCCTGAAGACGAGCAAGGTGCTGTCGGCACACGCCGAAGCGCTGTCGTCCGAAGGCGCGCTCGACATGGTGCGTGAGGTGGTGGAGGGGCGCGATGCGGATGCCGAATGGATCCGCGCGGCGCAACGTGAAACCCGCAACCTGCACGAGACCGTGCGACGCGGTTGCGGGCGCTGGACGCAGGCGGCAACGCAGCCCGCCTGACGCATCGAGATCGCGGAACGGTCAGTCGCTGCGGACCGTTCCGGGCGCTTCCAGCCAGCGCTGCATGAACACAAGGTCGAGCCACTGGCCGTGCTTGATGGCGGCCTCGGGCATGCGGCCCACTTCCTTGAAGCCGAGCTTTTCGTGCAGCCGGATCGAGCCTGCATTGGCACCGTCGATGGCGCCCACCATGAGGTGTTTGCCCAGCGCAGCGGCACGCTCGCACAGCGCCTCGACCAGCAGGCTGCCCAGCCCCTTGCCGCGCCAGTCGCGGTGAATGTGCACCGAGTGCTCGACGGTGGTGCGAAAGCCCGGGTACGGCCGGAAATCGCCAAACGATGCAACGCCTGCAACTTGCCCGTCATCGTCGGCCACCAGCACCGGATACCCCTGCGTGGCACGCAAGGCCAGCCACGCGGTGCGGTCTTCCAGCGTAACCGGTGTTTCGGTGTAGATCGCATTGGAGTTGGCGATCACGTCGTTGTAGATGGCGAGGATGGCCGGCAGGTCAGCCTGCGTTGCGTCGCGGAGCAGCATGATGCGGGATGGGGTCAGTGAGTCGGTCGCACCGCCAGCACGCGGCGCGCGAAGGCCCAGCATACCAAGGCGAACACGATCAGCCCAAGCCATTGCGCCGTGCCTTCAAACGACGCACCGACGATCGCCAGCGGCGCATCCTTGCCCGTGCCGCCGATGATGGCCGCCATCAATACGCCCACCAGGCTTTCGCCGACGATCAGGCCCGACGCCAGCAGCACGCCGTGGCGGTTCGGCACCTCGGCATAGCGCTCGTACGGTACGCCTGCGGCCCGCGCGCGCTTGGCAAGCAGCTTCTCGATGATCCACGCCAGCACCGCGCCGGTCACCAGCACCGTGCTCACCGTCGGCGGCAGGTAGATGCCGATGCCGACCGCCAGCACGGGCAACCGCGCGACACCGCCACGCTGCTTGAGCGCCCAGTCGACGGCGATGAGCAGCACGCCGATGACGATGCCCGCAATCACCATGTTCCATTCCAGCTGGTGCGTGAAGATGCCGGTGGCGATGGCGGTCATGAGCGTCGCCTGCGGTGCGGACAGCGCCTGCGCGGCGTCCATGCCGGCACGCGGCAGCGCACCCGGGAAGCCATACGCGTTATACAGCAGCTCCAGCACCGGCGAGATGACCGCCGCGCCCGCCACGCAACCGATCAGCAGCGCCACCTGCTGGCGCCACGGCGTGGCCCCGACCAGCCAGCCGGTCTTCAGATCTTGCAGGTTGTCATTCGAGATGGTCGCCACGGCCACCACGGCCGACGTGGTGAAGATCGCCAGCGCAATGCCGAGCTTGCTCGCTTCGGGCGAACCCACGATGCCGTTGTCCGCGCCGATGGCCAACAGCAGCAGCGACACCAACGTGATGGCGATGATGCCGATGCCCGAAATCGGGCTCGACGACGAACCGATCAGCCCGGCCATGTAGCCGCACGCCGCCGCCACCAGAAAGCCGAACACCACGGCAAAGATCACCGCGCAGGTGATCAGCGTCCAGCGCGAGCCGGCCGACAGCATGGTCGGCGCCAGGAATGCGGCAAACGTGATCACCAGCACCACGACCATGGCCAGCGTCACCAGGAGGATCCAGCGCGGCGCCATGTCCTGCTCGGTGCGTAGCGCGCTATCGGTTTTCGGGCGCAGGCTGCCGAACGAGCGCTTCGCGCCTTGCACCACCGGGCCAATCAGCGTGCCCAGCGTCCACACGGCCGCCACCGCAATCACGCCGGCGCCGATAAAGCGCACCTGCGTGCGCCACACATCCGTGCCGAACGCAGAGAGCGCCTTGCCGGCCGGCATCGGCGTGATCGAGGTCAGATACGGCACGGCGATGCCCCAGGCGATCACCAGGCCCACCAGCATGGCCAGCCCGGCCACCAGGCCGATCAGATAGCCCGCGCCCAGCAGCGCCGTCGAAAAGCCCAGCGGCAAGCGCACCACTGCGGCACCGGCGGCGAACCACCAGCTCGCGCCTTCGCCCAGCAAGCGCAGGCCGCTGGTAGCAAACGCCACGATGGCCGCGACGATGCCGCCCGCTGCCAGATCGCGCATGCCGGTGGCGGCGGGCACCGCGTCGTCATCGACGGCGTTTTCACCGTCCGCCGACTGGCCGCTGCCCACGCGCAGGATTTCTGCCGCCGCCACGCCTTCGGGATAAGGCAGGTCGCTCTGCACGACCATCGCATGACGCAGCGGGATCGTGAACACCACGCCCAGCATGCCGCCCGCCATGCACACTCCAAACGTTTGCCAGAACGGGAAGCCCTGCCAGTGCCCGATCATCACCAGGCCGGGCAGGATGAAGATGATGGAAGACAGCGTCCCGGCCGCAGACGCCTGCGTCTGCACCATGTTGTTTTCGAGGATGTTCGTGCCGCCGAGCATGCGCAGCACGGCCATCGAAATGACCGCTGCCGGAATCGCCGAAGAAAACGTCAGGCCGACCTTCAGGCCGAGGTACACGTTTGAAGCGGTAAAGATCACGGTGATGATCGCGCCAAGGATCATGCCGCGTAGCGTCAGCTCTGGCAGGGTCGCTGCCGGAATGTGCTTGGGAGGATGGAGGGATTGCATCCTGCGGGTCTCCAAAGAGGGTTCTTGTGGCGCGGATTATAGAAGTGGACGGGGGCGAGGGCTTGTGCGTTTTTTTTTGATGTGTGCTCTAGATTTGTTGTTTGTGGTCCATCCCTTGTTTCAGCCCCGGCAGCGAACGAAAGGGAGATGGACCACCAACGCAAAAACCACAGACCAAATATCAACACTCCACAATATTCACCGCCAACCCACCCCGCGCCGTCTCCTTGTACTTCGTCTTCATATCCGCGCCCGTCTCGCGCATCGTCTTGATGACGGAGTCGAGCGAAACATAATGCGTGCCATCCCCCCGCAACGCCATGCGCGCCGCATTCACCGCCTTCACCGACGCCATCGCATTGCGCTCAATACACGGAATCTGCACCAGCCCGCCAACCGGGTCGCACGTCAGCCCCAGGTTGTGCTCCATGCCGATCTCCGCTGCGTTTTCGACCTGCGCAGGCGTGCCGCCCAGCACCGCCGCCAGCGCTCCGGCAGCCATCGAACACGCCACGCCGACTTCCCCCTGGCAGCCAACTTCCGCGCCCGAGATCGATGCGTTCATCTTGTAAAGCATGCCGATCGCGCCGGCGGTGAGCAGGAAATCCACGATGCCGTTGTCGTTCGCGCCGGGCACGAAGCGGTCGTAGTAATGCATCACGGCCGGGATGATGCCGGCTGCGCCATTGGTCGGCGCCGTGACGACGCGCCCGCCCGCGGCGTTTTCTTCGTTCACGGCAATCGCATACAGGTTCACCCAGTCGATCACCGACAGCGGGTCGGACAGCGTGCGCTCGGCCTGCACCGTGAGGCGTGAATACAGCTCCGCCGCGCGACGGCGTACGTGGAACGGGCCCGGCAGTTCGCCCTCGGTGCGGCAGCCGCGCGCCACGCACGCCTGCATCACGTGCCAGATGTTGAGCAAGCCGGCGCGCACTTCGGCTTCGGTGCGCCATGTCAATTCGTTGTCGAGCATCAGGCGGGCGATGGACTTGCCCGTCGATTCGCACATCGCCAGCAGCTCCTTGCCGCTGCGGAACGGATGCGGCAACTGGTCGTGCGCGGCCAGCACTTGTGTATTCGGCGCACCGGCCGTGACGACAAAGCCGCCGCCCACCGACAGGTAGCGCGCCTCGCGCAGCCGCTCGCCGGCTGCATCGAAGGCGTGGAACTTCATGCCGTTCGGGTGCTCGGCCATCGCCTCGCGGCGATAGAACGCGATGTGCTCCTTCTCGGTAAAGCGCACCGCGTGACGGCCCAGCAGCGACAGCGACTGCGAGGCGCGCAGCGCCGCCAGCTTGTCTTCGATGGTGTCGGGGTCGATGGTGTCCGGCGCCTCGCCCATCAGGCCGAGGATGACGCCGCGATCGGTGCCGTGGCCCTTGCCGGTGGCGCCGAGCGAGCCATACAGCTCGACGCGCACGCTGGCGACTTGCGGCATCAGGCCGTCGGCTTCGAGGCCCGAGGCGAACATCAGCGCGGCGCGCATCGGCCCGACGGTGTGTGAGCTGGACGGGCCGATGCCGATCTTGAAGAGGTCGAAAACAGAAACAGCCATGGGGTTAGGCTCCGGGGGCGTTAAAGGGGGCAAGCGGCTTGTGGCCACGTGCGCCAGGTTGTTGTGTGCGGCGCTGTCAGTACAACGCTTCGGCGGTCAACGGGCTGCGCACAGCGCCAGCCAGTCGGGCGCGGTGGCGGCGAGCCGTTCGGCCAGCGTGCGGTATTTCGGATCCAGCCGCGCCGCCTGCCAATACAGGGTGCCGGCGCTTTTTGGCTCCCACATGCCGGAGAAGCCGGGCAGGCCCGCATCGGCTCGCTTCTTGTCGAAGGCAACGTGCGAGTGGACATATTCCTCGTGCGTGCGGCTGCCGTCGGCATACGGCACGAGCCAATCGATGGCGGCAGCGAGCGAGGCGCCGTTGGCTGCGCGCTCATGTAGCCACTGCTGGCCGAAAGGCTGCACGGCAATCGCGGCCATCGTGAGCGGCTCGAGGTCGTAGACGACGTAGTGAAGTGCGTCGCGGTCCTCAAAGTCTTCCACCGACCCGTCCGGACGCACGTTATTGGCGAGCTGTTGCAGGAACAGGCGATGCACCTGCGCGACCAGCGCCTGATCGTCCAGCGCGGCGGCCGACATTGCCATCAGCTTGATGCGATGGCTTTGCCAGTTGTTCACCCACGTGTGGGACAGCGGCTGGCGCGCAGCCTCTGTGCGCGCAATATAGCCTTCGGCCAGCGTACGCAGGAAGCGTTGCGTCTCTTCACGCGTGCTTGGCGTGAGGCCTTCGCGCGCAAGCGTGTAGGCCTGAATCAGCGCATCGAACTTCGTCTCGTCGATCGGGTTGTAGCTGGGGACATACGTGCCAACCCAGGCATGCAGGAAGGTGTCGACCTGTTCGGCGAAGCGCTTGTCGCCGGTGAGTCGCCAGGCCATTGCAGCGTCGCGCATGACCGGGAAGTCCCGCGCGGCCGCAACCGATTCGTCGTAGATGCCCTGGTGCGGCAGCGTGCCTTCGGTATGCAGACGCGGCAGCGGGTGCGGTGTCTGCACGAGGTGCTGGGTGGCACGGCCGATCAGCTTGACAGCCGCAGGTTCGCCGGACAGCGCTGGCGACACGCTGCACCAATCGCGCGCCGGGCCGGCCGTATGGTGCGTGCCGGCATACGCCGATGCCGCAGCGCCCGCTTGTATCGGCGAGCACGCGCCGCATACCGCGATAGCGGCAGCACACGCAAGCAGACGGAAGAGCGGGGCAGGTTGAAGCATCGGCATGGCGGTGTCTCGTCGATCGGGTGAACTGTCGTCACCATAAGGGCCGAGGCACGCTAAAAGCAGCGGTTGTGAGAGCAGGTTACAGGGATTGCGCCACGTTACATGTGACACGGCGGCGGAGCATGCCGCCCCGCCGCCGCGTTCATCTCACTTCGACCGGGGTCAGTCTTGCGCGTACTCGCTCATCGGCACGCAGGCGCAGAACAGGTTGCGGTCACCGTAGACGTTGTCGGCGCGGCCAACCGGCGGCCAGTACTTGCGTGCGCGCAGCGATGCCACCGGGTAGGCGGCCTGCTCACGCGTGTACTTGTGCGACCAGTCATCGGCCATCACGACGGCTGCGGTGTGCGGCGCATGCTTGAGCGGGTTGTCTTCGCGGTCGAATTCGCCCGAGATCACCTTGTCGACTTCGCCGCGGATGGCGATCATCGCGTCGATGAAGCGGTCGAGTTCCACCTTCGGCTCGCTTTCGGTCGGCTCGATCATCAGCGTGCCCGGCACCGGGAAGCTCATCGTCGGTGCGTGGAAGCCGAAGTCCATCAGGCGCTTGGCGATGTCTTCGTTGCTGATGCCCGATTCCTTCTGCAGCGGACGGATGTCGAGAATGCACTCGTGCGCCACCAGGCCGTGCGCGCCCGTGTACAGCACCGGGTAGTACGGCGCGAGACGCTTGGCCACGTAGTTGGCCGACAGGATTGCCGTCTCGGTGGCGGCGGTCAGGCCCGCGGCGCCCATCATCGCGATGTACATCCACGAGATCGGCAGGATCGACGCCGAGCCGAACGCCGACGCCGACACATTGCCGATGTTCTGGCTGGCATCTTCACCCGACGCCGCGCGCCCCGGGAGGAACGGCGCGAGGTGCGCACCCACGGCCACCGGACCGACGCCCGGGCCGCCGCCGCCGTGCGGAATGCAGAACGTCTTGTGCAGGTTCAGGTGCGAGACGTCGCCGCCGAAGTGGCCCGGCGCGGCGGTGCCGACCATGGCGTTCATGTTGGCGCCGTCCACGTAGACCTGGCCGCCGTGGCTGTGCACGATTTCGCAGACGCGCTTCACGCCTTCCTCGAACACGCCGTGCGTGGACGGGTAGGTGATCATGATCGCCGCGAGGTTCTTGCTGTGCTCGGCGGCCTTCTTTTCCAGATCGGCCAGATCGACGTTGCCGCGCTCATCGCACGCCACGACGACCACCTGCATGCCGGCCATCTGCGCCGATGCGGGGTTCGTACCGTGCGCCGACGACGGGATCAGGCACACGTTGCGGTGCGCTTCGCCACGGCTGGCGTGGTAGGCGTGGATGATCAGCAGACCGGCGTATTCGCCCTGCGAGCCGGCATTCGGCTGCAGGCTCACGGCGGCGTAGCCGGTGGCGGCGCAGAGCATCTGCTCGAGCTGGTCGATCATCTCGCGGTAGCCGACGGTCTGGTCGGCCGGTGCGAACGGATGGATGTTCGAAAACTCGGGCCACGTCACCGGCAGCATTTCTGCGGTGGCGTTGAGCTTCATCGTGCACGAGCCCAGCGGGATCATCGTGCGGTCGAGCGCGAGATCCTTGTCGGCGAGACTGCGCAGGTAGCGCAGCATTTCGTGCTCGGAGTGGTGCGCGTTGAACACCGGCTGCGTCAGGTACGCGCTCTGGCGGATGAGCGAGGCCGGATACGCATCGGCGACGCCCGCTTCGGTCTGGTCGAAGTCCGGTGCGGCGGCGTGCGCGGCATGCGCGAAGATGTCCCACAGCGTAACGACATCGGCGCGCGTGACGGTCTCGTCCAGCGAGATGCCCAGTCGCGCGTCGTCGATCTGGCGCAGGTTGATGCCGTGCGCCTGCGCAGCGATGTGCAGGTTGGCGGTGCGCGGGCCGGTGGCGACGGTCAGCGTGTCGAAGAACGCGTCGGCTTCGAGCGTGTAGCCGATCGCGCGCAGGCCGGCGGCCAGCGTGGCGGTCAGGCGGTGCACCCGCTGGGCGATGCGCTTCAGGCCTTGCGGGCCGTGATAGACGGCGTACATCGACGCCATCACGCCCAGCAGCACCTGCGCGGTACAGATGTTCGAGGTGGCCTTCTCGCGGCGGATGTGCTGCTCGCGCGTTTGCAGTGCGAGGCGGTAGGCCGGGTTGCCTTGCGCATCGATCGTCACGCCGACCAGTCGGCCGGGCATCGAGCGCTTGAACGCATCGCGCACGGCCATGTAGCCGGCGTGCGGGCCGCCGAAACCGAACGGCACACCAAAGCGCTGCGTGTTGCCGATCACGACGTCGGCGCCCCATTCGCCCGGCGCGGCCAGCAGCGTGAGCGCCAGCAGGTCGGCGGCGGCCACGACCAGACCGCCGGCGGCGTGCACGGCATCGGTCAGCGCCTGGTACGTCGCCAGATCGCCCAGCAGCGCACCGTTGGCGCCCGGGTATTGCAGCAGCACACCGAACGCGTCGTGCTTGGCAGCGTCGGCGGCAGGGCCGGTCACCACCTGCACGCCGATCGGCTCGGCGCGCGTGCGCACGACTTCCAGCGTTTGCGGCAGCACGTCGTCGGCCACGAAGAACACGGTCGACTTCGACTTGCCAATGCGCTGCAGCAGCGTCATGGCTTCAGCCGCGGCGGTCGCTTCGTCCAGCATCGACGCATTGGCGATGTCCATCGCCGTGAGGTCGATCACCATCTGCTGGAAATTCAGCATCGCTTCCAGGCGACCCTGCGAAATTTCCGGCTGATACGGCGTGTAGGCCGTGTACCAGGCGGGGTTTTCGAGGATGTTGCGCAGGATGACGCCCGGCGTGTGCGTGCCGTAGTAGCCCTGGCCGATCAGGCTCTTGACCACGCGGTTCTGCCCGGCGATGCCGCGCAGCTTGGCGAGCGCCGCTTCTTCGGTCAGCGGCTGCGTGAATTCGCCCAGCGGCATGCCGTCCTGGCGGCGGATGGCCGGCGGGATCACGGCGTCGATCAGCGCGGCGCGGCTGGTGTAGCCCAGCGTGCCGAGCATGGCGGTCTGCTCGTCGGCAGACGGGCCGATGTGGCGGTGCGCGAAGGCGTCGCGCGCCTCCAGGTCAGCCAACGTCGGGCGTTCGGCGGCAAGCGCCGAGGAAGCGGGGTGCGGAGCGTTCATGGCAAGGGCTCGAAATTCAGGCGATGCAAGCAATGGCCGATGCGCGGCGCAGGTCAGGGCGCACGCACCGGCCGGAGGACCGGCTTAGCCGATCTTGGCTTCGTAATCAGCAGCCGACATCAGGGCGTTCACGTCGTCGGCGTTGGTCGGCTTGATCTTGAACAGCCACGCCTCGTAGGCGCCTGCGTTCACGGATTCCGGCGCGCCGGCGGCATCTGCGTTGTTGGCGACGATCTCGCCGGCCACCGGGGCGAAGATGTCGGAAGCGGCCTTGACCGATTCCACCACGGCAATCGCTTCGTCCTTGGCGACGGCGCGGCCGGCTTCCGGCAGCTCCAGGAAGACGATGTCGCCGAGCTGTTCCTGCGCGAAGTCGGTAATGCCGATGGTCAGCGTGCCGTCGGCTTCAACGCGGATCCACTCGTCGTGTTCGGTGTATTTCAGATCGGCGGGGACGTTGCTCATGAAAGGTTTCTCCGGAAGATGGGTATTTGGGAATGCAGATTCGGTGTTCAGCTGACCAGCGCCTTGCCATTGCGCACGAACGGCAGTTTAACCACAGTCGCGGTCAACTTGCGGTCGCGAATTTCGACCTGTACGTCGGTGCCGATGGCCACGTCCTTGGGCAGGCGCGCCAGTGCGATGGACAGCGACAGGCTCGGGCTGAACGTGCCGCTGGTGATCTCGCCGTCACCGGCGGGGGTGATGACCTTCTGGTGGGCGCGCAGCACGCCGCCCTTGTCGCGCAGGATCAGGCCGACGAACTGTTCGCGCTGGCCGCCGGCTTGCAGCGCAGCCTTGCCGGTGAAGTCGCGTTCGCTTTGCAGATCGACCGTCCAGGCGAGGCCGGCGTCGAGCGGCGAAACGTGCTCGTCCATGTCCTGGCCGTAGAGGTTCATGCCGGCTTCCAGGCGCAGCGTGTCGCGCGCGCCGAGGCCTGCCGGACGCACGCCGGCCTGCAGCAGGCGCTCCCAGACGCCCGCAATCTGCGCGGCCGGCACCACCAGTTCGAAACCGTCTTCACCGGTGTAGCCGGTGCGGGCCACCATGATCTCGCCCACGTTTTCCACGGTGACGAAGCCGGCGTTGAACGGCTTGAGCGCGTCGCCCACGGCCTGCGTGCCGGGCAGCGCGGCGTAGGTCTTGGCACGCGCGTTCGGGCCCTGCACGGCCAGGATGCCCAGCGGCTCGGCGCCTGCGTTGTTGTCGGAGCGGCGCGGCGTGATGGTCACGTCGGTGCCGGCGGCGGCGTTCTGCGCGACGATCCACTCCAGGTCCGTCGGGGCGGTGCCGGCGTTGACCACCAGGCGGAACCAGTCTTCGCGGAAGAAGTAGACGATCAGATCGTCGATCACGCCGCCCTTCGGGTTGAGCATGCAGCTGTAGAGCGCCTTGCCCGGGGTTTGCAGCTTGTCGACGTTGTTGGCGAGCAGCCCACGCAGGAAATCGCGCACGCGCGCGCCGGTGAGGTCGACCACGCACATATGCGAGACGTCGAAGACGCCTGCGTCCTGGCGCACGGCGTGGTGCTCTTCGATTTGGGAGCCGTAGTTGACGGGCATGTCCCAGCCGCCAAAGTCGACCATGCGGGCGCCCAGCGAGCGGTGGATGGCATTGAGCGGCGTGTGTTGGAGCGTCATGGAATCTCTCGGCTGAGTGCGCCGCCGTGGCCTGGGCGCGGCGCATGGATCGGGAACCAGAAAAGCAAAAAGGCCATCCGCGCAGCCTGATGCCTCATGGTGACGCCATGAAGATCAACAAGCTGCGCAGATGGCCCCTCTGTCCTTGGTACCTGAGAGATTGCGAAGCGGTGCGCATAGCGGTGCGCGCCGTTCGTGAGCCCCTTCGGTGGGCGCCCGCAGTGGTCGTGCGGCGCCAGCTCTCCAGAGTGCGGTCGGACGCATGTCCGCCGATCCGCCCGGTCCTGGATGCCTGAGAGTTTTCGGGTGCTACCCCTTCGGCGGCGCCTTGCCGTGTACGGCGGGCACGCTCTCCCGGATGGATGGGCGGAATTTACGGAAGGGGGATGGGATTGTCAATTGGGGTGGACTTGGCGGTTTCGGGTTGAGGGGGGAGGGCTGGATTTTTTGTGCTTGTGGTCCATCCCTTGTTTTATCCCCTGCCGGGGCTGACTCACTTTCTTTGGTCTTGCCCAAAGAAGGTAAGCAAAGAAATGCGCGCCCGAGATGGCGAAAGACTCCTTCAATTTCCGTAACCGGGTGGAGACGGGGAAAACTCGCTGCGCTCAGACAGTTCCCCGTCTTTTTTTTCCGCCCGCTTACGAAAATTGAAGGCGCCATCTAGGGCAGGAACGTCAAAGGCCAAAGACCAAAGACAACGGCCACACCGTCGGGCGCTGGCGGGAGCGCCTTGTGGTGTGGCCGGAGTGCGGGTGTGGCTGGTCTTGCTTTGACTTACTTGCCGATTTGGCGGCTGACCTGGTTTTCCTGCTGGTTCAGCGTGCGCTGTTCCTGTTTGGTGATGTGCCCACCGTTTTGGGCGGCCATGTCGCGCTCTTCCTGGCGAATCTGGCGGTCTTCCTTGTGCAGCTGGCGCGCCTGGCTCTTGGTGATTTCGCCTTCCTTCACTTCGTTGTGGATGCGCTTGTTCTGGTTGGCGAGGCGGTGATTGACCTCGGCGCGGCGCGGGTGGTCCTTTTGCCATTGCGTCTGGGCGAAGGCGCCGGTGGTGGCAGACAGGGCGACGGCGCTGATGGCCAGGGCTTTGACGATGCGGTTCATGGTGCGTTCTCCGGTGGGCGGCCGACCGATTCAGCCGCTGTCCTGCCCATAACGGCGTGCCGCGCGGGGTCGCTTACGCCGTTCGTGTAACGGTGCGTAAGCGGTGTAACGCCCCTGCGAAAAGCGAGGGGCGCAAACGCGTGCGGTGCGGTATTGGGCACCTCCGCAGGCGGCCCGGCAACAGGCCTTTCGTCGGCTCAATCGATGCAAAGGCGCCGTGCTACCATCGCCCTCCGCTGTCGTTCCCGCCTGCTTTTTCTTCCGCCTGTTCCCATGTCTTCCGGTCTCGCCCACGGGCTCAATGCTGCCCAATCCGAAGGTGTGCATTACCTCGACGGCCCGTGCCTGGTGCTGGCCGGTGCGGGCTCGGGCAAGACGCGCGTGATCACGCAGAAGATCGCGCACCTGATCCTCGACAAGGGCTTCGAGCCCAAGCACATCGCCGCGGTTACGTTTACCAACAAGGCGGCCAAGGAAATGCAGGAGCGCGTGGCCAAGCTGATGGACGGCAAGACGCGCGAAGACGGCAAGCGCATTCCCATCAAGCAGTTGACGGTCTGTACGTTTCACTCGCTGGGCGTGCAGATCCTGCGGGCGGAAGCCGAGCATGTCGGCCTCAAGCCACGTTTCTCGATCATGGATTCCGACGATTGCTTCGGGATGATCCAGGAGCAGCTGGCCACCACCGACAAGCAGTTGATCCGCCGCGTGCAGAGCACGATCTCGCTGTGGAAGAACGGTCTCGTCGATCCGGACACCGCGATTGCCGAGGCGCTCGCCAACAACAACGTCGACGACCATCAGGCCGCGCTCGTCTACCGCAACTACGTGGCGACGCTGCATGCGTATCAGGCGGTGGATTTTGACGACCTGATCCGGATTCCCGCCGAGCTGTTCGCGCGCAATGAAGACGTGCGCCTGAAGTGGCAGAACCGCCTGCGCTACTTCCTCGTCGATGAATACCAGGACACCAACGCCTGCCAGTATCAGCTGCTGAAGCTGCTGGCGGGCGGCTCGCACCTGCGTGCGCCGGCCTTCACGGCCGTGGGCGACGACGACCAGGCCATCTACGGCTGGCGCGGCGCCACGCTCGACAACCTCAAGCTGCTGCAGACCGATTTTCCGAACCTGAAGGTGATCAAGCTGGAGCAGAACTACCGCTCCACGGTGCGCATCCTGAACGCCGCCAACGCGGTCATCGCGCAGAACCCGAAGCTGTTCGAGAAGACGCTGTGGAGCGAGCACGGCATGGGCGACCCCATCAACGTGACCAGCGCCAATGACGAGGAGCACGAAGCCGAGAGCGTCGTCTTCAAGCTGTCCGCGCACAAGTTCGAGCGTCGTGCGCAATTTCGCGATTACGCGATCCTGTATCGCGGCAACTTCCAGGCGCGCCTGTTCGAGCAGATCCTGCGGCGCGAGCGCATTCCGTATGTGCTCTCGGGCGGGCAGAGCTTTTTCGACAAGGCCGAGATCAAGGATCTGTGTGCCTATCTGCGGCTGATTGCCAATGCGGATGACGACCCCGCGTTCATCCGCGCCATTACCACGCCCAAGCGCGGCGTGGGCAACGCGACGCTGGAAGTGCTGGGCGCATTCGCGGGGCAGGCCAAGGTGTCGCTGTTCGAGGCGGCAATGATGGGCGGCATCGAAGCGCAACTCGCGCCGCGGCAGCTGGAGCCGCTGCGGGTGTTCTGCGAATTCATCGTGCGGCTCTCGGACCGCGCCGCCAAGGAGCCCGCCGCCACGCTGCTCGACGAGATGATGGAAGGCATCCACTACGAGGCCTACCTGTACGACACCTACGACGAGCGCCAGGCGCAGAACAAGTGGACCAACGTGCTGGAGTTTCTCGACTGGCTCAAGCGCAAGGGCACCAAGCCGGAGAAGGATGACGACGAAGGTGACGACAAAGAGGCCACCGGTTTCGACAACGCCGATGGCCTGCTGGACGCCGGTAAAAACCTGCTGGAACTCACGCAGACCATCGCGCTGATCAGCATGCTCGAAGGCAAGGAAGAGGACCCGGATGCGGTGCGCCTGTCGACGCTGCACGCCAGCAAGGGGCTCGAATATCCGCACGTGTTTCTGGTGGGCGTGGAGGAAGGCATCCTGCCGCACTGCCGCGAAGACGACGATCTGACGGACGAGAAGATCGAAGAAGAGCGGCGGTTGATGTATGTGGGCATCACGCGGGCGCAGCGCAGCCTGCATATCAGCTGGTGCAAAAAGCGCAAGCGCGCGCGGGAGACGGTGGTGTGCGAGCCGTCGCGCTATATCGCGGAGATGAAGCTTGGGGAGGATGCTGGGCCGACGCCGGAGGACACCATGCCGGCGATGTCGCCGAAGGATCGGTTGGGGGCGTTGAAGGGGTTGTTGGCGGCTAAGAAGCCGGTGGTTTCCTGATTGGTTTTTGGCTTTTGGGTTTTGCCTTGGTGGTCCATCTGTGTTTCGTACCCTGCCGGGCACGACTCACTTTTCTTTGTCTTGCCAAAGAAAAGTAAGGGCGGTTTCAAGCTCCAAGTGCAACAGCGGGGTCAATGACGATTCCGTGCTTGGCGCAGTTCTCAATAAAGGCTTCTGCGGGAGTGCGCCAGCCGAGTGTTTTACGCGGTC